>CAXTOT010000019.1:0-73041 GCA_964245915.1 uncultured Lichenihabitans sp. | reverse complement strand
ATCGCAACTCGAAACGCTACCCCGCCGATTCAATCAGCGCGCAAACCGCTCTAGGTCTGGGAATAGCCGGCGTTCCCCTCGACCGTCGAGCCGCCGAACGAATTCGAGGAAGCCGAGGCGCTCAAGCTCGGGATGAACGGGAACGACGCGCGTGCTCGTCGCCGTCTTCAAGGTCTTCTCGTCATCACCATACTCGGTGAAGTGGAAGGTCCAGCGACCGTGATCCCGCCGGACATCGGCGACAAGGAGCTGTCCGATCTCGCTCATTCGCGCGCCGCTGAACAGGGCTAGGAGCGGAAGCCAGTAGCGCCAATCATCGCGTGGCGCCCTGAACTCGGTCGAGGTGAACAGGGTTTGAAGCTCGGCGACCGTGAACGGCTCCGGGCTTCCCTTGCGCTTGGCGAGCCGGAAATACAGGCCGGTGGTCGGATTGTTTGGAATCTGGTCGCGGCTTTCGAGCCATCGGCAGAGCGAACCAAGGGCGCTGAGATATTTGTTGATCGTTTTCCGGCTGATGGTGGGCTTTCCGACGGTCTTATTCGCCTCTACAGCCTGCCGAATTGTCATGTTCTGGAACGCCTTGGCGTTCGCGGCCTGAACCGGCATCTGAAGCAAGAGGTCTAGCCACTCGCGAACTGCCGCCTTGTTGATCTGCGCCACGGTAGCGCCGGCGGGCACACTTTGAGCGAAAAGCCCGATACATTCGCGGGAGTAGTCGAGTGTGTCCCTTTTCACGCCATACGGGTTAGCGCGGGCGAACTGTTCGAAGGCCTCTGTGATCGTCGGCTCGGCCTTCGCTACCTTAAGCGGCACAGGCTCGGGCTGAGCGGTGGCGTCCAAGCTCCGCAACCATGCCCGGGTGAGCGCAAGGCATAGGTCTCGATATGCCGAGCTGCCGCGCGGTGCATCAATGCGTTCGCGAGCGATGAACTCGTCCGCGAACCAACCGACAGGACCGGGCTCGCTGCGGACGAGGTGGTTGCGAAGGCTCTGCGCGAGCTTTTGACGCCGATCCTTTTCGAAGTCGCTGGCACCCGCGATCGTCAGCCATTCGATGGCGCCTGGGCGTAGGATGTTGTCGAGATCATCCCCGATCTCTTCGATGAGGGCCGCGGCGCGGGCCTGCATATGATCAGGAGGGAGCAGCGCCGTTTGCTGCCCTTCGTATTCGCGTGCATCGTTGAAGAACTCGGCCGTGGCCCGTGCCCGCAACGCGGGGGTGAACTGGCCTCGCGACCTGATGGCGTTCCACTCGCGGGTTAACTCCGCGATGCGGCTAAGGCCGGCTTCTATGGCCTTGTGGTGGTCGGTCTCTTTGATCGTCTCGCGGATGAGGTCACGGCCAACCGCGACTTTGACATCCCGGGGAACCCTGATCCTAATCCGCCAGCCGGTGCCGTGTTGCTCGATGCCATTCGGAAGCTGCATCTGCCGTGTGCCCCTGTTTGTGCCCACGACTGAGCCCCGAAAACACGAATGATGGCAATAGGTTGAGAGAGATCAGAGCCTTAACATAGGTGACATTTGGGGTCCAGGTCCCCCAGCCAACGTTTCTACACTGAACCCACTGGCGAATTTTCGTTCTTGTGCACAGCAACGTGCTCAGTTGTGTGCCGACCATAACCGTGGATTGCTCGGCCGTTGATGGTGGCCGCGCGGCTTGGGCCGCGGTTTTCCCGGTTGCCGCGTAGCAAGAACTCACCCAGACCCGCTGTGGCATGGCTCACGAGAGCTGCGCCCAGGCCTTGAGGAAAAAGTCCGGGGCGCCGAAGTTGCCCGATTTCAGCGCCAGCGCCAGGTCGGGGCCATCGAGCGTGCGGGTCCATGGCACGCCCGGGTCGATCTCCGGGCCGATCGCCAAGGCCTGGATGCCGAGAGCATGGACGACGGCGCCGGAGGTCTCGCCGCCCGCCACCAGCAGGCGCGAGAAGCCACGCCGTTGCAGACCGCGCGCCGTTCCAGCCAGCACGTCCTCGATCATCGAACCCGCGGCATCGCGCCCGAGGCGCCCCTGGACCTCGCGCACCACGGTCGGGTCGGCGCTGGAATAGATCAGGATCGGCTCGGCACCCGTCTGCGCGTCGACCCAGCCAAGCACATCCTCGATCGACTGGCTTCGGTCCGCTACGCGCGCCGCGTCGATCTGGATGGCGGGCAGGCCCGCCGCCAAGGCGTTCGCCACCTGCTGGCGCGTGGCGGTGGAGCATGATCCCGCCAGGATCGCGGCACGGCCGGGGGGGGCCGCCATTACGCGCGGGGGCGTGGTCAGGCTTTTCAGCAATCCTGCTGCCCGATAGGCGGCCGGCAGCCCCATGGCGATGCCCGAGCCGCCGGTCACCAGCGGAAGATGCGACGCGGCGGCCCCGATGTCGCGCAAATGCCGGTCCGTCAGGGCATCCATGATGGTGATCCGGCAGCCAGCCTCCGCTTCGCGCGCGAGCGCGCTCCGCACCCCATCGGGTCCGGCCTCGACGTCCTCGAACGACACGAGGCCGACCGGCAAGCGCGTCTGACGGCCGAGCACGCGGCGCAGGTCGCTGTCGTGCATCGGGTTCAGCGGATGGTCTTTCATCGGGCTTTCGCTCAGCGGCACGCCGTTGACGAACAACTGCCCCGCATAGATGGTCCGTCCGGCCCTGGGAAAGGCCGGGCAGGCGATGGTTTGGCCGCCCACGAGGGCCAACAAGGCATCGATCACCGGACCGATATTGCCCTGGTCGGTCGAGTCGAAGGTCGAGCAATATTTGAAGAACAGGCGCTGGGCGCCGAGCGCCTGCAGCGCCTGCGCGGCGTCGAGCGACTGGGCGACCGCCTCGCCGGCCGGGATGGAGCGTGATTTCAATGCGATCACCAGGGCGTCGACCCCGTTGAGGTTCAGGCCACCCCTGGGCACGCCCGTGGATTGCACGGTGCGCAGCCCTTCCTTGGTGAGCATCAGCGAGAGGTCAGTCGCGCCCGTGAGGTCGTCGGCGATACAACCCAGCAGCATCACGCGTCCCTTTCGAGGGGGGTTTTGGTCGGACTAACGAGGCCCCCACTGCCTTGGTGGCCACGGGCGGGATAATATCAGGCTGAACTGCTTGCGACCCGTCGCCTACCGGGTGGCCGCGAGGTCGACCTCGAGCGCCCGGGTCCACCCGAGGCCCTCGTCAGTGCCGCCCGCCGGCTTGTATTCGCAGCCGATCCACCCCGCATAGGGCAGTCGTTCCAAGGCCGCGAAGACCGCCCGGTAATCGAGCTCGCCGCCGTCCGGCTCCGCCCGGCTCGGCACCGCCGCGATCTGGACGTGGCCGATGATCGGCAGCAGGCGTTCGAGCGTGCCGATCACGTCGCCCCCCACGCGGCCGACGTGATAGCAGTCGAACATCAGCTGGACGTTGGCGCAGCCGGTCTCGGCGATGATGGCGGCGCCTTCATCGACCGTTGAATAGAAATAGTTCGGCGCATCGTGCGGATTCAGCGGTTCGAGAAGAAGCGTGATCCCGTCCTGGGCCGCTTTGGCCGAGGCAGCCCTGAGGTTCTTGACGAATACGGCGCGGGCCGCCTCCCTCCCGTCCGGCGGCACCACGCCCGCCATGCAGTGCACGGCAGTGCCACCAGCCGTTCGGCAGAAGGCCAACGACTGGTCGACCGCAGCCTGGAACTCGTCCTCGCGCCCGGCGAGCGCGCCGAGCCCGTTCTCGCCCGCCGCGACATCGCCGCGGACGGTGTTGATGCCGAGCAGCACCAGCCCGTGTTCGTCACATTTGCCGCGTACGCGCTCGGCCGGCACGTCATAGGGCCAGTGCAGTTCGATCGCTCTGAAGCGGGCTGCCGCCGCCGCATCGATCCTGTCGAGCAATGGCCGATCGGGCCACAGAAAGCCGAGATTGGCGGAAAAGCGCAACATGGGAGACTCCTCGCAGAAAGCGGCGGCGACTATTTGCCGAGATGCTTGCCGAAGAAGGCCGCGATGTCGCCGAAGGCTTCCTTGGTTTCGGGCACACGGTCGTCGAACTGATACTGGGCGTGCGATTCCCCTTCATAGACATTGAGGTCAGCTTCGACCCCGGCGCGGCGCAACTTGCGGTGCACCCGCACCGTGTTGCTGAGCAGTTGGTCGCGGGTCCCGGTGGTCAGGATCGTGGGCGGAAAGCCCGTCATATCCGCATAGACGGGCGACAGCAGCGGATCCTTCATGTCATGACCATGGGCGTAGAAGGCGGCCGCATCGTCGCAAAAGCCGCTCGGCGAGACCAGCACGTTGTCGACGAACTCGTTGGTGTAGAAGGAATCGCCGGTCTTGGTCACGTCCGACATGGGGGTGCCGGGCGCGATGGCGCCGGGCATCGGCAGGCCGTCCTGCTTGGCTTTCACCACCATCTCCAACGTCAGCGCGCCGCCCGCCGATGTCCCGATGATGCCGACATTCTTGGGGTCGGTGGTCTTGAGGACCGACTTGTAGACCGTCATCGCGTCATCGAGCGCGGCCGGAAAATAGGCCTCGGGTGGCATGCGGTAGTCGACCGCGACCACCTTGTAGTGGCCGAAACCCGCCATCATGATCGCCTCCGTGGTGCCGGAGGCGCCCGGGAAGTAGACGTAGCAGCCGCCGTGCACGTGCACGATCACCTTGTCGCGGTTCTGCGCCGGGATGTCGTCGGGGGTGACGATGTTTACCCTGACACCATCGATCGTGGTGGAGGCGACCTTGACGTGCATCCGTTCCTGCATGGCGGGCAGGCCCGGCACAACGCCAGCCGCGATCTTGTCCGCCATGGCGCGCCATTCCTCGCCGGTCTTGGGATGGAAATTCCAGTCCGGGTTCAGCGGCGCCGCGATGAATTTCTGCATCTCGGGGCTGATGTCGGCGGTGGGCACTTGAAGGGTTTTGGCCGGCACCTGCAGAGGCGCGGTCGTCGCGTCGGCCGCGAAGGCCCCGTTCGAGCCTGCCGTAACCAGCGCCGCGGCAAGCATCGTCAATGTCGTCGTCCTCATGGTGGTCCTCCGTTGTGATTGATCTTTTCTGTTCTCTGGCGCGCCGCTCAGCTCAGCGACCCGCTCCCGTGGCCTGACTCCCGCCAGGGGACAGGTGGCTCCGCCAGTTGTGTTGCTCCTCGAAGCCGAGCATCGCGCGGGTTTTGCGGTTGGACAGCAGCGACTCGTACGCACCGAGTGGCCCACGCACCGGCACGTTCGGGTAGAAGCGCTTCAGCAATTCCGCGGTAGGCACGTCGGACGAGCAGTCATTCTGCGCCGCGTTGAAGATCTGGAAGCCGAGCCCGTCCTTCTCGATGGCGAGCCGGATGATCTGACCGAGGTCGCGGGCGTCGATGTAACTCCACGCGATGCGCTTGCGGAAACCCGGGTCGGCGAAGAATTTTGGGAAATCGGCGTATTCGTGCGGCTCGATGACGTTGCCGATGCGGATGGCGTAAATGTCCGACCCCGTGCGCTGCTGGAAGGCGTGCGCGGTGCGCTCGTTACAGATCTTGGACAGCGCGTAACTGTCCATCGGGTTGACCGGATAGTCCTCGTCGAGCGGGAAATAGGCGGGATCGCGCGGCTCGTTGGCGAAGACGAGGCCATAGGTGGTTTCCGACGACGCGATGATGGTCTTGCGGATGCCGAGCTTTTCCGCCGCTTCGACGATGTTGTAGGTGCCCATGGTGTTGATGCGGAACAGCTCGTTGTCCGGCACCAGCATGATGCGCGGGATCGCCGCGAAATGCACGATGGCGTCGATCTTCGGTGCCCGCAGCGAGGGCGCGAACTCGTGCAGCTCCAAGGTGCTGGTGAGGGCGTTGAACACCTGTCCGCTGTCGGTAATGTCCGTGATCAGGGTGCGGACTTTGGGATTGTTGAGGGGCTTGGTGTCGAGGTTGAGGACGTTGTAGCCGTGCTCGACGAGATACTGCACCACATGCTTGCCGGCCTTGCCGCTGCCGCCGGTGAAGATGATGTTCTTGCTCATTCCGATGCTCCTTGAGTGTTGTGCGGCCGACGCCCGTGCGGCATCAGGCCGTAGCAGCTTCCATGATGGTTTCCTGCGAGGCGTCGGCCCGCTCGAACGTGCGGCTGATCCGGCCATCCTTGATCACGATCACGCGGTCGCTGACCGCCAGTACTTCGGGCAGATCGGACGAGATGACGATGACGCCCATGCCGTCACGAGCGAGCCTGGCCAGGAGCGCATGCACCTCGGCCTTGGCCCCGATGTCGATGCCGCGCGTCGGCTCGTCGACGATGAGGATCTTGGGTGACCGGGCGACCCATTTGGCGATCACGATCTTCTGCTGATTGCCGCCGCTCAGGTTGATGACCCGCTGCTCGGTGGAGGGCGTTTTTATGCCCAGCGATTTGACGAAGTCGCGGCATCGCGCCGCCTCCTTTTGACGGTTCACGAAGAACTGCGGCGAATAGGCTTCGAGGTGGGTCAGGCTGAAGTTCTCACGCACGCTCATGCCGAGCACCAGGCCCTGTTCCTTGCGGTCCTCGGTGACGAAGCCGATGCCGTGCGTGATGGCGTCGGCGGGCTCGTTGATCGCGACCGACCGCCCCTCGACCGCTATGGTGCCGCTGGAGGCGCGCATGCCGAAAATCATTTCCATGATTTCCGTCCGGCCCGCGCCGATCAGCCCGAAGAAGCCGAGGACCTCACCCTTGTGCAGGGTGAAATCGATATCCTTCACTTTGGCCTGATGCGCCCGGGGGTGTTGCAGCGTCAGCGCCTTGACCTCCAGCAGGACCTCGCTCGTGGCGTGACAGGTGTGCTTGCCGTAGAGCTGGCTGAGTTCGCGGTCGACCATCTTGCGAACCAGAATGTCGCGCGTAACTGCCGCGATTGGCAGCGAATCCACGGTGCTGCCGTCGCGCAGGATCGTCACGCGATCGGCGATCTCGAAGATCTCGTCGAGCCGGTGCGTGATGTAGACGATGCCGATACCCTGCTGGCGCAGCTTGCGGATGAGGCCCATCAGCGTGACGGCCTCGTGATGGCTGAGCGAGGCCGTCGGCTCGTCCATGACGATGATCTTGGATCGGTAGGAAATCGCCTTGGCGATCTCGATCATCTGCTTCTGGCCGATGCTGAGCTGAGCCACGGGCGTGGTGGGATCGACGTCCATATGCAAGGTGGCCAGCACGTCGCCGGCCTCGCGGTTCATGCGGGCCTTGTCGAGAAACCCGCTGGCCCGAAGCGGCTCCTTGGCCAGGAAGATGTTCTCGGCCACCGTCAGGTTCTCCACCATGGAGAGCTCCTGGTAGATGATGCTGATGCCGAGCGCGCGCGCATGCACGGCGTCGCCGATCTCGACGGGCTCGCCTTCGATCAAGATGCTGCCGCCCGGATCGGCTTTGTAGACGCCCGTCATGATCTTCATGAGCGTGCTCTTGCCGGCGCCGTTCTCGCCGGCGAGTGCGTGCACCTCGCCGAGCCGGACCTCGAGGTCGACCTTGTTCAGCGCCCGGACCCCCGGAAAGGTCTTGGACACGTCCCGCATTTGGAGAAAGGGCTTCATCGGCCGCGATACCTCGATACGAGGGCCAGGGAAGCGGAATCGCTTCCCTGGCGACGTGGGACGACGCTACTTGGTGTAGCCGTTGAGGTTCGAGGCATCGACCACGGTGACCCCGGTATCGATGTCGGTCGGATTGGTTTCCTTGCCGTCGATCTGCGCCACGAGATGGTCGACCGCCAGCTTGCCCATGGTGACGGGACGCTGGACCATGATGCCCTGGATGAAGCCTTCCTTCACGCCCTTGACGGTGTCGGGGAGGTCATCGAAGGCGAACACCTTCACGGTGCCCTTCTTGGCGCCGAACTCCTTGGTGGCCATGACCTTGGCCACGGAGGGGCCGCCCACCTGGCTCACGCCGAAAATACCCTTGAGGTTGGGGTGGCCGCGGAGTAGCGCCTCATCCACCGACACCGCCTTGGCGAGGTCGTCCTCGGTGCCTTCGGTGGCCACGATCTTGATGTCGGGATATTTTTCGAGCGCCTTCTTGATGCCGGCAATGCGTTCGTTGAGGTTGGCGGCGCCGAGCTGGCCGGTGACGATGGCCACCTCGCCCTTGCCGTCGATCGCCTTGGCCATGGATTGACCCATGGTCTCGCCGGCCGCGCCGTTGCTGGTGCCGATGTACAGGCTGCGACCGCTCTTGGCCGAGTCGGAGTCGAACGTCAGCACCTTGATGCCGCTCGCCATCGCTTTCTTGATGACGGCCTCGACCGACTTGGGCTCGTTCACCGAAATCGCGATGCCATCAACCTTCTTGCTCATCAGATCTTCGAGGATCTTGACCTGGGTCGAGCCTTGCGTGTTCTGCGGAACCACCCACTGATATTGTACGCCGTCCGCCTTTGCGGCCGCTGCGGCGCCGTTGTTGCAGTCATCGAAGAACGGAACCGCGACTTTCGGGATCACCGCGATGACGATGTCCTTGGCGTCCTTGGCAAAGACCGCCGTTGCGGCGCACAGCGGCAGGGCCGCCAGCATAGCCGCGATCGAAACCTGTTGAAGCTTCCTCATGATCCGTTTCCTTTTCCCAGATTGTTGATTGCGCGATTTGGGGGACGCGACGCCCCGGATGCTCGACCCCTTGTTCCTGCTCAGACTCCTCTGCTGCGACTTCGCCAGACATCCAGACTGACCGCGATCAGGATGACCGCGCCCGTGATGGCTTGCTGGGCGTAAGTGTTGATGTTCATCAGCACGACGCCGTTGGCGATGATGCCGGCCAGCGCCGCCCCGATGATGGCGCCCTCGACGCTGCCGACGCCGCCCGCCAGGCTGGCGCCGCCGATCGCGGCTGCCGCGATCACGTCGAGTTCGGAACCGAAGCCCGATGCGGGCTCCGCCGAGAGGTAGCGGGAGAAGCTGATGACGCCCGCGATGGCGGCGATGAAGCCGGACAGCATGTAAACGAGGAGCTTTACGCGCGCCGTTTTTACGCCGCTCAGCCGAGCGGCCTGCTCGTTGCCGCCCGTCGCATAGACGTGGCGTCCGAAGCGCGTCTGTCGCATCAGCACCGAGAACACGATCGTCATGGCGAGCATGATCACGACCGGCACCGGCACCAGCCCGACATAGCCCTGGCCGATCTCGGCGAAGCTGTCGGGCGTGTCGGGCGTCAGCGGCACCCCATGGGTGATGATGTACATCAGCCCGCGGCCGATGCTGAGCGATCCGAGCGTGGCGATGAAGGGCGGCAGCCGAATGAGGGTGATCAGCACGCCGTTGAACAGGCCGAACATGAGCCCGGTCGCCAGTCCCCCCAGGATGCACACGGCGGTCGGCAGACCCGACTGAAAGCCGAGCGCCGTCACAAGCGACGACAGTCCCATGACCGAGCCCACCGAAAGATCGATGCCGCCGGTAATGATCACCATCACCATCCCGATCGACATGATCGCGATCAGCGAGAACGAGCGAAACACACCCATCAGATTGTCGGTGGTCAGGAAGTAGGGGGTCGAAAAACTGATCAACGCGACCACGACCAGGAGCGCGGTGAGTACGTTCAGCTCGCGGACCTGAAGCAGCGCCGTCCAACGCCTGCTCATCGCGGTCGGAGGTGCCGGAATGACGGCTGTTGCCTGGCTGTCGCGCACGATCATCGTCCTCCCTCGTTTCGCCACCGTTTCCGGTGGTCGGCCGTTCGCCCGGTCACACTTTGCGGTTCATTCCGGGCAGCTCGAGGCCCGTGATCTGCGCCATGAGGCGGGCCACCGAGGCATCGTCGTCGCGACCCATCCCGGCCGCGGAGGTCATCAGGAAGAGTTGCAGGGCGCTCGCCGCGAGGGGGGTCGGGAATTTGGCCGCCAGTCCCATATCGGCCACGATGCCGAGGTCCTTGGCGAAAATGTCCACCGCGCTGGCGGGCCTGTAGTCGCCCGCGAGAACGTGCGGGATCCGGTTCTGGAACATCCAGGAATTGCCCGCCGAGGCGGTAATCACCTCAAACACCTTGTCGATGTCGAGCCCGAGCCGCTTGGCGAAGGTGATGGCCTCGCAGGCGGCCGCGATATGCACCCCGGCGAGCAACTGGTTGATCATCTTGAACGAGGCCCCGATGCCCGCCTCGTCCCCCAGACGATAGACTGTGGCCGCGATGGCATCGAGAACGGGCTTTGCGCGCGCGAAGGCCTCCGGGCTGCCCGAAGCCATGACGGTCAGCTCCCCGCTGGCGGCCCGGCCAGCGCCGCCGCTGATCGGCGCGTCGAGATAGAGCAGGCCGGCGCTTTCGCAGCGCTGCGCCAGCCGGCGCGCGTCATCAGGCGCCATCGTGGCCGAGGAGAGCACGACGCCGCCCTGGCGCATGACCGGGACGACGCCTTCGGGGCCGAACAGCACGGTCTCGGTTTGGGCCGCGTTGACCACGACGACGACCACCACTGGAACGTTCCGGGCGGCGTCTGCCGGATTGCGTGCGGCGCGCCCGCCGGCCTCGACGAATTTTGCTAGAGCGGCCTCTGCGGGATCGAACCCCGTCACGTACATGCTGGCGCGGACGAGCGAAGCGGCTACACCCAAGCCCATCGATCCGAGGCCGATCACGGCAACTGCCTCGGCGGTCTCCTGTGTCATCGTTTCCCCACTTGTCCGCCGGTCGAGCCGATCTTGATCCCAGTAAGTCATGGAATGACAGCGCTGTCATCAACAAAATGACAGCGCTGTCATTTGACTTTCGATCGCTGTTGCGACGGTCGGGTTACCCGCGGGCTGCGGGACCGCCGACGAAATTTTCCGCGAGACTTTGATCCCGCTTGGGCCATAGTCGAAGAGGTCAGGAGGATGCAGCGCGTCATGGGAGTCGATCGGAACACGCCAAGACGACGACGCGTGGCCGGATCGTCGGCGGCCGTCACGTTGGCGGACGTGGCCCGACTCGCCGACGTCAGCGAAATCACGGTCTCGCGCATCCTGCGGGACGTCGGTCCGGTCTCCGAGGGAACCCGCCAGCGCGTGTTGGCGGCGGTCCAGGATACCGGCTACGTGCGCAATCAGGTGGCGGGCACGCTCGCCTCGGCCACCTCCAACCTGATCGGGGTCGTGATTCCGTCGCTGTCCAACATCGTCTTCGCCGATGTGCTGCGCGGGATCGACGGGGGACTCGAACCCTCGGGCTACCGGCCGGTCGTCGGCATCACGGGCTACGATCCCGCGGTCGAGGAGAAGCTCGTCGGATCGCTGCTGGCCTGGAAGCCGGCCGCCATGATCATCGTGGGGTTCGAACATACCGAGATCACGCGCCGCCGCCTCGAGCAGAGCGGCGTGCGCGTCGCCGAACTCATGGACATCGATTCCACGCCGATCGACCTCGCGGTGGGCCTCTCTCATCGGGCCGCGGGCTACGCGACCGGCCGCCACCTGATCGGGCGCGGGTACCGGCGCTTCGGCTACGTCGGACACGATTGGACTACCGATCGCCGCGCACGGCTGCGATGGGAGGGGCTGGTGCAGGCGCTCGCCGAGGCCGGTCTGACGCTGGTCGACCAGGCCATGCACGAGGGGCCGAGCTCGACCCAAGCCGGCCGGAACGTCCTGGCCGTTCTGCTCGGGCGTTCCAGCGGCCTCGACGTCGTGGTGTTCTCCAACGACGACATGGCGGTGGGAGGCGTGTTCCACTGCATGGCCGAGGGCATCGTCCCCAAGCGCGATCTGGCGCTTTTTGGGTTCAACGGCCTCGACATCGGGGAGGCGCTGCCGACGCCGCTGTCGACGGTTCGATCCAATCGCCTCCGCATCGGCAGGATCGCCGTAGATCAGATCCTGTCCGAGCCGGAACGAAGCGGGACACCGCAGACCATCGATACGGGGTTCGAGATCGTCGAGGGCGGGACAGCCTGATCGCGGTCACGTGTGCCGCCGTCGCACTGACCATGCGGATGCGCCGATGCTGGCCGGTTTGCGCCGCCCATCGAGACAGGCTCCTAGGCTTTGAAGCTCTGCAAGGCCGCGAACGGACTCTTGGACACGTCGGGTTTCGGCGGGTTGAGGACGGGCTCGACCTGCGCCACGGCGTCGGCCAGAGACGTGGCGCCCCCGCTGATGAGCCGGCCCCCGGCCGCATCCTTGTGGCCGCCGCCGCGGAATTTGCGTGCGGCCTCGAGCGCCGTCTCGTCGTTGGAGCGGAACGACATCGAGCCCGAGCGTTGGACGTTGATGACCAGGGTGGCATCGTGGCTCGCCATGATGACGTCCGACACCCGCTGAAACGTGCCCGCGTCGAGGCCGAAGGACAGTTTGGGCCCTCCTTCGAGCCGGTGAAACAGCTCCGGTGAGCGGGCGAGCAGCGGCGCGATCCGCATCCGCGCCGTCATGTCGCGATCGTCACCGGGCTCGTCAGCCAGCATGGCGTCGATGATCTGCGTCCGGATGGCTCCGACCTCCCGCTCGATCATGGCCGGAGCGGCACCCTTGCCGAGACGAGCCGCCATCTCGAGCAGCAGCCGACCAACGAAGCGGTCATGCCACGGGTGAGCGATTGGAATGATGCCCGACACGTTGTCCCAGAATACTTCGTCGAGCACGAGGGCTTGGCGGAAGATCGGGTCATCCTTCCTCCACAAATCCACGGCGTCGATCGCATCGACGAGAACGGCAAGCCCCGCCGCGGTCTCGGCGTCCGGCGCCTTCGCGGCGTATAGATCGCGATGATCATAGGCCAGCCGCGTCGCGCAGCGGGTTTCGTCGACCATGACCACGATTGCGGGGTCGTCGAAGGAGAAGCGGTGCAGGCCCGGCCCAGCGGTTGCGGTTGCCAATGCGGGAAGCAGCCCCTGCGCGGCCAGCTGGTCGACCGACGAGGCGTGATGGTCGAGAACGAGCAGCCGATGGCCGCGTTCGCTCCCCCGTTTGGCATTCATCGCCGCAAAGGCTTTGATGAAGGTCACGGCCACGGGCTCGAGCCCGAGATCGGTCATGACCAGCATCTCGGGCTGCTCGGCCCGTCGAAGGCGCACCAACTCCACCTCGACCAAGGGCCCGACATCGGAGTAGCGCGACACGTGGACGACACGGCTCACATCCGCGAAGGCGCCGACGACCGTCGAGGCCCCATAGCCGTCGAGGTCGTGGTGGGTCAGCTGCGTGATCTTCATGCTGGCTTCCGTTCTTGCTGCGGCGAGCGTTTCGACCGGCACGCCCGGACCGATTCGGCGTAAGCTCGTCGGCGATCCTTTTGCACGATGCGGGATGGTGATGCGATGGCGGTCAACCTCCAGGATAATTCTCCCGAGCCGATTGCGACCGCCTTGGAGGTTCTCTCGGCGCTCGACCAGAGGCGGCAGATCGCTCCCTTGTCGAGCCGCGAGCCCGCCTTCGATCTCGCCTCAGCCTACAAGGTCACGGCAGCGGTCCGGCGCATGCGGGAGGGGCGAGGCGAGCGCGTCGTTGGAAGGAAGATCGGCTTCACCAACACCACGATCTGGTCGGAATACAACGTGCACGCGCCGATTTGGGGCTATGTGTACGACACCACCATGCATCGGCTCGCCGAGCCGCGCGTCCCCTTCGATCTGTCCGCCCTCGTCGAGCCGCGGATCGAGCCCGAGATCGTCTTCGGGCTGGCGCGGACGCCGGACCGGGGAATGGACGAGCGAGCGCTCTTGTCCTGCGTGGCGTGGGTCGGCCATGGCTTCGAACTCGTGCAATCGCTCTTTCCCGGCTGGCGCTTCGCGGCGGCCGACACGGTCGCGGCTTTCGGCCTGCATGGGGCGCTATTGCTGGGTCGGACCGAGGCCATCAGCGTCGCGAACGCCGACGCCTGGCTCGCGGCTTTAGCCACCTTCGAGATCGTCCTGCGGCGCGATGGCGTCGAGGCTGACCATGGGCGGGCCACGAACGTGCTTGGTGGCGGCCCGCTTGCGGCGCTGCGCCACCTCGTCGACCTGCTGGGGCAAGATCCGGAAAGCCCGCCGTTGATACCCGGCGACATCATCACGACCGGCACCCTCACCCGGGCCCTGCCCATCGCCCCGGGCGAGACCTGGAGCACGACGCTGCTCGGCCTTCCCTTGCCGGGTGTGAGCCTGACCCTGTGCTGATGCTGCGGGACGGCACCGCCCACGTTGGGCGATCCGAGGGTAGTGGGTCAGTTTGAATTTGGCGGATAGAACATCGTACCTTTTGACGCGGTGCATCCTTCCGGGCAATTGACCACTTCTCCCTGAGAGTAATTGAGCTGGTCTCGCATCAGACGTGCGATAATGAAGCCTGCGTTCTTCAAGCTATTGTGGTTCTTATCGCGGTAGCGGGCAAAGGTTTCAGTTAGCATTTGATCAAGGCCAGCTAAAGCCGGCTCCCCTTTTGCTGCCGCGTCTACCGCAGCCGACCTCGCCATCTGACAACATATGGCGGCTTCCATCGCCAGAAACTCAGGATGATTCTCGGGAATTCCGGGGCCATCATACACCGCAACCTCCATCGGAGGTCACGTGACAACCTCCCGATGCTTGTACGCCCCGCGCTTCTTTACTGAACTGCGGCATCTTCGACCAGCGTTGCAATATTGCAGATCTCCCACAGCTTCGTTGACAGACATGCCACGATCGGCAGCATCTTACGGATGCGGACAAAGTTATAATACATCATTGGGAGCGCGACCGCATAGGAGTGGTTCTCGACTATCTTAGAGAACGCATTCTTCACGCGGGAAGCGCCATTCGGCCTGGCTCATTTGTCGGACTTGATGACCTTGTCCGCCTTGGCGTCGATCTTCTTTTCCTCGGATGGCGGCATACGCCCTGCCTTGACGGCCTGACTTGCGCGTGCCTTGGCGTTCTTGGCGTGGGCCGCGTCCGGCATTGGATAAGCCTTCTTGCCGGGTTCACCGAACTCCGCTGCTGGGAGCTTCTCGCGATCTTTGGCGTTGAGCTTCGACATTTCGACCTCCGGCTGTCACCGCATCAACGGTGAAAAGCCGACGATGGTTCGGATTGAACTGCCGGCCGCGCTTGTGCTTGGCCCGATGCTCACAATCCTGCCCGTGCGGACGTGCTCGGCCGCTAGTTCAACCACGCCGCCACGGCTGCGCGGAGGAACTGCAGATCTTCGTCGTTCTCGGTGGGGCTGCCGGCACGATGGCCCCAGATGCTGGGAATGGGCCTGAGTTCGGCCCGGGCGAGGTGCGGCAACTCGCTCGCATTGTCGGCCACGGGAAAATAGAGATCGGTTCGCGAGGGAAGCAGCAGAACCCGAGCCTGGATCGCGTTCAGGGCGCGCACGAGGTCGCCGCCGTAAAGATCGTTGTCACTGATGTCGGAAGCGAGCCAGGTGGACGCTTGCGCGTAGAGATCGGCCGCCGGCCGCCGGGAAAAGCCGGGCTCCCACACCGTATCCAGGAAGGCCTCCAGCGACGCCGCTCCGGGCGCTTGCAAGTGAAGCCCCGCCCGGTACCAATCCTGACTCATCGCCCAACCCGCATAGATGCGCGCGAAAGCCCGCACGTGCGCCCGGGGCTCGGCCGAAAAGCGCCCGCCGCCGACGAACTCCGGGGCGGCTTCCAGCGTGGCGAGCAGGGACTTCAGGAAGACCTTGTTGTGAACCGACGTGCGCGCGCTTCCGCACACGACGATCGCGCAAGCGACGGCCTCGGGAAACAGCGCCGCCCAGTGATAGGCCTGCTGTGCCCCCATTGAAAACCCATACACGCCAGCGAGCCGCTCGACTCCGAACACCTCCGCGAGCAGTCGCTTCTGCGCCCGAACGTTATCGGCGGTCGTCACCAGTTGCGGATAGTCCGGCGTGTTCGACGGGCTCGACGACAGGCCGTTGCCGAACATGTCGGGCGTGATCACGTACCAGCGGCTGGGGTCGAGCACCTTGTCGGGAGCAATCAGCCATTCCTGGTCGCCGTGCTGGGCCGTGTAGCTCGTGGGATAGAGGAGGACGTTGTCCTTCTTGGGCGCGAGCGTGCCATAGCTCTTCCAACTGAGCGTCGCGCCCCGCAGGGTCTCACCCGATTGGAGCGCGAGGTCGCCGAGAGCGAACCGGCCGGTGTCGACGGGGGTGCTCATCGGCCCGCTCGCGGCAGCAGCTGTTCGGTGAGGGTCGCCCAGTAACTGGCGCCCACCGGCAGCAGGTCGTCGTTGAAATCGTACATCGGATGGTGGACTTGCGGATCGTTGGCGGTGCGGCCCGCGCCCAGCATGATGTAATTGCCCGGCCGCGCATTCAGCATGAAGGAGAAGTCCTCGCCACCCATGGTGGGCTTCTCCATGGGCACGACCTGCGCCTCGCCCACCACGGCCGTGGCGGCCGTCTTGGCGAGCGCGGTGGCGGCCTCGTTGTTGATCACGGCCGGGTAGGTGCGCGCGAAGGTCAGCTCCGCCGTGGCGCCATAGGCCTCGGCGGTCGAGCGCACGATCCGCGTCACCGCGGCTTCGAGCAGGTCGCCGACCGCGGGGGTGAACCAGCGCGCGGTGCCGCGCATGGTGACGTCCGGCGGAATCACGTTGAAGGCGTTGCCGCCCTTGATCTCGGCGATGGTCACGACCGCGGTCTCGGTCGGCTCGACGTTGCGGGCCACCACCGACTGCAGCGCCGACACGATGGCGCCCGAAACCACGATGGGATCGATGCCGTCCTGCGGCTGCGCCCCATGGGCACCCCGTCCGTGGACCACGATGGTGATGTTGGCGACCGCCGCCATGGTGGGGCCGACGCGCCACAAAAAGGCACCGGCCGGCGCCTTCGGCCAGTTGTGCATCCCGAACACCCAATCCATGGGGAACCGCTCGAACAGACCTTCGTCGACCATCATGCCGCCGCCGCCGTGCAACTCCTCGGCGGGCTGGAAGATGAGGTAGACGGTGCCCGAAAAATTGCGGGTTTCGGCGAGGTAGCGGGCCGCGCCGAGCAGCATGGTGGTGTGCCCGTCATGGCCGCAGGCATGCATGACGCCCGGGATCGTCGAGGCATAGGGAAGCCCGGTCGCCTCGAGGATCGGCAGCGCGTCGATGTCGGCGCGCAGGCCGATCGCGCCGCCCGGCTCGCGGCCGCGGATGATCCCGACGACGCCCGTCCGGGCGAAGCCCGTCACCACCTCGTCGACCCCGAACTCCTTCAGCCTGTTCTGGATGAAGCCACTCGTGCGGTGCTCCTCCAGCGCGAGCTCGGGATGCTGGTGGATATCCCTCCGCCACGCCATCATGTCGGCGTGGTAGTCGGCGATGCGGTTGGTGATCGGCATGGGACGACATCCTTGTGGCGACGCCTGGGGTCAATGCGGGATAGCGGCCCGCGTTCAATTGGTCTTGAGCACCAGATGCCCTGGCGTGACCTCGTCATAGGTCGAGGGGGCTGGCGTGGTGCCGATCGGGAAGATCGGTGACGACAGGGGCCGGAAGGCCTGGTCGTCGTAGGGCCGCCGCCGTGCCGGATCGGCGATCGGGACGGCAGCAAGCAGCGATTGCGTATAGGGGTGGCGCGGGTCTTCGAAGACCGCGGCGCGAGGTCCGATCTCCACGATGCGGCCGAGATACATGACGGCGACATGGTGCGACACGCGCTCGACCACCGCCATGTCGTGGCTGATGAACAGGAACGACAAGCCGAGGTCCGTCTGCAGTTCCATGAGCAGGTTGAGCACCTGAGCCTGCACCGACACATCCAGGGCCGAGACGGATTCGTCGGCGACGATCAGCTTCGGGTTTGGTGCCAGCGCCCGCGCGATCGCCACCCGCTGGCGCTGACCGCCCGACAGCTCGTGCGGGAAGCGGCGCAGGAAGCTGCGCGGCAGCTCGACGCGGTCGAACAAAGCCGCGACGCGATCCGTCAGCGCGCTGCCGGAGGCGAGCCCGAAATTCTGCAGCGGCTCGGCGACCTGGTCGATCAGCCGGCGATAGGGGTTGAGCGAGGCGAACGGGTCCTGAAAGATCATCTGCATGTCTGCCCGCGCGCGCCGGAGATCCGGGCGGCCGAGACTGCGGATGTTCCAGCCGTCGAGTTCGATGTCGCCCGACTCGGCTTCCACCAGCCGCAGGATCGAGCGGCCGCACGACGATTTCCCGCACCCCGATTCGCCGACCAGCGACAGGGTTTCCCTTTTCGCGACCGCGAAGCTCACATCCTCGACCGCATGGACCTTGGCGACCGTGCGGCGCAGGACCCCGCCGAAGACAGGAAAACGGGTGGTGAGATGGCTGACCTGCAGCAGCGGCTCCACCCTGCGGGGAGCCGCCGTGACGGGCGCGGCGGGCCGGGGCTCCACCCCGATGATCCGCATGAGCTCGGGCGCGGGCTTGTCGCGCATCTCGCCGAGCTTCGGGACGGCGGCAAGGAGCGCCCGCGTATATTGCTCGCGCGGTGCCGCGAAGATCTGTGCGACGGGACCCTCCTCGACCACTTCGCCGCGATACATGACCACGACGCGATCGGCCATTTGCGCCACCACCGCCATGTCGTGGGTGATGAACAGCACCGCCATGCCGTTCTCGCGTTTCAACCGATCGATGAGGCCGAGGATCTCGGCCTGGATCGTCACGTCGAGTGCGGTAGTCGGCTCGTCGGCGATGAGCAGGCGGGGCTCGCAGGCCATGGCCATGGCGATGACGACACGCTGGCGCATGCCGCCCGACAGTTCGTGCGGGTATTGCCGCAGCCGGCGCTCTGGTTCCGGGATGCGGACTTCGCGCAGCATCTCGAGGGCGCGCGCGCGGGCGGCCTGGCCGGAGAGGCCCTTGTGGGTCCGAAGCCCGTCCTCCAACTGCCGCCCGATCGTGAAGACCGGGTTGAGCGAGGTCATCGGCTCCTGGAAGATCATGCCGATCTCGTTGCCGCGGATCGCCCGCATGGTCGCGTCATCGGCCTTGGCGAGGTCGATCACGTCCCCATTGGTCCGGGTGAACTCGAGGCGCCCCGCCGCGATGCGGCCGCCGCCGAATTCCACCAACCGCATCAGCGACAACGACGTCACGGACTTGCCCGAGCCGGACTCGCCGACGACACATAAAGTCTCGCCCGGTCGGATCGCGAAGCTGACGTCCTTGACGCCGAGCACGGGTCCGCCGTCGGTGGCGAACTCGACCTGCAGGCCGGACACGGAGACGATCGGCTGCATCGCGGGCGCCGCGTCGCCGGTCTGCGGCCGCGCGAGCGTGGGACTGGCGACCATCAGCGCACCCTCGGATCGAGCACGTCGCGCAGGACGTCGCCGAACATGTTTAGGGCCAGAACCGTGAGCGCGACGGCGGCGCCGGGCACCAGGGCCGTCCAGGGCGCGACGTCGAGATAGTCGCGCGAGGTCTGGATCATCAGGCCCCAGGAGGATTGCGGCGGCTGCGTGCCGAGGCCGAGAAACGAAAGGCCGGCTTCCGCCAGGATCGCGAAGGCGAGGCTGATGGTGCCCTGCACGATGACGAGCGGCAGCACGTTGGGCAGCACGTGGCGGACGATCGTCCAAAGATCGTTGGTGCCGGCCGCGCGGGCGGCCTCGACATAGGGCATCTGCGCGACCCGCAGCGCCTCGCCGCGGATGATGCGGGCCAGGAAGGGCGTGAAGGCGACCCCGATCGCGATGATGGTGTTGGGCACGCTCGGGCCCAGCATGGCGCTGATCGTCAAGGCGAGCAGCAGGGCCGGAAAGCTGAGCAGCGTGTCGACGAGACGCATGAGCACCTGGTCGGTCCAGCCCCCGAGATAGCCGGACACGATGCCTAATGGCAGGCCGAACGCCACGCTGATCGCGACCGCCGACCCCGCGATGGTGAGCGAGGTCCGGGCGCCGAGCATCACCCGGTAGAGCAGGTCGCGTCCGAGCTGGTCGGTGCCGAGCCAGTGCGCCTCGGTGGGAGGTTTCAGCCGCAGTGCCATCTGCATCCGGGTCGCGAAGCTGGCCGGGATGACGAGCGGCGCCACGATCGCGATGCCGACCATGACGAGGATCAGGGCCAGGCCGATCAGGCTTTTGGGGGTGAGGAAGCGCTTCAAGGCCTCAACTCACCCGGATACGCGGATCGACCGCGAGATAGAGCAGATCGACCAGGAAGTTCACGAGCATCACGACCGCCGCGATCACGAAGACCGAGGTCTCGATGAGCGGCACGTCGCGGTTGAGCAGGGCCTGGTAGGTCACCCACCCCATCCCGGTATAGTTGAACAGGGTTTCGACCACGATGATGCTGCCGAACAGATAGCCGACCTGCAGGCCCGCGACCGTCATGATGGGGCCGATCGCATTGGCGAGCGCGTAGCGCCACACCACCGTGCGCTCGTTGAGCCCCTTGGCGCGCGCCACCCGAATGAACTCCTGGTTGAGGATGCCGGTCATGGTAGAGCGCGTGATGCGCGTCAGATGCGCCATTAGTCCGAGGCCGAGCGCCAGCGAGGGCAGCAACGCATGCTGCAGCGCCAGTAGGAAATTCTCGCTCGGGTCGGTGAAGCCGCTGGAGGGAAGCCAGCCCAGCGTGCGGGCGAACACCAGGATCAGCACGATGCCCCAGAAGAAGTCGGGCAGGCTGATCCCGAGCAAAGCGGCGCTCGACGCCGTCGAATCCTGCCACCTGTTGCGATGCACCGCCGACCAGACGCCGAGCGGCACCGCGCAAGCCAGCGCGATCCCCATCGACATCACCACGATCAGGGCGCTGGCCTTCATTTTCTGCAGGAGCAGCGGCCCGATCGCGACCTTGAACATCAGCGACTGGCCGAAATTGCCGGTCAGGAGCCCGCCCATCCAGCGCCCATATTGGACGATGAGCGGGTCGTTTAGCCCGAGCGTCTGGCGCAGGCCCGCGAGCGCGGTCGGATTGCTCTGCGTCCCGAGCACCATCATGGCGACATCGCCGGGCAGGATGTTGGTCACCCCGAAGGTGATGATCGAGATCAGGAACAGGGTCAGCACGATCGAGAGCAGGCGGTTGAGGACATAGATCATGAGCCGACCAGCGCTCGGGCTAGAGGATGGCGGCTTTGGCCGACCTCATCAGACGATGACAATAGCAAGAGATGCCGGGCGCCGACGGCTTGGCGCCCGCTTCTGCTTCGTTACGCGTTCAGCCAGACCTTGTGGAAGTTGAGGTTGCTGCCGTTGGGGTTCACCACGGTATCCAAACCGCCGACCGAGGTCTGGGCACCCAGCGAGCCGTTGCGGAACCACAGGATCACGTCGTGGGTCTCGTCGAAGATGCGCTGCTGCACCTGCTTGTAGAGGTCGGCGCGGGCCGCTGGGTCGACGGTTTCGCGAGCCTGCTGGGTCAGCTTGTCGATCTCCGCATCCTTGATGTTGCGGTAGTTGAAGGCGCCCTTCGAGTTCCAGAGGCTGAAATAGAGGAAGTCCGGCTCCCAGAGCGTGAAGAAGTTCATCATGGTGATCTGGAAGTCGCGGTTGGTCCAGCACTGACTTAGCCAGTCGGCCCAGGTCAGCTGCTCGATCTTCATATCCACGCCGCCGGCGCGGAACCACTCCGCCATGATCTGGGCGGCTTCGACATGGTAGGGATAATTGGTGGTGACCTTGAAGGTCAGCTTCAGCTTGCCCGGCCCATAGCCCGCCTCGGCGAGCAGCGCCTGCGCCTTTTCCAGGTCCTGGGCCCGGCTTTTCAGAGCGCCGTCGTAGGAGGCCGAGGTGGGGAAGCTCGGCGATGCGGTCAGCTTGCCCTGGCTCCACAAGGCGCCTTGCAGCAACTGGTCCTTGTCGATCATCAGGTCGATGGCCTGACGGACGCGGGCGTCCTTAAAGGGCTCGAAGTCGTGATTCATGTTGAGAAAGTCGAAGTTGAGCGGGAACCACGACAGCGTCTGCAGTTTCGGATTCTTGCTGGTCTCGGCCACGCGGTCGGCCGGGATGTCGTTGATGACGTGGAGTTCGCCGGTCTGCAGGCCGGTGAGCCGGACGGTCGGCTCCGTGATTTCGCGTTCGATGACGCGATCGAGGTAGGCCGGCCCCTCCCAATAATCGTCGAAGCGCACGAGTTCGATCTCGTGCCCGAACTCCCGTCGCGCGAACTTGAAGGGTCCGGCCCCGATCGGCGCGGATCCCTGCTTGTCGCCGGAATCGACCGGGATGATGGCGCCGGCGCCGTTCTCGGCCAGCCGGCTCAGGAAGGGCGCGTTGACCCGTTTCATCTTGACCGTGACGGTCGCGGCGTCGGGTGTCGCGATAGCCTCGACGTCGTTGAAGACCTCGGCGTTGACCGCGCCCGTCTTCGGATCGCGGCAGCGGTCGAAGGAATACTTCACATCGGCCGAGGTCATCGCCTTGCCGTCGTGGAACTTCACGCCCGGGCGCAGGTGGAACGTGTAGGTGAGAAGGTCCGAGCTGGCGTCGAATTTTTCGGCAAGGTTGGGCACGACGTTGAACGATTTGTCGATGGTGACGAGCGAGCAATGGATGTTCTGCAGCACCCGCAGGCTCGCGGCGGCTCCCACGGTGTGAATATCGAGGCTCTGTGTGGTCTCCGAATGGCCCCAAATCAGCGTGCCGCCCTTCTTGGGCGCGGCCTGCGCAAACAGCGGCAAAGGCGAGAACGTGCCCAAGACGGCGGCGCCCCCGAGCAGGGTCGTCGAGGTGAGGAAATCTCTGCGGTTCATGGGTGGCGTTCCTTGGCGGGGCGGGAAGCGTGAGAATCCGCGGGTTCAGGCGGGAAAGGTGGGGCGGAGGGAGGCCACCCCGAGCGCCCTTTCGAGCGCCATGCCGAGGTTGAGGATCGGTCCTTCCTCGAACAAGCGCCCCCAGAGCGAGATGCCTTGCGGCACGCGGAACCGACGTCCCGCTTTTTCCGGCTCGCCCGTGGTCAGCTTGCCGGCGCCGAGCGAGGCGGCGCTCCGCGTCGCGAGGTCGAGGAAGCCGGCGCGCAGGTGGAGGCAGGGATGTCCGGTGAAATTGCTGGCGACCAGCATGGGGCCGGTCATGAAGGGGCCGATGACGGCATCCACCTCGGCGAACAGCCCGTCGAGCGCCAGCATCACCTGATAGCGCAGTCGGTCGAGCTGGACGTGGTCCACCGCCGAGAGAAAGCGCGCCTTGCGGAAGGTGTTGGGCCAGGCGCCCTCGTCCTGCCAGGTGAGCGTGTCGTCGAGCCCGCTGAGCGTCAGGTCCTCGAAGGCGGCGGCAGCTTCGGCGTAGAGGACGTTCATCAGGGCGCCGTAGGGCAGGTCCGGCAGGGAAACCGGCACCACCTCGACGCCGAGGCTGCGCGCCGCCTCCAGCGCCGCGTGGTCGACCGCCGTGGCGCCCTCCGCGAAGGCGTCAGGCAGGTAGCCCAGACGCAGTCCTGCGATGGAGGCCGTGGCGTCGAAGTTGAACGGCGCGCCGATCGACGAACGGTCGGCCGGATCGGCGCCGTTGAGGGCCTCGAGCACCATCGCGGTATCCTCGACCGAGCGGCAGATCGGCCCGATCTTGTCGAGCGACCAGCAGAGCGCCATGCCCCCCGCGCGAGACACGCGGCCGAAGGTCGGGCGCAGGCCCGTCGTGCCGCAGCGCTGGCTCGGCGAGGTGATCGAGCCTAGCGTCTCGGTGCCGATCGAGAAGGCGCAGAGCCCCGCCGCGGTGGCGGAGGCCGAGCCGGCGCTCGACCCGCTGGAGCCTTCGTTGAGGTTCCACGGATTGCGCGTCTTGCCGCCGTACCAGATGTCGTTGTAGGCGAGCGCCCCGACGGTGGTCTTGCCGAGCAGCACGGCGCCAGCGGCGCGGAGTTTCGTAACGATGGCGGCGTCCTGCGTCGGGACGCGGTTCTGGAACGGTTCGGCGCCCCAGCCGGTGACGAGGCCGGTGGTGTCGAAAAGGTCCTTGAGGCCGTAGGGGACGCCATGCAGCGGGCCGAGCCACGTGCCCCCTGCGAGCAGCCGGTCGGCGGCCTCGGCTTCGGCCAAAGCCTGCGCGGACGCCACCGCCGCGAAGCAGAACAGCTTCGGGTTCAGGGCCTCGATCCGGCCGAGATAGAGTTCGGTCAGCCTGCGGCTGGTCACGGCGCCCTTGGCGATCCAGGCCGACAGATGCGTCAGCGGCGCGAACGCGATATCGGTCTCGTCGGCCGGGCAGGGGATCTCGACCGCGCCGTAGCGCAGCGGCGTTTGAGCGGCGGGCACGGGGGTGGTGGGCAGCCGGGGGTCGAAACGGCTCGCCATCGGCATGGCGTTGCCGAGCGCCACCTTGCGCCGGGCCACCGCCGAGGCGATCTGCCCTTCGAGGTTCCCAACCATCTGCTCCCGCTCGGCCGGCGTATAGGCGAGCCCCATCAGGGCTTCGGCGGCCGCGATGGTATCCGGCGTGATCATGGACGCTGCTCCGCCGCCGTCACGCGGGGCGCGCGAGCTTGGCGAGCCGGGGGCGCGGGTCTAGCCTCGGTTCCGCGGCCCGCTCGGCCGCGCCGCGATGCAGCGCCTCGGTCGGGAAGCGATGGCTCTGGTCGAGCAGCGCCTCGTAGCGCTCGGGCCGGCGGTCCTGCAAGAGGTTGAGGCCGAAGAAGGCTTCCGTCCGCGACTTCAGGATGGCGTCCTGGAGGTCCGCGCGGTGGACCACCAGACCTTCCTCCTCGCCGAGATAGGCCACGACCTTGCCGGTCGGATCGACGATCTGCGAGCCGACGTAATAGTCGATCTTCTGCGAATAGGCGGCCGTCTCGCAATGGTTGGAGACCACCAGCCAGAACTGGTTGAAGAAGGCGTTGCTCTGCGCCGCGAGATCCATGGCCCAGCCATGGTAGTCGGTGGGCCGATCATGCCCCTTCATGGGCCACGCGGTCGACATCAGCACCACGTCGGCGCCCTTGACGGCGTAGCTGCGCAGCAGCTCGGGAAACACGAGATCGTAGCAGATGATGCTCGACAGCGTGCCATGCGGGGTGGGAAACACCGGCGTCTCTTCGCCCGGCGAGAAATACGGAAACTCGAAGGTGTTGTGCAGTTTGCGATACACCCCGATCACCCCCTCGGGGCCGACCAGGGCGGTCGAATTGTAGATCGCGTTGCCATGCAGTGCCTTCTCGGCGAGGCCGATCTGGATCAGCATGCCATGACGCCGCGCCAACTCCGCGACGCGTTGGGTGGCGGGCCCGGGGATCGTCTCGGCCTCGCGGAAATAGTAACGCTTCTGTTCGGCGCCGGCCGGGGAGCCGACCGGCAGGGCGAAATCGGCATAGCCCTGCAGCCCCGCTTCGGGCAGCACCAGGATGTCGACCCCCTGGCCGGCCGCCTCGTCGATCAGTTCGACGAACCGCTTCATGTTGCGGGTCTTGTCGTGGACGATTTTGACGTTCGCGGCCGCCAGCGTAGTCTCGGTCATCACGAATTTCCTTCAGGACTGCCGCGGTGGTCCGGCCTGGAAAAGCCGCTTCTCCATACCGCTCAGTTATCGACAATCTTTCTGCATAAGACGTAATTCGTCAACCGAGGCGCTGAGGAAAATATACTCAGATCATGAATGTAGTTTGTGCATCCTGCTTGACGTATATTATCTGAGTGACGTGCTTATAGCTTCGAGTCGAAGCTCGAAGCGCGCAGCATCTTAGGTCGATCGCCGACCAAAGCGCCGCTCTGCGAGATTTCGGCAAAGAGTTAGGGTCTTGTCCGTCCGGAACGGTCGAAGAAGTCGGACGCCGTCGACCCCAAACATGTCGGGACGCCGCGCGGCTGTCAATACATACATTCACGCTTGCATGTTTTAATTCGGTGGCTATCGTTCGGTCATGCAACGCGCTCCCGGCAAACCGACCCGCACACAGGAAGAGCGCACCGCGGCGACACGCGCTCGTCTCGTCGATGCGACGCTCGACCTTCTGCTGTCCAAGGGCTACGCCGCGACCACCACCGTCGATATCGCGGCGCGGGCGGGGCTGACGCGCGGTGCGCTCAGCCATCACTTCGCGGGCAAGGACGAACTGGTGGTGGAGGCCTTCGACCGGCACCTCACGCTGGTGACGGCGGATCTGCGCACCTATTCGGGCCTGGTGCGCAGCGGCTCGCTCAGCCTGGGCGATTTCATCGATCGGGTTTGGACCATCATGTCCGGGCGCTTCTTCATGCTGACGCTCGAAGAGATCACCGCGGCCCGGCACAACGATTATCTGCGTACCTACCTCGTCGAGAGAACGCGTGTCTTCCATGACAACCTGGACGCCCTCTGGCGGGACTTCTTTTCCGAGACGGGTCTGACCGGCATGGAGGTTGAAGTGATGCTCAACGCGACCCTCTGCCTTTTGCGCGGCATGGGGGTGCAAACGGTGTTGCGCGACGACCCCGTCTACTACCGGCGCCTGCTGCGGTTCTGGAAATCCATTCTTGCCCAGCAGATCCGGACCGCGCCGCGCGCGCTCCCGCTCGCGGCGGCGGCAGAGAAGGAGCAACGCCCTTGACCCAGACCATCGTGTTCGACAACGCCCGCCTTCTCGACGGCTCCAGCCCCGAGGGGGAGGCGGACCGCTTCGTCCTGGTGCGCGAGGGTATGATCGCCGAGGTGTCGGACCGGCCGATCCGCGCCGAAGCCGCCCGCCGGATCGATTGCCGCGGACGCACGCTGATGCCCGGCCTGATCGACTGCCACGTGCACGTGATCGCCACCATGCTGGACCTAGGCCGCAATGCGCGTCTGCCCGACGCCTTGGTGGCCTTCAAGGCCGCCCGCATCATGCGCGACATGTTGGGCCGCGGTTTTACCACCGTGCGCGACCTCGGGGGCGCCACCCAGGCCCTGGTCGATGCGCTGAACCAGGGTCTGATCGAAGGGCCGCGCCTGGTGATCTGCGGCAAGGCGCTGTCGCAAACAGGCGGCCATTCGGACCAGCGGGGGCGCTACGACAATCGACCCACGGACGATCTGACCTACCGCCTGGGGTCGATGGGCCGGCTGTGCGATGGCGTCGATGCCTGCCGGCAAGCCGCGCGCGACGAACTCCGCCAGGGCGCGACCTTCATCAAGATCATGGCCAACGGCGGCGTCTCCTCCCCCACGGATCCCATCCACGTGCTGCAGTTCTCGCGTGACGAGATCACCGCGATCGTCGAGGAAGCCGCAAGCGCCGGCACCTATATGGCGGCGCACCTCTATACCGACGCCGCCATCGCCCGGGCGGTCGAGTGCGGCGTCCGCTCGGTCGAGCACGCCAACCTGATCGAGCCGCCCACCGCGCGGCTGATGCGCGAGAAGGGAGCCATCGCCTGCCCGACCCTGGTCACCTACGAGGCGCTGTCGAGCGAAGGCGCGGCGCTCGGCCTGCCTCCGGACTCGGTGGCCAAGATCGACGATGTGCGGCTGCGCAGCCCGCGCTCGCTCGAGATCCTGCTCGAGGCCGGCGTGCCCATGGCCTACGGGACCGACCTGCTGGGCGACCTGCACCGCCATCAGTCCGACGAGTTCGTGATCCGCGGTCGCATCCTTGCGCCCATCGAGGTGATACGGTCGACCACCTGTCACGCTGCCAACCTGATCGGCATGACGGGCAAGATCGGCTGCATCGCGCCCGGGGCCTTCGCGGATCTCATCCTGGTGGACGGCAATCCGCTCGAGGATCTCGCGCTGCTCACGGGGCAGGGCCGGCACATGCCGGTCATCATGAAGGCCGGCGCCTTCGTCAAGAACGAGATCGCGGCCTGATCCCTCGAAGACTCTGGCGACCAGGAGACCCGCTTTGCGCGTGATCGATACCGACCGTTTCCTGCAGGATCTCGATACGTTGAGGACGATCGGCACGTATCGCACCGGCGTGCACCGCCCGACCTTCAGCCCCGAGGACATGGAAAGCCGCCATTGGCTCATGGACCGGATGGCCGAGATCGGCCTGGAACCGACAATGGACGGGATCGGCAACCTGCTCGGGCGACACGCGGGTCCCGGTCCCCATCTCCTGGTTGGCAGCCACATCGAGACGCAGAACCAGGCGGGTTGGCTGGATGGGGCGCTCGGCGTCGTGGCGGCCCTGGCGCTGGCCCGCGCCGGCATGCCGGTCGACGTAGGGGTCTACTGCGACGAGGAAGGCCATTGGGGCGACTTCCTGGGCAGTCGCAGCCTCGTCGGCGACGTCACCGAAGCGGAGATCGACGCGGCACGCAACCGCGTGGACGGCTCGAAGCTTCGCGACGCCCTGGCGTCCGCCGGCCTTGCGGGCCTGCCGCGTCTCGCCCTCGATGCGCAACGCTATAAGGGCGCCCTCGAACTGCACATCGAGCAGGGCACGGAATTGGAGACGCGCGGCCTGAGCATCGGGATCGTGACGGGTATCGTCGGCATCCGGTCATGGCGCATCGTGTTCGAGGGCCAGCAGGACCACACCGGCGGTACCACAATGCAGGAACGGCGCGACGCCGGCCTCGCGGCGGTGCGATTCCTGGCCGCGGTGGACGAGGCGTTCCCCAAGGTCTGTGGCGCGCGCACCGTCTGGACCACCGGCCGCATCGTGCTCGAACCCAACATGCCGATGATCATCCCAGGCAGGGCCGAACTGCTCTTCTCGTTCCGCGATCTGTCCGAGGCGGTCATGGACGATCTGGAGACGTGCCTGCGCGCACTCGTGCGGGAGAGCAACCGCCGCGAGCGTTGTCCGGCGGCCCTCGAGCCCATCGCGCGCCTAGCACCTACGCCCTGCGATAAGGCCGTCCGGGAGGCTCTCGCGGCGGCGGCCCACGCCTTGTGCCCAACGGGTTGGCAGGCGATGCAGAGCGGCGCGATTCACGACAGCCAGATCCTCGCCCGCAAGGTTCCGGTGGGCATGCTGTTCGTACCGTCGATCGGCGGCATCAGCCATCACTGGTCCGAAGACACCAAGCGGGAGGACCTCGTTCTCGGCGTGAAGGTGCTGGCCGAGGGTGCCGAACGATTTCTCGCCACCCCGACCCGCCCCGTCGAACCAACCGAAGTTGCGCCCGTGATCGTCTGACCCCGCGCCCCGCAATATGGGGTTCTGCATGGGAAAGCGGGACAGCTGTTCCAAGCGCGGTTCCGTGGTCAGGAACCCGTTTGGGTTGTGTCCTTCACCCCGAACGTCCGGCGCGCTTCTGCGTCACATATTCGCCGCCTGCAAAGCGAGAACCGCGAAACTGGCCAGCCAATGCTCGCCCATGTAGTGGCCCGCGACATGGGGTAGCGCGGCCGCGAGATGGTGGTCCGCGGCCTGCCGCATGACGGACACGCGCGGGTCGCCTGGAAGCGGCACCCGCGACAGCGCCCGCCAGCACCAGGCCCGGCTGAGGTTGAGCCCGTCGAGATGGGCGGTCTTGCCGTCGCTGCGATCGCCGACCGTCGCCGGACTGAACAGAACCGCCGGCTGCTGGGTGGCGATCCGGGGCAGGAAACGGTCCAGCCAGGGCCGGAACGCTTCCGGCGGCAGCAGGCGCCGCATGCATTCGGCTTCCACCAGGGCGGAAGACAGGAAGTCGTCGCCGCCCGGCTCGCCCCAGGCCGGGCAGTCGGCGTCGTCCCCGTACCATCGCAGGGCGGTGTCAAGGAGGAGCGTCGTCAGGCTCGCGTCACCCACAGCTTCGGCATAGTCGGCGGCCAGCCGAAGGCCGAACGCCGTGTTGAAATGCGTGCCGACGCGCACCGGGTAGATCGCCGTGGGCAGGAAGTCGCGGAAGCGCTGGACGATCGTCTCGGCAAGTGGGCCCAGCACCTCGGCCCAGCCATGGTCCCGGTGCTGTCGCAGCTCCGCGGCGAGCGCCAGCAGCCACGCCCATCCATAGGGACGCTCGAAGCCGCGCGCCGTGGCCTGCATGAAGTAGGCGCGTTCGCCCTCGACCGTCGCCGGCACGAACTGCCGGTCGAACAGCGTCCGGATCTCCGGGGCGGGCGCAAAATCCGGCCAACACCGCAGGAGGTAGGCCAACATCCAATAGCCGTGCACGCAGGAATGCCAGTCGAAGCTGCCGTAGAACACGGGATGCAGGGCGCGGGGCGTGCGCGCGTCCTCGGGGCCGGACAGCACGTGACCCGGCTTGTTCGGGTACTCGCGCGTGACATGGCCGAGCGCGATCCGGGCGAAGCGGTCGGCGAGATCGGCGGTCAGGGTAAGCGGCATCGGAATCTCCTCGCCGAAGAGGCGGGTCGTGGTCATCGCGGCAGCGCGAGCGGGAGCCGCGCCTGTCGCCTCGCAGCTTCAGGCGGGCGCCCTCGCCGCGAGGTCGACCGGGGGGACGCCTCTTGCGCTGGCGCCGAGGTAGAGCCGCGCCACCTCCGGATCGTTGAGCAACGCCGCCCCGGTGCCGGTCAGGGCGATGCGGCCCGCCTCGAGGACGGCCGCGTGATGCGCGACGGCAAGCCCTGATCTGGCGTTCTGCTCGACTAGAAGAATGGTCCGTCCGTCTTCGGCAAGGGCCGCGATCGAATGGAACACCGATTTGCGAGCCTTTGGGTCGAGCCCGATCGATGGCTCGTCGAGCAGGATCAGCGCCGGATCCAGCATCAGGGAGCGCGCGAGCTCGACCTGCTTCTGCTCCCCACCGGACAGCGAGCCCGCAGCCGCGTTGCGGCGTTTGGCAACGATGGGGAACAGTTCAGCCACGCGTTCCATCCGGCCGCGAATGAGCGCGCGATCGGAAAGCACGAAGGCTCCCATCAGCACGTTTTCCCAAACCGACATCGCGGGAAACAGGCTCCGATCCTGCGGCACGTGAACGACGCCCCGGGTCAGCCGCTCCTTTGGGGTCAGCTGGCCGATGTCCTCGCCGCGAAGCATGACGTGACCGCTCTTGGGGCGTAGAAGTCCACTGACCGTCTTGAGAACCGTCGACTTGCCCGCCCCGTTGGGTCCGATCAGGCAGACGATCGTCCCGGCTTGGACACTCAGGTCCACACCCTTCAGGATCAGGCCCGCACCATACCCAGCCGTCACTCCGGACAGATTGAGGATGACTCCCTCTCGGCGACTCGTTGCTGCGGCTCGCTGATTGGGATCGAGCATCATGGCTTGCATTCCATCCACCTCAATCACCGAGATACGCGTCCAGGACGAGCGGATTGACTTGCACTTCGGCCGGTGGGCCCGACGCGATGGGGGCTCCGCGATCGAGAACGATGACGGGATCGCAGAGCCGCATCACCAGTTGCATGTCATGTTCGACGATGAGGAACGTGACACCCTGGTCGTGTCTGAGGCGGATATGGTGTTCCATCGTATCGATCATCACGGGATTGACCCCGGCGGTCGGTTCGTCGAGCAGGACCAGCTTTGGCCGGCTCATCAGGACCGCGGCGAACTCCAGCAGCTTGCGCTGACCGTACGAGAGTTCGCCCGCCGGCAGATCGGCCACGCCGGAAAGGCGGAATTCCTCGAGCATCTCACGCGACCGGAGCCGGTCGTCCTTCGTCAGCCTCGCTCCGAACAATGCGCGCCACGAATGTCCCGCGGCGATCACGAGGTTTTCTTCGACGGACAGTTCCGGGAAGATCCTCGCCTGCTGGAACGTGCGCGACAATCCCTGCCGATAGAGCCGGGCCGGACTCGGCCTTTCGACGGTGTGGCCGCGAAAACGGATTTTGCCCGAGTCTGCCTTGAGATAGCCGGTTATCATGTTGAAGGCGGTCGTCTTGCCCGACCCGTTCGGCCCGATCAGGGCCGTGATGGTGCCTTCTCCGACCGAGAAGGAGCAGCCGTCTACCGCGACGACGCCGCCAAAACGCTTGCTCAATCGGTCGACTTCCAACAGCGCCGTCATCGACCTCCTCCTCGCGGTCCGTCCCTCATCCCAGCTCCCGCACGGCCGTCTCCTCGAGGGGCGCGGCCTGCTCCTGCAGTTCGCCGAGGCGCCGCTTGCGCTGATTTCGCAGGCGATCATTGATCGTTGGCAGGATGCCGCGTGGCAGCAGCAGCATGATGACCAGGAAGATCGCCGCATAGGCCAGCAGGTAGAACTGGCTCGCGCCGAACTGATAGGCGAAGTATTGCTGCGCCGGCACCAAGATGAAGGCACCGATGACCGGCCCCCACAAGGTGGCCCGTCCGCCCAGGAACGTCATCAACACCATGCCGATGGTGACCAGAGGATCGACCGCGAATTGCGGATAGATGAACCCCAGGTAATAGGCCCAGACCCCACCGATCATCGCGGTAATGCCGACACTGGCCGCAAACGCAACGAGTTTGACCGCGATCACCCGCACGCCGACGCCATGGGCCTTGTCCTCGTCGGCCCGGATGGCCGACAGGGACAGACCGACCTTCGAGCGGAGGAAGTAGAACGACACGCCCATGGCGAGGGCCAGCAGGGCAAGCATCGCGTAGTAGAACGGCAGGTTGTAGGTCGCCGCGGGGAACGGCGGCACGGCGACGCTCTTGCCCTGGGCGCCACCGGTGATCCAGCGCAGGTTGAACGCGAGGGCCTGAGCCATGAAGAGCAGGGTGATCGTGACGATGGCGAAGACATCGGCGCGGGTTCGCATGGCGATCCATCCGATGGGCACGCTGATCAGGGCGGCTCCCACGCCAATCAATGGAAGGGCGTAGAACGGCAGGTAGCCGCTGCCGACATCGTTCTCGAAGGCGATCGCGACCGCATAGGCACCGATCCCGAAGAAGGCGGCGTGGCCCAGGGATGGATAGCCGGCATAGCCACCCAGCAAGTTCCAGGCGCTTGCCAGACCCGCATACATCAGCGTGAAAATCAGCAGGTTCAGCACCCATTGCGGGCCGACGCCGAACGGCAGCAGCGTGAGCGCGCCGAAGAAGACGACTGCTCGCAGCAATCCCGCGCGGCTCACAGCGCGCCTCGCACGCGCGCCCCGAAGAGGCCCCTCGGGCGGAACAACAACACGAGCAGCAGCACCACGAAGAACGAGAAATCAGACCAGATCGGGGACGCAAGGGCCGCGATGACGGCCGAGCCTATGCCCATGACGAGCGCCGCCACGATCGCTCCACCGATGCTGCCGAGGCCGCCAAGAACCACGATCGTCAGCAGGCGGCTGATGAGATCGTAGTGGCTCCCGGGGTTGAACGGCGTGATGAGGCCGAATACGGCGCCCGCCGCCGCGGCGGCGGCCGCCCCGAGCCCGAAGCCGAACGCCGCAACTCTTTCGGAACTGACGCCGAGCAGCTGCGCCGACATCGGATTCTGCACCGTGGCCCGGATGGCCCAACCGAATTTGGTCCGGTGCAGGATCAGGTAGAGAAGCCCCAGCATCACCAGCGAGAGCAGAAAGGCGAGCAACCGGACCATGTTCACCTGGTAGCCCAGCACCGTCCAGCTGAAGTTTTCATAGCCCGGTTGGATCGACCGGAACGTCGTCTGGTAGACTACCGCGAGCAGGCCCTCGAGCCCGAGCGCGACCGCGAATGTCACGAGCAGCGACAGCTCCGCCGCATCGCCGGGGCGCAGCGGACGCAGCAGCGTCCATTGCACCGCCGCACCGATCACGAACATGACGGGTGTGGTGATCAGGATCGAAAGAAACGGGTCGATGCCGGTGAGCGTGAAGAGGCTGAAGGTCAGGTAAGCCGCGAAGACCACGAACGCCGCCTGCGCGAGGTTGACGACCTTCATGATGCCGAAGATGAGCGTCTGGCCACTGGCCATCAGGGCATAGACGCCGCCCGTCAGCACGCCCAGGATGATGGCCTGAATGAGAGCATGCATGGCCGCCCTCCTTTACCCGCCCCAATTGGGCTTGGGCGCGACGGGAGGGTGCTGTGCTTCGTTCGGCGGGTAGACGGTGGTGAGCTTGCCGTCGATCCACTGGGTCAGAAGATACTCGCCTTTGGGCGCGCCGTTGCGATCCCAGCTGAGGTCGCCGACGAGGGTCGGCCAGACACCGTCGTGCAGGGTTTTGATGATCGTGGCATTGTCGATCGTCCCGGTCTTCTGCGCGACTTCGGCCAGGATCATGCCGGCCGAATAGGCCTCGGCAGAGGTGCTGTCGATGCCGTCCGCATCACCGCCGTAGGTCGCGGTGTAAGCGGCAATGAACTCCTTGGTTCCCGCCGTGGACGAACCCGGATGCCAGTCGTTGCTCGTGAAGACGCCGCCCGTATTCTTGGCCCCCACTTTGTCCGGGAACTCACTCGGTGAACTCGCGCCGTTCGACATGAACAGCCACTTTGGATTGAACTTCAGCTGGATCATGGCCTTCACCTGGGCGAATGCATCCGAAGACTGCGTTCCCGAAACGAGTACGTCCGGATTGGCGGCCGCGACCCCCGCGATGATCGGGGTGAGGTCGGCGGACTCGGATGGGTAGGTTTGATCGTAGACCGTCTTGATGCCGGCCGCCTCGAACCGCTTCTGCACGTTCTCAGCGATCGGCGCCGCGAATGGATCGTCGAGTTTGGCATAGGCCGCGGTCTTCGGGCGTTGGTCCGGCGGCAAAGCCAGGATGTAGTTGGCGAACACGTCGCCGCCCTTCACCGTCTCGGCCGGCTGCACGAAGAAGAGATTGTCGAGGTGCTGCTCGAAGACGTGTGGTCCGCCGCCTGCCGGCTCGATGAATGAATAGCCGTAGCGTTTGGCGACCCGCGCCGCAGGAATGGTCAGCAGGCTCGAGAAGGGTCCAAAAACGATGTCGACCTTGTCTTGCGTGATGAGGTTCTGGTAATTGCTCACCACCTGATCGGGGCTGGACGCGTCATTGACGATCTTGATCTCGACTTTTCGCCCAAGAAGGCCGCCGGCCTTGTTCACCTCGGCGGCCCATAGGGTGTAGCCACGCTGCGCGGCTTCGCCCGAATCCGCGAAGTCTCCCGTGAGGGACAGTGAGATGCCGATCTTGATCGGTGCTGACGGCGCGGCTTTCGCGTGTTCCGCGCCGGCGGCCTCGGCGCACAATGCGGCAACTGCCACGGTCGCGCATAGCTTGAGCAATCGCATGCCTGGTTCCTCCCTTTTTTGTCACCACGCCAATTTTGTCACCGGCGCCAAATGTATTTGTTGCTCCGGGCTTCTAAGCTTGACGCACGCTTGGGTTGACTTTGTTTAGTTCGAGTTTGGCATCGCCAGAAGAATGGAAGCCGGCGCGTTCGTTCGGTTGATCAAAGCACGGGCCTCGCCGGGCGCCAGTCGGCAACTGTCGAGGAAACCGAGGACGACGGCTTGCGTGGGCGTTTCCACGGTGACCTCGCCGGCCACGACGACGTAGATCTTCTCGACCGCCGCATCCTTCAGCGAGGTGCGTCCGCCTGGCAGCAGATGGGACAGGCCGACCCAGATCGTATCGGTGGTCGTTGCCTCCTTGCCCTGAAGGCGGAGGCAATGCATGTCGTAGTGCTCGGGCGCATCATAGGGGCGTGCCTCGCTGTATCGTGTCACCTGCACACGCGTCACTCCCTCTATGGCTTCAGCAGAACCCGGTCCGGCGTGCCGCGCAGCACCGAAGCATAGGCCTTCGAGGCATCGGCAAAGCCGTAACAACTGTCGGGATTGATCCGAAACGGCTTCAATGATCCGTCCTCGAATTTCGGCTTGAGCTTGTCGAAGATGCGGGCGCCATCGACGGACGACAGCGCCAACGTGTCGATGCCGATGTATTTGTGACGGCCGCGAAAGAAGTTGAAGATGTCGAATGGCACGGCACGATCGAATGTCGAAATGAAGATCTGCCGCGCCTGATTCGCCATGGCCTTGTTGGCGACGTCGAAGTACGGGCTGCCCACCGTATTGAAGACGATGTCGGCGCCATGGCTGTCCGTCTTCTCGCGTACGATGGCGGCGACGTCCTGAGCGGCGCCATTCAGCATCTCGACCGACGCGTTGACGTGCCCGGCCAGTTTCTGTTCGGTGTGTTCGACGGCGAAAACCTTGGCGCCGGCGAGTGTCGCAAGCTGGATCGCCGCCTGCCCGACCTTGCCATTGCCGCCGCAGACGAGCACCACGTCCGTCGCCTGCACGCCACCGGCCTCGCGGAACCCCTCGTAGGCGGTGATGAAGGGAACCCCGATCGAGCCTGCCTCTTCCATCGAAAAATTCTTCGGCTTGGCCCGCACGGCCTTCTGGTCCAGCACCATCCACTTGGAATGGCTCCCGTCCTGAGTGATGCCGAGCTCGCCGCCGCCGCCCCAGACCTCCATTCCAACCATGTTGGAGGGCCCCTCGCGCACGATGCCGCCGAAATCGCGACCCGGCGTGCGCGGCCAGACCGCGTGCGGCATATGGCCGAGCGAGGCCTTCACGTCGCTGGGGTTCACCCCCGCCGCCACGATCTCGACGAGCACCTGGCCCGGACCCGGCCGCGGCACCTCGATCTCCGCAACCTCGATCAGGAGGTGGTCGATGTCGGCCGACTTCTGCGAAACCCTCAGGGCCCGACCGGTCGTGACGTTGGCTTGAATGTTCATAGAGTCGATTCCTTGGTCGGGCCGCGCCGGTCAGCTGGCAAGCCCAAGCAGTTCCCGAGTTTCCGAAGGGCCGGCAATCTGCCCGCCGAGCTTTTCGATGAGATCGCGGGCGCGCTCGACGAGTTCGCCGTTGCCTTTGGCGAGCTGTCCCTTGGCCAGATAGGAATTGTCCTCCAGCCCGACCCGAACGTGGCCGCCGAGCAGGTAGGACTGGACCGCCATCGGGAACGACATCCGCCCGACGCCGAACCCGGTCCAAACGGCATCGCGCGGCAGCATTCGCGAGGCGAGCGTCATCCCGTCGGGGCTGGCGGGCAATCCGTATTTGACACCCGTGACGATCGAAAACATCGCGGGTGATTTCAGCACGCCGGCCTTCAGAAGATCCTGGGCCAACTGGATGTCTCCGGTATCGAAGACCTCCAATTCGGCCTTGACGCCCGCCTCGTTGATCAGATCGGCCATGATCGTCACGTTGCCGGGCGTGTTGATCACCACCTCGGCCCCGGAGTTCATGGTGTTGAGATCGAGGGTCGATATATCGGGCTTGAGCGCCACGATATGTTCGACGCGCCGCTCCGGGCGCATCAGCGTCGTGCGCGGGCCCGCGACGGCGGGGTCCTCGTCGCTCGGATGGTAGCGGCCGCCGGGCCCGGTGGTCACGTTCAGCACCAGGGCGGTGTTCCTCGCCCGAATTCTGTCGATCACCTCACGATAGTATTTCAGCTCCATCGACGGCTGGCCGGTCGCGGGATCGCGCACATGGATATGCGCGATGGCGGCGCCAGCATCGGCGGCTTCCAGGCAGGAGTTCGCGATCTCCTCCGGGGTCACGGGCAGGCCGGGATGGTTTTCCCTCGTGGTCTGATTGCCGGTCACGGCGCAGGTAATCATGACCTTGGACTGCATCAGAGGTGCCTTCCGCCATCGACGACGATCTTGCTTCCGGTCGAAAACCGCAGATGCGTGGCGCAGGACAGGATCGCCGCGGCGACGTCGTTCGGCGTCGTGATCCGCTTCAGCGGCGTCGTGGCTGCGGCCTTGTCGTTGAATTCCTTGCCACGGCCCGGCACGAACTGGGTGTCGACGGCGCCCGGCGAGACCACCATGACGCGGATGTCGGGCGCGAGGGCCCGGCCGAGCGCGTTGGCCATGATGTCGAGACCTGCCTTGGCGCCGCAATAGGCGATGTTCGAGCCGACGCCGGTGAAGGCGGCAATCGAGGAGACGCTGACCACGAGCCCATCGCCGTGACGTCGCAGAGCGGGCGCGAAGGCCCGGATGGTGGCGAAGACGCCGCGCCAGTTGTTGATGAAGATCTGGTCGATCACCTCGTCCGTCAGAGCGTCGAGATCGCCGTGCGGGATCTGCTTGGTGATTCCGGCGGCGTTGACCAGGATATCGACCCGACCCATGGCCCCGAGCGCAGCGTCGCGGAACGCCTCGATGGTTGCCGTTTCCTCGATCGAGACCGGCAGCGCCACATGGCCATCGCCGAGCAGGTCCGCGGCAAGCGTTTCCGCCCGTTGCTGGCCGGACCGGTAGCCGACCACGAGCTTGACACCCGCTTCGGCCAGCAGACGGCAGGTCTCGCGACCGATGCCGCCCGATCCTCCGACCACCACCGCAACCTTTCCGTCGAGGCGACCGAAATCGCTCACGACGCAAATTCCGGCTTCTTCGACGAAATCGGCGGCACCGGATAGGTCGGGGTACCGGCAACCAATTTGAAATCGTATTCGCAAGTAAAGAAAGGCAGAGTGGCGCCCGGATAATCCGGGTGCGGTTCGCGATGTTCGACGAAGTCGCCGACGATCCGTGGTTTCGCGCCGAACACGACATCGCCGACAAGCGCTGCCTGATCGTCGGAGAAGATCTGGGTGATCAGCGTCTTGTGTCCGGGCGCGGTCACCACGAAATGGACATGGGCCGGGCGCATGGGGACGCGCCGCTGGGCACGCAGCAAGACCCCGACGGGACCATCGGTCGGGATCGGGTACCCGGCGGGCTTCACGGACACGAAGTGATAGTTGCCGCTGGAATCTGTGGTTAGCTTGCCGCGCAGATTGAAGTCGTCTTGTTCGAGGTCCTGGTTTTCGTAAAGTCCGACGGGCGAGGCCTGCCAAATGTCGAGGGTGGCTCCACCGATCGGCGTCCCGTCCACCTCCGTGACCTTTCCCCTGAAGAAGAGACTTGGACCAGGCGTCAAGGAGCGGGCGATGCTGTCTCCCAGCGCCACCTGGGGCGCCTGCCCCCGATAGAACGGGCCGAGAAGCGCCGACATGGTTTCGCCCTGCATGCCGTCGTTGTTGATCAAGTCGATCAGCGTCGATGCCCCGAGCACATCGGCCGCGAGCACGACTTCGTTGTTGCTCTCGGTCGTATGGTGGCCGAGAGCCGCGATCCAGCGAAGTCCCTGCTCGAATTCCTCCTCGCTCGGACGCGTTTCGAGGATGAATTGATGCAGATGCGTCACCAGCGACGTCATGATGTGCTTGAGCCGCGCGTTCTGCGTGTTGGCCATGGCGTTCAGGACGGTCGGCGTCACGTCTGATTCGCTCGAGATGAGCCGGGGCTCGTTGATGCTTTGCATCGGTGGAGATCCTCTCTTCATCGTCGGGCGTTACACTGCCGCGTTCCGATTTTTGCCTCGTCCTTGAGATGCTTGATGTGGGGTCGGTCGCAAGGACCGCTACGGCGTTCGGCCGGGTTCCGGCGCTTAGCTCCCACTGCCAAGCCGTTCACCGAAGCGGGGCCGTCGCTCAATCCTCCTAAGGCCTAATTCGATTGCGCAATCGATTGCACGGATGAGTAGCATGGGGCCCGCAAGAGCGTCAAGCGTTGTCCGCAAACGATTGCGAGAGTTTCGTACCTTCTGCTAGACGCAAAGGACGAGGTTCATGTGCAGAATAGACGGATCACACTCAAGGATATCGCCCGGAAAACGGGTGTGCACGTATCGACGGTGTCGCGCGCCCTGGACCCGATCGAACGTAGGGCCATCACCGAGGAGGTTGTGAATAGGATTCAGACGGCCGCGGACCTCCTCGGCTATCGTCCGAATCGGATCGCGGCCGGCTTACGGACCAGCCGGACGATGACGGTCGGGGTGATGATCCCCGACATCACCAATGTCCTTTTTCCCCCTATTCTTCGCGGCATCGAGAGCGTGCTGGAGCCGCTCGGCTATGCGTCGATCATCGTCAATACCGACAACGAGCAGGACCGCGAAGCTCGGCTCTTGAACGTGCTCCGGGAAAGAGGCGTCGACGGCCTTATTCATGCGGCCGCCCTGCGCAGCGACCCCGCCATCGCGAAGGCCGCAGAAGAGGGCCTGCCCGTGGTGACGCTGAACCGCAAGGTCGAAAACTCCAACATTCCTTGCGTGATCAACGACGAGGAAGCGGGCATCCGAGGCATGCTGGATTATCTTCGCGATCTCGGTCATCGCCATATCGCCCACCTTGCCGGACCCCAGGATCTTTCGACCGGCCAGCGCCGGCTTGCTGCCTTTCTCGACGCCACGGGCGACGTACCGGCAGCGTTTCGTGCCGACCGCGTCGTTGCGGCGACACGATTTGACGAGCGGGAAGGGGCGCGTTGCGCTGAAAGGCTGCTTTCCTCCGGGAGAGAATTCACGGCGATCCTGTGCGCCAACGACCGACTTGCGCTGGGCGCCATCGATCGTCTGCGCGAGCTCGGTATCGATTGCCCGAGCGATGTCTCGGTCACCGGATTCAATGACATGCCGTTCCTGGAGCTGATCCGGCCCAAGCTGACGACGGTGCGCGTCCAACAGCACGAGGCCGGCCGCACCGCCGCTAACCTGCTCCTAAGATTGATGAGTGCCGCTCCATCAGACGAAGTGCCGGTCGAGACGATCCTGCCTGTCGTGCTGGTGGTTCGGGACAGCGCGGCGCCTCCCAACGGTTCGGAGCTGCATCGGGCAAAGCCGTAGTCCCGGTTCAGGTTGGAGCCGTGCCGCCTTTGCTCACTGAGCTCCGGCCAAAATAGACTCGGCCTGCGCGAACAGGTCGGGCGCCACGCGAATCCCCGAGGCCGCGCAGTTCTCGTCGACCTGCTCGGGGCGCGAGGCGCCGATGATGGCGGCCGCCACGTTCGGCTCGCGCAGCACCCAGGCCAGCGCGAACTGCGCCAGGCTCAGGCCGGCTTCGGCTGCGAGAGGCTTGAGTTTCTGCACTGCCTCGAGCAGGTGCGGTTCGAGCCAGCGCTTGGGAAAGAAGCCCCCCATGTCGCCGCTGCTGGCGCGGCTGTCGCGGGGCGGCGGCGAGCCGGGCGCATACTTGCCCGTGAGCACGCCCTGTGCCAGCGGCGACCATACGATCTGCGAGATGCCCGACCGGGCGCAGAGCGGAATGACGGCCGCTTCCGGATCGCGGTGGAGCAGGGAATATTGCGGCTGGCTCGACACGAATTTTTCGACGCCCGTCATCGCGAGCGCCGCCTCGATCTTGTCGACGGGCCACTCCGAGAAGCCGATAGCGCGGGTCTTGCCGGCCCGGACGGCGTCGGTCAGCGCCGCCATGGTCTCTTCGAGCGGCGTCTTGTCGTCGTAGCGATGGCACTGGTAAAGATCGAGGTGGTCCACCTTCAGCCGCTTGAGCGAGGCGTCGATCTGCTTCTCGACCTGGCCGCGCGACAGGCCGCGATCCGTGTCGCTCATGGGGAAGAAGAGTTTCGTGGCCAGCACGTAGCTGTCCCGCGGCACGCCCGCCAGCGCCTCGCTCAGCACCTCCTCGGCGGCACCGCGTCCATAGACATTGGCGGTGTCGATCAGCGTGACGCCGCAATCGAGGGCGCGTCGCACGCAGGCGATCGCCTGATCGCGCGCGACGCCCCCCGACGTCGTGAGCCATGACCCGAAGGCGATCTCGGATACGGTCAGGTCGCTGTCGCCGAGCTTGCGATACTGCATGGTAACTCTCCGGAAGGGGGCGGATACGCGTCATGCCGCCGGTGACCGACAGGCGCTGGCCCGTCACGAAGCCGGTACCCTCGCCAGCCAGGAACCCCACGGCGCCGCCGATCTCGTCCGGCGTGCCGAAGCGCGAGCGGCAGTCCTTACGATAAGCCGCGAAGGCGGCAGTCGGTTCGAGGTTTGCGAGCCCGTGATTTTTGCGAGAAATCCAGCCCGGCACGACGCTGTCGGCCGTGACATCGCAGGGTCCGAGTTCGGCGGCCGGTCAGCGGGGCAGAATCACAATGGCGGCCTTGGCCGAGACGTAGGGGGTGTTGCCGTCAGCGGGGTCGAAGATTTCGCCGCCGATCACGTGAAAGGCTGGGCATTTTCGCCTCAGAAGGTGACGACGGACCTGATCGATTTGCCCTCATGCATGAGGTCGAAAGCGTCGTTGATCTTGTCCAGCGGCATGGTGTGAGTGATGAGATCGTCGATGTTGATCTTACCCTCCATGTACCAGTCGACGATCTTGGGCACGTCGGTGCGGCCCCGCGCGCCGCCGAAAGCCGAGCCGCGCCAGTTGCGGCCGGTGACCAGTTGGAACGGCCGGGTCGCGATCTCCTGGCCCGAGGGGGCCACGCCGATCACGATCGAGGTGCCCCAGCCCCGTTGACAGCATTCGAGCGCCTGGCGCATCGTATGGACGTTGCCGATACATTCGAAGGAGAAGTCGGCGCCTCCGCCGGTTAGGTCGACGATCGCCTGCACGACCTTGTCGCGCCCGACCACGTCCGGATTGACGAAATCGGTCATGCCGAACCGTTTGGCCATCTCGGCCTTGGACGGATTGAGATCGACCCCGATGATCTTGTCGGCCCCCACCATGCGGGCGCCTTGGATGACGTTGAGCCCGATGCCGCCGAGCCCGAACACCACGACATTGGCGCCCGGCCAAACCTTGCCCGTGTAGATCACGGCCCCGACACCGGTCGTGACCCCGCAGCCGATGTAGCAGATCTTGTCGAACGGCGCGTCGGACCGCACCTTGGCGACCGCGATCTCGGGCAGGACGGTGAAATTCGAGAAGGTCGAGGTTCCCATATAGTGGAAGATCTCGCCGCCATCGCAATGGAACCGCGCGGTGCCGTCCGGCATCACGCCCTGGCCCTGCGTGGACCGGATCGCGGTGCACAGATTCGAGCGTTGCGACAGGCAGGTTTTGCATTGCCGGCATTCGGGTGTGTAGAGCGGGATCACATGATCGCCGACCTTCACCGCGGTCACGCCGGGGCCGATCTCGCGCACGATGCCGGCCCCCTCGTGGCCCAGAACGGCCGGGAACTTGCCCTCCGAATCCAGCCCCGACAGTGTGTAGGCATCGGTGTGGCACACCCCGGTCGCCATGTTCTCGACCAGCACCTCGCCGGCTCTCGGCCCTTCGATGTCGATGGTCTCGATGGTCAGGGGCTTGTTGGCGGCCCAAGCAACGGCGGCACGGGTCTTCATGGCGGCGCACCTCAAACGGTTGCACGAATTTCGTGCCTATAAGGACAGGTTCCAGGCCCGGCGCAACGGGCACAAAGCATCCTAAGCTCTTTATAAGACGACCTGATCGGCCTTTCTCGCCCTGCGGCCGACCTTCGATCCTGCCTAGCTTGGCGACGGTCTGACGCTGCGGCGGCAGAGTGTCCGCAAGTAGAGCTTGTCGCCGAGACCCTCGCGCAAACTGCCGCGCGCGATGCTCTCCTGCCACCCCGTCGCACAGCCGAGTTCCGAAGCCACGCGGGTCGATATGACGTCGATCGCGGTATGCTCGTCGCAGGCATCCGGCTGCACGGGCATTAGGCAGATGAGCACGATTGCAGTGAAAGCGGTCATCTCAGTTCCTTTCGATGGGCACAACGCGTTGCATGCTACGGGCCATGCGAGAAGCGAGCCGCCCCTCCGCGGCCAACGAGAATTTGCCGGATAGACCGTTTCGGTACTCTACTCGCCATTCAATATGCCGGGTCCGACGGCCAGCCGAGCCGCCCTGCGGCATCGCGCGCTCGGGGGGATCGATGCTGACGCGACGCGACCTCGTTCTGTCAATGGGCCTGGCTCTGGCGTGGCCGGGCCTCGCCGCCAAGGCGGCCGACGCGCCCGTCGAGCCGCTGCCTCTCACCGCAGTCGCCGACGGGGTCTTCGTCGCGGTCGGGCCGCACGAACTCGCAACGCCCGCCAACGCCGACCACATCAGCAACGCCGGTTTCATCGTGGGCGGCGATGCCGTGGCGGTGATCGACACGGGCGGCAGCTTCATGGTGGGCCGACGGCTGCTCGCCGCCATCAGGACGAAAACCGACAAGCCCATCCGCTACGTCATCGATACGCACGACCACCCGGACCATATCTTGGGCAACGCGGCCTTCGTCGGGACGGGAGCCGAGATCGTCGGGCATCGCAATCTGCCGCAAGCGCTCGCGGCGCGCGCCGCGGTCTATCTGTCGGCCACCCGCGATCTCATCGGCGAGCAAGCGTTCGCCGGAACCCGGGCAATCGTGCCGACCCTGCTGGTGCAGCAGCGTCTGGATCTCGACTTGGGCCAGCGCCGACTGTCGCTCGAGGCCTGGCCACCCGCCCATACCGACACGGACCTCACGGTCATGGACGAGCGGACCGGGACCTGGTTCCTGGGCGACCTATTGTTCTCGGGTCATGTCCCGGCGCTCGACGGCAGCCTCAGGGGCTGGCTGGCCGCGATCGACGTCCTCAAAACCCGCAAAGCCCTCCGCGTGGTCCCGGGACACGGTCCGGCCGTGATGGCCTGGCCCGACGCGCTCGGAGCCATGGAGCGCTACCTGCGCCTGCTCGATGCGGATCTGCGCCGGATGATTCGGGAGGGGAAAACCATGCAGCAGGCGGCCGCCGCGGCGGCGCAACCCGAGCGCGGCGCTTGGGCGCTGTTCGACGACTTCAACGCGCGCAACGCGATCACGGCCTTTCACGAGCTCGAATGGGAGTGAATGACGCCGACGCGCGTGCGGTGCGGCACCCTTCTCTATTGCGGCGCAATACCGAACACTGCCGTTTCATAAGAGCAAAATAATACAAACATAAGAGCAATATAATGGAGGCAGATCAGTACGTTAGGATAGCTTCGAGCAGGTCGACTTCTTAGAAACTTTTAGCATTCGATCAAGGCGGCACTGCTTCTGGGTAGCTGGCCGTTGCATGAGGCACAAAGATGTCGCGGGCGGCTCCGGCGGCACGCGACATCGGCCGGCCGAAGGCGTCGAACAAATATCCAGACGGGAAGATCAACGCTCGGCGGCCATTGCTGCGGCAGGCAATTGCTGAGCACATCGGAGGAAGCCCATGAAACGGCTGTTAGCATCGGTGGCATTGGTGAGCGCCCTGGCCGGGAGTCAGCAGGCAAGCGCCAATGACGAAATCAAAAAGCTCACGCAGGACCCGAACCAATGGGTCATGCAGGCCGGCGACTACGCCAACACGCGTTTTTCCAAGCTCGACCAGATCAACGCCGGAAACGTCAACAAAATGCAGGTGGCGTGGACCTTCTCGACCGGCGTTCTGCGCGGGCACGAGGGCGCGCCGCTCGTCGTCGGCGACGTCATGTACGTGCATGCGCCCTTCCCCAATACGGTCTTCGCGCTCGATCTCAACGACGATGGCAAGATCATCTGGAAATATGAGCCCAAGCAGGATCCCAACGTCATTCCGGTGATGTGTTGCGACACGGTCAATCGGGGTCTCGCCTATGCGGACGGCAAGGTCTTCCTGCATCAGGCCGACACCACGGTGGTGGCCCTGGACTCGAAGACCGGCAAGGTCGTGTGGTCGGTCGTCAACGGCGATCCGAAGAAGGGCGAGACCAATACCGCCACCGTGCTTCCGGTGAAGGACAAGCTCCTGGTCGGCATTTCGGGCGGCGAATTCGGCGTGCAATGCCATATGACGGCCTATGATCTGAAGACCGGCAAGAAGATCTGGCGCGCCTATTCGGAAGGGCCGGACGATCAGATCCTCCTCGATCCCGAAAAGACGACCGAACTCGGCAAGCCGGTCGGCAAGGACTCGAGCCTGAAGACCTGGACCGGTGACCAGTGGAAGACCGGCGGCGGCTGCACCTGGGGCTGGTATTCCTACGACCCCGAGCTCAACCTCGTCTATTACGGTTCGGGCAACCCCTCGACCTGGAACCCGAAACAGCGGCCCGGCGACAACAAATGGTCGATGACCTTGTTCGCCCGCGATCCGGACACCGGCGTCGCCAAATGGGTCTACCAGATGACCCCCCATGACGAATGGGACTACGACGGCGTCAACGAGGTTCCGCTCGTCGACCAGAAGATCGACGGCAAGGACCGCAAGCTCCTGGTCCACTTCGACCGCAACGGGTTCGGCTACACGCTCGACCGCGTCACCGGCGAACTGCTCGTCGCCGAAAAATACGATCCGTCCGTGAACTGGGCCAGCAAGGTCGACATGGACAAGTCCAGCAAGACCTACGGTCGTCCGCTCGTCCTGGCGCAATATTCGACGGAACAGAACGGCGAGGACGTCAACTCCAAGAGCATCTGTCCGGCAGCGCTAGGCACCAAGGACGAGCAGCCGTCGGCCTACTCGCCCAAGACCGGCCTGTTCTACGTGCCGACCAACCATGTCTGCATGGATTACGAGCCCTTCAAGGTGAGCTATACGCCAGGTCAGCCCTATGTGGGCGCGACCCTGTCGATGTATCCGGCGCCGAACAGCCATGGCGGCATGGGCAATTTCATTGCCTGGGACGCCACCAAGGGCAAGATCGTCTGGTCGCTGCCCGAGCAGTTTTCGGTATGGTCCGGCGCGCTCGCGACGGCCGGCGACATCGTGTTCTACGGCACGCTGGAAGGCTATCTGAAGGCGGTCGACGCGAAGACCGGCAAGCTGCTCTACAAGTTCAAGACGCCGTCCGGCATCATCGGCAACGTCATGACCTACACGCATAAAGGCAAGCAATATGTCGCGGTCCTGTCGGGGGTCGGCGGTTGGGCCGGGATCGGCCTCGCGGCCGGACTCACGGATCCGAATGCCGGTCTCGGTGCGGTGGGCGGCTATGCGGCCTTGAACAACTACACCGCGCTGGGTGGCGAGTTGACGGTCTTCACCCTCCCGGAATGACCGACCACTGGCGCGCATCGAGCGCCACGCGGTTCCTTACTGGGCAAGCCCTCTTGCCCAGTAACCCTTCTAACCTCAGTCCGACCCGGGTCGCCGTCACGACGCTGTGCGGCTGCTGCCGGGCGCTCCGGAATCGGTTGCAGATCACCAGGATGGTCACTTGATAAAAAGGCGTATTTCGACCAGGCGTACCAACGTCACTCATGCAAAACGGACCGGCTTGCTGATGATGTTTGCGCTGCTCTCGTCGGGCCTCGTCGCATCGGCAGGAGCGCAAACCGCCAGCCCGGTCAACAACCAGGACGGCAAATACCTCGATGAGGAGGGCGCCCCGACCTACCACGTGGAGGCCGACGGCAAAGTGGATTGGTACACCTTCTCGGGCTACCGCCGCTACCACTCGGAATGCCACGTGTGCCATGGCCCGGACGGCGCCGGCTCCACCTACGCGCCCGCGCTCGCCGACTCCCTCAAGCACATGGACTATGCCCAGTTCGCCGCCACCGTAGCGCAGGGCCGCAAGGACCTCACCAACGGCAACGACAAGGTCATGCCGACCCTGGGTGAGAATAAAAACGTGATGTGCTACCTCGACGACATCTTCGTCTACTTGAAGGCCCGGGCCGACGGCGCGCTCCCGCGCATTCGGCCCGAAAATCATGAGCCGAAACCGCAAAGCGCCAAGGATGCCGAAAAAGCCTGCATGGGGTTCTGAGGTCGGAGGGAGGGCGTCTGCGCGCGGCGCCCTCCTGGCCCTCGCGGCCATGCTCGCCGCTGGCACCGCTGTGGCGCAGCAGGTTCCGGAACTCGTTTCGCATGAAAGACTGCGGGTCTGCGCCGATCCGGCCGACATGCCATTCTCCAATCGGGAGCGCGGCGGCTTCGAGAACAAGATCGCCGAGATCGTGGCGGACGAGCTGAAGCTGCCGCTGCACTATTACTGGGTCCCGCAAGGTCCCGGTTTCGTGAGGAACACGCTCGGGACTGGGCTCTGCGATGTCATCATCGGCTTCGCGTCGGGCGCAGACATCGTCCAGCATACCAATCCCTACTACGCCTCGTCCTACGTGCTGGTCACCAAGCGCGGGGGAGCGCTCGACAGAATAGACCGGCTGGAGGACCCGCGGCTGAAAGGGCGCAAGCTGGGCGTCATCGCCGCCACCCCGCCGGCCGACCACCTGTTGCGGCTGGGCCTCATCCCGGATGCCAAAACCTATTTGTTGCTCGTCGACCGCCGCTACACCTCGCCCGCCGAGGAAGCGCTCGCGGATGTTGCCGATGGCACCACAGACGCCGCAATTCTTTGGGGCCCGATCGGCGGCTACTTCGCCCGCCGATCCACCGAGCCGCTCAGCGTCACGCCCTTGCATGAGGACCAGCGGCCGTCACTGGCGTTCCGGATCACTTTCGGGATCCGGCCCAACGAGCCGAATTGGAAACATCAGCTCAACGCCGTGATCCGCAAACGGCAGAAGGACATCGATGCGGTGCTGGCCAGCTATGGCGTGCCGCTGCTTTCCCGGGATGCGGCGCCCGCCGAGCCTGCGGGAGCGGCGTCCGCGGGATCGGAGGAATTGCAATGAGATCGGCGCGGCAGGCGGGTTTGCCCGCCCTCCTAGCGCTTTGTTGCGCGCTCGCGGCCGGCTCGGCTTCGGCCCAGGCCCCTCCGGAGCCGGACGGCTACCGTCTCGACGCCTATCAGGCGCCGGTGCCCGCCACGGTCCTCGGCACCCCTGCGCTGACGACGGCAGGTGCCAAGACGCTTTGGACCGAGAGGCGCGCGACCTTCATCGACGTCGTGCCGCACGTGCCCAAGCCCGCCGGACTGCCGGCCGGCACGATCTGGAACGAGGCCCCGCATCGCAGTATTCCAGGCGCCGTTTGGTTGCCCGACGTCGGGCGGGGCGCCCTTTCCCCCCAAACCGAGCGCTACCTCAAGCAGGGGTTGGCGGCCATCACTCAAGGCAACCAACACCAGCCGCTGGTGATTTTCTGTAAGCGGGACTGCTGGATGTCGTGGAACGCCGCCAAGCGCATACGCGGCTACGGCTACGACGACGTGTCCTGGTATGCCGACGGCGTCGAGGGCTGGAGCGAGGCTGAGCTCCCGCTCGCGGAAGTGCAGCCACGCCCCGATGCGGGAGGATGACCGTGAAACAGGTTCTCATCAGTCGACGTGTGCTTCTGGGCGGGCTCGCCGCGGCGTTTCCTCTCGGGGCTTCGCATGGATTGGCCGCCGAGGACGAGACCACGTGGGCCCTCGTCAAATCGCAGATCTTCGGCGATCGGGTGATTGCCGACGACGCCGCTTTCGCAACCCTCGTGGCTCCGGTCCGGGCCGAGGATGCGGCGCTGGTGCCGGTCGACCTCCACATCGCGGTGCCGGCGGGCGACACCCGAAGCGTGGTCGCCGTCACCCTGGTGGTGGACGAGAACCCCTCGCCGCTGGTGGCCAAATTCAAGCTCGGCGGCGGCACGGGAGCCTTCGATCTTTCGACCCGGTTGCGGGTGAATTCCTATTCCTTCGTGCGCGCCATTACCGAGACCAGCGACGGCACGCTTCACATGAGCAAGAGCTTCGTCAAGGCGGCCGGCGGCTGTTCGGCTCCCGCCGCCAAGGATCCGGCCCAGGCCAATGTCGACATTGGCAAGATGCGCTTCCGCGTCTTCACCGACACGGGTCGCGACGAGGCGCAAGTGCAGATCCACCACCCGAATTATTCGGGGATGCAGATGGATCAGCTCACTCGGCTCTACACGCCGGCGTGGTTCGTCGAGAGCCTCGACGTCAGGCAGGGCGAAAAGCCGCTGTTTTCGGTAGAGGGCGGCATCTCGCTGAGCGAGGACCCGACTTTCCGCTTCTCCTATCGCTCGAACGGCCAACCCGTCTCGGTCAAAGCCAAGGATTCCGAAGGCAACACGTTCGAAAAAATCTTCCCGGCCGACGGCAACGTGTAGGGGCGGCGCGCCTGCGGCAGAGAGTCGGGGAGGGGGCCTCGCGGACCCGTCACTTGAAGCAGCGGATTTCCGCTTCGGCCTGGGTGCGGCGCAGGTCGGCCACGATATCGTTGAACTGCTTCGTGCCGCGAAACATGTTGGCGCTCTGTCCGACCCCTTGGCGCATGGACAGGATCGTTTCGGCTTCGACATAGCGGTCGTAGGGCAGGATCGAGGCGATCACGTCGACCGAGCAGGAGCAGCGGTGCAGGGACTCTCGCGTCTGGCCGTTCGCCACCATGCAGCCGAACACGTAATCGGCGCGGGTTTCGGTCGGGTAGTCGCTCGTGGCGGCGTCGTCGGCCCGGGCCGGGAGGGTGACCGAGACGCACAGGCAAAGCGCCGCGATCAGGGGGCTAATCGGCCTTGGCGACATAGTCCACCTTCTCCTCCAGCAATGGACCGGAAGGGCCTCCGGGCGCGCTGATTCGGATCTCGACGATCTCGCCCGGCACGGCCTTCGCGATCCTGAATTCATAGGCGAGCGCGTCGAGCCCCCGCATGCGCGCCTTGTTGGCCTCGTCACGGAACGGCGTGATGGTCACCCGCCAGCCCGGCTCCAGCCGCCCCGCCACCTCCATCTGCTCCGCCACGACCGATGCTCGCTCCCGCAGGGCGGCCCGAATGGCTGTCTTGAAGTAGCGCGGGTTGGCGGCGAACTGCGTTGCCAACCCCTGAATGTTCTGCTCCAGCACCAGGCTGAGGAGCGGATTGCCGATCATGTCGTCGAAGGGGCCGGCGGGACGCCGGCGTGCGCCCGAGAACAGCTCCACCTGAACGGTTCGGGTCGCCTCGTTGGCACCATGGTCGACGACGAGGCGGATGCGGTCCTCGAAGGACGGTCCGAACTGGGCCGGATCCGCGGTTTTGCGGCTGTACGCGTAGGTGAGGATGTCGCCGGGCTTGGTCGTCGCGAGTTGCGGCTCATCGAATAGCAACGTCGCCGCATCTGGCGCCGCGCCCTCGGCCCGCGAAGCCGAGGGCAGCACGGCGACTAAGCCAATGAGAGCCAGAGCGGCGCGCCAGCGCATCCGGCTACCGCTTCGCGCGCTCGAACTCGCCGAGACGGGGCGGCGCCATGCCCACCGCGCCCTGCAGCGGCACGGAGCGCGATACCGCGCTGTTGCCCGCCATGTCGAGCATGAACCCGCGACCACGCACCGTGGCCAAGAGCGGGCCGCCGACCCGCGTGATGTCGGTGAATTTGATGCGCAAATAGCCGACATAGACGTCCACGACGTTCAAGGAAACGCCGCCCTGCATCGCCCAGAGCCGATCGAAGATTTCGCCGCGCGAGACCGGATGGTTGGCGTTGTGCATCAGGATGGCCAGCAGTTCGGCCTCCCGCTGGGTCAGGCGGATATGAACCGTACCGAAATGCGCCTGTCTGGTCTGCAGGTCGAGCACGAGGCGGCCCACGATGCAGCGGTCGCGCTCGTCGGTGCCGATCGAGCGGTGCATCAGATGGGCCCGCAGACGTGTCAGGAGTTCATCGAACTGGAACGGCTTGCCGATGTAATCGTCGGCTCCCGCACTGAGGCCATCGGCGCGATCGGCGGCACCATGCTTGGCGCTGAGGAACAGGATCGGCGCCGTGTGGCCGTCCTCCCGCAACGCCCGGCATATGTCGAGGCCGCGGCGGTTCGGCGTCATCATGTCCAGCAAGACCGCGCAAGGATTGATGGCCTTTGCGGTTTCGAGAGCCCGGTCCGCCTGGTCGACCAGCGTGACATCGAAACCTTCAGCTTCGAGGCGTCGCGTCAGCATGGACCCGACTTGGGTATCATCCTCGATGATCAGAACATTCATGGTACAAAGCCCTGCGTTCTTCCCCGGTCACGACCTTCTTCGGGGCTTGTTCCACCCCAGGGCCGTGTAGCGATCGGTCCGCGCCATGATAGCGCGGTTTTCTCGCCCCGTCCTCCCGCCAGCACAAAATCAGATGCAATCACATGTCCTCCTTATGGGGTGGGCGGCCATGAGGGGCCTTGCTCCGGCCCCTCACGTCTGGATCGCTTCTCGCGGACCCCCTGTCATGCGTCGTAAAACCGCAACGTTGTTTCTGGCGTGGCGAGCTTCAGATCCGCTGCTGGATGCGCCGGGCGATGTCGAAGATGCGCCGTTCGAGAATCACCGGGGTCTCACACACGTAGATCAGGGCGCGGCTGCGCTCCTCGAAGATCCTTTTGTCCCATTTCAGTGCGCTCTCGAGATCTTTCAACTCCTTGGACTCGGTGCTGTCGGGCGCCTCCGCCGCGTCACTCATCTTGTCGCTTTCCGATCGGACCCGGTCGGCCAGCCGGCTCTGTCCGTGCGCATAGCGGCCAATGCCGAGCAGGACGCGGTCGCGTTCGGCATTGACGAGATCGAGTACGCCGGCGAAAACCCGGGTCAGCCGCACGCTCTTCTCGCCACCGGCGGTCTGCACGAAGGCGTCGAGCAGCCCGTCGACATCCTCAATCGCGGTGCGTCGCGAGGCGAGCTTTTGGGCCAGAGCGGCCGCCTCGAAATCCTTGTCCCACGCGCCCGCGTCCGCGGGGTCGGGTCCGCTCCAAACCGCGCCGGCGCTGATCCGGCCCACGCGGCGCTGAACGCAGGGCCAGCCGGCGTCGGGCGTGGGCGGCCCGCCCGGGGCCGCAGTCGCGCTCATGGCCGCATCGGCAGGCGCAGCCGCGGGATCCTCGGCCCGAGCCGGCAGCCCCGCCGCACCGCAGAGCAACAAGACGAGAGCCGGGCGGGTCATGGCCCGCCATCGGGAAGGTGGCGCTGCGATCATGGGGGTTCTTCCTTTGCGCGGCCGCGTCGAACCATTAGGCCCCGCCCTGGGTCGTAGGCCACCGCCGCGGCCGCGAAAAACACCGCCGCGGTGCCTGCCACGACGGCGAGGGCCACCGGATTGAAAGCGCCGTAAAGCGCGAAGCGGACCAGTTCCACCGCATGGGTGAACGGATTGGCGAGGCAGATGAGGTAGAGCGGCTCGCTGGCCTGGCGGATGCGCCAGAGCGGATACAGCGCCGAGGAGGCGAAGAACATCGGAAAGATCACGAAGTTCATCACGCTGGCGAAATTCTCGAGCTGCCGGATGAGCGAGGAGAGAAACAAGCCGATCGAGCCGAGCATGAGCCCGGTCAGGATCAAGGCCGGCAGCGCCAGCGCATAGCCGAGCGGGTCGACCTCGACGCCCCAAAAATAGGCGATCACCAGGAAGACGTAGACCTGCGCCACCGAAACCATGACGCTGGCCAGGAGCTTGGCGAGCAGCAGCGACCAGCGCGGGAAGGGACTCGTCAAAAGCACCCGCATGGAGCCGACCTCGCGGTCGTAGACCATCGAGAGCGACGATTGCATGCCGTAGAACAGCTGGATCATCACGGCTAAACCCGGCGTGACATAGACCTCGTAGAGCACGTAGGTTTCATAAGGCGGCTGGATCGAGACCCCCAGCACGTTGCGGAAACCCGCCGCGAAGATGAACAGCCAGATCAAGGGCCGCACCAAAGCGGAGAGAAATCGCTCCTTCTGGGTAACGAACCGCAAGAGCTCGCGCCGTGCGATGCCGGCGAGGCACAGCCCATAGCCCCGGAGCCCGAGTCGGGAGCGCAGCCGGACCGCCAGCAGCGTCATACGGCCCGCTCCGGTTCTGTGAGCCGGCGGAAGGCAGCCGCCAGCGTCGTGCCGCCCCCCTCGGCCAGGAGGCCAGCCCTGCCACTCGCGACGATCCGCCCGCGATCGAGCACATAGACGTCGTCGTCGGGGTCGATCTCCTCGAAGATATGCGTGGCCCACAGCACCGACAGGCCCTCGTCGCGCACGAGCCCGCGCACGGTCTCGACCATGGCGGCGCGGGCCGCAAGATCGAGGCCCACGGTGGGCTCATCCAGCAAGAGAAGTCGCGGGGCATGGACGAGGGCCCGCGCGATCTCGACCCGCCGCGCCTGACCACCCGACAAAGTGGCAACCTTGTCGTCGATGCGCTCGCTCAGGGCCATGCGCGCGAGCAGAAGCTCGATGCGAACCCGCACCTCGCGTCCGCCGAGCCCATGCAAGGCCGCGTGATAGGCGAGATTCTGCCGCAGCGTGAGATCCTGATCCAGCGTCCGGGCCTGGAAAACCACGCCGAGTTCGGCCAAGGCGCGCGAGGACGCACGGCGCAGATCGAGGCCAAAGATCTCGATCGAGCCTGAGCGATTGTCGTAGAGGCGGGTGATCAGCGAGAATAGCGTGGTCTTGCCGGCGCCATTGGGGCCGACCAGGGCCACGAAACGGCCCGCCCAGACATCGAGCGAGACGTCGGCGAGCGCTTCCCGGGCGCCGAAGCGGTGGCCCAGGTTGCGGATCGCGAGCGACGCGATGCCCATCTCCTGCATATGTGGGTTCTCGCCGGACGCGCGCGGGGTCAACGTACCGTCATTTGCCCTTCAATTCCGATTTGAGCTTGAGCAGGCCCGCCAAATAGACGTTGGCCACCGCCTGTTTGGCCGCATCTTCGGACACGCCCCTGGGGGTGAAGGTCGAGGACCAGGTGATCGCCACCTTGCCGGGCTCGTCATCCTCCTCGACCTTGATGGTGGACAGATAGTCGGTGACCGGAAGTGGGCTCTTAAGGATCGCATAGGTGTAGGACTTGGCCGGAGCGTCCCATTTGACCAGCTTCTCGACGAACGTGGCGCCGTCCTTGGTGGTCAGGGTGCGGATCTTGGCGCCGTCCTTGTCGGCGATGGTGCAGGTCGCGATGGCCGGGTGCCAGGTCGCGATGCCGCAAAAGTCGCCGATCAGCGCCCAGCCCTGGGCGGTCGTGCCGCGTCCCTCGATCCGGTTGCTGTTCTCCGCCGCCCGGACGGGGCTGGACCAGAGCGCCGCCACCACGAGGCCGCAGCATATCGATGTCGTTCCCATGGCGTTCGTCCTTCCCGACCAATCTTACCCATGACCAATCTTGTTTGCCGTTGCTGGCTGCCCTTCGCGTGCCGGCGGCCCAGCCGTTAGTGCGGCGACACCACCGCGCCCCAGGGCGCCTGGCCGACCGGGATGGTCTTGATCACCTTGCGGGCCGCGACATCGATCACCGACACGTCGTTGGAATTGCCGTTGGTGGCGTAGAGCAGTTTCTCGTCGGGCGTGAAGCCGAGCTGCCAAACGCGCTGGCCCACCAGCAGGTATTTTTCCACCGCAAACGTGTTGCCGTCCACTACCGCGACCCGGTTGGCCGGCCCGAGCGCCACGAAAACGGTCTTGCCGTCGCGGGTCACCCGGATACCCACGGGCTGGATCTCTTCGGAGGTCACACCCGGAATGTCAAAGCGGATCTTCTTGATGATCTTCCGGCTGGTCGGGTCGATCACACTGACGCTGCCACCGACCTCGGAACTCACCCAGAGCTTGCTGCCGTCCTGGTTGAAAACCGCGACGCGCGGACGCGAATCGACCAGAACGCTGTCCACCACCTTGAATGTCGTGGTGTCAATGAAATGCGCCATGTTGGTGGTCTCGGAGGTGTTGACCAGCGTCTTGCCATCGGGGCTGATGCCCATCCCCTCCGGTTCCACCCCAACCGGGACCTCCGCCAGGATCTTGTTGGCCTCGACGTCGAGCACCGTCACCATCGCGTCGTCCTCATTGGCAATGTAGAGCGGATTGCCCGAGGGATGCAGGACGAAGAGTTCGGGGTCGGGCCCCGATTCCAGCGTACGCACCACCTTCAAGGTGGCGGTGTCGATCACCTGGACGCCGTCCTCGTCGCTGGTGCAGACATAAAGGGACTTGCCGTCCGGGCTGATGGTGATGCCGCGGGGCCGGCGGCCGATCTCCACGGTCTTGATCACGGTCTGGGTGTCGCTGTCGATCACACTGATCGAATTGCCCTTCTCGTTGGACACGTAGACCGTGTATGCGGCAGCCGGGCCCGTCGCGAAGAAGTTGAGCGAGCCGAATAGGACCAACCAGGCCGCTGCATGGGACTTCATCGCTGACCTTTTCCTTCCCGGTGGCTCGGCTCGCGTTCCGGGCGGGCAGTGGGCCACATCATTGGTCAATTGGCGTGGCAAGCCGTTTCGGGCTCGTCGACGCCGAGGGTGTCGAGCGGAGTCCGCTCGTGGAGGTAGCCGGGCTGCGGCGACACGGCGACGAGCGCCATCGGCTGGGCGATCAGCAGCGGTTGCCGAAGCTGATGGTCCCAGGCGCGAAAGCTGACCGGCACGCCCTTGAAGGCCGCGAGCTGGAAATCCTCGCCGCGCAGGTAGTCGGCCACGTGATGGGGATCGGCCGTCTTGGTGCGCGTCACGGTCTCACCGACGGCGCGGACGGCCGTCCAGGCCTGATAATCGATCGGGCGCATTCCGCGTTTGGCCAGTCTGTAGAACCGGCTCTGCAACTGGGCGGAGCCCCAGGCATCCTGGGTGGCGTGCCAGGACGCCGCGATGAGCCCTTGCGTGCCGGCCACGAGCCGCGGATCCCAGGTATGGTAGGGAATGTAGTCGCCGAAATCGTCCGCCTCATCGGCCACCACCATGATGTCGTAGTCGACCCCGCGGGTGAACACCAAGGCGTCGGCTTGCGTCACGCTGTCGGCGCGGGCCTTGGCCAAAGGGCCGAAGTCCCACGCTTTCTCGGCCGCAATCCTCAGCCCGAATTTCCGCGCCGCGTGGCGCAGGGCGTCGGCATAGAGGGCGTCGGCCGGGGCTGGACCGGTGATCAGGAACAGTTTCGTCCAACGCTTGAACGCCAGATATTGCATGAGAGCGTCGGCCAGCATGGCCCGGCTCGGCGCGACATGGAACAGGTTGGCGCGGCAATCCGTGCCGCGCAGCCGGTCGTCCGTCGCGCCCGCATTGAAGATGATCGCGTCCCGGTCTTTGAGCGCGTCGGCAACGGCGAGGACTTCGTCCGCGGGCAGGTCGGCCACCAAAAATCCGGTGCCGGCGTCGACCAGCTTGCGCGCCTCGTCGGCGGGGGACTGCCCCTCGGCGAGCACGGCCTCGTCGAGCCGGTAATGCTGGCCCGTGAAGGCGCCGGTGGTGTTGTTGTCCTTGACGGCCAGTTGAGCGCCCGCAAGGGCTTCGTCTTGAGGCGTCGCGCCGACCCCGTAGGGTTGCGGCGTCGCGACCTTGTGGGTCAGGACCGCCAGGTGGACCTCGATGGATGGCACCGCCTCGTCGGCCTTCACGCGGGCGAGGGTGACGATGAGCAGTGCGGCAGCCACCATCGCCGATGTCAAACCTCGCACCAGACGCTCATGCGCAACCTCTTCGACCATGTGTTACACTATTCGCGCCATTACGCCGAAGTCAACGCGATAAACATAAGCGATTATTAAGACGCGAACGGCTTCGAAATCCCATCTTATTGTGACACACTAAGTTGAACGGAACAGAGTTGTGGCAGAACCGTGATTTGTGCAATGCAAAATATTTGCAGGGGACGCGGCTCTTTGCGGTTGGGCGCGGCCTTGGCCGGCGTGTTGCTCACGGCGACGGTTCACGCCTTGCCCGCCCAGGCGGTCGGGCAGCGAACGCCCATCATCGTGCTGCCCTTCAGCTTTTTCGACACGTCGGGGGAGCTGCGCGACCAGAGCGCCGATCACGCCAGCCGCCTGTCCACCATGGCGGGCGAGCTCAGCGCCAAGCTGGAAGGCACTGGCCTGTACCAGTCGGTGCCCGCCAACGGGGAGGTGACGGCCTGTGATCGTGGCGACACGGCTTGCCTCCTCAAAACCGCCCGGCAGGCCGGAGCCGCGCTGGTGCTGACCGGCGCGGTTCAGAAAGTCAGCACCATGGCATCGGACATTTGGATCGGGGCCTTCGATGCGGCGAGCGGCCGGCGGGTCTTCTACCGGCAGCTGACCTTCCGGGGCGATACGGACGAGGCCTGGCGCCACGCCACCTCCTTCCTGGTCCATCAGATCGAAGCGGATCCTCCGAAGGTCCCTTGAGCGGGCCTTAAGGGACCCGCACCGATCCTGGCCTCCTTGCGGGACCAGGCTGCAGCAAACCAAGCAACCCAAGGAGATCACGATGGCAACTGAGGTCCACATTCATCCCTCGGTCGACAACGGCGTCAAACCGGGAATGCCCAATTTCGCCGGCGGCACGCTCACCTGCAAGTGCCAGAGCGATCCCGTAAAGGTCGAGATCAGGGGCGACGTGGCGCATAATCACGCCTGTGGTTGCACCAAATGCTGGAAGCCCGAAGGCGCGACCTTCGCGGTGATCGCCGTGGTGCCGAGCGACAATCTCCGCGTCGTCGCCAACGAGAACAAGCTCGCGGTCGTCGACCCATCCGCGACCATCCAACGGCATGCCTGCAAGGTCTGCGGCGTCCACATGTACGGCCGGATCGAGAATAAGAACCACCCGTTCTACGGGCTGGACTTCGTCCACACGGAATTGTCGGACCAAGCCGGATGGGCGGCGCCGGCCTTCGCGGCTTTCGTGTCGTCGGTCATCGAATCCGGCGTCGCTCCGAGCCAGATGAGCGCCATCCGGAGCCGCCTCAAGGAGCTTGGCCTCGAGCCTTACGACTGCCTGTCGCCGGCCCTCATGGATGTCATAGCAACGAGCGTGGCCAAATCCTCCGGCAAGCTCGCGGCCTGAACCCAGAGCCGGTTGCAGTCGGCCGGCCATTTGACGGATCGCCGGATGGCGCGTCCGGGCATGCTGTCGAGCGACCGGTTCGGGATCATGACCCATCCGTGGCGCACGGATGGTTCTCGCGACCCGTCAATGGGCGCCCGCCGCGCCGGCGCTCGACGCTTTCTTGGCGAGCAACACGGCGACAGCGGCGATCGCCAGTAGCACGCCGATCACCGCGAACGTGTCGCTGAATCCCATGATCAGCGCCTGACGCCTGACGGTGCCGCCCAAGGCCACCACCGCCTCGCGCGCCGCGGTGGCCCTATCCGACACGCCATGGGCCATGAAATAGCTCGTCATGGTGTCGAGCCGCTGGCGCACCTCGTCGCGGAACAGCGTCACCGACTGGCCGATGATGTTGGAGTGGAACTGCTCGCGCTTGGTCAGCACGGTCGCCAGGGTCGCGGTGCCGACCGCGCCACCGAGATTGCGCATCATGTTGGACAGGCCCGAAGCCGCTCCCGCCTCGCTTGGGGCGATTCCGGCTGTCGTGATGGCACTGATGGGCGTGATGATGAGCGCCTGCCCGATCGCACGCACGATATTGGGCAGCCAGAACTGGTCGCCGGCATTGTCGAGCGAGAGCGAGGTGTTCATGAAGCAGCTCGCCGCGAAGATCGCGATGCCGAGGCCACCGATGTAGCGCGCGTCGAAACGCTTCATCAGCTTGGGCACGAATGGAATGAGGATCAGCTGCGGCAGGCCCGTCCAGGCCAGCACGTTGCCGATCTGCTCGGCATTGTAGCGCTGCACCTGGCCGAGATATTGCGGCAGCAGATAGACCGTGCCGAACAGCGCGAAGCCGACCAGCACGTTGACCAGAACCCCGATGCCGAAATTGCGCCTGGCGAGCAGCCGCAGGCTGACCAGCGGCTTGTCCACGCTCAGCTCGATGATCACGAAGGCGGTCAGGAACACGGCCGCGACGATGCCCAGGCGAAAGATCAGGGGCGAGGCGAACCAGTCGTCCTTGTTGCCCTCCTCCAGCACGGTCTGGAACGCCGCGAGACCGATCGCCATGGTGCCAATGCCGGCCCAGTCGCCCTGCTTGAGCAAGCCGAGCTGCATCGGGGCGGGATCGAGTGTGAGCGCGAGCGCGAGCACCATGACGGCGCTCGGCACGGCGTTGATGTAGAAGATCGTCTGCCAGCCGTAGTTCTCGGTGAGGTAGCCCCCGATGGTCGGCCCAATGGCGGGCGCGAAGGTCACCGACAGCGCGAAGATTGCGAGGCCGATCGGCTGCTGAAATTTCGGCAGCTTGGTCAGCACCATGGTGAACGCCATGGGGATCAGGATGCCGCCCGCAAAGCCCTGCAACCCACGCATGACGATCATCGAGCCGAGGTCGTGCGTGAAGGCGCAACCGATCGAGAACAGCGGAAACAGGATGGCGTTGACCAGCAGATAGCGCCGGAACGAGAAGACCCGGCTGAGATAATCGGTCAGGGGAATGACCACGATCTCGCCGATGAGGTAGGAGGTCGAGATCCAGGCGCCGTTGTCGACGCCCGTGCCGATGCCGCCTTCGATGTCGAGCAGCGATGCATTGGTGATCTGGATGTTGAGGATCGCCATGAAGGCGCCGATCATGCAGGCGCCGACCGCGATCCAATCCCGGACGCTCGCGCCCTGCGCGGTGGCGATTGGAGCCGCGTGGACGGCTCCGCTAGTGAGACTGGACATGCCTTGTCCTCCCGGGCTGTCAGTTGCCCTGCGCGGTCCGGGCAACGCCCGGTGCCGCGTTGGTGTCGATGCTCGGGGTCACGGACATGCCGGGCCGCAGGTCGCCCGATCCGGCGCTGCCGGGATCGAGGGTGATCCGCACCGGGATGCGCTGGACCACCTTGGTGAAATTCCCGGTGGCGTTGTCGGGCGGCAGCAGCGCGAAGGTCTGCCCGCTCGCGGGCGCGAGGCTGTCCACCTGGCCGCGATAGGTGCGGCCCGGGAACATGTCGACCTCGATGGCGACCGGCTGGCCAGGCCGCACGTCGGTGAGCTGGGTTTCCTTGAAATTGGCCACCACGTAGGCGCCAGCGGCGGGCACGACCGACATCAATTGCGTGCCTGCCTGAACGTATTGGCCGACCCGGAGCGTGCGATTGCCCACGACCCCGTCGACCGGCGCCGCAATGGCGGTGTAGCCGAGGTTGAGATCGGCCTGGTCCCGCAGCGCCGCCGCATGCGCCAAGGAGGCTTGCGCCTGGGCCAATTCCGCTCTCAGCATGGCGACCTGCTTGACCGCCGTTGCGAGTGCCGCGGTGTCGCGCTGAATGCTGGCGCGCGCGGCCGCAATGCGGGAGGCCGCGCCTTGCGCATTCTGCGCCGAGCCGTAGCCCGAGGCCGCAAGATCCGCGTAGCGCTTGTTCTCCTGCTCGGCGAAGGTCTGGTTGGCGTCGTCGACCGCGACGGTGGCTCGCGCGGTCTCGATGCTCGACTGCTGCGCATCGAGCGCGGCTTTCCTGCCCTCGACGCTGGCCCGGGCGGCCGCGACGTCTGCCCCAGCCTGCTCGACCGCTACCTTGTAGTCGCGATCGTCGATGCGGGCCAGAACCTGTCCAGCCCTGACGGGTTCGTTGTCGCCGACCAGCACCGTGCTGAGATAGCCCGACACTTTCGGCGCGATGGTCGTATTGTCGGCCTGCACGTAGGCGTCGTCGGTCGAGACATGAAACCGCCCGACCGTCCAATAGTCATGGCCGTAATAGGACCCGGCCACGAGCGTCGCCACGCTGCCGCCGATCACAAGCAACCGGCGCAGCGGGCTCCTTTTGGGCGGAGGTTGGGGCCGATCGGTGGCCGCCTGAACCGGGGCCGGCGCGGCCGGATGCCCTTCGTCACTGGGCTTAGGCTGGGGGGTCGACCGCGCCTCCGGCTCAGCGCCCTTGTTCGACACCGATAGGATGTCGTGACCGAACGCGAGCGGGTCGCTGGGCTTTACGGGTCGATCGATCTCGAATGAGCCTGGATGCCGGGTCATCGCCACTGCTCCCGCTCCGCACCTCGCGAAGCTATTTAAATAGGAAACTTGATATTCTCCAAAATAGGTCCTATCTGCGCCTTGTCAACGTGCAATCGGAAAAACGGATGAGTGTCGTCGACACCGCCTGCAAACGGTCCCGCGGCCGGCCGCAAGCCCGGCCCGACGCCTCCACGCGGCATCTCATCGCCGAGGCGGCCCGCAGCGTCTTCATGGCGAACGGTTTTGCGGGCGCCAGCATCGATGCGGTCGCCAAGGCGGCCGGCGTGTCGAAGAAGACGCTCTATCGACTGGTGGCCACCAAGGCGGACCTGTTCAAAGTGTCGATCATCGACCGCATCGATAGCTTCATGCTGGCCGTCGACCACGAGGGGCCCGGCGAGCTCGATGTCGAAGCCGGATTGGTGCGCCTGCTGCACGCCTTCGGCAATCTCACCATGTCGGCCGAGACGATTGCGATCCAGAAACTGGTCTTTGCTGAAAGCGACCGGTTTCCTGAACTTGCAGCCACGTTCCAGGCCGAAGCCATCGCGACCACCCATGCTGTGATCACCGATTATCTGCGCCACCATCGCGACCGCGGAGACCTGGCGCTCGACGACCCGCATCTGGCGGCAGGCATGCTGCGCGGCATGATGATCATGGAGCCGCAGCGGGGCGCCATGATGGGCCAGCGCGCCGCGCCGACCCCCGAGGAGATCGCCGAGCGGGCGCGGGTTTGCGCGCGCTTGTTCCTGCGCGGCTGCATACGGGAAAACGGCAATGCGAAACCGCGGGTGAGCCCAAAGTCTTCGTCAAGAGCGGCGATCTGACGTGTTCGACCTGCCGGAGAGCGTCGACAGCGTCGCGCACGTCATTCAGGTCGCACTCACGCCCGTTTTCTTGCTTTCAGGGATCGCCGCCCTTCTTGGCGTATTTTCCGCCCGCCTGGCTCGCGTCGCCGATCGGGTCGATGCTTTGTCTGAAATGCTCGACCGTGCGCCGGCGGCAAAGCGCGGACGCCTCCAGCGGCGGCTCGCCTATCTGCAGCGACGATCGCACGCGCTCGATACGGCTGTGATCCTGGGCGCCATAGGGGGCGGCGCGACCTGCCTTGCAGCCCTATTGCTCTTCGTTGGAACCTTGCGCGATCAGACTGGCGCAACTTTCCTTTTCGCATCGTTCGGTCTCGCTCTGCTGTGTACGGCCGGAGCCTTGGCGGCCTTTCTCGTCGAGGTTCTGCTTGCGAGCCACGGCCTTCGCGATCGGGTCAGCGCAGCCAGCGACGGAATGGAACCCGGCGAGTTCCCCGAAGAGCAGCACGGCGAGGGCGACGAGTCGGAGGCCCCTGATGGTTCGCAGACTCAATGAGCCATTTGCCGGGCGACCCGAACGCCGTTCGGCCAGAAGGCGTCATTGGCGGCAGCATTGAAGGTGAATCTCGGTCCTGGCTTGATGGGGCCGCGAGGGCTTCCATCGCGAAGGGTCTGGTCATGACGTGCATGCCGGCCACGAACTTGGGAGAGCGCGGATCGGTTCGCTGTGCGAGACCACCGGGCCTCGCCTACTGGGGCGCATCATGGTGGACGGTCCATCCGATAACGGTTTTTAAGTCTTGTGATCGTTAGTATTGAGCCGGAGGCTGCGGGAACGGCTCGGTTGCACCGAGGGTGGCGCGCCGTTGCGGACCGCATGCAGCGCTTTGACCCTTGACACGAGAGCGAGGATAAATGCACGCAGCGTTCAGCACCGATGAAGATTTTTAGGATCTGCACGTCATGCAGTAAGTAACAACCGATTGTTCAAGGTCTATTGGTATCGACAAGCTCGCTAATTTTCATTGGGCACCGCCACGATAAATCATGGCCGCGGCTCACTCCAACGCGCTGAGTAATCAGGTTTCAGAGACAAATCAGGATGCTTTATTTAGGGGTTGAAGGCTATTCGTTTCGCGACAAAACAGATAATGCACTAACCAGCAGTAGGATCATCAACGATATTACACGGCACGAACGCTTCGCGTTCGTGAAAATCAATCACGGACTTTGGGAGCGCCTCGCAAGACTGGAGAACCTCGAGTCAGCGGGAATCACCGACGCGGACGAGCTGGAACGCCGGACGGGGCAGCGCCCGGAGGGGGCGGACGGGAACTTTCTTCACGACCTGCGGGCGGCTTTGGCGCGCATTCCGCACCTTGGGGAAGACTTCTTCTTTTCCGCCACGCCCTATGCTTGGCCTTCGTCACACCGGATCGAGGGAACCCCCTCGATCCCTCTCGACCTCGTAACCAGCGTCATCGACCGCTATGTTCCCAGGCGCGCCAAGAATGCGGACGGGCTGATCTGGAAGGCGGCGGTCTACGACGGCTGGTTCGCCTCCGTGATCGAAGCCTTGCGCAGCCGGTCCGTGGTGCTTGTCGGACCGCACTGGCTTCGCAACTTCGGGATCTTTGCCGGGTTTCGCGACTTCGTTTTCTTCGAAATTCACGAATCGCGTGCGCGTCATTCGCGCGAGGAGATCTACCGCAGGCTATACGCGCTCTGTGAGCCCCTGAGCGCGCCGGTCATTCTCTTGTCGGCGGGTCACCTGTCGCCGCTGATCACGATCGAGTTGCTGGAAAAGCTACCCGATGCGACCTTTCTGGACATGGGCGTTTCGCTCGACATCTGTCACGTCCCGACGATTGCGGGCCGCAACTGGGCGGTGGTGCGGCGGGCCGATGTCAGTGCGACCATCGAGGCCATCCATCCCAATTGGGCCGATGACGAGCGCGCTTTCACGGCGGGAGCATCTCTCGAGGAGCGACGGGCCGTCTGGCTGAGGTTCAGCCAAGGGACGGAAAGGATCGTCACCGACACGATGGGTCTGACGCCGCGCCGGTCGAGGTCCAGCGAACTGGATCGCGCCGACCTCGATGCCGACAGGGTCCCGTTCGTGGAGCCAAAAACGCCCGATTGGTCAAGAATCGCCGATCTTTGCATGATTTCGCGGCGTCAGGATCGCTGGGCGAACTTCGGTCCCGTCACGACGGGCCTCGGGTCGGTCCTCCAAACGCTGATGGGGATTCCGGAGGACCGGGTGGTGATCCCAGCCTCCTCGGCCACGGCGGCCTTGCACGCCGTGGTCGGCGCCCACGCGATCGGGGCGGGGCGTCCCCTGATCTGGGCCATATCGGCCTTTGGTTTTCCGTCCACCGCCACCGGACCGCTAGCCCAGCACGTGCGCGTCGTGGACTGCGATCGTGAGGGGTTTCTCGACCTCGAGGAGCTTGCCAAGCTCGATCCCAACAGCTGGGACGGCATCATCGTCACCAACCTGTTCGGGACCGCTGCGGACTTTTCCCGCTATCACGCTTTTTGCGGCGATCGCCATAAAGCGCTCGTCATCGATTCGGCGCTCGCGTTCGAAGGCGCTCGCGGGTACGCGGTCTCGGCCGACGAGGTTGTCAGCTTTCATCACACCAAACCATGGGGTTTTGGAGAAGGCGGCTGCGCGATCGTCTCGCGCGAGACGGCCCAAAGCGTGCGCGACTTGTTGAACTTCGGGGTCGAGACCGACAGCGCGTTCGATCGGTTTGCCACCAACGGCAAGATGTCGGATCTGGCGGCCGCCGCCATTCTGGAGCGGTTGGAGCGTATGCCCTCGTGGTCGACCTTCTACCGCATGCAGCATAATCGCATGCACAATCTGGCAGTTCGAGCCGGAGTTTCGCTGCTGGGGCCGCCGCCTTCCCCATTCCTCAGAGGGCACATGCCCGTCCTTGCGCCAAACCCGATCGATCTGACGTCGGTTCCACGAGCTCGATTCGATGTCCGCAAATATTACCGGCCGCTGGGGCCCGGGTGTCCCATTGCAGAGGACCTCTTCGGGCGCATTCTCAACATACCCTGTCACCCTGGCATGGCGGCTGTGCCAACGGCCGAACTGGAGGCCTTCTTTTCGGCCATCGCGGCAGGGCATCGCGCATGAAACTCGTTTTGTTCGGCGAGGGATCCTTCGCCTCCCTGGCCTGGTATTGCATCGCCCACGATACCAAGGAAGACCTCGCGGGCTTTGTCGTCGACGCGGAATATCGGACGCGCGAGGCGCTCCACGGCTTGCCCGTCGTGGACTTCGAAGGTCTTGAAGCCCGCTTCCCTCCTCAGACGCACAGATTGCTACTGACTCTCGGCCCTCGAGGAATGAACGGCCTTCGGAAAAGCCGGTACGAAGCCGCCAAAGCGTGGGGCTATACGTTTGCGACCTATATCTCGTCGAGAGCGCTCACCTGGCCTGATCTGAACGTCGGCGAGAACTCGATGATCTACGAAGGGGCCATCGTTCAACCCTTCGCGCGGATCGGCGTCGACACGATCGTACGCAGCGGCGTCCATATCTCTCACCATGTCGCGATTGGCGACCACAGCTTCATTGCCGCGAACGCATGCTTTGGCGGCAACTCCAGAGTCGGCTCCCGGTGCTTCATCGGCCTCAACGCCACGATCCTCAATGGCGTCACCGTCGCGGACGGGTGTTTCATCGCGGCCGGCGCGGTGGTGACGGCGGACACCGAGCCAGACCGGCTCTATGTCGGTGTTCCGGCACGGCGATCATCCAAATCCCCGAGCCAAGTGGTTTGCAGTTGATAAGGCATCACCCGGCCTTCACTCAACCGAGTGCGTAACGGTGCTGGCGGTTTGCTTGCGGCGTTCGTGAGTTTGCGGCGCTTGCCCACTGAAACTTCGGCAACAAGGACGGCGAGGGTGCCCGTGCCCTTCTGCGGGTGGGCGCCCTGACGGCGGCTCGATCTAGTCCGCCATCCAAGAGGCTTTCACGCTGACTGACAGTCGGCCAACCTGGGCGCGCGATGCTCGAGCCGGGGCGGGCCTGATCTCCGTCGAAGGCCCGCCCGGGCTCCTTTGAGCGACGGCCGGGACGGTTCTTGGAACGATCCGCGGCCCCACGGCAACGGGGAAATCGGAGAGCGTTGCGGCTCGCCTATTTCAGGGTCATGCCGGCCTTGGGCAGCGCGTCGGCGATGGCCTGGTGGCAGGACGTGTCATCGTCCTTCTTCATGGCCGCGACGGATTTCACGCGGGCGTCGTCCAGCGCGGATTTGGCGCTCGGCGACAGGTTTGGCGCCTTCATGGCGGTTTCGAGCTGAAGCATGTCGCTCTCGCAATCGGCGCGGGCGAGGGAGGTGCCGGCGCCCAGGGTCAGGGTAGCGACGGCGAGCATCAGGGCTGTACGGGTCATGCTAGGGGGACCTTTCGCAGGGTCTGTGGAGACTGGCGCGTCGAGGATCGTACAAGAGCGGAGGGAGCGCCCACCTTCACCTCGAGGCTGGTCAGGTCTGGGCTGGGGCCGCGCTGAGCCGGTCGGTCTTGCTGATCGTGAGGTAGGTCACGACGGCTGCGATGACGCAGAGAAAGATGATGCTGGTGTTGACGGTCCCCCAGCCCCAACCTCCGGCGATGTGTGGCTTGGAGAGCAGGTCGCCCGTCGAGGCGCCAAGCGGCCGCGTCAGGATATAGGCGATCCAGAAGCACAGGATCTCATCAAGCTTGACCACATAATACAGGAAGGCCACGGCCGCGATCATGGCCGCGAAGATCAGAACCGCCTGGCCGTAACCGAGGTCGAGCCGTTCCGCCAGGAGATCGCCCACTGACGTGCCGAGCGCGAATGTGAATAGGATCGCGCCCCAGTAGAACAGCTCGCGGCGTCGCGTCACGATGGTGTGAATCGAAAGGGTATGCTCGCTGCGGTACCAGGCCGCGAACACTACCGCGAGGATGATGCCGAATGCGATCGAGGTAGTGACGAGGCTGATCCCCATGCCGTCCACGAGATTATCGGAGATCAATGTTCCGACGACGCTGATCAGCACGACGGTGATCCAATAAAGCGGCGGACGGTAAGCCACGGCCCGCACTTGAAACACCAGGAAGATCAGGAAGACGACGCTCATGATCCAGGACGTGACCGTGAGGCCGAGCTTCATGTTGGTGCTGAGAAGATCGGCGCCGGTCTCGCCGACCGTGGTGGCGAGAACCTTGACGACCCAGAACCAGATCGTGACTTGTGGGACCTTGTTCAGCAGGGTTTCGGACAGGCTGTTACTGGGCATCGTCATGAAGATCTCCGCGATCGATGACGCGCACCAGGCCCTTCGAAGGTCGCCGCCGTCATCCCGTGTCGGTGGCAAGCGCTAACCTGGGAGACTTAGGGGCTAATGAGCAGGATCGGCTGTCCTTGGACGAGCCCGGCTTCGAACGGAGTCGCTCATTCTATCCTAAGTCTTACTCCCTACCGTCGATTGCAGACGGTCGGGCGACATCGAGACGCTCGCGTCGGGGCATCGAGACGGATTTGAACGAGGCGGTGTTCTCCTGGCTCAGTGCCGGCAATCCTACGGGAGCGGCCCTGTTCTGGCTTGCAGCCCTGGCGCAATGGCCGGTCTATGGCCTTCCCTTGCTGCTCGGCGGCCTGTGGCTGTTCGGCGCCCGCGCGACCCGGGAAGCGACCATGGTGGCCTGCGTGGTGGCGGCGCTTGCCATGATCCTGGCGCACCTCGCCTCTGACCTGATCGATCATCCTCGTCCGTTCATGATGGGGTTGGCGAAGAACCTGCTCGACCATGCGGCCGACAGTTCGTTTCCGAGCGATCACGCGACGCTGTTCTTCGCGCTCGCTGCTTCCTTCGCGCTATGGCGGCCGCACCGGATGCCGACGCTCGGCGCACTGCTTGCCATCGTGGGGCTGGGGGTTGGCTGGGCGCGCGTCGCGCTTGGCGTTCATTTCCCGTTCGATGTCGTGGGCGCGGCCGCAATCGGCATCGCGGCCGCGATCGTCGTCCTCGCGAGTCCGTTCCGCAAGCCGCTGGCGGGGTTGACGGCGGTCGGCGAAGCCATTGGCGGGTTCATCGGATTGCCGCATCGGCGCGACGATCGGGTGGCCACGGGCTCGGCAGGTGGCGATGCGCATCCTGCTGGTTGAAGACGATCCGATGATCGGGCGGAGCCTCAAACAGGCTTTGCAAAACCAGGCCATGTCGGTGGACTGGACCACGAGCGGGTTCGACGGGGAGGGGGCGGTCCCGCTTGGCGCCTATGCGGCCGTCCTGCTCGACTTGGGGCTCGCGGACACGCCCGGCTTCGACATCCTGCGACGGCTGCGCCAACAGGGCGACCAGGTCCCCATCCTGATCCTCACGGCAAGGGACGGGATCGAGGACCGGATCATGGGGTTGGACCTCGGCGCGGACGACTACATCGTCAAGCCGTTCGACGTGCGGGAACTCATCGCCCGCTTGCGCGCCGTCCTGCGTCGACGCGCCGGCGCCGCCCAGCCGCTTTTGCAGACCGCGGCCCTCTCGCTCGACCTTGGAACCCACGAACTTGCCTTCGGGGGCGAGAAGCGGATTCTGTCGGCGCGCGAATTCGCCTTGATGCGCGCCCTGATGGAACGACCCGGCACCATCCTTTCCCGCGCCCAGATCGAAGAGCGTATCTATGGCTGGGGCGAGGAAGTGGAAAGCAATGCGGTCGACGTTCTGATCCATTCCTTGCGCAAACGCTTCGGCAAGCCTCTCATCAGCAATGTTCGGGGTGCGGGCTGGATGGTGATGAAGGACTGAGATGCGCTCGCTGCGCCGAACGGCTCTGGTGTGGATGACGGCCCTGATCACCGGCGTCGGTCTGGCGGGCGCCGTTCTGGCCTATGGGCTCGCTCTGCGCGAGGCCAATCGATTCATGGACGGGCAGTTGCGGCAGATTGCCTTGAACGCGGGTCCGGGCCTGCGCGAGCAGGACGTCCCGCCCCTGCGGCACGACCCGGAAGACGACTTTGTCGTGCAGATCTGGAACGCGGTGGGCGCCCGGGTCCATGCCGTCCCGACCGGCATCGAGATCCCACGCCGACCGCGCCCGGGGTTCGCGACCGTGGACGCCGTCGGGGCGAGCTGGCGCGTGTTCTCCTCGAGCGACACGGCCCAGACCATTCAGGTGTCGCAGCGCATGGAGGTGCGGCGTGAGATCGCCGAGAATGCCGCCTTGCAGGCGGCGGCCCCGATCCTCGTCACAATCCCGATCGGCTGGCTGGTCGTCGGCTGGGCGATGCGACGGGTGCTGGCCGACCTTCGCCGCCTCGCCAGGGAGGTCGAGCGCTTACCGGCGGAAAGCAGCGAGCCGATCGACCTCGCTCGCGTCCCGATCGAAGTCGCCCCGCTGATCATCGCCATGAATCGGCTGGTCGGGCGGTTGCGCCGAAATCTCTCGCAGCAACGCAAGTTCCTGTCGGACGCCGCCCATGAACTCCGTACCCCGCTCACGGCCCTCAACCTTCAGATCGCCAACATCTTTTGGGACACGCGGGGCATTCCATCGCCGGACGTTCTTGAACTGCGACGCGGGGCCGCGCGCGCGGCCGTTTTGGTCGACCAGCTCCTGCGCATGGCGCGTTACGACGCCGATGCCGACGTGCAGGAGCGCGTTGCCGTCGATCTGAGGACGGTGGTGCTGGCCGCGATGGCGGATCACGTTCCGCTTGCCGAAAGCCGATCGATCGATCTCGGCATCACCTCGGCGCAGCCGGCGCCGCTGGTCGGTGACGCGCGCGATCTTCGCATCATGATCGGGAATCTCATCGACAACGCCGTGAAATATACCCCCGAAGGGGGCGTCGTCGACGTTGCGGTCACGGCCGAGAACGGGCGGCCGGAGGTCGCCATCTCCGACACCGGCCCTGGCATCGATCCGGCATTGCTGCCGCGTGTCTTCGACCGCTTCTTTCGGGCCGCGCCTGCCGGGGTCGAGGGCAGCGGACTGGGTCTCGCCATCTGCAAGGCCATCGCGGAGCGTCACGGCTTGATCCTGACCGTGGCAAATCGCAGCGACCGGCCCGGCCTGCGTGTGGCGGTCGGCCAAGCATGAGCCGAGGCCGGGTCGCCGCGCCCTCGCGCTAGAGAGCCCGGCCGAGTCGCGCCGCCGCGGTCCCCACGATTCCGGAACGGAAGCCGAGCACGCAGGCGACGAAGATCCCGCCTTCGATGACCTGGACCCATGAGCCGATCGAGGCGAGATAGAACTCGGTTGCCACCACCACGACGGCACCCACCACCGGTCCGAACAGCGTCCCCATGCCGCCGATCAACGTCACCAGGATGACCTCTCCCGACATGGTCCAGTGGACGTCGGTGAGAGAGGCGAGTTGGAACACGAGGGCCTTCATGGCGCCCGCGAGCCCGCAGAGCGCCGTGGAGAGGACGAAGACGGCAAGCCGATAGCGGTCGACCTTGTAGCCGAGCGAGATCGCCCGCGCCTCGTTGTCGCGAATGGCCCGCAGCACGTGCCCGAAGGGCGAATGCACCACCCGGGCGATGAACAGCAGCGCCATGAGGAAGACCACGCCCACCACGGCATAGAGCGCGTAATCGTTGCCGAGGTCGATCATGCCCAACAATCGTCCACGCGGCACCGACTGGATGCCGTCCTCGCCGCCCGTGAACGGCACCTCGAGGGAGACGAAATAGACGAGTTGCGCCAGCGCCAGGGTGATCATGGCGAAATAGATGCCTTGCCGGCGGATCGCCACGAGGCCGAACACGAGGCCCAGCATGGCGGCCGCCCCGGTTCCGGCCACGACACTGAGTTCAGGCGACCAGCCCCAGGTCTTCGCCCCATAGGCGCACACGTAACTGGCGGTTCCGAAAAAGGCCGCGTGGCCAAAGCTCAACAGCCCCCCGAAGCCGAGCAGCAGGTTGAACCCTGCCGCGAACAGCGCGACGCACATGACCTTCATGAGAAAGACCGGATAGGCGAAAGCCGGCCCGATCAGCACCAGGACGGCCAGGATGGCAAACCCCCAGGCCTGGGCCGAGCCGCCCCGGTGGACGGCGCGAGCCTTCTCCGGCGTGGCCCCGGTCGCGGCCGTCACGCCGTGCGTCCGAACAGGCCCGCGGGCCGCACCAAAAGGACGATGATCATGATGACGAAGATCACGGTCGCCGAAGCGGCCGGGTAGATCACGCGGGTGAGGCCTTCGGCCAGACCCAGGCCGAAGCCCGTGACGATGGAACCCAGGATGGAGCCCATGCCGCCGATCACCACCACGGCGAAGACGGTGATGATGAGGTCGGCCCCCATATTGGGATTGACCGAATAGATGGGCGCCGCCAGCACGCCCGCGAGCGCCGCGAGCGCGACCCCGAATCCATAGGTCAGGGTGATGAGGCGCGGCACGTTGATGCCGAACGCCTCGGTCAGCGTCGCATTCTCGGTCGCGGCCCGAAGGGTTGCGCCGAGCCGCGTCTTCTCGATCAGCAGCCAGGTCGCCAGGCACACGACCAGCGACAACGCCACGACCCAGCCCCGGTAATTGGGCAGGATCATGAAGCCGAGATTGCGGGCCCCCGCGAGTTCGCGCGGGATGCCGTAGGGCAGGCCCGATATGCCGTAGAGGTTGCGGAACACGCCCTGGATGATCAGGGCGAGCCCGAAAGTCAGCAGCAAGCCGTAGAGGGGATCGAGCTTGGCGACGCGCGCAAGCAGCAGGCGCTCGATCGCCATGCCGATGCAGCCCACCATGAGCGGCGCCAGGATCAGGGCCCACCAGTAACCGAGGCCCGTATAGGTCAGCAGCATCCAACCCGCGAAAGCGCCCAGCATGTAGAAAGCGCCGTGGCTGAAGTTGATGATGTTGAGCAGCCCGAAAATGATCGCGAGCCCCAGACTAAGCAAAGCATAGAAGGCGCCGTTGATGAGCCCGAGCAGCAATTGGCCGAACAGGGCCGGCGCCGGGATGCCCAGGATGGTGTGCAAAGCTCAGCCTTTCTTGACCGTGATGCCCCTGCTCACTTCACCAGCGGGCAGCCGCCTTCGCTGAGCGGCCGGAACGCTTCGGCGGTCGGGATCGTGGCGAGCAGCTTGTAGTAGTCGTAAGGGCCTTTCGACTCCGCCGGCTTCTTGACCTCGAACAAATACATGTCGTGCAGCGTGCGGCCGTCGACCCGGATGGAGCCATGACCGAACAGCGGATCGTCGGTCGGCATGTCCTTCATCTTGGCCAGAACCGCGCCCGCGTCCTTGCCCTTCACGGCGTCGATCGCCTTGAGATAATGGGTGAGCCCGGCATAGACGCCGGCCTGCACCATGGTGGGCATCTTGCCGCCATAACGCGCGGCAAAGCGCTTGGACCATTCCCGGGTGCCGTCGTTGAGGTCCCAGTAGAAGGCCTCCGTGAGATCGAGGCCCTGCGCGGCTTCGAGCCCCAGCGCATGGACGTCCGACAGAAACACGAGCAGGCCCGCGAGCTTTTGGCCGCCCTGCGTCAGGCCGAATTCGGAAGCCTGCTTGATGGCGTTGACGGTATCGCCGCCGGCATTGGCGAGGCCCACCACGTCGGCCTTCGAACCCTGGGCCTGCAGCAGGAAGGACGAGAAATCGGTGGCCGGAAACGGCACGTTGACGCTGTCGATCACCGTGCCGCCGCCGGCCGTCACGATGGCGGCGGCATCCCGCTCCAGCGCGTGGCCGAAGGCATAATCGGCGGTGAGGAAGAACCAGCTCTTGCCGCCGTTCTTCACCATGGCGCCCGCCGTGCCCTTGGCGAGCGCGTAGGTGTCATAGGTCCAGGCCACCGTGTTGGGCGAGCATTGCTTGCCGGTGATGTCGGAAGCGCCGGCGCCGGAGACGATGAACACCTTGTTTTTCTCGCGCGTGACCTGGGAGACCGCCAGGGCCACCGACGAGGTCGGCACGTCTATGATCAGGTCCACGCCGTCCTGATCATACCATTGCCGCGCGATGTTGGCGCCGATGTCGGGCTTGTTCTGGTGATCGGCCGAGACGATGTCGACCTTGATGCCCTTCTCGGCAGCTTTAAAGTCTTCGACTGCCATGTGGGCCGCCACCACCGAACCTTCGCCGCCGAAGTCGGCGTAGACCCCCGAACGGTCGTTCAGCACGCCGACCTTCACGCTCGTTTCGGCACGGGCCACCCCGCTCGCCAGAGTGACCGAGATTGCGGCCATCAGCCATGTCCTGCGCATCATCATCTCCCTGATTCCGTTCCCGCCGGCAGCTTCGTTCTCTTACACCGCGAGGTAGCCGTGCAGCTTTTCGCGATTTGCCTCAAGCTCCGCGTTGGCGATCATGTCGATCACGCGGCCTTGTTCGACGATGTAGTGGCGGTCCGCGACCGTCTCGGCGAAGCGAAAATTCTG
>CAXTOT010000018.1:33425-74605 GCA_964245915.1 uncultured Lichenihabitans sp. | reverse complement strand
TGCAGAACGCGCAGGCGCGCGTGCAGGTATCCCCCATGATCATGAAGGTGGCGTGTTTTTTCTCCCAGCACTCGCCAATGTTGGGACAGCCGGCTTCCTCGCAGACGGTGACGAGCCCGTTCTGGCGCACGATGGCGGCGGTTTCCGCAAAGGCCGGCGATCCTGGCGCCTTGACCCGGATCCAATCCGGCTTGCGCAGCGTCGGCTGATCGGGACGATGCGCCTTTTCAGGGTGACGCGTCGCCTCGCCCCTGGGACGCGCGTCCTTGCCGAGAAGATCGAGAACCAGAACCATGTGCTGTTCGAACCCTGGTAGGCGCAGGAGACGCGCCTACTCCCGCTACAGTCTAGACCGCAATCGAGCGGCACGACATCACCCCATCGCGCATGGCGGATATAACCATGCAGACCGGGATGGCCAGAACCTTATCCTCAAAGCGCCGGCGGCGTCGCTGGATGAAGCGCCCGCCATACGACGAGAAGAACGATCGAGCCCACAGGGGCGGCGAGGAAATAATCGAGCGACCCTACCAGGCCGAAGTTGAGCGCGTGGGCGAGGCTGGAGCCGATGTAGGAGCCCGCGATCCCGATCAGGATGTTGGTGAGCAGCCAATGGCGCGAGCCGACCAGCATTCCGGCAATCCAACCCGCCAGGCCGCCGATGATGATCAGCGAGAAGAAGCCGATACCCGGCGTACCCATGACACTGAGAGGTTGATCCATGTCCCACCTGTCCAAAAGGCCGCGCCTCGCCCGTGCGAAACGCAGGCAAGCTTCTAGAGCAGATCAAGATGACGGACGTTTGGCCCCACCGTCAGGCTACGACCCTGGCAATAGCCACCACCACCACGGCCCCGATGGTCGAGATCACGATGTCGGCCAGGAGGGCGTTGTGGATCGGCAGGCTCACGCCAAAGCCGTGAATGATGAGGCTGCCCACGAAAGCCCCGATCAGGCCCGTCACGAGGTCGCGGAGCAGCCCACCACCGCCCATGATCAGGCTGGCGAGCCAGCCCGCCACGAGGCCGATGAACAGGGTGGCGATCAAGGTTTGCGGTTCGAACATGGGTTTGGCTCTCGGGGTTCAGGTACGGCTTCGCTTACCCGAGGCGACGAACGATGCAAGCGCCAATCCGGCCAGAGCCGGACGAGCGCCTTCTCAGGTGTGGATCACCCGCCCGTAAGCGTCGAGCACGGCCTCGTGCATGGTTTCCGACAAGGTGGGATGCGGGAACACGGTGTTGATCAGCTCTTCCTCCGTGGTTTCACAATTCATCGCCACGACGAAGCCCTGGATCAGTTCCGTCACTTCCGCGCCGACCATATGGGCGCCCAGCAACTGGCCGGTCTTGGTATCGAAAATGGTCTTGACGAGACCCTCGGATTCGCCGAGCGCGATGGCCTTGCCGTTGCCGATGAAGGGAAACCGCCCGACCTTGACCTCGCGGCCGCCTTCCTTGGCTTTGGCTTCCGTCAGCCCCACGGAGGCGATCTGCGGCTGACAATAGGTGCAGCCCGGGATCATCAGTCGGTCGAGCGCGTGAGTATGCAGGCCCTTGATGGTTTCGACGCAGATGACGCCCTCATGCTCGCCCTTATGGGCCAACATGGGCGGACCCGCGATATCGCCGATGGCGTAAATGCCTTCGACATTGGTGCGCCCGAAGCCGTCGGTCGCGATGATGCCCCGGTCCAGCTTCACGCCGAGCGCCTCGAGCCCGAGATTCTCGCTGTTGCCCAAAACCCCGACGGCCGAGATCATGCGGTCGGCCGTGATGGTCTGGGTGCCACCCTTGCCGTCGTCGATGGTTGCCGTGACCGAGTCCTTGCCCTTTTTGACCTGGGTGACCTTGGCGCCGGTCAGGATCTTGATGCCGGCCTTCTCGAACCTTTTGCGTGCGAAGGCCGCGATCTCGGCATCCTCGACCGGCAGGATCTGGGGCAGCACCTCCACGATGGTAACCTCGGCCCCCATGGTGCGATAGAAATAGGCGAATTCGACCCCGATCGCGCCCGACCCCATGACGAGGAGCGACTTCGGCATGGCGGGCGGCACCATGGCCTCGTAATAGGTCCAGATCAGCTTGCCGTCGGGCTCCATGCCGGGCAGTACGCGGGGGCGCGAGCCGGTCGCCACGATGATATGCTTGCCCTGGTAGGTGCCGGGGCCCTGGGCGCCCTTGGGGGCCGGGATGGGCGGCCGGCCGAGCGCGGATTTGGCGGCGGCCTTGACGCTGATCTCGCCAGGCTTGGTGATCGTGGCTTCGCCCCAGATGACGTCGACCTTGTTCTTCTTGAGCAGGAAGCCGACCCCGTTGGCGAGCTGCTGGCTGATGGCACGCGAACGCGACACCACCTTGCTCATGTCGAAGCCGACGTTTTGTGCCGAGAGCCCGTAGGCGTCGGCATGGCTCATGTTGTGGAAGACCTCGGCGGAACGCAGCAGCGCCTTGGTGGGAATGCAGCCCCAGTTGAGGCAGATGCCGCCGAGATGCTCCCTGTCCACCACGGCCGTCTTGAGCCCGAGCTGCGCCGCACGGATCGCCGCCACATAGCCCCCCGGTCCGGCACCGATCACGATGATGTCGTAGGTAGCGGCCATAAAATTCCCCCCATCCGAGCCGGTCCTCAATAGGGCCGGTGCCCGCGACACGCGTAATTCTTACCGAGATCTGGAGCCCTCAGGCCGAGTTCAAGCCCGAGCATGGCGGCCCTGCGTTGAGTAGGACGCCTCCATGATCCTCATCCTGAGCGGAACCGGCGGAGAGCGGGTCCGCAGGATCCGTTTCCAAGGACGGCACCGTTGCCCGTGCTTCGACCGACCGCTACGCGGTCGCTCGGAGTGAGAGCTTGCCCGCGCGGTCTACACCAGCATGCCCATCGGGCTCTCGATCAGGCTCTTGAAGGCCGAGATGAGCTCCGCCCCGAGCGCGCCATCCATGGCCCGGTGATCGGCCGAGATCGTAACGGTCATCACGGTCGCGACCGCTGGCGCATTGTTCTTCACCACGACGCGCTTTTCGCCCGCCCCGATCGCGAAGATGCTGGACTGCGGCGGGTTGATGACGGCGGAGAAGAACTTGATGCCGTACATGCCGAGGTTGGACACCGCCGACGTGCCGCCCTGGTACTCTTCCGGCTTCAACTTGCGGGCGCGGGCGCGGGCCGCCAGATCTTTGGCCTCGTTGGCGATGGCCGACAGCGTCTTGGTGTCGGCCTTGCGGATCACCGGCGTGATCAGCCCACCCGGAAGCGCCACCGCGATGGCGATGTCGGCGTTCGAATGCCTCAACATGGCGTTCTCGGTCCAGGTGACATTGGCGTCCGGCACCCGCATCAGCGCCATGGCGAGCGCCTTGATGACGAAATCGTTGACCGAGACCTTGTAGACGGGCTTGCCGTCCTTGTCCTTGGGGGCCGCGGCATTGATCTGTTCCCGCAGGGCCAGAAGGGCATCGAGTTCGCAATCGAGTGACAGATAGTAGTGCGGGACCGTGGCCTTGGCCTCGACCAGCCGCCGCGCGATGGTCTTGCGCATCGAGTCATGCGGCATTTCGGTGAAGGAGCCGGGCGCATACATGCCCTTGATGGCGTCGTCCGACGGGGTGCCTGGCTGCTTCGGCACCGCCGGTGCGGCCGGAGGCGCGGAGGGCGCCGGCGCACCGGGCGCCTTGGCGAGCGCGGGTTTTGGCCCGCCGGCGAGCGCCGCTTTGACGTCGCCTTGTACGATCCGGCCATGCGGACCGGAACCGTTCACCTGGGTGAGATCGAGGTTTCCCTCTTTGGCGATCCGGCGCGCCAAAGGCGAAGCGAAGATGCGGCCGTTCTTGCCCGAAGGGGCGTCGGGCAGCGCGGCCTTGGCTTCCTCGGCGCGAGCCGCGATCGGCTCCTTGGCGGGCTGCCGCTCGTCCTTAAGGCCCTGCGGGGCCGACTCGGAGGTGGAAGCTGGCGCTTGGGCCGCTGGCGCCTCCTTTTTGGCGGGCTGAGCCACACCAGCGCTCGCCACCGTTTTGGCGTCCTCGCCCTCGCCTGCCATCAAGCCGATCACGTCGTTGACCGGCACGTCGGCCGTGCCCTCGGGCACCAGGATCTTGGCCAAAATCCCCTCTTCGACCGCCTCGACCTCCATGGTGGCCTTATCGGTCTCGATCTCGGCGATCACGTCCCCCGATTTGATGGTGTCGCCTTCCTTCTTCAGCCATTTGGCAAGGTTGCCCTTCTCCATGGTGGGAGACAGGGCCGGCATCAGGATGTTGGTGGGCATGTCGTGCCTCGGCGGAGTCTGATCGGAACGGGCGGACGGCGGCGGACCGCGCTAGCGATATGTCACGGCTTTGACGGCCTCGATCACCTCGGCCACGTTCGGCAAGGCGAGCTTTTCGAGATTCGCCGCATAGGGCATCGGCACGTCCTTGCCGGACACCCGAAGCACCGGGGCGTCGAGGTAATCGAAGGCGCGCTCCATGATCCGCGCCGAGATCTCGGCGCCGACGCCCGACTGGGCCCAGCCCTCCTCCACCGTCACGCAACGTCCCGTCTTCTTGACGGATTCGATGATGGTGTCGGTATCCATCGGCCGGATGGTGCGCAGGTCGATCACCTCGGCCTCGATGCCGTCCTTGGCGAGTTCTTCCGCCGCCTTCAGAGCGTAAGTCATGGCAAACGACCAGGCCACGATGGTGACGTGGTGGCCGGCCCGCGCGATGCGGGCCTTGCCGATCGGCACCAGATAGTCGTCGAGCTTCGGCACCTCGAAGGACTGACCGTAGAGGATCTCGTTTTCGAGGAAGATGACCGGGTTGGGGTCACGAATCGCACTCTTGAGCAGGCCCTTGGCGTCGGCCGCCGAATAGGGCGCCACGACTTTCAGGCCCGGCACGCTCGAATACCAGGCCGAGTAATCCTGGCTATGCTGCGCGCCGACGCGGGCCGCCGGGCCATTGGGGCCGCGGAAGACGATGGGGGTGCCCATCTGCCCCCCCGACATATACAACGTCTTGGCGGCCGAATTGACGATCTGATCCATCGCCTGCATGGCGAAATTGAAGGTCATGAATTCGACGATCGGCTTGAGACCCGCCATCGCGGCCCCGACCCCGACACCCGCGAAGCCATGTTCGGTGATCGGGGTGTCGACCACGCGCCGCTTGCCGAACTCCTCCAGCAGGCCCTGGGTGACCTTATAGGCGCCCTGATATTCGGCGACCTCCTCGCCCATGATGAAGACGTCCGGGTCGCGCCGCATCTCCTCGGCCATGGCATCCCGCAACGCCTCACGCACCGTGATGGTCACGAATTGCGTGCCCTCCGGGACCTCGGGCGCCTCCTTCGGGGCCGCATTCGCCAGGGCGTGGGCGGTCCCGTTGCTCTTGGCCGCAACAGCGGGCTGTTCGGACACCGGAACCGCACCGGTCCCCGTCTCGGCCTGAGTGGCGGCCGGCGCCGCAGAGGCGGGTGCGGCACCTGCACCATTGCCACCCTTACGGGCGCCGGCCCCATTGGATTTGGGCACGGCATCGGCGGCTTCGCCCTCGGCCACGATCACCCCGATGGGGGTGTTGACCGCCACATTGTCGGTTCCCTCATCGACCAGGATGGCGCTCAACGTGCCCTCGTCGACGGCCTCCACCTCCATGGTGGCCTTGTCGGTCTCGATCTCGGCCAGCACATCGCCGGATTGAACCTTGTCGCCGACCTTCTTCACCCATTTGGCCAGTTTGCCCTGCTCCATCGTGGGCGACAGCGCCGGCATCAGCACATTGGTAGCCATGTTCGCGTCCTATCAGCGTCTATCAAAGCAGGATGTCGGTCCACAATTCAGCCGCATCCGGTTCCGGATCGTGCTGGGCGAATTCGGCGGCGTCGTTCACGATGGCCCGGATTTTGGCGTCCATCGCCTTGAGCTCATCCTCCTGGGCGCCGTGGTCCTTGATCAGACGGTTGCGCACCTGCTCGATCGGGTCCTGTTCCTCGCGGATCTTCTGGACCTCTTCGCGCGACCGGTATTTCGCCGGGTCCGACATCGAATGACCACGGTAACGGTAGGTCTGCATTTCGAGAATGATTGGACCCTTGCCCGAGCGCGAATGTTCGAGCGCCCGCTCGCCCGCCGCCCTGACGGCCCGCACGTCCATGCCGTCGACCTGTTCCCCCGGAACGTTGAACGAGACGCCGCGCTTGGAAAAATCGGTCTGGGCCGAAGCGCGCGCCACCGATGTGCCCATGGCATAAAGGTTGTTCTCGATCACGTAGACGATGGGCAGCTTCCACAGCTCCGCCATGTTCAGGCTTTCATAGACCTGCCCCTGGTTGGCGGCTCCGTCGCCGAAATAGGCGACTGTGACGCTGCCGTCCTCCCGATATTGGTTGGCAAAAGCGAGCCCGGTGCCGAGCGACACCTGGGCAGCCACGATGCCGTGGCCGCCATAAAAATGTTTCTCCTTGGAGAACATGTGCATGGAGCCGCCCTTCCCCTTGGAATAGCCGCCGCGACGCCCCGTCAATTCGGCCATGACGCCTTTGGGATCCATGCCACAGGCCAGCATATGGCCATGGTCGCGATAGCCCGTGATGACCTTGTCGGTTTCCTTGGAGGCCATCTTCATGCCCACCACCACGGCCTCCTGGCCGATGTAGAGATGGCAGAATCCGCCGATCACCCCCATGCCGTAGAGTTGGCCCGCCTTTTCCTCGAAGCGACGGATCGTCAGCATGGAATTATAGGCTGCGAGTTCCTCGTCCTTGGTGAAGGTCGCGACATTGGACGCGGCTGCGGGTTGAGACATGAACGATCCTTGCGACGAGGCGGCCGAGTTCCGGCAAGCTGCAACAACTTCGTTGGATAACTAGCGGAGCACGTGCTCAAAAGCGAGGGGCAAGGGGTCTCGAACAGGGACCACAAGCCTTTGAAATCCTGCAAACAATTGGATTTGCAGCATACCGCACTGCAGCATAGCGTCCGGCGCAGGTCAGCCCTGTCGAAAGCACAGCACAAAAGCTGTATTCGCGATGCACAACACCCGGCAATTGTGAAGGATATGTCCAGGCCCGGCTTCAGGCGCGGTCCGGCAAGCCTAGCCGATCGCGGCTCACCGGCGGTCCGCGAAAACGACGAGGTCGCGGGGATCGACGAAGTCGAGCTTGAGCCGCGCCTCTTCGTCGAGCAGATCCTGGTCGATGGCCTCGGAACGCATCAGCGAGATGCGATGCTCCCAAGAGGCGCGATCGCGCTTGAGGCCGTTGAGGGTGGTGCCGAGGGCCGCGATCTGCTTGCGGTATTCGTCCTTGGTCCGGGTTCCGCGCTCGCCATTGATCGCCGTATCGACGAAGTAAAAGGAAGCGACACCCGCCAGGGCATAGAAGATGATCGGATAAAGGATCGCGCGGATTCGGGTACGGATCACCATGGCGGCGAGCATGCCCCGCCATGGTTGCCAATCCGTTAAACCGCGCCGCTTTCAGCCCTGCGCGGCGAGCGCCTTGAGGGCATCGCGGCCGGCATATCGGGCCTGGCTGCCGAGCATTTCCTCGATGCGGATCAGCTGATTGTATTTCGCCAGCCGGTCCGAGCGAGCGAGCGAACCGGTTTTGATCTGTCCGCAATTGGTCGCGACCGCGAGATCCGCGATGGTGGAATCCTCGGTCTCGCCCGAGCGGTGCGACATGACCGTGGTGTAGCCGGCCCGGTGCGCCATTTCGACGGCCGAAAGCGTCTCGGTCAGGGTGCCGATCTGGTTCACCTTGATGAGCACTGAATTGGCGATGCCGTCCTTGATGCCGCGCGCGATACGGGTCGTATTGGTCACGAAGAGATCGTCGCCCACAAGCTGACAGCGCTTGCCGATGAGATCGGTCAGGATTTTCCAGCCCTCCCAGTCGTCCTCGGACATGCCATCCTCGATCGAGGCGATCGGGTAGTCGGTGGCGAGCTTGGCGAGATATTGGGCCTGCTCCTCGATGGAGCGGACGACGCCCTCGCCTTCGTAGTGATACTTGCCGTCCTTGAACCAGTCGGTCACGGCGCAATCCATGCCGAGCAGAATATCCTCGCCGGGCTTGAACCCGGCGGTTCGGATCGCCGCCATGCAGAAGTCGAGTGCCGCTTCGGCCGAGGGCAGGTTGGGCGCAAAGCCGCCTTCGTCGCCCACGTTGGTGTTGTGGCCCGCCTTCTTCAGCGCCAATCTCAGGGTGTGGAACACTTCCGAGCCCCAGCGCACCGCCTCCTTCAGGCTGGGCGCCCCGACCGGCAGGATCATGAACTCCTGAAAGTCGATCGGATTGTCGGCATGGGCGCCGCCATTGACGATGTTCATCATCGGGACGGGAAGAACGTGGGCCTGTGTGCCGCCGACATAGCGGTAGAGCGGCAGGCCGAGTTCGTCGGCCGCCGCCTTGGCGCAGGCGAGCGACACGCCGAGGATCGCATTGGCGCCGAGCTTGGCCTTGTTCGCCGTGCCGTCGAGCGCGATCATGGCCCGATCGATCTGTACCTGCTCCTCGACGGGAATATCCTCGATGGCTTCGAAGATCGTGGCCACGCTTGCGATCGCCTTGAGCACGCCCTTGCCGCCGAACCGGGTTTTATCGCCATCGCGCAATTCGACCGCTTCATGGGCCCCGGTCGAGGCCCCGGACGGCACCGCGGCTCGGGCCTGAACGCCCGATTCCAGCAGCACGTCCACCTCGATGGTCGGGTTGCCCCGGCTGTCCATGATTTCCCGGGCGTGGATGTCGACGATCGCGGTCATGGAGTCCCTCGTGAGTGGTTTTGGCGTCAGGCAAGCGCCTTCTAGGCCAAGCCAGGAGGGTTGCAAAGTCGCGCAAGCGCGATGGCCGATCGACTCCGAAACCTGCTAGCCTCAACCACTCCGTCTTCGAACGCACGAGACACCCGATGTCCTCAGACCCGCTTATCGCATTAACATTCGTGTCCACGGCCTGGCTCGCCGATCATCTGCACGATCCGAGGGTCGCGATCGTGGACGGGTCCTGGTACCTCCCCCCGCTCAACCGCAACGCCCGCGCCGAATATACGGCCGCCCACATCCCGGGCGCGGTATTCTTCGACGTCGATGCCATCGCGGACCACACCAGCACCCTGCCCCACATGCTCCCGAACGAGCAGGATTTCGCGGATGCCGCCGGGGCGCTTGGCCTCAGCGATGACATGCATATCGTGGTCTACGACGGCTCGGGGCTTTTCTCGGCGCCGCGAGTCCGCTGGACCTTTCGCGCATTCGGGGCCCAAAACGTGTCGCTGCTCGAGGGCGGCTTCCCACGCTGGACGGCCGAAGGCCGGCCGCTTGTCTCGGGCGAGAGCAGCGGGCGTCCTTCCGCGATCTTCCATGCCAGGCTGAACGCCTCCATGGTGGCGGCCGTGCCGCAGGTTGAGGCTGCGCTCCGTGACGGGTCGGCGCAGATCGTGGATGCACGCCCTACGGCGCGCTTCAAGGGCAAGGCGCCAGAACCTCGGCCGGGCCTGCGCGCCGGGCACATGCCCGGAAGCCACAATCTTCCCTTCGATCGGCTCGTGACTGATGGCCAGTTGCAGCCGCCCGAGGTGATCGACCGGCTGCTCGCCGAGTCCGGTGTCGATCCGGAAAAGCCCGTGATCGCGAGCTGCGGCTCGGGCCTGTCGGCCGCCATCGTGGCCTTGGCTTTGGAGACCAGGGGCCATCTGGACGCCAGGATCTATGACGGATCCTGGTCCGAATGGGGTGCCCGGGAGGATCTGCCGGTCGTCACGGGGGAATAGGCCGAACGGAGTCTGGGCCCACCGCGATCGCAGTTTTTGCGTTTTCAGGCATTAGATGCATAACCCGGCTTCGGCGCGGAAACAGGCAGCACGCGCTCATTTTGTCGCATCGAAAGCGTCATTGATTGGGTCAGCTTCGCTTCACGCGCCGTGCCCGCAGAGATCTTATCGATAGCTGGATTCAGATTGAATCGTTCCGGTGCTAAAGGACGGCAACTCGTCACAGCGGGTGAGGGACATCTGATTTTCCCTTGTTGAGTACCGATCGGACGGGAAAGCGTGGCGCCGTGTTCACGATGTCGTGAGGCCGGCAACGCCGCATGACGTTTTATCGAGCAATTGCATGCCTTTGCACCAAACTGCACGTTTCAGCATGTCTCCCATGCAGCAGAGCGCTTGTCATCCTACCCCAAAAGGCGTGACCTCTGACTTAGGGGAAACCCTGAACACAACGAGACAAACATCATGAAATACTTGACATTACTCTCAGGAGTCGTGGTCGGCATGGCTTTGTCGACTGCTTCCTTCGCCCAGTCGTCCAACTACTACAACGCCCACAATCACTACAACAATGCCGGCTCGGACGACTACACCGCAGTCGCCACCCCGGGCACCTATGATTACCCGTTCGTCGAGCCGCGGCGCCGCAGCCGCTCGGTGGAAGCCGACGCCCCCGCCGCGACCGTCGCGCCGGCGCCGTGGTATTACAATCATGCCAAGGGCAGCGCTCCAGACTGATCGCCAAAGGCACGCCACGGAACAACGAAAGTCCGCCCTCGGGCGGACTTTTGCGTTCAAGCCCCTGTCAGTTCAAGGAAATCCACCTCGGCTCGCGCGCCACAGGATCCACTGGCGGCGCCAGCGCGGCAGGAGCAGCAAGGAGCGGAACGGGTCGATGCCCCTGCGCTCGCTCATCCGAAGCATCGGCTCCACCAGGCTCGTTGTCAGATAGGCGGGCAGTGCCGCCGGATCGATGGAACCCGCGTGGCGGCGCAGCGCATCGAGATGCAGGCGCGCGATGCCGCGCATGTCGGCCAGAGTCTCGGCGACAGCGGGCGTAAGTTGGCCCGCCTCGATGTCGGCGGGCTTGAGCTTGTGGCGGGCCAGAATGTCCGCGGGGAGGAAGACGGGTGTGCGATCGCGACCGAGGTTCGCCAATTGCCGGGTCACGCTGAGCGCCGCCCCGGCATGCGAAGCAGCCGCTATGCCGCCCGGCTCCAGCTTGTCGGTCAGGATGATGGAGGCGAGCCGGATCGGCGTCGCGGCCGTCTGTTCGGCATAGCTTTCCCAATCGTGCAGGGTCGGCATCGAGTCGTCGTAGAGGTCGAACCTGTGCGCCTCGATGAACTCGGTGAGCGCATCGCGCGGAAGCCGGAATTTAACGATGGTGTCCATGAGCGCCGCCGCGACCGGATGGCCGCCGACATCGCCCCGGGCCGCGCCTTCGAGGGCGTCCCGCCACCATTGCAGCCTCAGCTCGCCGGCGAGCGCTTCCTGGACGCGATCCCGGACATGCTCGATTTCCAGAAAAAAGGCCTGCAAGGCATAAAGATGCGGGCGTTTCTCGGCCGGCGCGAACAGCATGGCGAGCCAGCCATCGTGATCGCCCTGCCGGACATGGCTTTCGCAATGGGCATATTGGTCGGCGAGTCGCGGCGGCGCGGCCGAGGCGGCGGCGTTCATGGCACGGCCAGCAGGGCGGCCGCGACCCGGCGCCCCTCGGCGATCAGGACGTTGTAGGTTCGTGCGGCCGCCCCCGTCGACATAGGGTCGAAGCGGATGCCGGCCTGTTTCAGTCGCGTACGCAGCGGCTCGGAGAGCGGGATCAGTTCCGGGCCGGTGCCGACCAGCAGCAGTTCGACGCTGCCCTTGGGAGCATCCAAGATCGGCCCCAGGGCACCGGGCACGATGTCGGCCGGAACCGTCGCGGCCCAAGCATGCACGCCCGCCGCGGAGACGATGATGGACCCCTTGTGGGACATCCCGGCGAAGCGAAAGCCGCCATTGCCGTATGCGTCGATCTGGTGATTGCCGGCGACGAAGCCGTCGCCGTGTTCAGCAGCCATCGGTCTCGCCTTGATTGATCAGGCGGCAGCCTGACTCTTGCCGGTCGCCGGCTTTCCCGGCGCGGTTTTGGCGGGCCCGGCGGGCGCCGCCTCGCGATTTTCCGTCCGCACGCCGAGATAGATGAGGATCGGCGAACAGATGAACACCGACGAATAGGTGCCCACGAAAATGCCCCACATCATGGCCAGCGAGAAGGATTTGATCACCTCGCCGCCGAAGAACACCAGAGCCAGCAAGGCCAGGAAAACGGTGGTGGCCGTCATGATGGTGCGGGGCAGCACGGCATTGATCGACATGTCAATCATCTCGGCGGTCGAAATGCGCTTGTATTTGCGCATGACCTCGCGGATGCGGTCGAGCACCACCACGGCCTCGTTGAGCGAATAGCCCACGATGGTCAGAATCGCGGCGATCGAGGTGGTGTTGAATTCGAGATGGGTGACCGAGAAGAAGCCGACGGTCAGCAGCAGGTCATGCATGGTGGCGATCACGGCCCCGACCGCGAACTGCCACTCAAAGCGGAAGGCAAGATAGATCAGAACGGCGAAAATCGACACCACGATACCAAGGGTGCCGGACTGTACGAGTTCGCCCGACACGCGGGGTCCCACCACCTCGACGCGGCGGAAGTCATAATCTTTGCCGAGCGCATCCTTGATCGTGTTGACGGCCGCTTCCTGGGCGGGCGCGCCGCCGGGCCGCAGCCCGAACCGCAAGGTGACGTCCGACGGCTGGCCGAACCCCTGCACCTCGACATTGCCCAGGTTCAGCCCCTCGCCGATCTGCCGCAATTGGGCAAGGTCGGCGGTGCCGGATTTGGCCCGTAATTCGAGCAGCGTGCCACCGGCGAAATCGATGCCGAAATTGACGCCCACGAAGATGAACATCAGCACGGAGACGATCGACATGAACGCCGAGAACGGATAGCTCACGCGCCGAAAGCGCATGAAGCCGAACTTGGTGTTTTCCGGGGCGAGGCGAAGCAGTTTCATCGCGCGTAAATTCCTGGCCGTCAGATCGGCAGCTTGGTCGGGCGCTTGGCCCGGTACCAGACCGCGATCATCATGCGGGTCATGGTGACGGCGGTCACGATCGAGGTGAGAATGCCGAGGCCGAGCGAGACCGCAAAGCCGCGCACCGGGCCCGATCCGAACAGATACAGGATCAGCGCCGCCACGAACATGGTGACGTTGGAGTCCACGATGGTCGCGAAGGCGCGCTTGAAGCCTGAATCGAGCGAGGAGATGATCGAACGTCCCGAGTGGTTCTCCTCGCGGATGCGCTCGTAGATCAGCACGTTGGCGTCCACCGCCAGCCCGATGGTGAGCACGATCCCAGCAATCCCGGGCAAGGTCAGCGTGGCGCCGAGCAGCACCATGGCGGCGAAGATGAGCAGGATGTGCACCGCGAGCGCCACGTCGGCGAAAATGCCGAAAATGCCGTAGGTGGTGATCATGTAGGTGAGCACGAGGAAGGACGCGACATAAAAGGCGGTCTTGCCGGCCGTGATGGAATCCTGCCCGAGGCCGGGGCCGACGGTGCGCTCCTCGACGATGGTCAGCTTGGCCGGCAGGGCGCCCGCGCGCAGCAGGACCGACAGGTCGTTGGCTTGCGCGACCGTGAAGCCGCCCGAAATTTCACCCTGCCCGCCGGGGATCGCGCCACGGATCACCGGCGCCGACACCACTTTGTTGTCGAGCACGATGGCGAAGCGCTTGCCGACGTTTTCCGCAGTCGCCTGACCGAACTGCTGGCCGCCGCGCAAGTTGAAACGGAAATTGACCACCGGCTGCCCCGACTGCGAGTTGAAGCCGGGCTGGGCGTCCGTAAGATCCTCGCCCTGGACCATCACCTGCTTGAGGACCGGTGTTGTGCCTGGCTCATTGGCGGCATAGTTGGGCAGTTGGTCGACATCGGCGGGACTTGCGCCCGGGTCCGCCACCATGCGGAATTCGAGCTTGGCCGTCGTGCCCAAGATGTCCTTCAGCCGCTGGGTGTCCTGCAGGCCCGGCACCTCGACCAGGATGCGGTCGTTGCCGACCCGCTGGATGTTGGGCTCCGTGGTGCCGAGGGCGTCGACGCGACGGCGGAGCACTTCGATGGACTGGTCCACGGCATGGCGCACCCGATCGTTGGTGCCCGCATCGGTCAGGCTGAGCGCGATCAGCCCGTCGTCCCCCTGTTGGATCGTGAAGGTCGAGACCGCGCCCGTCAGGCTGGCGCCGAGCGGCGCCGTCAGCGCCTGGAGTTTGGGAACGAGCTTGTCGCGGTCGGCCTGGTCGGGAACCCGCACTTGTACGCCGCGAGCCTGCATCCCGACCCCGCCCGTGATGCGGACATTCTGTTCGCGCAGGATGCGACGGACATCGTCGCGCAGGTTGTTCACCTGGGTATGGATCACCTCGTTGGCGTCGACCTCGAGGAGCACGTGGGCGCCCCCCTGCAGATCGAGGCCGAGCACGATGGTGCGAGCTGGCAGCCAGGAGGGGCTGTTCTTGACGAAGCTGTCCCGCGCATCGGGTGACAGCAGGCTCGGAACGACCAGGAGAACGGCGATCAGGGTGCCCAAAAGGATCGAAACGATCTTCCAGGTCGCAAAACGCATCATCGGCTTGCTTCGACTTCTCTAATGTTGGCCGCAGCCTAAGGGCGGCAGCCGGGATCGGGATCAGACCTTGACGGAAGCTTCCTTCACGGGCTCGCCTTTGGCGCGAACCTCGGAGATCATCGAGCGCAACAGCCGCACGCGGACATTCGGTGCGATTTCGAGCTCGATCTCAGCCGGTTCGGTCGCCTTGGTGACCTTGCCGATCAATCCGCCGGTGGTCACGACCGTATCACCGCGCCGAACGTTGCCGACGAGTTCGCGATGCTCCTTGGCGCGCTTCTGCTGCGGCCGCAGGATCAGCACATACATGATGACCAGGATGACCGCGAACGGGGCCATCTGAAGAACGATATCCATGGCGCCACCGGACAGGCCGGGCGTCTGGGCAAATGCGGGGGTGAACAAGTCGGAAAAACTCCAAGGCTCGGCGAGACCGGCCCGGTTCGGTCGTTCGGCGCGCGACTATACAAGTCGGCAAAGCGATTGCAATGGCGGCAAACAGGCGGATTTTCGGGCAGGGAGGCCGTCGTTGCGAGCCGGCGCCGAAGCGATTTCAACGATGCAGCCGACCCGGGTGTATGTGTCCGCCGACGCTTCGCGTTGCGCGCCTTAGCTCCCCTCCTTATAGTGCGCCCGCCTTGGCGGGCCCAGGCCGAACCCTCTTCCCGCCCCCTTCTCGCGAGACCTTGGATCATGCTCGAAAGCCTGCGCGGCATTCAAAACTCGCCTCTCGGCAAGCTCGCCATCGCGGCCGTCATGGGCCTCATCATGGTGAGTTTCGTGATCTGGGGTATCGGGCCGGTGTTCACCGGCTTCAACGCCAACCAGATCGCCAGCGTGGGCGGCGCGAGCGTGACGGTGCCCCAGTTCAGGCAGGCCTATGACAACGAGTTGCAGCAACTGCAGCAGCGCGCCAAGCGACAGATCACCAGCGCCGAGGCCCACCAATACGGCATCGATACCCAGGTGTTGTCGCGGCTGGTGTCCAATGCCGTGCTCGACAACCAGGCCCGCGCGCTCGGCCTGTCGATTTCGGACGAGCAGATCGCCCGCACCATCAGGCAGGATCCGAGCTTCAAGGGGACGAGCGGGCAATTCGACTATGCGACGTTCAACAACCTCCTGCGCGACAACAACATGACCGAGCAGATGTTTATGCGCGAACAGCGCGATGTCTACTTGCGGCAGGAACTCGTGCAGGGGCTCGTGGGGAATGTGGCGGCCCCGCAGGCCGCGCTCGATGCGCTGCAGCGCTTCCAGAACGAGACCCGCAGCCTCGACTACGTGGTGCTGCCGGCCTCGGCCGCGGGTACGCTGCCGCAGCCCGACGAGGCGGCGCTGAAGAAATTCTTCGCCGATCGGGCGACGGCCTTCCAGGCTCCCGAATACCGCAAGCTGGTGATCCTGCCCATCCTGCCCGCCACGGTGGCCAAACCCGATCAGGTCTCGGAAGCCGATGTGCAAAAGCTCTATGACCAGGTCAAGGACGCGCGCTACGCCACCCCCGAATACCGCACCTTGCAGCAGATCGTATTCCCCAACGAGCAGGACGCGACCGCGGCCGCGCAGCGCCTTACGGCGGGCACGAGTTTCGCCGACATCGCGGCCGAGCGGAAGCTCAGCGACAAGGATATCGACCTCGGTCGCGTGACCAAGGCCAGCATTTTCGAAAAGCCGGTGGCCGACGCCGCTTTCGCGCTGCCGGACAATGGCGTGAGCGCACCCATCGCGAATGCCTTCGGGGCTACCCTCGTGCACGTAATCAAGATCGAGCCCGCGACCGTGCGGCCGCTCGTCGAGGTCGCGCCGGCGTTGCGGGACGAGATCGCGCGCTCGCGGACGGGCGAGGCCATCAAGACCATCCGCAACGCGGTCGATGACGCGCGCGCCTCAGGCAAGAGCCTAACCGAAGCCGGCAAGGCGGCTGGGATCGAGACCCGCACCATCGACGCTGTGAATGCGAGCGACCTGGACAAGGCCGGCAAGCCGGTGGAGATCCCAGACGCCCCCGCGGTGCTCAAGGCGGCTTTTGCGTCCGATGTCGGGGTCGACAACGATTCCGTCGCGACTCCCGACGGCGGCCAGGTTTTCTTCGAGATCGCGGGCATCGAGCCCGCGCGGCCGCAGACCTATGATGAGGTCAAGCCGCGGGTCGAGGCCGCATGGCGCCAGGACGAGACCGCAAAGCAGCTTGCCGCCAAGGCGGATGACCTGGTCAAAAGCATCGACGCCGGCCAGACCATGGAGCAGGTGGCAAGTTCCCTCGGCCTGCCCTTGCAGCATACCGGCGACGTGCGGCGCGCCGGCGGCACGGGCGTGGGGCCAGCCGTGGTGGCGGCCGCCTTCAACGCGCCCGTGGGGCGGGCGGGTTCGGCATCCGGCGAGGGTGACACCCGCGTTGTGTTCAAAATCCTCGGCAGCGTCGTGCCGACGGTCGACCCCGAGTCACCACAGGAAAAGCAGCTCTCCGATCAGTATCAATCCTGGCTGGCCGAGGACATGCTCGGCTCCACCCTGACCGCCATGGAAGGCAAGCTCGGCGTCCGCATCAACCCGGAAGCCTTCAAAAACGCGACCGGCTCATGACAACGCCCTTCGAGGGCTTTGCCCGCGATTATGAAGCGGATCGGCCGACGCTGCTGTCCTCCACGCTGGTGGCCGATCTCGAAACCCCGGTTTCGGCTTTCCTAAAACTCTCGGCGGGACGGAGCGGCAATATCTTCCTGCTCGAATCGGTCGAGGGCGGCGCCGCGCGTGGCCGCTATTCGATGATCGGCTTCGATCCGGACCTGATCTGGCGCTGCACGGGCGAGACCTCCGAGATCGACCGGAACGCGCTCTCGGGCGAGGACCGCTACGAGCCCTGCCCCGGCAAACCACTCGACACGCTGCGGGCGCTGCTGGCCGACTCCGCGATCCCTGCGGTTGCTGGCCTGCCCCCCATGGCGGCGGGCGTGTTCGGTTATCTCGGCTATGACATGGTGCGCCATATGGAGCGGCTCGCGCCGGCAAAACCCGACCCGATCGGGGTGCCGGACGCCGTGATGATCCGCCCCACCCTGATGGTGGTGTTCGATTCCGTGCGCGACGAGATTTCGGTGATCACGCCCGTGCGCCCCAAGCCGGGCGTTTCGGCAAAAACCGCGCATGCCGCTGCGCTCGACCGCATCGACGCGGTGGTGGCGGTGCTCGAAGGCCCGCTCACCCATGCGCCAGCGGAAGCCGACCCGCACCTGCTCGCCACCGAACCCGTGTCCAACACCGGCACCCCGGCGTTTTTGGCCATGGTCGAGAAGGCCAAGGATTACATCCGGGCCGGCGACGTGTTCCAGGTCGTGCTCAGCCAGCGCTTTTCGGCGCCCTATACGCTGCCGCCCTTCTCGCTCTACCGAGCGCTGCGACGGGTAAATCCCTCGCCCTATCTCTGCTACCTCGATTTCGGCGGCTTCCAGATCTGCTGTTCCAGCCCCGAAATCCTGGTGCGGGTGCGCGAGGGCGAGGTCACGATCCGGCCGATCGCGGGCACCCGCCGCAGAGGCGAGACCGAGGAACAGGACAAGGCCCTTGAAGCCGAGCTTTTGGCCGACCCCAAGGAGCGCTCGGAACACCTGATGCTGCTCGACCTCGGCCGCAACGACGTCGGGCGCGTGGCCGAGATCGGCAGCGTCAAGGTGACGGCCAGCTTCGGCATCGAGCGCTACAGCCACGTGATGCATATCGTGTCCAACGTCGTCGGCCGGCTCGACCCCAAGCATGATCTCATCGACGCCCTGGCGGCAGGCTTTCCGGCCGGCACGGTATCGGGTGCGCCAAAAGTGCGCGCCATGGAGATCATCGACGAGTTGGAGCGCGAAAAACGCGGCATCTATGCAGGCTGCATTGGCTATTTTGGCGCCTCCGGCGAGATGGATACCTGCATCGTGCTGCGCACCTCCGTCATCAAGGATGGCGTCATGCACGTCCAGGCAGGCGCCGGGATCGTGTATGATTCCGATCCCGCCTCCGAGGATGCCGAATGCGCCAACAAGGCGCGCGCTTTGGTGCGGGCCGCCGAGGAAGCGGTGCGCTTCGCAAGTTCTGCGAAACGGGGGCAGTGAGCGGAGCTCGAGCAAGGTAACAGCGGAGGAACAGGGCCGGGTCACACTTGCGGAGGGCCATGACGGTTCGGCGCAAATTATGCGCCGTTGGGATCGAACGACCCCGTAAGACGTCTCACTCCAGTCACGCCGGAGAGGCGTTTTCGCCAAAATCCTCACCAAGGCCCGCCATGCTGTCGCGCACGCTTCTCGCCTCGCTCGCACTCGCGGCGCTCCTCAGCAACGCCCAAGCCGCCGAACAGCCAGCGCCTGACGGTCCCGTATACGGGCCGGAGCTGCAGGGCTTCGACTATCCCTTTCCGGTCCAGACCTACGATTTCGAGTCCCAGCGCCAAGCGCTGCACATGGCCTATCTCGACGTGAAGCCGGATCATCCCAACGGTCGCACCGCCGTGCTGCTGCATGGCAAGAATTTTTGCGCCGCCACCTGGGAGGGCACCATCAAGGTGCTGGCGGCGGCCGGCTACCGGGTGATCGCGCCCGACCAGATCGGCTTTTGCAAGTCGAGCAAGCCGCAGGCCTATCAGTTCACCTTCCGGCAGCTCGCCCAAAACACCCACGACCTTCTGGACAAACTCGGCGTTCCCCGCGCCACCATCATCGGGCACTCCACCGGCGGCATGCTGGCGGCCCATTATGCGCTGCTCTATCCGGACGCGACCGAACAGCTCGTCATGGTGGACCCCATCGGTCTGGAGGACTGGAACGCCAAGGGCGTACCGCCGGTCAGTGTCGACGAGTGGTTTGCGCATGAGATCCAAACGACAGCGGAATCAATACACAATTACGAGAATGTGACCTATTACGCGAACCAGTGGCGGGATCGTTACGAGCCCTGGGTGCAGATGCTGGCCGGGATGTATCGCGGGCCCGGCAAGGCCGAGGTCGCCTGGGATTCGGCCCTGCTCGACGACATGATCATGACCGAGCCGGTGGTCTACCGGTTCGGCGACATCAAAGTGCCCACGCTGCTGATGATCGGCGACAAGGACATCACGGCCATTGGCAAGGATATGGCGTCACCGGAGGTGCAGGCCAAGCTCGGCCACTATCCCGAACTGGGCCGGGCAGCCGCGAAAGCCATCCCCGGCGCGAGGCTGCTCGAGTTCCCGGACCTCGGCCACGCGCCGCAAATGTCGGACCCGGATAGGTTTCACAAGGCCCTGCTCGAGGGGCTAGCGGGCGAGTAGGCGGCCGCCTTCTTCGCTGCACCCTCCCCATGTCATCCCGGCCGAAGCGCCGGGATCCAGATCAGCCGATCCCTAGTCTGGGCCGAGGCGCTGACGCGCCACCTTGCCCAGGATGACGCCCGATACCGAGCTACATTGATCAGGACGTTTTTTGCTCGATCTTTGACGTTGATCCCTTCGCCCAGCTTGCGGGGAGAAGGTGCGCAAAGCGCGGATGAGGGGCTTTTTCGTAAGGACCCCTCATCCGGCCTGTCGGCCACCTTCTCCCCCAAGGGGAGAAGGGCATCACGCCGAGACGGTCCCAATCAATGCAACCTGGTGTAACTTGCGGGGGGTGCCGCGCTATTTCTCGCCAAACGTCTGCTCGGGGCCTGGAAAGGCGCGCGCCCGCACTTCCTCGGCAAAGGCTGACACCGCGGCCTCGATGCTCTTGCCGACCTCGGCATAGCGCTTGACGAATTTGGGTGTGAAATCGGCGAACATGCCGACGAGGTCGTCGGTGACGAGGATCTGCCCGTCGCAGGCCACCGAGGCCCCGATGCCGATGGTCGGGATGCGCAGCTTGGCCGTGATGTCGCGCGCAAGCGGTTCCACGGTGCCTTCCACCACCACCGAGAAGGCGCCCGCCCGTTCGATGGCCAGGGCGTCGTCGAGCAGGCGCCGCGCCTCGGCCTCGCACCGCCCCTGCACCTTGAAGCCGCCGATCGTGTTCACCTGCTGCGGCATCAGCCCGATATGCGCCATCACGGGGATGCCGCGCTCGACCAGAAAGGCGATCGTCGGTGCCATGGCGGCACCCCCTTCGAGCTTGACGGCCGAACAGCCGGTCTCGGCCATGATGCGGGCCGCGGTGCCGAACGCCTGTTCCGGGGACCCTCCATAGCTGCCGAACGGCAGATCTACCACCACGCAGGCTCGGCTAGTGCCGCGCATCACGGCGAGGCCGTGATTGATCATCATGTCGACCGTGACACCGAGGGTGCTGGACAGGCCGTAGAGCACCATGCCGAGCGAGTCCCCAACCAGGATCAGCTCGCAACGATCATCGAGCAGCCGCGCCATCGGGGTCGAATAGGCGGTCAGCGCCACGATCGGGACGCCCCCCTTGCGGGCCGCGATCGCCCTTGGCGCGATGCGGGCGGAGCGCGAGCCGGCGCTCATGGCCGGTTTGCCTCGAGCAGGGCCGCCGCGATCGACGTCCATTCCTCCCCGAGCGATTGCCGCGACACCGGGCGTCCAGCCCGCGAGTACCAATAGGCGGCGTTGCCGGCGTCGCCCTCCTTGCGATGCAGATAGGCATGCACCCAGGCGGCATCGCGGCTGGTCTCGTCCGCCATCACGGCCGCGTGGGCACGTGTCCAGTCGCCCTTGGCGTCCCACCACAAAGCCTGCAGCGGCAAACCCATAGCCGGCGGAGGGGTGTCGGCCGACAGCGAAGCGTCGAAGTCCGAGACGGTGAGGGTGCTGGTGTCGCGCATGCCTCATCTTGTGGCGCGAGACGTAAAAAACGGCAAGATGCGCGCATGGCGCCCATGCTTGACCTTAGGGGCCGCGAGTCCCACACAAGATCATAGCGCAAAACAGCGGACCCGACCGGTGCAACACGTCACGCTCATCGACAATTACGACAGTTTCACCTGGAATCTCGTTCACTATCTGGGCTCTCTCGGCGCTGAGGTCGCGGTCAAGCGCAACGACCAGGTGAGCGTTGCCGAAGTCATGGCAGGCCAACCCGACGCCATCGTCCTATCGCCCGGCCCCTGCACGCCCCGCGAGGCGGGCATCTGCCTGGATCTCATCCGTGCCGCGGGGGCCACCACCCCGATTTTCGGGGTCTGTCTTGGCCACCAGGCGATCGGCGACGCCTACGGGGCGGCGGTCTCGCGCGCGCCGCTGCCGATGCACGGCAAGGTCTCGGAGATCCAGCACGGCGGCAGGACCGTGTTCCGGGGCATCAACGGCCCGTTCCAGGCGACCCGCTACCATTCCCTGATCGTCGAGCGCGATACGATCCCCGAGGATCTGGCCGTCACGGCCAAGACGGCGGACGGTATCGTGATGGGGCTGTCGCACCGCCAGCACCCGGTGCATGGGGTGCAGTTCCATCCCGAAAGCATCCAATCCGAACACGGCCACCTCATCTTGAAGAATTTCCTCGACCTCGCGGCCGCCTGGAAAGCCGGCCGGGCGAGCCGCTGACCCATGGAGCGGTTCAAACCCCTGCTCGGAAAGGTCGCGACGGGTGCGACCCTCACCCGCCGCGAGGCCGAGACGGCCTTCGACGACATGCTGTCGGGCGAGGTCACGCCCGCGCAGATCGGTGCCTTTCTCATGGCGCTGCGGGTGCGCGGTGAAAGCGTCGACGAGATCACCGGCGCCGTGACGGCGATGCGGGCCAAAATGCTGCGCGTCGAAGCGCCGGCCGATGCCATCGACGTGGTGGGCACGGGTGGCGACGGGGTCGGCACCTACAATGTCTCGACGCTCGCGGCATTGATCGTCGCGGCCTGCGGCGTGCCGGTCGCCAAACACGGCAACCGGGCGGCCTCCTCGCGCTCGGGCGCCAGTGACGTGCTCACCGCCCTTGGGGTGAGGATCGGGGTTCCGGCCGACGCCGTATCCCGCTGCATCGCCGAGGCCGGGGTCGGCTTCATGATGGCGCAGACCCATCATGCCGCCATGCGCCATGTCGGCGCGGTCCGCAGCGAACTCGGCACCCGGACCATCTTCAACCTCCTGGGGCCGCTGTCGAATCCGGCTGGTGTGAAACGCCAGCTGCTCGGCGTGTTCTCGCCCGCCTGGCTCGATCCCGTGGCCGACGTGCTGCGCAATCTTGGCAGCGAGCGCGTGTGGGTGGTGCATGGCTCCGATGGGCTTGATGAACTCACAACGACCGGGCCGAGCACGGTGGTGGAACTGCACAAGGGCGCTATCAGCCGCTTTGATGTCACGCCCGAGGACGCCGGCCTGCCGCGCGCCAGCCTGGGCGATCTGCGAGGTGGCGACCCGGCCCATAATGCGCTCGCGCTCCGCGCCGTGCTGGCGGGCGCCAAAACCCCCTATCGCGACATCGCGATCTTCAACGCGGCCGCGACGCTGATCGTGGCCGGCAAGGCCACGAGTTTGCGCGACGGCGCGGCGCTGGCCGCCAACGCTCTCGACAATGGCGCCGCGGCCGATACGCTGGCCCGACTTGTCGAGGTCTCGAACCGTGTGGATCCATGACCGACATCCTGACCAGGATCGAAGCCTACAAGCGCCAGGAGATCGCGGCCGCGAAGGCGGCCGTGCCGCTTTCAGCGCTCGAAAAGCAGATCGCGGCGGGCGGAACGGCGCGGCGCTTCGCGGGCGCCATCCGCGCCAAGCTGATGGCGGGCGAAACCGCCCTGATCGCCGAAGTCAAGAAGGCCAGTCCCTCAAAAGGCCTGATCCGCCAGAATTTCGACCCGCCCGCGCTGGCCCGCGCCTATGCGGCGGGCGGGGCCACCTGCCTGTCTGTGCTCACCGACACACCGTCGTTCCAGGGTCATCCCGACCACCTGCGCGCCGCGCGCGCCGCCGTCAGCCTCCCGGTGCTGCGCAAGGACTTCCTGTTTGATCCCTACCAGGTGGCCGAGGCCCGCGCCTGGGGCGCCGACTGCATTCTGGTCATCATGGCGGCCGTATCGGACGAGGATGCCGTGGCGCTCACCGATGCGGCGCACGACTACGGCATGGATGTGTTGGCCGAGGTGCATGACGGGCCGGAGCTCGATCGGGCGCTCCTGCTCGAGGCCGGGCTGATCGGCATCAACAACCGGAATCTGCGTACCTTCGAGGTATCGCTGGCAACTTCCGAACGGCTGGCTCCCCGCATCCCGACCAATCGCATCGGGGTCGGCGAAAGCGGGATTTCCACCGTGGCGGACAGGGAGCGGCTCGCGGTCGCGGGGCTCAACACGATCCTGGTCGGCGAATCCCTGATGCGGCAGGACGATGTGGCGGCCGCGACACGCGCCTTGCTGGCCCCGCTGCCCGACGTGATGGTAAGGTGAGCGCCCTCACCCATCTCGGCCCCTCGGGCGAAGCCCGTATGGTGGACGTGTCGGCGAAGGCGGCCACACAACGCGTCGCCATTGCCGAAGGGCGGGTCGTGATGCGGCCCGAGACGCTCGACCTCGTTCTGAGCGGCAATGCGAAAAAGGGCGACGTGCTCGGCACGGCCCGCATCGCCGGCATCATGGCGGCCAAGCGGACCCACGAGTTGATCCCGCTCTGCCATCCCGTGCTCATCACGGCCATTGCCGTGGTGCTGACGCCCGAGCCGGAGCTTCCCGGCATTCGGGTCGAGGCGACCGTCAAGGTCATGGGGCAGACCGGAGTCGAGATGGAGGCACTCACCGCCGCCAGTGTCGCCTGCCTGACCGTCTACGACATGGTCAAGGCCGCCGACCGGGACATGCGGATCGAGGGCTTGCGCGTGCTCGAAAAGTCCGGCGGCAAGTCTGGTCGCTACGCGGCGGAGCCCGAGGTTTGAGCGAAGCCCTGCTGAGTGTCGACGAGGCCCTGGCCCGCATTCTGGCGACCGCGCCCGAGCCGCTGCCCGCCGAAGACGTGCCGCTCGCCACAGCCCGCGGCCGAACCCTCGCGCACGACCTTCGGGCTTTGCGCACGCAACCGCCCGTCGCGGTTTCGGCAATGGACGGCTATGCGGTTCGCGCCGCCGACATCGCGAACCCGCCGGCGCGGCTGCGGCTGATTGGCGAGAGCGCGGCCGGCCGCGCCTTTGCGGGCGTCCTAGGGCCCGGCGAAACGGTGCGCATCTTTACGGGTGCCCCGGTGCCGTCCGGTGCCGACACGATCTTGATGCAGGAGAACGCATCGGCCGGCGGGGAGATGGTCACGGCCGTCCAGACCGAGCCTCTGGGTCGCCATGTCCGCGATGCCGGACTGGATTTTTGCGAGGGCGAGATCGGCTTGAGGGCCGGGCGGCGCCTGGGCGCGGCCGAACTCGCGCTCGCGGCCGCCATGAACCATCCAATGCTTCCGGTAACCCGGCGGCCCCGTGTGGCCATCCTGGCCACCGGCGACGAACTCGTGACGCCGGGCGCGATGCCCGGCCCAGCGCAGATCGTGGCCTCCAATTCCTACGCGCTGGCCGCCATCGTCGAGGGCGCGGGCGGAACGGCGATCGATCTCGGCATCGCGGGCGACACGTTTGCGGCCCTGAGCCGGGGCATCCGAGCCGCCCGCGACAGTGGCGCCGACCTTCTGGTGACGTTGGGCGGCGCCTCTGTGGGCGACCACGACCTCGTGCAGAGCGCCCTCGTCAGGGAAGGGCTGGACCTCGGTTTCTGGAAAGTCGCGATGCGGCCCGGCAAACCGCTGATGCACGGTCGGCTCGGCACGATGCGGGTGTTGGGGCTGCCCGGAAATCCCGTCTCTTCGATCGTCTGCGGCGTGCTATTCGTACGGCCGCTGGTGCGGGCCCTGGCGGGCGACCCCGCCGCAAGCGAGCCGATCACCGAGCCGGCCACTCTTGCGGCTGATCTTGTGCCCAACGAAAGCCGCCAGGACTACATGCGGGCCGGACTGGACTTCCGCGCCGGGCAACTCCCACGCGCCCGTCCAGCCTCGATGCAGGATTCATCCATGCTGAAGGTGTTGGCCGGCGCCCAGGCCCTCATCGTGCGTCCGCCCAAAGCGCCCGCCGCACGAGCGGGCGACCTTTGCGACGTGATCCGGCTTGATCGTTTTCTCGGCTGAACGAGCGATCCGGCCTATAAAATCATCACCCGGGCATGAACGCAGCAAGAACACCGTGCAATCGTTCCCTTTTTGTTTTAGTGTGAACGCGCGACTCGGGGAATGGAGCCAAGTAGTCGCGTGGGAGTCATCCATGCTGACCGTCAAGCAGAACGAGTTGCTGCGCTTCATCCACGAGCGCTTGAAGGAGCAAGGCGTCCCGCCCTCCTTTGACGAGATGAAGGAAGCGCTCGACCTGCGCTCGAAATCCGGCATTCACCGCTTGATCATGGCTCTGGAGGAGCGCGGCTTCATTCGCCGCCTGCCCAACCGGGCGCGTGCTTTGGAAGTGATCCGTCTACCCGAGTCGGCGACCCCGCCCGAGCCCAAGGCGAGCCGGTTCTCGCCCAGCGTGATCGAGGGCACGCTCGGCCGCTTGCGCCCCAGGACCGCGTCCGGGGCCGCCAACGAGGAAAACGGGTTCGTGGCGGTGCCCATGATGGGACGCATCGCGGCCGGCTCGCCGATCTCGGCCATTCAGACAAGAAGCCATACGATTTCGGTTCCGCCCGACATGTTGGCGGCGGGCGATCATTTCGCGCTCGAGGTTCGCGGCGACTCGATGATCGAGGCCGGCATTCTGGACAACGACACGGTGATCATCCGCAAGCAGGAATCCGCCGACACCGGCGACATCATCGTGGCCTTGGTGGACGATGAGGAAGCCACCCTGAAGCGTCTGCGCCGGCGCGGCGCTTCCATCGCGCTCGAAGCCGCCAATCCCGCCTACGAGACGCGCATCTTCGGGCCCGACCGTGTCAAGATTCAAGGCAAGCTCGTCAGCCTCATGCGGCGGTATTGAAGCCTCCGGAACAGGTTGAGGGGTCCGCGACAACCGTCGCCGGCGTCTCCCTTCTCCCCTTGCGGGGAGAAGGTGTCGCGCATCAGCGCTCCGGCACACCGCCGCGCTGAGCCACGATCTCAGCGAGCGCCTCGCCTTCGGGGCCTTGCTCGCGGAAACCCGCCACCACCCCGACGCGGTCCGCCATGGGACGGTTTTGGCTCATCTTCCACTTGCCCTCGATCCGCGTGATGGCGATCTCGATGCCGACGATGGCCCGGATCTGTGCAGCCGTGAAATCGGCGGGCGCGTCGGCCACGGCCCAGGGTGCGGCACGCCGGGATTCTTGCGCGAGGGTCAAGTCCTCGATCTGGCGCCGGATCCAAGCCGCATCGTCCATCACTTGCGGCCTTCCCCAGACATGGACCGTCGCGTAATTCCAGGTCGGCACCACCTTCCCGGTCTCGCGCTTGGTGGCGTACCAGGACGGGGTGACATAATCCTGAGGCCCCTGGAACACGACCAGACAATCTTCGACGGCCGCAATGTCGTGCCACTGCGGATTGGCGCGCGCGAGGTGACAACGCAGCAGACCTTTGGGGGCCGGCTCGGCCATGACCTGGAACGGCAGAGGATTGGCCGTCAAGCCGCCCGGCCCGGCCGTGATCAGCAAACCGAGCGGATGCGCGCGGATCAGATCGTGTTGGACCTCGATCCGGTCTTCGCGGAAGTGGGGCGGCTGATACACGCGTTGGGCCTCTCGATGTCGCGATCCTCCCAGCTTCGTGGCGACATCGTCAACCCATGACAGAGACATCCGTTGGATTCGGCAGCATAGAGCCAAACAACCCTTCGCAATTTTCACGAACTCCGATTATGAGGCTGTCGCGACCGGCCGTGTGCCGATCCAAAGGAGACGCCATGATCCGCGCCACTATGTCGGCTGCACTCTTCGCGGCTTTTGTCGTCGCGGCCCACGGGGCTCTGGCTCAGACCGCCAAGACGCCGGCCCGTCCAGCGGCAACCCCCACGACCGGACCCGAGCCGGTCAGTTCCGATCCGGCGTCGACATCCGCCAGCTACGGCGACTGGCTGCTGCGATGCCAGCGCGTCGGCGAAGCCGATAAGGCGCGCCGCCTTTGCGAAGTGGCGCAGACCATTCAATTGCCGAACCAACCTAACCCGGTCGCCGAGATCGCGCTCGGGCGTCCACCCGGCGATGCCGCCATGCGTTTGACAGCCGTTCTGCCCGCGAGCGTCACGTTCCCGAGTTCGGTGCAATTCGCCACGCAGGACAAGCCGCCCCGCAACGTCGATCTGCAGTGGCGGCGCTGTCTGCCAGGCGGCTGTTTTGCCGATGCCGCGCCTTCGGACGACGACCTTCGGGCGTGGCGCGGCGCGACCGATGCCGGACGCCTGACGTTCAAGGATGCGGGAGGCCGGGACGTCGTCCTGCCGGTATCGTTCCGTGGCCTGGCTCAGGCGCTCGATGCCCTGGGGAAATCCTAGGGCACGATGGTGGTGGCGGTTTCTCCGTTTCGGTGGACGCTCGCGATTCCAAACGGCAGCGGAGTTGTCGGGTGAAGCGTTCACACGTTGTCGCGGCCACCTTGCAACGCTTGAGGGTCGCCATTGACATGGGTTAGATGAAAGTCCCATCCCAATAGGGCGGCTCTGCCGGTGCCGTCGAAACGAGCGCGCCCCGTCATGGAAGAGCCTGCCCAGAACCGCGTCGACCCGTCATCGGATGCAAGCGATGTCGTGAAGGCGTCGCCCGGCAGCGTCGGGGCACTCACCCGGTCCTATCCGCGAATGGCCCGCAAGGCTCTCGCACTGGCGGCCCTGATCGAAGTCGGCCAACTCGATGTGGTGATGCCGGATGCAAGGCGGTTCCGCTTCGGAGGCACGACGCCAGGCCCCGAAGCCGTCATGGTGGTCAGGAACGTCAACTTCGCCAGGCGACTCACGGGCGGCGGCGACATCGGCATGGCGGAGGCTTTTCTGCACGGCGAATGGGACAGCCCAGATCTCACGGTCTTCCTCGAGCTGTTTTGCCTGAACAGGCCGATGATGGAGCGCGTGATCGGGGCGCATCCCGTGGTGCGCCTCATGCAGACGTTCGCGCATTGGCGAAACCGCAACACCAAAGCGGGATCACGCCGCAACATCTACGCCCATTATGACCTCGGGAATGCCTTCTACTCGGCATGGCTCGACCGAACCATGACCTATTCGTCCGCCCTCTTCGGTGGAGGCACCCGGGATCTGTCGGCGGGACAGGAGATGAAGTACCGCCACCTTGCCGAACAGGTCCGGATCGAACCAGGTCATCATGTTTTGGAAATCGGTTGCGGCTGGGGTGGCTTTGCGGAATTCGCGGCAAAGACCATCGGCTGCCGGGTCACGGGCCTCACCATCAGCAAGGCGCAGTTCGACTTCGCGCAAAAGCGCGTGTTCGAGGCCGGATTGGCAGAGAAGGTCGACATCAAGCTGCTCGACTATCGGGACGAGCGCGGCCAATACGACCGAATCGCGTCCATCGAAATGTTCGAAGCCGTGGGAGAGGCTTTCTGGCCGGATTATTTCCGGCAGTTGCGCGACCGGCTCACGCCGGGCGGCATCGCCGGGCTGCAGGTGATCACGATCCGCGACGCGCTGTTCGAGAGCTACAAGCGCGACATCGATTTCATCCGCAAATACGTCTTTCCCGGCGGTATGCTGCCGAGCCCGGATGCGATGAAGAGCTTGGGAACCGCATACGGGTTCAAGCTCTCGGCCGAGCGGATTTTCGGCCAGGATTACGCCACCACCCTCTCGCTCTGGCGCGACCGTTTCCGGATCGCCTGGCCGAACCTCACGACGCTGGGATTCGACGAGCGCTTCCGCCGCCTGTGGGAATATTATCTCGCCTATTGCGAGGCCGGATTTCGCACCGAGATGATCGACGTTCGGCAGATGGTGTTCGCCAAGATCTGAAACCCGGTCAACTGGATTTCGCGCGACCCGCGATCCATTCCATCAGTGGGAAATACAGGCTGTACGGCAGGTGGTTGATGGCCTTTAGGGGCCAGGCGAGACGACGCGGCAGCACGATCTCGAACCCACCGCCGCGAAACCCGTCGCAGATCCGCTGCGCCGCAGCATCGACGGGCATCAGAAACGGCATCGGATGGCTGTTCCCGTCGGTAAGCGGCGTGCGGACATAGCCCAACGAAACGAGCTGAATCGTGATCCCTGCGGGCTTCAGTCCGAATCGGAGACTCTCGGCCAAGTGGATCAAGGCCGCCTTGCTGGCTCCATACGCCGACCCGCGCGGCAGGCCCGCATAGCCGGCCAGCGAGGCGTTGATGGCGATCTGACCGCGGCCGCGTGCCCGCATGGCTGCGAGAAGCGGCACGAGGCAATGCACGGTCCCCTGGAAATTGAGATCGAGCGATCGCCGCAGCGCGCCACCGTCGAGGCCTCCCGGCGCCTCGTCGAAAGCCGCGCCGGCGTTGAGGAAAGCCAATGCCACCGCGCCCTGTTCGGCTTCGATGCGGGCGAAGAGGGTCGCGATTCCGGCCGGGTCTGTGATGTCGCCCGCATAGGGCAGCACGCGACCCTCAAGGTCGGTGGCCTCGGCCGCGAGTTGCTCCAGACGAGCGTCCCGGCGGGCGGTCGCCGCCACCTTGAAGCCGCGACGCGCGAGTTCGAGCGCGACCGCCCGGCCGACGCCGCTGCTCGCGCCCGTCACCCAGGCCAAACCGTCGCGCGGGCTAGCGCGAAACATCGAACGGCTCCTCGGCACAATTGCGGAATGCGCGCCGATCCCATGGGGCTTGTGCTTGCGATGAGCGACCGCCACCCTTAGGTTCCCGGTCTCGCCAAGGCATTTCCGTTTCCACGGCCGTGCTTGGACCCTCTCACGGCGAGCGGTCCCACTTCGTCCGGAGCCGCCGCGGCCCGACCCGCTTGCGTTGGGGAACTTTCGGCACAGCCATGATGCGACCTCTTATGCCTTCCGTCATCGATGCGATCGGTCATACGCCTTTGATCAAGCTTCGGCGCGCGTCCGAGCTGACCGGATGCAGGATTCTCGGCAAGGCCGAATTCATGAATCCGGGGGGGTCGGTCAAGGACAGAGCCGCCCTGGCAATGGTCCAGGACGCGATCGCCAAGGAGACGCTGCGGCCCGGCGGCACGATCGTGGAAGGCACGGCTGGCAACACCGGGATCGGCCTCGCGCTGGTGGCGAGCGCGATGGGATTCCGCACCGTGATCGTGATCCCGGACACGCAGAGCCAAGAGAAAAAAGACGTCCTGCGCCTATCGGGCGCGGAACTGATCGAAGTGCCGGCCGTGCCCTATTCCAACCCCGACAACTATGTGAAGGTCTCGGGTCGGTTGGCGGCGCGCCTCGCGGAAAGCCGAGATGGCGGCGCGATCTGGGCCAATCAATTCGACAACATCGCCAACCGCCAAGGCCATCTGGAGACGACCGGGCCCGAAATCTGGGACGGGACTCAGGGTCAGGTCGACGGTTTCGTCTGTGCAGTGGGAACCGGGGGAACACTGGCGGGGGTCGGCATGGCGCTCAAAGCCAAGAACCCCAAGATCCAGATCGGGCTTGCCGACCCCATGGGGGCCGCGCTTTACGACTATTACACGCATGGCGAACTGCGGGCCGAGGGTTCGTCCATCACCGAAGGGATCGGGCAGAACCGCATCACGGCCAATCTCGAGGGCGCGATCGTCGATCACGCCTACCAGATCGACGACACGGAAGCGCTGACGATCGTGTTCGACCTGGCCGAGCATGAGGGGTTGCTGCTCGGCGGCTCGTCCGGCATCAACGTAGCGGGCGCGATCCGCTTAGCCAAGACGCTCGGCCCCGGACACACGATCGTGACCATCCTGTGCGACTCCGGGTTTCGTTACGCCTCGAAGCTGTTCAATCCAGAGTTTCTGCGCGGCAAGGGCCTGCCGGTACCGCCCTGGCTCGAACGGCCCTCCATGATCACCGCCGCGGATCTCCAATGACCGAGATCCTGTTCCGCGAAGACGCCTATTTGCGGCAGGCTCCCGCAACCATCGTGTCCATTGATGACGACGGCTCGATCGTTCTCGATCGCACCCTGTTCTACGCCCAGGGTGGCGGCCAGCCGGGCGACACGGGCCGGTTGGTCGCTTCGGACGGTCGGCGCGTCGCGATCACCGACACGGTCTATGCCCCGGATCGGATCACGATCCTGCATCGGCCTGCGGCCGACAGCCTGGGCCTGCTCCGGGCGGGCGAGCCGGTCGTCGGGGAACTCGATTGGGACAAGCGGTTTGGCCGCATGCGCGTGCATACCGCCCTCCACCTTCTGACGGCCGTGCTGCCCTTCCCCGTGACGGGGGGGCTCGATCGGCGACCGCGAGGGCCGCCTGGATTTCGACATGCCGGCGGATGGCGGTGAAAGGGCCACCATCGAGACCAAGCTGAACGAGCTGATCGCCTCCGATGCGCCGGTCACGATGAGCTGGATCAGTGACGAGGAACTGCTCGCCAATCCCGGCCTGGTCAAGACCATGTCGGTAAAACCCCCGATGGGATCGGGCCGGGTCAGGCTGGTTCGGATCGGCGACATCGACCTGCAGCCTTGCGGCGGCACCCATGTGGCCCGCACGAGCGAGATCGGCCCGGTCGCGGTGACCGGGATCGAGAAGAAGGGCAAGCAGAACCGGCGCGTGCGCATCGCGCTGGTTTGACCATCACCTTCATCGCCCTAAGCAGGACCTGCCTCGGTTGGGGGCCGTCACCGTTCGAGTAACACGCATGACCATCACCACCACCCATCTCGGCCAGCTCGTTTCGATCCCGGCCTCCCCCGAGGAGGCGACGCTCGACCGCGTGCCCAACCCGCATCCCGGCACGCTGTATCTGACGCGTTTCACGGCGCCGGAATTCACCTCGCTTTGCCCGGTGACGGGACAGCCCGATTTCGCCCATCTCGTGCTGGATTACGTGCCGCGTGACTGGCTCGTGGAATCGAAGTCGCTGAAGCTGTATCTCACCGCGTTCCGCAATCACGGCGCCTTTCACGAGGATTGCACTCTGCGGATCGGCAAGACACTGGTGGAGCGCCTCGATCCTGTTTGGCTACGGATCGGCGGCTACTGGTATCCGCGCGGCGGCATACCGATCGACGTGTTCTGGCAGACGGATGCACCGCCGGCGGGTCTATGGCTTCCGGACCAAGGGGTGGCGCCCTACCGCGGTCGCGGCTGACCGGCGCGAGCGAGTTTTAGGGCCCACGCCTTGCCGCGAAGCTTCTGCCGCTTGGGCCAAGATTCGATCCGGGCCGCGATGGCGGGGAGCGACATCTTGCGGCGCATGCCGCCTCTGTCGGGATTGTATGCGACCGGGGGCTGCAGCGCGTAGGTCTGCCGCATCAGATAGCTGCAGAGGGTTTGCCGATCCCGCATTCCGCTGAGCTGGACAAACGGGATCGGAGCCCCGATCGCGACAGGCAGATTGGTGCCGATGCGATTTTTCACCTCTCGGAAGATCAGGGAGAGCCGAAGCGTGAGGCTGACATGGCTCACGATCTGGAACAATCGGCTATTCTGACCCATGAAGCAGACCGGCACCACGGTTGCCTTGGCGCGTTGAATCAGTTGCGCCGTGAACGGCTGCCAGGGTGCGTCCACGGCCGGCCTGCGTCCGAGCCGATCGGGTGCCGTCGACACGCCCCCGGCCGGGAACACCACGACGCAGCCACCCTTGTCCAAATGATCCCGCGCCGCGGCACGGGAACTCAGATTGGTCTGCATGGCCTCTTCGGTCGGCGCGAAATCGATCGGCAGGACGTAGGAGCGGACTTCCGGGGCACGGAGCAGAACCGCGTTCGTCAGCACGAGAAAGTCGGTACGGATTTTCTCGATCAACCAGGAGATCACGATCCCGTCGAGGACCCCGTAGGGATGGTTGGCTACCACCACCAGGGGACCTGTCGCCGGAATTGCGGCAAGGGAGCGCGCATCATACTGGACGTTGAGCGCCAGCCGGCGCACCGCGGACGCGAAAAAGCTTTCGCTGGGAACCGGGTGGCTGCGGTGATCGAGATACAGCTTCTTGAGCCGCCTCTGCCCGGTCGCGGCTTCCACGAGACGAATCAGCTTTCGCTTCACCACCGGCGTATCCGGATCGGCGTAGCTGAATAAGAGATCGTTCATGCCAGCGTCCATATCCGGATCAGATGAAGACATTGTGACTGCCCCATCCATGTTGAACGCACGGACGCGGCGAAAAGCCTTCGCAGGAGTTACGCCATCCGCTTTGCCACGGCGTCAAAGGCCATCAAGGTCCGAAGCAACGCCGGCATCTCGTCGAGCGGCACCATATTGGGTCCATCGGAGATGGCCTGGTCGGGCCTGTCGTGGGTCTCGATAAACACGCCCGCGACCCCGACCGCCACCGCGGCCCGCGCCAGCACGGGCACGAACTCCCGCTGGCCTCCCGAGGTGGTCCCCATGCCGCCCGGCTGCTGCACCGAATGGGTCGCATCGAAGATGATCGGCGCCCCGGTTTGCTGCGCCATGATGGGCAAGCTTCTCATGTCGGAAACGAGGGTGTTGTAGCCGAAGCTCGAGCCACGTTCGGTGACCAGAACGGCGCCCTGGCCCGCGTCGGTGATTTTGTCGACCACATTGCGCATGTCCCAGGGCGCCAGGAACTGACCCTTCTTGACGTTGACGACCCGACCGGTTCGCGCTGCCGCGACGAGAAGGTCGGTCTGCCGGCACAAAAAGGCCGGGATCTGGAGGATGTCGACGACCTCGGCCACGGGCGCACATTGCTCGGCCGAATGGACGTCGGTCAGAACCGGACAGCCGAATCGTTCCTTGATCTCGGCGAAGACCGGCAGGGCCTCGTGTAGGCCAACGCCGCGCTGACTGCTGGACGCCGTGCGGTTGGCCTTGTCGAACGAGGCCTTGAAGACAAGGCCGATGCCAAGCTCCGCTGCGATTCCCGCCAAAGCGGACGCCATGTCCAGGGCATGGGCCCGGCTTTCCATGGCGCATGGCCCGGCGATCAAGGTGAGCGGCAACAGGTTGCCGAAACGCACGGCTCCGGTGCCCTTCCCGACAGAAACCTCGCTCATCGTCATGCTCATTCCGCACCAATCTTGTGGTGTTCCGCTTCGAAGACCAGGACCGGCCCGAGCGGCTGGTCTGGCAGCACCAAGCAGCCTGCGCCAGCGGCGGAGGGATGCAAAGCCGCATCGTTGGTCCATCGTGGCAAGGCGGCAAGATCGGCCGTCTCGAAGCGCAACGCGGCCAGAGACGGGCTGGCGGATTCCTTCGAGGGCGCGGCAAATCGATCGCCGGCGCGGGCGCGCCACACGGCCGGCGTCAGCACCTCGATCGAGCCTCCGCCGGTGTCGAGTTCGATGGCTCCATCTTTCACCCTGACCGCAGGTTGCCCTGAAAAGGCGGCAAGGAAAGCGGCGTGATCGGAAGGCTCGCCGGCCACGATGACGATTCCCCGCAACCCCCGCACGCCATTGGGGTGAAGCTGGAAGGCGGGGTTCCAGAAATTCTCCGGCCGGAGCTGTTCGCAGACGAAAAAGCCGAGGTCCGGCATGAGCGGCGCTTCCGCAAAGGCGAGGTCGAAGGCCACGGTACGGGTCGATCCATCCGGTGCCGTGCTGTCGCGCGCGAAATGCAGCATGCGGCTCGAACCGATACCGGACGCCGCAAATTCCCTTGCGTCGGCAGCTGCGTGCTCGGAGCGCAGCACCACCATGCCGGAAGGCTGCTTGCTCCCGGCCTGGCCGGCCAAAAATCCCGCGAACGGAAAGGCGTCGGCTTCGCGATCCAGCGGCTCGTAGTCCGGCGCGAGGGCGATCAGTTCGAGAAAGACACCTGGGAACTGGATGACGTGGTTTTCGGTGCCCCACGGATGACGGTTGCGCGCGCCGACCTGGAAGCCGAGCCGCGTGAACCGCGCGGCCGCTTCGGCGAGGTCGCGGCAGGGCAGCACGATGTGGTCGATCGGCCGGCTCACGGGCGGGCCGTCACACGAGGCGCGATTGTTCGAGAGCGGCCGCCACGAAGCTCGCAAACAGCGGGTGAGGCGCGAACGGCCGCGATTTCAGCTCGGGGTGATATTGCACGCCGATGAACCACGGATGGCCCTCGAGCTCGATCGTCTCCGGAAGCAGTCCGTCGGGCGACATCCCGGCAAAGGTCATCCCCTTGGCTTCGAGCCGCTCCCGATAGGCGGTGTTGACCTCATACCGGTGGCGATGGCGCTCCGAGATATGCTGATCGCCATAGATGGCCGCTATCCTGGAGCCATCCTGCAGCGTGGCGCGATAGGCGCCGAGCCGCATGGTGCCGCCGAGGTCGCCCTCGCGGGTGCGCTGCTCGAGTTCGTCGCCGCGCATCCATTCGGTCATTAGACCGACGACCGGCTCGGCGCAGGGACCGAACTCGGTCGAATTCGCGTCCGGAACGCCACCGAGATTGCGCGCGGCCTCGATCACCGCCATCTGCATCCCGAAGCAGATGCCGAAATAGGGCACTTTGCGTTCACGGGCGAAACGGGCGGCCCGGATCTTTCCCTCGGCGCCGCGCTGACCGAATCCCCCCGGCACCAGGATGCCGTGAACCCCCTCGAGATGGGCCGCCGGGTCATCGCCCTCGAAAACCTCAGCCTCGATCCAATCGAGCTTCACGTCGACGCGGTTGGCAAGGCCGCCATGCACCAGCGCCTCGTGCAGCGATTTATAGGCATCCTTCATGCCGGTGTATTTGCCCACGACCGCGATGGTGACTTGCCCTTCGGGATTCTTGACCCGCTCCATGACGGCGTTCCAGCGCGTCATGTTGGGTTTTGGCGCAGGCTCGATTCCGAAGGATGTCAGAACCGCCCGATCGAGCCCAGCGCCGTGATAGGCGCGCGGCACGTCGTAGATCGAGGACACGTCGCGCGCCTCGATCACGGCGTCCTCGCGGACGTTGCAGAACAGTCCGAGCTTGCGCCGCTCCTCACTCGGGATGGCGCGATCGGTGCGGCAGAGCAGGATGTCGGGTTGGATCCCGATCGACCGTAACTCCTTGACCGAATGCTGCGTCGGCTTGGTCTTCAGCTCGCCCGCGCTCTCGATGTAAGGGAGCAGAGTGAGGTGGATGTAGACGACATGGCTGCGCGGCAACTCGTTGCCGAGCTGGCGGATCGCTTCGAAGAACGGCAGGCCCTCGATATCGCCCACCGTGCCGCCGATCTCGACCAGGGTGAAATCCGCGCCCTCGTTGCCGTCGAGAATGAAGTCCTTGATGGCTCCGGTCACGTGCGGGATCACCTGCACGGTGCCGCCGAGGAAGTCGCCGCGCCGTTCCTTGGCGATGATTTCCTGGTAAATCCGCCCCGCCGTGGTGTTGTCGTCGCGCGTGGCCGGACGCCCGGTGAACCGTTCGTAATGGCCGAGATCGAGGTCGGTTTCCGCCCCGTCGTCGGTCACGAACACCTCACCATGCTGGTAGGGGCTCATGGTGCCTGGGTCGACATTGAGATAGGGGTCGAGCTTCCTCAGCCGGACCGAGTATCCCCTGGCCTGAAGCAGCGCCCCGAGGGCCGCGGACGCGAGGCCCTTGCCAAGCGAAGAGACCACGCCGCCGGTTATGAAGATATACCGCGCCATGGGAGTCGATGCTTACCAGTTTTGGTCGGCTTGACGAGAACAAACATATCGCCGTCAACAGGGCGCGTCCGTGCAAGCCGACCGGGGTCGAAGATGGAGCCGAGACCGTCTTACTGCGACTTGGGCGGTTCCGGCTCGGCGGGCGGAGCGGGGGCGACCGGCGCCGTCGGGGCGCCGCTATGCTGCTCTTCGAGGCGCTTGAGCTGATCGAGCGGCGTGCCGCCCGGGACCGGAGCGGTGGTTTGATGGGCGGCGGGCGTGTCGAGGATCGATTTCGGGGCCCGATTGAAGCCCGCGAGGATCGAAAGGCCCAGGCTGGTCAGAAAGAACAGGGCCGCAAGGATTGCGGTGGCGCGAGTCAGGGCATTGGCTTGGCCGCGCCCCGTCATGAAGCCCCCGCCCCCGCCGACACCGAGCGCGCCACCCTCGGAGCGTTGCAACAGCACGCTGCCGACCAGCGCAACAACGATCATCAGGTGAAATACGATCAAAACGGTTTGCATGAAGAAGCTCGGAAGCAGGCCTGCCCGCGAGCGCGTGTTGGCGCGTCACGGGAGCGAAAGTGTCGGGGCGGGTTCTACACCAAGGGCAAAGCTAAGCAAACCTTTCCGCGACCCCCAGGGCGGGCTGGAGCGTGACGGGCCCGGGGGTCAGCGATAGACGCCCGCGATCGCGAGGAAATCCTTCGCCGTGAGGCTCGCGCCGCCGATCAGCGCGCCGTCGACGTTGTCGACACCCATCAGCATGGCGGCGTTGTCGGGTTTGCAGGATCCCCCGTAGAGGATGCGGACCGCGATCCCATCCTCGGGCAAAAGCTCGGCCAGACGCTGGCGGATGAAGGCATGCATGGCTTCGATATCCTCAAGCGTGGGCACGACACCCGTGCCAATCGCCCATACGGGTTCGTAGGCAACGACCATGGTTTCGGCGCTCGCGTCGGGCGGCAGCGAACCCTCGAGTTGCGCGCCGACGACATCGAGCGCCCGTCCGACGTCGCGCTCGGCTCTGGTCTCCCCGATGCAGATGATGGCGGTCAGCCCGGCCATGATCGCGGCGCGCGCCTTGGCCTGCACCAGAGCGTCCGTCTCGCCATGATCGGCTCGGCGCTCGGAATGACCGACGATCACGAGACTGGCACCGGCATCCTTCAGCATCTCGGCCGAAACGTCGCCGGTGTGAGCGCCGGATTGTTTCGGAGCGCAATCCTGCCCGCCGATCCGCAAGCGCGACCCGGCCCGACGGGCAGCCCTTTCGATCAGGGTCGTGGGCGGGCAGATGGCGCAGGTGGCGCGTCCTGCCTCGCCTCGGTCGATCCCGGCCGCGATCATCGCCAGTTCATCTAGGGAAGCAGATAGACCATTCATCTTCCAGTTGCCGGCCACGAGAGGATTGGTGGAACGGGCCATGGTGGTCTCCCTTGCTCACGCACGACCGGCGATTGTCGAGACGTCGTCGAACGTGAGCAGCTAACGGGCGGCGCGCCGACGCGCAAGCATGACCTCGACTAGACACAGTTCGCGTTGCTTACCGAGAACGGCTCGGCGGCCGAGCCACGGCAGGTGGATTCGCTTTGTGCATAGGCGCGGAGCAGCAGAGCCGATACTGATAGGACCCGAATGTCTCCCCAGACGCAGGCGGCAATGGCCGAGGTTTTGGAAACGGATCGCCTCGCGAAGGCTTTGTCATCGTTCGTGCGCGCGGAATTCGAGGCGCCCGTTCATGTCGTGGCCGGGTTCGTCGATCTGTTGATTGAGGATGCCACCCGGGACGGGCTCGAGCCCTACATGGCCGATCTCGAAAAGATCAAAGCGGCCAGCGACCGGCTCGATGCGCTCGTGGCCAAACTGCTCGACAGCACGGATTCCGAATTGTCGCTCGGCGAGCAGGACATCGAGGCAATTTCGAGCAAGCTGCGGCACGATCTGCGGACCCCGATTACCGCAATTCTGGGCTATGGGGAACTCCTCGCCGAGGAAGCCCGCGAAGACGGTCACGGGGGTCTGTCGAGCACGCTCGACGGCCTCATCGACGCCTCTCGCCGCCTTCTCGGCCAGATCGATTCCATGGTGGACCTGTTGCGCGTGCAGGCCCTCTCCGCCACGGCCCCGGACGAGGTGGTGGCGGAAGCCACGGCGCTGCCCCGCACCGTCGAGACCATCAGGGCGGTGCTGTTCGACGAGCAGGATCTGCAGCCCAAGGTGACGGGCCACATTCTCGTGATTGACGACAATGTCTCAAACCTCGACCTGCTGTCGCGCCGCCTCACCCGCGACGGTCATGTGGTGGAGACCTGCGAGTCGGGCGAGCGGGCGCTCTCGCTGGTGCAGGAGCACCACTTCGACCTCGTTCTGCTCGACCTGATCATGCCCGGATTGAACGGCATCGACGTGCTGCGCTGCCTGCGCACAGACGAAAAGACCAAGGCGCTGCCGGTCATCATGATCTCCGCCATGGACGAGGTGGACGGGGCGGTCCGCTGCATCGAGGCAGGCGCCGACGACTTCCTATCCAAGCCGCTCAACCCAATCCTGCTCCGCGCCCGCATCAACGCCGCCCTCGAACGCAAGCTGCTCCGCGATCGCGAAACCGAGATTGCGGAACGCCTGAAGGTCGAACGGGAACGCTCCGAAACCCTGCTGCGAAACGTACTGCCTGGCTCGATCGTCGAACGCCTGCGACGAGGCGAGACCGTGATCGCCGATCACCATGCCGAGGTCACGATCCTGTTCTGTGACCTCGTGGGGTTCACGGCGCTTGCCTCTCGGCTTCAGCCGGGCGAGATGCTCGCGTTGCTCAACGGCATCTTCTCCGATTTCGATCAGCTTGCGGCCCAGAACGGGCTGGAGAAGATCAAGACGATCGGCGACGCCTATATGGTGGCGGGCGGCTTGCCGGAATCGCGTCCGGACCACGCTTGTGCCGTGGCCAGCATGGCGATGCGCATGCCGGAGGTGGTGCGGTCGGCCAGCCTAAGGTTTGGGCAAGCGCTCGACGTGCGCCTCGGCATGCACTCCGGCCCGGTCGTGGCCGGCATCATCGGGACGCACAAATTCGTCTACGACGTCTGGGGCGACACCGTGAATATCGCGAGTCGCATGGAGCATTACGGCGAGCCGGGGCGCGTGCACATCACGGAAGCCACCAAGATCGCGTTGGGCGACAGCTATCGCTACGAGGCCTTGCCGCCGATGGACATCAAGGGCAAAGGGATGATGGACACGTTCCTGATCGTGTGAAACGGACCGTTGTCGGTTCGCTTCTGCCGCGCGAGAGGAACCTCCCAGGCCCGCCAAGCGGGCTCGCCAAGCCGTCGGATTAGACCATGTCCTCCATCGATCCCCGCACGTCCGCTTTGCTCGAGCAGATCGCGTCCGCGCTCGACCGCCTCGCCCCCCCGCCCCCGCCCGCGCCGGACTTCGAGGCCGCGGACGCTTTCGTGTGGTCGGCGAGCAAAGGACAGTTGCAGCCGGTCCGCCGGGTCAACAAGGTGGCGTTCGCGTTGCTGCGCGGCATCGATCGCGTGCGCGACCAATTGCTCGACAACACGCTTCGCTTTGCCAAGGGATTGCCGGCCAACAACGCCCTTCTGTGGGGCGCCCGCGGAATGGGCAAGTCGTCCCTCGTCAAAGCGGCTCACGCCGAGGTGAACGCTCAGCTGGATTCACATGCGGTTGCGGGCCGTCGTTTGAAGCTCGTCGAGATCCACCGCGAAGACATCGACAGCCTGCCCGACCTCATGGGCTTGCTGCGCGAGGCGCCGCACAATTTCATCCTGTTCTGCGACGACCTGTCGTTCGATGGCGACGACACCTCCTACAAGTCGCTCAAGGCGGTTCTGGACGGCGGCATCGAGGGCCGTCCCGGTAACGTCATCTTCTATGCCACCTCGAACCGGCGCCACCTGATGCCGCGCGACATGATGGACAACGAGCGCGCCACTGCCATCAATCCCGGCGAAGCCGTCGAGGAGAAGGTTTCGCTGAGCGACCGCTTCGGGCTGTGGCTCGGCTTTCACAAATGTTCGCAGGACGATTATCTGGAAATGGTGTCCGCCTATGCGGCCGCTTACGGGCTCGAGGTGCCCGGGGATCGTCTTGTGGCCGAGGCCCTCGAATGGTCCACGACGCGCGGGGCGCGATCGGGCCGCACCGCCTGGCAATTCATCCAGGATCTGGCCGGCCGCCTCGAACAGGCGATTTAGCGGGCCTTGCCGGCCAACGCTCGGCCGT
>CAXTOT010000018.1:0-33325 GCA_964245915.1 uncultured Lichenihabitans sp. | reverse complement strand
GAGTTCGCGACGAAGAAAAGCGGCAGGCCTTTCGTTGGACCTGCCGCTTTCACGCGCGCCCAAAAGTTTCGTGTCTCGCGGAACCTTTGAGCGCGTCCCATGCCGGCCACGGTGGGTTCATGGCCGGGATGTTCCGAGGATCGTTCGGCCGCCTTACAGGCCGGCGAGGTAGCTGGTCGGATCGACCGGCGTCGAACCCTTGCGCAACTCGAAGTGAAGCTGCGGCGAGGCGACATTGCCGGACTGCCCAGACTTGGCGATGGTCTGGCCGCGTTTGACCTGATCGCCGCGCTTGACGTCGAGCTCGCCATTATTGGCGTAGGCGGTCACGAAACCGTTGGGGTGGCGGATGAGCACCAGGTTGCCATAGCCCTTAAGTTCGCTGCCCGCATAAGCCACGGTGCCAGTTTCGGCGGCCTTCACGGCGGTGCCTTCCGGCACCGCGATGTTGATCCCGTCGTTGCCGCCTTTGAAACCCTGGATGATGCGGCCCCGGGCGGGCCAGCGGAATTCGGGATTGCCGGAGGCATCCGCCACCGGCGCGGCGGCCGCAACATTCGCAGTCGGTGCAGGATCGGGTTGCTTGGGCGCGGCCTGGACCGGAGCCGCCTTGATGGGCGCCACGGTTGCGGGCGCCAAGGCGGCGGTTCGCACCGGTGCGGCCTTCGCGGAAGCTTTGGCTTGCGGCAGCGTCTGGCCTCTGGTGACCGGCGGCTCGTTCCTGGCGAGTTCTCGTGTCGGCGCGGGTTGGATGGTCCGAGGCGTGACTTTTGCCGCCATGCGGGCGGGTGCGACCGGGCGCGCCGAGGCAACGCTTCGGGCCGGTGGAGCCAGCGCCTGCTGCCGCTCCGCCGCCCTTTGCTTGCGAAGCGCCGCCCTATCAAGCGGTCGTTCAGAGCGGACCGGCTCGGCTTGCGCCACCTGAGGGGCGTCATGGCGGGAAGCCACCGCGTTGTAGACCGGGATAGTCAGGTGGGTGCCGGGGCGCACCTCGCTCGCGCTCCGCAGTCCATTGGTCTGCAGCAGGGCATTGGGGGGCACGCCGTAACGCTTCGACAGCACGTCGACCGACTCGCCTTCGCCGACGATGACCGGGACGCCGCCGCCCGAGGTCCAGCCGCCGTAGGAAGCGCCGGGCGCGGTGCGGGCCGATCCTTGCTCGATCGAGCCGGTGGTCTCGTGGCTGATCGGGGCATTGTAGGCCGTCATGACCTGCGGCCGGAGCGGCGCCGCGCTGGCCATTGATGAGCCATGGGCCGGAAGCGCCTGGCTCACGATCGGGGGCGAACGGCCCGCCGGGATGGTGTTCGACGCCATGTGCCGGACCGGTTCGTTCGAGGACGTCGAGAACGGATTGGAAAAGGGGTCGGACAACCGCGTCGAGTCGCTGGCGCAACCCGCCATGAGCGACGCGAGGGCCGCGACGGCGCAAAATTTCAGGGCAAAGCTGCCAGGCCCCGACGGCACAAAGTTACTCATAAGCAAACCCATCCACGTCAACCGTCGTCGATGGACCCATTAAAAGCCGCACCGGTTAAGGGACGGTTTAAGATGAATCAAAACGCTCGCATTCGAGCGAAGTCCCTGAAAATAAACGATTTGCTAAGTTTTAAAGAGATTCAGCCTGGCCCGGCAGCGCGGCTTGCAGCCGACAGGACCAGAGAGCCTGCCTTCGCACGGATCCATTCTCTGCGCGGGTGAGCTTCATCACGGTCTGCAACGCTTTGGCGGGCGTGGCGCTGCTTTCGACCCCGAGCGGATAGACCAGGACTCCGCCCTCCGAAAGCCGGTCGAGCAAGGCCGTGGGTTCACGGTCCAGTGCGGCGCCGATCACGATCCGGTCGAAGCTGCCCATGGCGGGCCCGATGGCCAGCCCGTCCGCCCAGATCACCGTGGCGTTGCCGAGGTCGAGACCGTGGAGGCGGACTTCGGCCTCGGCCGCCAGCGCCTTGAACCGTTCGATCGAGACGACCTCGCCCGACAAACGGGCCAGCAGCGCCGTCATATATCCCGATCCGGTGCCGATCTCCAGCACCCGGCTCTCCGGCCCTGGCTCCAGGACTTCGAGGACACGGGCCAGATGCGAGGGCTGAGGCATGGTCTGACCGCAGCCAAGCGGCAACGCGATATCGTGATCGGCGAACGCCGTCACATGATGTGGCGTGAACGTGGATCGAGGAACGGCTTCCATGGCCCGCAAAACGGCGAGATCACGAACGCCGGCCCCGCGAAGTCTGAGCAGGAAGGACGCCCGGACTTCCGCGGGCGAGCGGGCGCCCTCCGGGGCGTTCTCCTCGTCTGGGTTCGCGCTGGACGTGGGCCCCGAGCCCGTTATGCCAGGGCGCGAGCGTAGCGTGACAGCGCCGCGCGATCGGTGAGGTCGAGCCGCAGCGGCGTTACGGAAATCTTCTTCCGCGCCAGCGCTTCGAGATCGGTCCCCTCGCCCGGGGTGAAGCCGCCGCGCTCGAAGGCGATCCAGAAATAGGGGTTGCCGCGGCCGTCCTCCCGCTCGTCGATGCGCACGAGATCGGTATCGCGCAGCCCCTGGGATGTCACAGCGGTCCCTGCGACCTCGTCGGGCGGGCAATCGGGAAAATTGATGTTCAGCAGCGTTCCCCGGTCGATCCCCTCGCGAAGCAATGTCGTGAGCAGAGCCGGCGCAAGCGTTTCGGCGCAGGTCCAGAAAGGGTTCTTCCGCCCGCTCGAGGGGCCATAGGCCTGACTGAGCGCGATCGAGGGCACGCCCAGGAGGGTTCCCTCCATGGCGCCCGCGATCGTGCCCGAATAGGTCACATCCTCGGCGACGTTCTGGCCGCGGTTCACGCCCGACAGAATCAGATCCGGTTTGCTGTTCTTCAGGATCATCCGGATGCCCATGATGACGCAATCGGTGGGCGTGCCCTTCACGGCGTAATGCCGGGGCGAGATCTCGCGAAGCCGCAGCGGGTCGGACAGCGACAACGAATGCGCGACGCCGGACTGATCGGTCTCCGGCGCGACCACGACCACGTCATCGCTGAGCGCGGCCGCGATCCGCTCCATGACCTCGAGGCCGGGCGCGTGGATACCGTCGTCATTGGTGATGAGGATGCGCATCAATCTTCCCCGGCGGTCGCGAGTCGGGCCACCCCACCCATATAGGGCCGGAGAACCTCCGGTACTGTGACGCTGCCGTCCGGGTTTTGATAGTTCTCCATCACGGCCACGAGCGCCCGGCCGACCGCAACCCCCGAGCCGTTGAGCGTATGCACGAAGCGGGTCGCCTTGGCGCCTGCCGGCCGATACCGCGCATCCATCCGGCGCGCCTGGAAGTCGCCGCAGACCGAACAGGACGAGATCTCGCGATACTTGCCCTGCCCCGGCAGCCAGACTTCGAGATCATAGGTCTTGCGCGACGCGAACCCCATATCGCCGGTACAGAGAAGCATGACGCGATAGGGCAGCCCAAGCCGCTGCAGCACCTGCTCGGCGCAACCGGTCATGCGCTCGTGTTCCTCGCGCGACTGCTCGGGCGTGGTGATCGAAACCATCTCGACCTTGGTGAATTGATGCTGCCGGATCATGCCGCGCGTGTCGCGACCGGCCGACCCCGCCTCGGCTCGAAAGCAGGCCGTCAGCGCGGTGAGCCGCATCGGCAACTGATCGTCCTCCACAATGCTGTCCCGCACGAGGTTGGTCAGCGGCACTTCGGCGGTGGGAATGAGCCAGAACGCGTCACCGGCCCGGAACATGTCGTCACGCGATTTCGGCAATTGCGACGTACCGTACACTGCGGCGTCTCGGACGAGCAAAGGGGGATCGATTTCCTGGTAGCCATGCTCATCGACGTGCAGGTCGAGCATGAACTGGCCAATCGCACGATGCAGCCGCGCGAGGGCACCGCGTAACACGACGAACCGAGCCCCAGACATTTTGGCCGCGGCGCCGAAATCCATGAGACCGAGGGCTTCGCCGATCTCGAAATGTTCGCGCGGGATTACGCCCTCGGAAAACACCGGGAGTTCGCCGTGGCGACGAACCTCGACATTGGCGTGCTCGTCCACGCCGACCGGAACCTCCTCGTCGGGCGTGTTGGGAATTTCCGATAGCGCGTCCGTGAGCGCCGCGACCGCTTCGCGTTCCGTCACTTCCAAAGTGCCGGCCGAGGCCTTGAGCTCGGCGACTTCCGCCTTGAGGCGCTCCGCCAGAACCGCGTCCTTGCGGGCGATCGCCTGTCCGATCTCCTTGGCGGCGGCGTTGCGGCGTTCCTGAGCGTGCTGGGACTTCGCGATCGCGGCCTTGCGGACATCGTCGAGGGTGGACAGCGTCGCGCTCAGGGGCTCCAGCCCACGGGCGGCGCGGCCGCGATCAAAGGCTTCGGCGTTATCCCTGATCCATTTAATGTCATACATCGCGGCTGCGGTGTCCCGAAACATGTCGCTCGGCGCGGCGCTGCGCGCTTGGAACGAAGGCGTGTCAGGTGGACGATCCGGTCGCCGCTTTCTTGGCTCGGGCCTTTTCCATCATCGACACGGTGAAGACCGAGCCTTCGTAGAGAAGCAACATGGGAAGCGCAAGCGAGCACATCGAGATCACGTCGGGCGGCGTCAGGATGGCGGCCGCAACCACCACGATCACGATCGCGAAACGACGTTTGGCGCGCAGGAAAGCCGCGTCGATGATGCCGATCTGGCCCAGCAGGGTCAGGATCACCGGAAGCTGGAACGCGACTCCGAAGGCGAAGATCAGCGTCATGATCAGCGACAGATATTCGCTGACCTTGGGCAACAGGCGGATCGTGGCCTCGCCCGGCTCACTCACCTGGGTGTAATTGACTGAGAAGCGGATCAGCAGCGGCAGCACGACGAAATAGACCAGCATGCCGCCGAGGATGAAGAAGACCGGGGTGGCGACCAGATAGGGCAGGAAAGCGCGCTTCTCATGTTTGTAAAGGCCGGGCGCCACGAACATGTAGATCTGTCCCGCGATGATCGGGAAGGCGATGACGGCCGCCCCGAACATCGACAGCTTCATGTTGGTGAAGAACTGTTCTAGAAAATGGGTCGCGATGAGTTCCGCGTTGGCAGCCCCGACGATCTCCACGAAGGGATAGGTAAGGAGCTGGTAGATCTGCTTGGAAAAATAGAAGCAGACCACGAAGGCCACCATGAAGGCCGCGACCGCCTTGATCAGACGGCTGCGCAGCTCGATGAGGTGCTCCATCAGCGGAGCTTTGGAGGCTTCGACCTCGTCGTGGACCGGCATCGTGGTCATTGGTCGGATACCTCCTGCCGTCGAGGTCGGACGTTACGGAACCGCGCGCCGGACCGGGATGCGGGGTCGACGCCCGGTAGAAGAGGCGGAGGCCGCCGCTTTCGCAGCAGGATCTTGCGTTTTTGCGCCTCGCCGGCGCCTTGTGCGGTGTCGAACTCTGCGGCCTCCGGGACCTCCGGGGCTATGCCCGCGGAGCTAAAGGTGGAGACCTGTATGTCCTCGATGGCCTTCGTTTCGGGCAATGGGGGCAGCGCGAACCCGTCCCCCGAGGTTGCCGGAACATATTGCGACACGGGCGCGGACGGCGTCACGGCTGAGGTCAGTTCCCGTTGGATGTCCCGCGCTGGGTCAAAGTGAACGTCGAGGTCGGCGTGCGAGCCCACCTTTGCCAATTCGTCCTTGATGTCCTGAAGGTCGGCTTCCTTCATCGCTTCCATGAATTGGCCCTGGAACTCGGTCGCCATGCGGCGGAGCCGCCCGACGGCCTGCCCCACTTGCCTCAGCACGCGCGGGAGTTCCTTAGGTCCGATCACGATCAACGCAACGACGCCTATGATCAACAGCTTGCCGGCGTCGAAGTCGAACATGGAAACTCAGCGGAGAAATGGAACAAAGCACGGGTAAGGGCACCCGTGCCGGCCGAACACGTCGTCGAATCGGAGTGTCTGCGCGTGGGCGGCCTCAGCCGACGCGGCGGGACTCCGGATCCTCGACAACGGTGGTGGTCCGATGATCGATCGTCCTCAACGGATCGGGTGCCACGGTCGCGACCGGTGTGACGGGCGGCTTACGCTCGGCGACGTCGTCCTCGTCCGCCATGCCCTTCTTGAAGGACTTGATGCCCTTGGCGAAATCCCCCATCAGGTCGGAAATCTTGCCTTTGCCGCCGAACAGCAGCAGCAGCACCCCGCCCACGATGATCCAGTGCCAGATGCTCAAACCACCCATCGACGCAACCCTCGTTCAAGCTCGCGGCCGCGGGTGGGCTGCGAGCACGCTATGAAAGCTTGAGGGGAAACTAAGCGCCGACACTCACAAAAACAAGCATGTCGCGCGGTGCCGCCTGATCCGGCGCTGCCGCCGCGCGGACCTTGGCGATACGATTTTGGTCGAAGCGGCCGCCCCTGGGGCGAAGCCGCTGCTCAGACACGCCGGCCCCACCGGTGTTTCACACTCGAAGGGCCTCAAAGCCGTTACAGGCGATAGCGGATCTGATCGGTCCAAAAGCGCTCGAGCCGGGTCAGCGCCTGGTTGAGCTTGACGAATTCGTCGCTCGAGATGCCGCCGATCTGCTCCACCGTCGTAATGTGCTTATCGTAAAGAGAGGCGACGATCTCGTGGATGTCATTGCCCTTTTCGGTGAGGCTGATCCGCACCGAACGGCGATCGATGCGCGAGCGGGCATGGTGCAGATAGCCCATCTCGACCAGCTTCTTCACGTTATAAGACACGTTCGACCCGAGATAGTAGCCGCGCGTCCGCAACTCGCCGGCGGTCAGCTCCTTGTCGCCAATGTTGTAGAGCAGCAGGGCCTGAACCGCGTTGACGTCGTTGCGGCCGCGGCGGTCGAATTCATCCTTGATGACGTCCAGCAGCCGCCGGTGCAGCCGCTCGACCAAGGTCAAGGCTTCGAGATAGACAGGGCGCACGTCCCTGATTCGCTCGCTGCGTGACTGTGCGACTTCCACTTTCGCGACCGCTGACATTCTGACGCCCCGTGTGTGATTGCCCAAGGACTCTGACGGCCCTCGTTGCTGCACGTTCATAAATACCCATCGCCGATGAAGACGAGTTTAATCAACAGAATGAATCGCGTGTTTACTTACTGAGGTAAATCGGATGTAAAGATATGAACTTCTTTATTTCGATTAATTGTATTAAATAACGACCGAACACGCCATAACAGCTCAAAGTCGGCAATTAGGTAACCTTGACATTTAGGGACCAGCCTCGCGGGCCGCCATGTAGGTGATGAAAAGGTAGAGGGTGACGAGAAACAGACCGAGAATCCCCACCACGAGATCGTGGTCGAAGAACCGGGGCAGGATCAGGATCGCCAGCCATTGCGCCGCGACCGCCACGAGCCAGACGACGCCGCCCCAGGACGCCGCGAGCCACAATCCGACGGCCGCGACCAGGTCGATGACGCAGAAGAACATCACCGCCGCGACGCCGGTCGGGGTCATGGCCTCCAGAGTGCTCGGGCCATCGCCCTCGGCGGTCATCACTCCGAGCCATTGGTGCAGTCCCTGCAACACCCAGAGGATCGAGATGAAGCGCATGAGCCAGACCAGGAGCATGCCGTAGCGGGTCTGGGCCGAACGCCTATCCGAACCACCGACCTTGATGGCGGCGATCGGGGGCTTGTATCGGGGCATCGTGGAAGGTGATTTCAAGGCAGCCTTGGTGGTCCGGGTCGAACGCGTGTTCAGCCGGATGGACTGCCGCCTTCGGGCATTGTCAAGACCGGTCCATGCGAGGTTGCCCGGTAACCGGCTTTTCCGATGACGCCCGGACGTGCTAGTTTGGCGGCCTAGCATGAGGGCCATGGCCCGGAGTTGGCGTCTGATGGACCGTTTCGAAACGCAGTCTTCCCTCGAAACCGCGTCCCACCCCGCCCAAAGACCCGCCGCCCACCTTGGTTTCTGCCAACGGCCCAGGCGCAATCGCAAGGCCGAATGGGCGCGTCGGCTCGTCCGCGAAAACGTCCTCACGACCGACGATCTGATCTGGCCCATCTTCCTGATCGAGGGCCACGGCCGGCGTGACCCCGTAGCCTCGATGCCAGGGGTCGATCGCTATTCGGTGGATGAGGCCGTGAAGGCGGCGCGTCGGGCCTTCGACCTGGACATCCCGGCCATCGCCCTGTTCCCCTACACGCAACCGGCGTTGCGGGACGAGACCGGCTCCGAAGCCTTGAACGCGGGCAACCTCGTATGCCAGGCCTGCCGGGCCATCAAGGCGGCGGTGCCCGATCTCGGCCTCATCACCGACGTCGCGCTCGACCCCTACACCAGTCACGGCCACGACGGCCTGATGTACGGCGATGAGGTGGTGAACGACCAAAGCGTCGACGTGTTGGTCGAGCAGGCGCTCAACCAGGCGCGCGCCGGTGCCGACATCGTGGCCCCGTCCGACATGATGGATGGCCGCGTCGGGGCGATCCGGTCCGCGCTCGACCTGCACGGCTTCGACAACGTGCAGATCATGAGCTACGCGGCCAAATATGCCTCCGCATTCTACGGCCCGTTCCGGGACGCCATCGGAACGTCCGGAACCCTGCGGGGAGACAAGCGCACCTATCAAATGGATTTCGCCAACGGCAACGAGGCGCTTCGCGAGGTCGCGCTCGATCTCGAGGAGGGTGCCGACATGATCATGGTGAAGCCCGGCCTGCCATATCTCGACATCGTGTACCGGGTGAAAGCGGAGTTCAACGCCCCGACCTTCGCCTACCAGGTGTCGGGCGAATATGCGATGATCGCCGGAGCCGCCGCGAGTGGCTGGATCGACGGCCAGAAGGCCATGCTCGAAAGCCTGATCGCCTTCAAGCGGGCCGGGGCCGATGGCATTCTGACCTATTTCGCCGTTCAGGCGGCCGAATGTCTCAAGCGGCGCTGACACGGGCCGACGACCGCCCGGATTGTCACGCCGCGGTCAAGAGATTGGACCAGACAAATGGCGGCAGCCACGATTGCTTGCGCGAGGACATGGCGATGAGTTCCAAGTCGAAGACGCTGAACGATCTTTTCCTGCACACCCTGAAAGACATGCTCTACGCCGAGAAACATATCGGCAAAGCGCTGGCGAAAATGGCCAAGGCCGCCCAAGCCGACGATCTCAAGGAGGCCCTGGACTCCCATCGCGACGAGACCCAAGGCCAGATCGACCGCCTCGACCAGGTATTCAAGCTGCTGGACAAGAAGGCGCAAGCGGTGCCTTGCGAGGCTATCCAGGGCATCATCGAGGAAACCAAGGAGGTCATGGACGACTTCGAGGACAGCGAAGCCCTCGATGCGGGTTTGATCGCGGCCGCCCAGGCCATGGAGCATTACGAGATCGCGCGCTATGGCGCTTTGAAGACCTGGGCGTCTCAGCTCGGCGAGAACCAGGCCGCGACGCTGCTGGAGGAAACCCTCGCCGAGGAGAAGCGGGCCGATGAGCGTCTGACCGCTCTGGCAGATCGCATCAACCAGCCCCGGCCCGAAACCGGCGGAACGCACGACGATCACGCGGATTCGCATCAGCAGGCGGCGGCGGAATCGGGCGAGATCGCGCAGACCTGAAGGACAGACCCGGCTCGTCATCGGTGGCAGGTCTCAAGGCCCATCGGGTCGAGCCCGAGTGCCGAAGCGCGTCGGGAGGAGTTCAGCCGTGCAAGCCTTCGTCCGCCTGGCGGTCTGCCTGATCCTCGCAGCGCTGGTCTTGCCGGTCCGGGCGCAAGCGCCGGAAGACCGCAACAGGGGAAAGGATGGCACCGCGGCTCTGCGGGCACCGACGCCGGATGCGACATCCACCCAGACCGTGCAACTCCCCGACCGCACGCTGCACATCGCCGCCATCGCGGGCTTCGTGCGCTTGCTGGACGACAAAGACGCTCCCGAAGCCGACATCGCGACCACGGCTTACACGCTGGAGGGCGCCGATCCGCTGACTCGCCCCGTGACCTTCGTGGTGAACGGTGGCCCCAGCATGGCCTCGGCCTGGTTGCAGATGGGCGCGGTCGAGGGTTCAACCTACCAGCTGGTGAACGAGGCAGCGACGCGCCAACGGGATTATGGGCACGAATACAACCGTCCCGAATCCCTCGACGCGCTGCGCCAGGCCTTGGCGCTCGATCCAGACCTGCATGTGCTCATCGCGCACGGGCTGTTCGATCTGGTCTGCCCTTACTACGCGACCCAGCTGCTGTTGAACCAGATCCCGCCCGCTTCCGGCGGCGCCCGCGTTCGCTTGGTGACGTTGCCGGGCGGCCACATGTTCTACAGCCGTGACGAGTCTCGACAAGCGCTGCGAGCGGAAGCCGCCAAGCTGATCGGCGGTTCGACGCCGTAACGGCCTTTGCGCCACTGGCGCTGTTTTTGATTCGCCAATCCCTGGCTTGCCGTCGGGAACTCATGAATTCGGCTTCCCATCGGGGCGCAGCCGAGTAGCATGCGTCCATGAGGTTGGCGGTCCTGGTTCTGCTCGCGGCGTTGGTTTCCGGGTGCAATCCGCAATCCGACAGGGACCAGGAGCGCCTGTGCCGGCTGGCGGTGACGGGTTTGCTGGGCCTGGAAGCCGCCGTCGTGGTCGAGGACCAGAGGGTCGTGTCGTCCGCCCCGGGCGCCACCACGATCCGAGTCGACTATCGGGCCGAGCTCAACGAAGGCCCCGCGCAGCGCGGCTTCGTGGAATGCACGTTTTCGTCTGGCGCCGACCATTTGCGTCTGGCCGCCTTGCGCACCGCGGACGGGCTCTTGTCGGAGCCGCGTGTGTTCATGTTGGACCGCTTCTGGCTCCAGTCGGCCGAGGCCCTGGTCTCCGATCCTGGCCCGATGCCGGGCGCCGCCACGGCGCCTCGCCTGCCGGCGGGATCGGGTTACGGCATCCAGCAGATCGTGAACGCCATCCCGGGCGCCGCCGTCTACGGACTTCTGGCGGCCGCCTATTCGATGATTTATGGCTTGGTGGGTCGCATCAACCTGGCTTTCGGGGCGTTCGCGGCCATCGGCGGATCGGCCGCGCTGCTTCCGATGCTGGCCGGCCAGGGATGGCCGGTTCCCCTCATGCTGGCCTGTGCGATCCTGGCCGCCGTATCGTCCGCGGCGTTTCACGGCATAGCGACGGGTCGGCTCGTCTTTACCCGGTTGCAGGGCGCGACAGGTCAGCAAACCCTGGTGGCCACCATCGGGCTCGCGCTTTTTCTCGACGAATATGTCCGCCTGACGCAGGGCTCGAGCGTCCGCTGGGCGGTCCCGGTGCTGGACGACCCCTTCGTGCTGGCGCGCGATCCGAGTTTTACAGTCACCATCACGCCGATCGCCTTGTTGGTCAGTCTGGCCTCGGTCGCGACCGCGGGGGCACTCCTCGCCGTGATGCGCTGGACCCGATTCGGGCGGGAGTGGCGGGCTTTCAGCGATGATCCGGGGGCCGCGGCTTTGTGCGGGGTCGGCCGCACCGAGGTGTTCGCCACCACTTTCGCGATCGCCTGCGCGCTGGCGGGGCTGTCAGGCTGCATCACGGTCTTGTTCTACGGCGACCTCGGCCTCGCCTACGCCACCACGCTCGGCATCAAGGCGCTGACGGCGGCCGTGCTGGGAGGCATCGGCTCCGTTGCGGGCGCCTTCTTGGGTGGCCTCTTCATCGGCCTCGTCGAGTCCGGGTGGTCGGCCGCCTTCCCCATCGAGTACCGCGATCTGGTGCTGTTCTGCATTCTGGTCGCCTGCCTGATCTGGCGGCCCGGCGGTTTCATGGGCTATCGGGACCTCACGCCGCGGCGGATGTGAACCCTTGTCTTGGGGCCAGCCGCCAACCACATGATTGCCCAGCAATCCCGCCTGACCATCGAGCCAACCATGAGCCAGACCAACTGGATTCCTCCGACCCCGATCGCACCCAGCTATGTGGGGCGGGCGGGCCTTCCGGTCGGGGCGCTGAACGGCGTCCGCTCGCGCCGCGTCGTGGCGGTCTGCCTCGACCTCATCGTGGTGTCGATCCTCTCCCTCCTGCTTTGGCTGGCTTTGCTGATCGTCACCTTCGGCCTGTCGCTCCTTCTGCTGCCCCCGCTCTTCCCGTTCGTGGCATTCTTCTACAACGGATTGTCGGTTTCTGGGCGCCACATGGCGACGCCCGGCATGCGGGCCGCCGACCTCCAGATTCGCATGAACGACAACGGTGCCCGTGTGCCGTTCATCTATGCGGCCGTGCATGCCTTGTTGTTTTACGTCAGCTGGATGTTTCCGCCGGTTTTCCTGCTGTCTCTCGTCACTGCCGACAAAAGGTGCTTGCACGACATCCTTTCTGGCGTGATCTTCATTCGCCGCCTCTGACGAGGTGCGGTCGCTCATCTCGATGGGATGGCGCAAGGTGAAGGTGGACGGTTTTGACGCGTGAACCTCGCGACGCGCCGCAGTTCTATCTTACGGCGCCCTCGCCGTGCCCCTATCTGCCGGGTCGCGAGGAGCGGAAGGTGTTCACGCACCTTATCGGTCGCCGGGCGCATGTGCTCAACGACACGCTCAGCCAATCCGGGTTCCGCCGATCGCAGACGATTGCCTACCGCCCGGCCTGCGAGAGCTGCAGAGCCTGCGTGTCCGTCCGCGTCCGCGTCGACGAGTTCCGTCCGGGAAAGAGCTTCCGCCGCGCCCTTGACGCCAACGCGTCGCTGATCGGGACCTCGCTCCCACCGCGGCCATCGTCCGAGCAATATTCCCTGTTTCGCGCCTATCTCGATGCCCGCCATGGCGAGGGCGGCATGGCGGATATGAGCATCCTCGACTACGCCACCATGGTCGAGGACAGCCACGTCGAGACGAGGATCACGGAATACCGCGACCGCGGCCCCGACACCGCCATTACGGGACGGGGCCAGGGCGACCTCATGGCCGTTTGCCTGACCGACGTTTTGGCCGACGGCTTGTCGATGGTCTATTCCTTCTACGATCCCGACCTTTCGGCCCGCTCGCTCGGAACCTTCATGATTCTCGACCACATCGCCCGGGCGCGCGCGATGGGCCTGCCCCACCTCTATCTTGGTTATTGGGTCGAGGGCTCGCGCAAGATGCACTACAAGTCTAGGTTTTTGCCCCAGGAACGGCTCGGGCTGAACGGCTGGGAGCGGATCGAGCGCTAGAGTCCCGAGCCTCAGCCGATCGCGCGGGCCGGAATGATCGGCGCGAGGCCAGCCCGCAGGGCAGCATCGGCCGACGGGATCGCGTCCTTGATCAACGTCCAGTAGCCCGCCGCCGCCACCAGCGCGATGGCGGCCCCGGTCAGCAGCGCGGCCTCGAAATGGCCCGTCCGCTGCACGATGATTCCCGTGACGGTTGGGGCCAGTGCCCCTCCGATGTAGCCGCCGAAATTCTGCATCGCACCGAGCGAGGCCGTGCAATTGGCTGGCGCCGCCACCGAGGCCATGGCCCAGGCCGACGAGCTGCATAGATAGACGAGAAAGAGCGAAAGCGAGATGCAGCCGATCGCCAACGTATCGCTCGACGTTTCCGCCGCCACGATGGTGAAGACCGCCGTGAGCACCAGCGCGACCGCCATCGGGATCTTCCGGCTCCTGATTGGATCGACGCCGCGCCGCGCCAGAACGTCGACCACGCGGCCGCCCATAATGCCGCCCACCACACCGAATGCGAACGGGATTGCGCCGACCCAGCCGGTCTTGCCGATGGTGAAATGCCGCTCGATCTCGAGGTAGCCTGGCAGCCAGGCCGTATACAGCCAGGTCACGTAAATGCAGCCGAAATAGCCGACGATCATGCCCCAGGTGGTGCGGAAGGCGAACAGGCGCCGCCAATCGTTCCAGGTGACGCGAGTCCGCGTGCCCTCGACATCGCCCTCCCTCAGGAAAGCGCGCTCTTCCGCCGTGAGGTCCACCTCGTCGGGATTGCGAAAGATCGCGAAGACCGTGACCGCGAGAAGCAGCCCCGCGGCCCCCATGCCGACGAACATCGCGCGCCAGCCGTAGGATTGCATCAGGAAGGTCAGCAGCGGCAGCGACAGGAAGGTGCCGAGCGAGGAGGCGCAGTTCCAGATGCCGGTCGATGTGCCCCGCTGGCGGATGTTGAACCAGTCGCGCGAGACGCGTGCGCAGGTCGGAAAATGCGGCGCCTCCCCGGCCCCCAGCACCACGCGCGCGCCGGTGAACTGCCAAAAATTGTTGACCGCGCCGCCGAGCATCTGCCCGAGCGACCACACCGACAGGCCGAGGGTCAGGGTAAGGCGCGGCCCGAGCCGGTCGGCCAGTGCGCCGGCCGGAAGCTGCGCGAAAGCATAGGCCCACAGGAAAGCCGACAGCAGCAAGCCCATGTCGGCGATGGAAAAGCCGAGTTCCTGCCGAATCAGCGGGTTGGCGACCGCCAATGTGGCTCGGTCGACATAGTTGACGACGCCGGCCGTGACCAGGAGGGCCAACGAAACGGTCTGAATGCGCCTCACGCGCGCGGATGCTGTCGGCACGGGCACAGGGTCCCTCCCTGATATGACGCGGGCGGCCTTAGGGCGCTCCGCCGAGGCCTGCCGAAGCAGGCGCATTGTGGCCATTCTGCATGGCCGGGCGGGAGGGGGAAGGGATTTTATCCGGCTAGGGGCGCGGCGCGGCTTCGCCGCTATGCTCGTCCCAGGCCGCCGCCCTGGAACATGCGCGAGATCATCTCCTGGAACTGCTCGGGCGATTGCGGCGTAAGCGACATCCAGGTTTTTAGGACGGCATCCGGGGAAAAGCGGTCCATTTCGGCCACCAGCTTCTTTTCGACCTCAGCCATGATCCGGGCCTGCATCGGCTGCACATCGGGCAGGCCCAAGAAGCTGCGCGCTTCCTCGGGGGTGCATTCGACTTCGACCTTGCATTTCATGATGGGGTCTCTGGTTCAGGGCGTTTCGGCAGAATAGACGATCGCTGCTTTGCTGTCCCGAGGACCCGATTGCCTCGCCTTCCGCTCGCAAGCGGGGCAATGGGAATGAGTCGCGAGGACACGACCTTCCACGCCATCACATCGACGGCTTCTCTCGCGACGATCGGATGAGTCTTCCACGAGAGCTCGGAACATGCGCCCAATTGGCCAGGATGACGCTGATCTTACGAACACCCGACTGCCGTCACTCCGCTCGACAGCCCGCGGAGTCCGAACGGGGCCTTCCCTGGCAACGATCTGGGCCGCTGCCGGCCGGCGCGGGCGCCTTGGCGTCTGGCTAGCCCTCGGTTCTGCCGGCTGTTTTTGCGCGGCTGTGCTGCTCTACATCGGGGCGGCCTTGCTGCTCGGCTTGCTCCCGCTCAACGCCGACTACCGGCCCGTCACCGCGGGCGTGGATGTCTTCATCCAGACCAATGGCGTGCATGCCGACCTCGTCGTGCCGATCGAAGCCGCCGGCGTGAATTGGCGGACGCATCTGCCCATCGACACCCTGCGGCCCGTGGCGGGGGTGACCGATTATCTTGCGTTCGGATGGGGCGATCATGGGCTTTACCTCACGACGCCGAAGTGGTCGGACCTGCGCTGGTCCACCGCGCTGGCCGCCCTCACCGGGTTGGACACCTCCGTCATGCATGTCGAGGCGGTGCGGTTGCCGCGCCCCCACGCGTGGACCCGACACGTCAAACTGTCGGCCGCTCAATATCTGCGCCTGGTAAGCTTCATCGAAGACGGGTTCCGAACCGAACCCTCGGGCTCGACAATCCTCATACCCGATGCCCACTACGGCGCCCACGATGCATTCTTCGAGGCGGCAGGGCGTTATTCCTTGTTCATGACGTGCAATGAATGGACGCGACGCGGCCTGGCCGAGGCCGGTGTTCGTGTTCCGGCCTGGGCACCTTTCGACAGGGCCTTGTTCTATCAGTTGCCAGAGGTTGAGTTCGACTGAGCGGGCGCGGCGACTTGCCCCAAACGCGCCCTACCCTTCGAAGCGGTTGGTCTTGGGGAAGCCTTTCGGCGGCAGGCGGCCGGCCTCGGCGCGATTGCCGATCCACTCGCGCAAATCCGCGGCCGAGACCGTCCAGGTGCGACCGGAGGTGTCCCGCCAGGTGAGACCGTCCGCAAGGGTGAACATCTTGGCGTCCGACAGGCCGCCATCCTTGTAGCGCTGCAAGCGCATGCCCTTGCCGCGTGCAAGATGCGGCAGCTGGTCGATCGGAAAAACCAGAAGTTTACGGTTTTGGCCGATCACCGCAACATGATCGCCCTCGGCGGGCGCGGCAAGCACCACTCTTGCGCCGGGATCGAGCGTCATCAGCGCCTTCCCCTTCCGGGTGCCCCCCACCATGTCGTCCTGCGAGACCGAAAACCCTCGCCCGTCCGAGGCCGCGACGAGCAGGCGCGTGCCGGGCCGATAAGGCAGCACGAAAGCGACATCGGCGCCCTCGTCGATCTCCGCCATGATGCGGATCGGCTCACCGACGCCGCGTCCGCCCGGCAGCTTGGCGGCATCGAGCGTGAACACCTTGCCGTCCGTGGTGATGACTAGAACCTTGGCGGTGCTTTCGGTGAGGAAAGACAGCCGCAGCTTGTCGTCGCCCTTGAACGCGAGCCCCTCAAGCGCCGTCACATGGCCCTTCAGGGCGCGCAGCCAGCCCTTTTCGCTGACCACCACCGTGATCGGCTCGCGCTCCATCATGGCTTCGTTCAGCGCGGCTTCCTGCACGTCGGGCAAAGATTCGAAACTGGTGCGCCGGCGCCCGATCTTCGTATCCGGGCCATACTTGCGCTTCACGTCGCGAATCTGTGCCGTGATGGCTTTCCACTGCTCCTTGACGTCGTCGAGCAGCCTCTGCAAAGCGTCCCGCTCCTTGATGAGGGTGTCGTGCTCGGTGCGGAGCTGCATCTCCTCCAACCGGCGCAAGCTGCGCAGCCGCGTATCGAGGATATAGTTGGCCTGCACGTCGGAGAGCTCGAACCGGGCTTTCAGCACGTCCTTGGGCTCGTCCTCCTCGCGGATGATGCGGATCACCTCGTCGAGATTGAGGAAGGCGATGAGCATGCCGGCGAGGACTTCGAGGCGATGCTCGATCTCCGCACGGCGGTTCAGCGAACGGCGCCGCAGAACCTCGCGGCGATGGTCGAGCCATTGCCGCAGCGCTTCCGGCAGCCCGATCACGCGCGGCACGACGCCGTCCACCAACACGTTCATGTTGAGCGGGATACGGGCCTCGAATTCGGTCAGCCGGTACAAGCTCTCCATCAGCAGGCCCGGATGTACGCTTTTGGACCGCGGCTCGATGACGATGCGCACGTCCTCGGTCGACTCGTCGCGAACGTCGGCCACCAGCGGCAGCTTCTTCTCGTTGATGAGTTCGGCGAACTTCTCGATCAGGCGTGATTTCTGCACCCCGAACGGGATTTCGGTGACCACCACGGCCCAGTTGCGGCCGTTGTCCTCCCTGATCCAGCGGGCCCGCACCCGAAATGAGCCTCGGCCGGTCCGGTAGGCCTCGACGACGGCCGAGGGCGGGTCCACGATGATGCCGCCGGTGGGAAAATCCGGCCCGGGCACGAAGGTCACGAGTTGTTCGGCGCCGGCTTCCGGATGGGCGATGAGATAAAGCGCGGCGTCGCAGAGCTCAGCGAGGTTGTGCGGCGGAATCGAGGTCGCCATCCCGACCGCAATGCCCTGGGATCCGTTGGCGAGCAGATTCGGATAGGCGGCCGGGAGCACGATCGGCTCCTGCTTGTCGCCCGAGTAATTGTCGCGCCAGTCGATCGCATCTTCGTCGATGCCCTCGAGCAGCAGTTTGGCGATGGGGGTGAGGCGGGCCTCCGTGTAGCGGTAGGCCGCGGCCGGGTCGCCGTCGATGTTGCCGAAATTGCCCTGCCCATCGACGAGCGGGTAGCGCGATGAGAAATCCTGGGCGAGCCGCACCAGCGCGTCATAGATGGCTTGGTCGCCATGGGGATGGAAATCACCCATCACGTCGCCGACGATCTTGGCGCATTTCTTGAACGCCGTTGCGGGATCGAGTCGGAGCACCTGCATGCCGTAGAGGATTCGCCGATGCACCGGCTTCAGACCGTCACGCGCATCGGGCAGAGCGCGTCCCATGATGGTCGACAGCGCGTAGGCGAGGTAGCGCTCCTCCAAGGCGTCACGGAGGTTGACCAGAATCGGTTCCGCTGGCGCGGAAGAGGGTGGCGGGGCTGGAAGTTTGGCCATGGTGAACGCTTAACTGAGCCAAGGGGCTGGCGCCAGCCGACTGGCGGTCCGCCCACAGCCGTGAGCGGACGTCGTCGCGACGGGGCCCACGGGTGTGGCGCCCGAGCACTAGCTTTGCGGCAGGTTGGTGGGTAGAGGGATGCACGGTCGAACGGGCCGAACACTTGCTCGATCGTTTGCCATTCCTAAACGTTTTGAGTGAAACGTACTGGTAAATCCTCAGCCCTGGGCGGGAATGAGGGCCACGTAAGTGGAACCGCGAAGCCAAGTTGTAGGTTATGGCTTCGAACCTTTGGGACGACGATGAAAAACAAAGCGCTGTACGGACTGTTCTCCGGCGTGAGCTTGGTAGTTGCGACCTTGATCGGCGTCGCGCTTCTGATGCCGTCGGCCGAAAGCGCCTCGAGCCGCGCTGACGCGACCGTGATCGCTTGCGCGCACGCCCGAATTGGCCAAGACCTCGGCTACGGCGTCGATCCGCCTGCCAAATGCCTCGCCCAATAAGGCGAGCCCAGCTGCGCCTTCCGGTCTAAGCGAAAACCGCCTTCAAATAGAGGTTCCGAGCCTCAGAAATCTTCAAACCCCGCGGCATGAACACGTCGCGGAGCAGGAAATGTTCGGCCATTCGGAAACCGTCCGCGACATCGTCGAGCGCGATCGCGGCTCCATCATCGAGCACGAAGGCCGGAAGCGGGAACATCCGGCTCCGGTAGGGCTCCCCAGCTGAGCGGCACACCGCTCGCCCGGATTTTGGCGAGACGTAGATCAGGTCCTCCCGACTGCCCGTCGCGGCGCACCGCTCAAGATCGAGACCGAAGCCGAGTTCCCTCAGGAGGGTCAGCTCGAAGCGGACCATGAGGGCGGGCGTAACCGCCATGTCGTCGACATGATCGAGGATGGTTTCCAGCCTGGCATGCAGATCGGCTTGCGGCTCCCGTTCGGGCAGCAGCCGGATCAGCCCGCACAGATGATTGACGGTGTGCAGCGCCAAGGCGGATCCGAGAACACGAGCGGCCCGCAAAACCTGCGGCTCGACCGTGAAGGTGCCGAGCTGTTCTTCGACGCGAGACCGCCATGACGCTTCGAGCGTGTTGCCCGGCTGAAGGCATGGGCGCAATCGCCTCGAACGACCGCCCTGCACGAGGCCGAGGTGACGGCCGTGTTCCCGGGTCAGCAGATCGAGAATCACGCTGGTCTCGCCGTGCTTGCGTACCCCGATCACGATGCCGTCGTCGCGCCATTCCATGAGTGGCTCGCACGCTCCAGTTAGGCGCCACTGACGGGCCGCTGAGGCAAGCCTCAGGCTTTGGGAAAGTCCAGCCCCATCTCGCGGTAGCGCTCGGGATCGTCGCCCCAATTCTCCCTGACCTTGACGAAGAGGAACAGGTGGACGGTCTTTTCTGCCGCCTCCGCGATGTCGATCCGCGCCGCGGTCCCGATCGACTTGATGGTGCGCCCGCCATCGCCGATCACGATCTTCTTGTGGCCCTCGCGCGTCACATAGATGGTCTGCTCGACCCGTGCCGAGCCATCCGGCTGGTCCTTCCACGTCTCGGTCTCGACGGTGGTCTGATAGGGCAGTTCGTCGTGCAGCCGTTCGAACATTTTCTCGCGCGTGATCTCGGCCGCAAAGGCGCGGAGGGGCGCATCGGAAATCTGGTCCTCGGGGTAGAGCCAGGGGCTCTCGGGCATGTAGCTGGCGAGCTTTTCACGCAGTTTGGCAAGGCCGTGGCCGCGCAGGGCCGAGATCATGAAGGTCTCTTCGAACGGCAATTTGGCATTGATGTCGGCCGTCAAGGCCAGCAGCGCCGTGGTCTCGATCGTGTCGATCTTGTTGAGCACGAGGATCTTGCGTCGATGAACCGCCGCGAGCTTGTCGAGGATCACCTCGTTCTCCTCATCAAGCCCCTTGCGGGCATCGATCAGCAGCGCGACGGCGTCGGCATCCCCTGCCCCGCCCCAGGCGGCCGTCACCATGGCCCGGTCGAGCCGGCGCCGCGGGGCGAAAATACCTGGGGTGTCCACGAAGATGATCTGACTGCGGCCCTCGATCACGATGCCCCTTACCAGGGTGCGGGTGGTCTGCACCTTGCGGGAGACGATGGAGACCTTGGTCCCGACCAGCGCATTGAGCAGGGTCGATTTGCCGGCATTCGGGGCCCCGATCAGCGCCACGAACCCGCAACGGGTCGGGGCCTCTTCCTGCTGATGCTCGGTGTCCACCCTCTAGCCTCGCGTCTTGGTTGCGGTGGTCATGATGCCTTCGCGGGCCATGAACTCCTGTGCGGCGGTTTGTTCGGCGGCGCGCTTGGAGGCGCCGGTCCCCAGCCCGGCCGCAAAACCGTCGAGTTCGACCGCGACCGTGAAATGCGGCAAATGGGCGGGTCCCTGCCGTTTGACTTCGCGATACAAAGGCGCCGAGCGTCCCAATCCTTGCGCCCACTCCTGCAGAGCGGTCTTGGGATCGCGCAGCGGCCGCGAGGGCGTCACCATGCGGGGTGTCCACACAGACACGATCACGGCGCTGGCGGCGGCATAACCGCCGTCGAGGAAGACCGCCCCGATCAGGGCTTCGCAGACGTCCCCCATGATGGCCGGCTTAGCGTGGCTGCCGCTCTGGGCTTCGCTGTCGCCGAGGCGGATGTGCTCCGACACCGCCCATTCCGCCGCGACCTCGGCACAGGTTTCCTTGCGAACCAGACCGGCCAGCCGCCGCGAGAGTTCCCCTTCCTCTGCGTCGGGAAAAGCCTCGAACAGCATGGCGGAAACCGCCAGCCCGAGCACCCGGTCGCCGAGAAATTCGAGCCGCTGGTACGAACCGGACCGGCTGCGGTCGGTCGGCACGTGACTGATGTGGGTGAGAGCCCTGATCAGGAGCGTTTTGTCGTGGAACACATGGCCGACGCGAGCTTCAAGCTGCGACAGCGCTTCGGTCGGCTTGGCGTCCCTCATCGAACCGGCTTGAACAGGCGATCCCACCTAATGCTGGTCGGCCAGCGCCAAAATTGCCAAACCGGCGTCTGGTCGTCGATCGAGAAGAAGATCAGTTCGGCCCGGCCGACGAAATTCTCGACCGGAACGTAGCCGACGCCATCCTGATCGGGCGAGACGCGCGAATCGGTCGAGTTGTCGCGATTGTCGCCCATCATGAAATAGTCGCCCGGCGGCACGGTGTACACGGACGTGTTCGAATAAAAGCCGTTGTCGCCGTTGAGCTGAATGATCTGGTGGGTGACGCCCCCCGGCAGGGTTTCGAGGTAGGTCGGCACCTCGACCTCATGCCCGAACTGGTCGAGCGTGGTCACGTTGGTGGTCGGCTCGCGCGGCACGATCTGGCCATTGATATAGAGGCGGGCATTAATCAGCTGAATCTTGTCGCCCGGCAAGCCGATCACGCGCTTGATGTAATCCTTCGACGTATCCTTCGGAAATTTGAAGACCGCCACATCGCCCCGCTTGGGCATGGAGGCCAACACCCGTCCGGAGAAGAAGTCCGGGCTGAACGGGAAGGAGAAGTGCGAATAGCCGTAGGCATATTTCGATACGAACAGGTAGTCGCCGATGTCTAGGGTGGGGATCAGCGATCCGGACGGAATGTTGAAAGGCTGGAACAGGAAGGTGCGCACCACCAGCGCGATGACCAGGGCCTGGACCACCACCTTGAGGATCTCGCCGAACCCGCCTTCCTGCGTCTTCTTGGCGGTTCGGACGACCTCGCCATCCTTCATGCTCACCGGCTGCGTCATTGCTAGGTCCATACCTTCTGCGTCGCCCGATCAACGCGACGTCGTCTATGCCTGGAGGCCGCGAGCCTTCCTGGCCGTCCGCTATAGCTGTCCGTCATCATAACGCCAAGAGCATGGCAATTACGCTTTGGAAAGGTCCGCTGGTTGCTGAACCGCGACGGGTCGCGCCTCGATCATGACATGCGCCTGGGCGAGCGGGTATTCGTCCGTCAGAGTGAGGTGAATGACCGGCTCATGTCCGGCAGGCGTCAGTTGCGAGAGGCGCTTTGCCGCCCCCCCGGTAAGCCGCAAGGTAGGCTGGCCCGAGGGCAGGTTCACCACCCCCATGTCGCGCCAGAACACGCCCTGATTGAGGCCCGTTCCGAGCGCCTTGGCGCAGGCCTCCTTGGCGGCGAAACGCTTGGCATAGGAAGCGGCCCGATTGGCGCGGCGGTCGCTTTTGGCGCGTTCGATCGGCGTAAAGCAGCGGTCGACGAACCGCTCACCAAAGTTTTCCAGCGTCTTTTCGACCCGGCGGATGTCGCAAAGATCGCTGCCCACGCCAATGATCATGACGCGCTCAGGCTGGCCCGCGAACGGCCGTCCATCATGGCGGTCCGCATCGTCACGATGGCTTGGCGGAGCCCGACGAACATGGCTTCGCCGATCAGGAAATGGCCAATGTTCAGCTCGACCACCTGCGGCAACGCCGCGATGGTGCGCGCGGTGTCGAAGTTCAAACCATGTCCGGCGTGGCACTCGATGCCGAGCTCCGTGGCCAGTTCCGCGGCCCGCCTCAATCGCTCGAACTCGGCCGCGGCGGCGGAAACCTCATCGGCTTCGATAAGCTCGCACCAGCGCCCGGTGTGCAATTCCACCACGGGTGCTCCAAGGCCATGCGCGGCTTCGATGGCCGCGGTGGCGGGCTCGATGAACAGGGAGACGCGGATTCCCGCGGCCCCGAGGTCGCGCACATAGGGTTGCAGCGCCGCGAAGCCGCCTACGACATCGAGGCCGCCCTCCGTGGTGCGCTCCTCGCGTTTTTCGGGCACCAGGCAGGCAGCGTGCGGTCTGGCGTCCAACGCGATCGCCAGCATGGATGGCGTGGCGGCCATTTCGAGGTTCAGCGGCTTCGCCAGGTCGCGCTTCAGCGCCACGATGTCGCTATCGCGAATGTGACGACGATCCTCGCGCAGATGGGCCGTGATGCCATCGCATCCGGCTTCGACCGCCAGCAGGGCCGCCCGTACGGGATCCGGCCCACGGCCGCCTCGCGCGTTTCGTACGGTCGCAACATGATCGATGTTGACCCCGAGACGAAGCGGCCTCACGAGCCCGCTCATGGCGGCGGCGCCGCAATGGCGCGGCTCCCCGGCTTGACGGCCGGAATGGACGCGAGCTCGGGCGGCAGGGCGTCGGCGGAATAGTTCGGGATGTCGAGAGTAGCCAGGGCCACGCGCTCCACCCCGATCTCGGCGCGGCCGCCGGACCGATCGATCAGACAAGCGGCGCCGACCAGGGTTCCCGGATGGCCCGCAATGGCGGCCAGGCATTCGCGGGACGACAGGCCCGTGGTGATGATGTCTTCCACCATCAGCACCCTGGCGCCGGGCTCGATGGAAAAGCCCCGCCGCAGTTGGAAACTGCCATTCTCCCGTTCGACGAAGATGGCCTTGGCGCCCAGGTGCCGCGCCGTCTCATAGCCGGGCACGATGCCGCCGACCGCGGGCGACACCACCACGTCGATCTCGCCGAAGCGTGCCCGGATTTTTTCAGCAAGTGCCTTGCAGAGCCGCGCGGTCCGCACCGGATCCTGGAAGATGAACACCTTCTGCAAGAACACCGGGCTGCGCAGGCCAGACGACAGAATGAAATGGCCCTCGAGCAGCGCGCCGGCCGCACGAAACTCGTCAAGAACCTCGTCCTGCGTCATCGATTCATCCGCTCAGCCATTCACCCGCTCGACTTGTGACACGACGGGCTGCGCCCGCAAATGGGACATGACCGCATTGAGCTGTTTCAGGTCCCAAACTTCGAGGTCGATCAGCATGGTCCGGAAATCGGGCGACCGGGAGACCATGCGAAGATCGTCGATATTGGCGCCGTGGTCCGCGATACTTTGGGTGATGGCGGCAAGGCAGCCCGGCTCGTTGATGGCGGTCACCTGGATCTGCGCCGGAAACAGCTCCTTGCGGTCCATGTCGATGTCCCAGCGCACGTCGAGCCAGCGTTCCGGATTGTCGTCGAAGGCCATCAGGGCGGGGGACTGAATGGGATAGATGGTGATTCCCTCGCCCGGGGTCATGATCCCGATGATGCGATCGCCTGGCACGGCACCGCCATTCGGTGCGAAACGGACCGGCAGATCGCCGCGCAGGCCGCGGATCGGAATCGAGACACCCGAAGCCGGGATCTTGAACCGCAGGTTTTCGGCCTTGCTCAGCCCGAACCAACCCGCGTCGGCCTTGTCGGGGCCGGGACCGGCCTTCCGCTCTTCCTTGAAGTCCGGGTAGACGGCTTTCACGATGTCGCCGGAATACATCTCGCCGCGTCCGACCGCCGCGAAGACGTCCTCGACCGAGGGTCGGGCCAGCCGCGGCAGCGCGGCTTTCAGCTTGTCGTCCGCCAGCGTCCGCCCTGCCCGCTCGAAGGCCCGCATGACGATCTGCCGCCCGAGCCCGGAATATTGCGCCCGCACGGCGCTGCGGGTGGCACGGCGAATGGCGGCGCGCGCCTTGCCCGTGACCGCGACATTCTCCCAGGCGGCCGGCGGCACCTGGCCCTGCGCGCACAGGATCTCGACCTCGTCGCCGTTTTTGAGTTCCGAAATCAACGGCGCGACGCGCCCGTCGATCTTGGCGCCCACGGCGGAATTCCCCACGTCGGTATGGACCGCGTAGGCGAAGTCGATCGCGGTCGCGCCGCGCGGAAGCGCAATGAGTCGTCCCTTCGGCGTGAAACAGAAGACCTGATCGTGGAACAGCTCGAGCTTGGTGTGTTCGAGAAACTCCTCCGAACTGTCGCCCTCCGCCAAGAGTTCGATGGTTCGGCGCAACCAATGGTAGGCGCGGCTCTCGTTGGCCAGCACGTTGAGATCGAGGGTGCGGCCATCCTTGTAGAGCGCATGGCCCGCGATGCCGTTCTCGGCAACATCGTCCATCTCGCGGGTACGGAACTGCAGTTCCACCCTCTGGCGGCCGGGGCCCACCACCGTGGTGTGAAGGGACCGGTAGTCGTTCTGCTTGGGGGTCGAAATATAGTCCTTGAACCGCCCCGGCACGCCGGGCCATTTGGTGTGGACCAGCCCGAGCGCCGTATAGCATTCGCCGACGTCCGCCACGATCACGCGGAAACCGAAGATGTCGGATAGTTGCTCGAAGGCCAGCGACTTCTGCTCCATCTTGCGCCAGATGGAGTAAGGCTCCTTCTGCCGGCCTTTGACGTCGGCCTTGATGCCGCGCGCCACGAGGCGCTCGGTGAGTTCGTTCTCGATGGTCTGGATCAGCGGGCCGCTTTGTTCGCGCATGGTCTCCAGACGCGCCCGGATGGTCGCATGCGCTTCGGGCATCAGATGCGCGAAGGCGAGATCCTCGAACTCGTTGCGCATGCTCTGCATGCCCATGCGGCCCGCGAGCGGCGCATAGATATCGAGGGTTTCCTCGGCGATCCGGGTCCGTTTCTCGGGCGGCACGAAATGCAGGGTGCGCATGTTGTGCAGCCGGTCCGCGAGCTTGACGAGCAGGACCCGCACGTCGTCGGCGACCGCCAAAAGCAGCTTCCTGAAGTTCTCCGCCTGCTGGGCGCGTTTGGAGACGAGATCGAGCTTCTTGATCTTGGTCAGACCGTCGACCAGGGAGCCGATCTCGGGCCCGAACAGCACGTCGATCTCTTCGCGGGTCGAGGCCGTATCTTCGATCGTGTCGTGCAGGACCGCGGCCACGATCGTGGCATCGTCGAGCTTCAGGTCGGTCAGGATTGCCGCAACCGCGAGCGGGTGGCTGAAGTAAGGGTCGCCCGACGCGCGTTGCTGGGCGCCATGCGCTTTCATGGCATAGACGTAAGCACGGTTCAGCAGGTCCTCGTCGGCGTTCGGATTGTAGCTCCGGACGCGATCGACGAGTTCATACTGCCGCATCATCTTGGCGGCGCCCGAGCGTTTCGGGGCGGTCACGGCTATGGTCATAGCCGCAGTATCGGCGTCGCTCTAGAGGGAAGCAAGCATCGTACGCGCGCGACCCATCGAGGCAAGCGGTCGCCGCGAACCCGTCACGCTGTCATCATTCGCCTTCTTCTTCGGTGTCGGCGGGCGGCACGAGTCCTTCGAGCCCACGCAGCAATTCCTCCTCGGTCATTCGATCGAATTGCACGTCGCCCGCAGCGTCGCTCGACATGCCGCCGGGAGCCATCAGGCTGGGAACCACTTCCATCTCGGGCTCGTCGACCTCGACGTGTTTTTGCAGCGAGTGGATGAGATCCTCTTTGAGGTCCTCCGGCGCGAAGCGGGAATCGGCGATCTCGCGCAAAGCCACGACGGGATTCTTGTCGTTGTCGCGGTCCACCGTGATGGCGCCACCGGCCGATATGGTGCGGGCCCTGTGGCTCGCGAGCAAAACGAGGTCGAACCGGTTCTCGACCTTGTCGACGCAATCTTCAACGGTCACGCGCGCCATGGCGACACTTCCTCATTCTTCGGATATCTGGGTGTGATTGTGAGGCGCTTTACCACCTGCGTGCAACGACCTGCAAGCGTTTCGACAAAAAGCGTGCAAAACCCAACTGGCCAAAGTGCCCTAGGGTAAGGTCGGATGTGCGGTTGACGAAGCCTTCCGATGCAAAGAAGATCAACTCTCGATCGGGCCAACGATGACCCAGGTTTCATTAAATTTTTGAAAGCTTCCCGCAATCGCTCTCGCGATGTCTGAAAAAAACGCTTATTCGGTGATTCTCGTCTGTCGAAGAAGATTGTAGGCCTTGTTGATCCACGGGAGTGTTTGCCGAGGTGGCTTTCGGCGAGTAACAAGGCGCACTGAAAACCGGTTTCCGCACCTGACCCCTTCTATTCCGGGTCCCAACATACGATCCGAGTCGTTAAGAACATGAATGAGACTGAAAGGACTGCGCTGTTCATCGACGGCGCCAATCTTTATGCGACCGCCAAGGCGGTTGGCTTCGATATCGATTATCGCCGCCTTCTCCGCGAGTACCAGAGTAAAGGGCGGCTGATCCGTGCCTTCTACTACACGGCTCTGGTTGAGGATCAGGAATATTCCTCGATCCGGCCGCTGATCGACTGGCTCGATTACAACGGCTATACGGTAGTCACCAAACCAACCAAAGAATTCGTGGATGCCACCGGCCGCCGGAAAATCAAGGGCAACATGGACATCGAGCTCGCGGTCGACGCCATGGAAATGGCCGCGCACCTCGATCATATGGTTCTGTTTTCCGGGGACGGCGACTTCCGCTCCCTGGTCGAGGCGGTGCAGCGGCGCGGCGTTCGGGTCTCGGTGGTGTCCACCATCGTGTCGCAACCGCCGATGATCGCCGACGAGCTCCGCCGTCAGGCGGACGAGTTCGTGGACCTCGCCAATCTGGTGAGCCGCATCGGTCGGGACTCGGCTGAGAGGCCCGAACGGGCCGATCGAACCGAACGTCATGGTCGGTTCCAGGAGCGCCGCGTGGCGCATGCAACGGTGCCACAGGATGAAACGGGTCACGAAGGTTAGCCTTCGTGCAGAGCGAACCGTCGCGGGATTGCCCGATGTGCCCGAGGCTGGTCGAGTTTCGCGAAGAGTCCCGGAAGCGCGCCCCTGCATGGCACAACGCACCCGTGCCTTCTTTCGGCCCGGAGACAGGGCGCCTTCTCATCGTCGGACTGGCGCCCGGTCTGCAGGGCGCCAACCGCACAGGGCGGCCATTCACCGGGGATTGGGCCGGCGATCTGCTCTACGAAACACTGGACCGCTACGGCTTTTCTGCCGGCATTTATGACGAACGGCCCGACGATGGCTTGATGCTTCGGGATTGCCGGGTCACCAATGCGGTGCGGTGCGTGCCTCCTGCGAACAAGCCGTTGCCGCTCGAGATTGGAGCCTGCAATCGGTTTCTCGCCGAGACCATAGCCACGATGCCGAGCCTCGCCGCCATCGTGGCGCTCGGACGGGTCGCTCATGACGCGGTGTTGAAATCACAGAGCCGGCGGCTTGCGGCGTTTCCATTCGGGCATGGCCGGGAGCATGACATGAGTTCGGACTATGCCGCCCTGCGGCTGTTCGATAGCTACCATTGCTCGCGCTACAACACGAACACGGGGGTTCTTACGACGGAGATGTTCCACGGGGTGTTTGCCCGGGTCCGCGCGTTTCTGGAGGAAGGCCCCGTCAGCTCGATTTGAGGCCGCGCCTCATCCTTTGTCGCGCATCAGCCGCGACTTCTCGCGATTCCAATCGCGGACCTTTTCGGTTTCTCGCTTGTCGTGCAACTTCTTGCCCTTGGCGAGCGCGACCTGGATCTTGGCCATGCCCCTATCGTTAAAATAGATTTTGAGCGGCACGATGGTCATGCCTTCGCGTTCGACCCCGATGGCCAGCTTGGTGATTTCACGCGCCTTCATGAGCAGTTTGCGGGGGCGACGCGGCTCGTGGTTGAACCGGTTGGCCTGCACATATTCCGGAATGTTGGCGTTGATCAGGAACAATTCGCCTTTCTCGGCCGAGGCATAGCTCTCCGCAATCGTGGCCTTGCCGGACCGCAAGGATTTCACTTCCGTGCCGGTGAGCATGAGACCGGCCTCGAACACTTCCCCGATTTCGAAATTGTACCGGGCGCGGCGGTTATCGGCCGCGACCTTGAAATTCTTTTCCGCTTTTTCCGCCACCTCGGATCACCGCCCTCATCAGTTCGCTTTTGCCGACACCCGATTGGCGCCCGCTGGGACAACACCACCCGTTCGGCTCGATTTCAAAATTTGCGGCACGTCCATCGGTTGGAACAGCAAACGACGCCGTTCAGACGAGCATGCCCTAATCGTGCAGGATGCCCGCGTGCCTCATCGCCATGCGGATCGCGCCACGCGTCGCCTCGCCCACGGGGACCATCGGCAACCGAATATCCTCGGCAATCAGACCGAGCAACGACAGACCATATTTGGGGCCTGCGGGATTGGGTTCAAGGAACAGGGCGGAGTGGAGCGGCACCAGCCGATCCTGGATCGCGAGCGCGGCCGCAAAATCCCCGCTCAGGCAGGCCGTCTGCATGTCGGCGCAGGGCTTGGGCGCGACATTCGATGTGACCGAGATGCAGCCTTGCGAGCCAGCCGCCATGCAGGCCAATGCGGTCATGTCCTCACCCGAGAGTTGGATGAAATCGGGCCCCATGGCCTGGCGCTGAAGCGACACGCGACCCACGTTGGCGGTCGCATCCTTCACGCCCGCGATATTGGGGAGTTCGTATAGGCGCTGCATGGTGTCGACCGTCATGTCGATCACGGATCGCGGCGGGATGTTGTAGATGATGATCGGCAGCCCGATCGCGTCGTTCACGGCCTTGAAGTGGCGGAAGAGGCCTTCCTGGCTCGGCTTGTTGTAATAGGGCGTGACCACGAGGACCCCATTGGCGCCCGCCCGCTCGGCATGCCGGGCGAGATCGACCGCCTCCTGCGTGTTGTTGGACCCCGCGCCCGCGATCACCGGAACACGCCCTCTGGCCTCATCGACGCAGATATCGACGATGCGCATATGCTCCGAATGGGTCAGCGTCGGACTTTCCCCGGTCGTGCCCCCCGGCACGAGGCCATGGGTGCCGCTCTCGATTTGCCAATCGATCAGCGCCCGGTAGCCGTCCTCGTCGATCGCGCCGTTCCGGAATGGGGTGACCAGCGCGGTCAGCGAGCCTCTAAAACGTGAAATCGACATGCCCTATCCCGCAGCTTGGCCGATAAAACCCTGAACCGAGACGGCCCGTGCCAAACGCGCGCCGTATTTTGAAGGCTCCGTCAAAGGGCTGTGGTGTAAACCTTGAACGGCACCCTGGAAAGGGGGCTGGTGGTTAACGATCCGCATACGCATCCCAGTCACCATCGGGGGCGAGGCGCGTGCTGAGCCAAAGGAACCGGATGTCGAAGTTGCGCTCCATCGTTGTCGGGTCCGCCGGCCTGCTCGCGATCGGGGCGGGGCTGATGGCGGTGCCCTCGAGCCGTCATTTCATCCGGCACGAGGTCGCAAAACACCGGCCTTTCAGGTTTGGCGCGACGACCGCGACCGCCGTTGTTCCCGTCGAGGCGGATGTCCCGGCTGCGGTGCCCAGCGAGGCGGACCCGCGCTTCTCGCCGAATCCTACGGCCGACAAAGCCCCTGCTCACCTCGTTCCGGCGATGCTCGAAGTGTCGGCCTTCGACCCACCGACCGCCACCACCATCACCCCGAAGGGGGCGCCGCAATCGACGGCACCCATCGAAAAAATCGCCGATGGACCGGCGGCCGCCAAGGGCGATGCGGAACTTTCGGTCGATCTGGCGGGTGCCCGTCAGGCAATCGCATTCTACCGCACCGGCAATCTCGCTGCGGCCGATGACTTCGCCCGCATGACGAGCGGTCCGCTTCGGACCCTGCTCGACTGGGCCGCGATCCGGCTCGACTCCCATGAGGTTGGCATGGCGCGCATGCAGGCGTTCGGGGAGACGCATGCGGGTTGGCCCGCCCTGCCCTGGATCAATCGGCGAATCGAAGAGGCCAAGGCCAACAACAAGGACCCGAACGCGGTGCTCGGTCTGTTCGCCCAATCGCGGCCGCAGACCCTGTATGGCAGGCTGGCGTTGGCCAAGGCCAGGATCGCGACGGGCGACCCGGTCGCGGGCGCGCAACTGGTGCACACCATCTGGCGCGAGGACGATCTGACCATCGGCGAGGAAAGCGCAATCCTCAAGGAGTTCGGCACGGTCCTCCGCAAGGAGGACCACAAGGCCCGCGCCGACCGCCTCCTCTACAAGGAAGACGTTCCGGCGGCGCTGCGCGCCGCAGCCCTGGCCGGGCCGGACGTGGTCTTGCTGGAACGCGCCCGCATCGCGGTCATTCAATCGGCACCGTCGGACGCGGCCATCGCGGCCGTGCCGAAGCCGTTGCAGAATGATCCGGGGTTGATCTTCGCCAGAATTCAAAAGGCGCGCAGGGCCGGCAAGATCGCCGACGCAGCCGCTTTGATGTCCGCCGCCCCGACTGACCCGGCGGCCCTGATCAATGGCGACGAGTGGTGGGTCGAGCGACGACTTATCGCCCGCAAGCTCCTCGACATGGGAAACGCGAAGGCTGCCTATACCTTGTGCGCGGGCCATTCGGCGACTTCGGTTCAAAGCCGGATCGAGGCCGAATTCCACGCCGGCTGGATCGCGCTGCGCTTCCTCAACGATCCGGCGCTCGCGGCACCGCATTTCGCCGCCGACGCGGCAATCGCCGAAACGCCGATCTCGGTCTCGCGATCGGCTTACTGGCAGGCGCGAACCGCCGAGGCGGCTGGAAATCCTGCGGCGGCCTCGACCTATTATGCTGCGGCGGCCGACCAGCCGACAACATTCTATGGCCAGCTCGCGGCCGCCCAGATCGGGCGAACCTCAATCGCGCTGCGCGAGCCCGCCCCGGCCACTAGCGGTCCGCCGCGCGAGGCCATCCGAGTGGTGGCGCTTCTCTTCGCACTCGGCGAACGCGAGCTCGCGATGTCGCTCGCGGTCTCCATGGCCAAGACCGATCCCGATCCAGCCCAAGTGGCGGCCCTGGCCAAGACCGTGGCGGACACGGAAGATGCCCGAGCCACGCTCGTGATCGGCAAGGCCGCCTCACAGCGTGGGATCGCGATCGATGCCGCCGCTTTCCCGACCTTCGGCATTCCGGGCTACCAGCCGTTGGGCAATTCGGCCGACCGTCCCACGGTCTTTGCGATTGCGCGCCAGGAAAGCGAATTCGATCCGCGTTCCGTGTCGTCGGCGGGCGCCAAGGGCCTGATGCAGTTGATCTCGTCCACCGCTCGCAGGACAGCCGAACTCGCGGGGGTGGATTTCAACGAAACGCGCCTGCTCAGCGACGCCGCCTTCAACGCGCAGATCGGTGCCGCTCATCTCGGCAAGCTCCTATCCGATGAAGGCGGCTCCTATATCCTGACGTTTGCGGCCTATAATGCGGGCTCCAAACGGGTACAGGAGTGGATCGCGGCTTACGGCGACCCCCGCAGGCCGGGGGTCGACCCGATCGACTGGATCGAACGCATCCCGTTCACTGAAACCCGCAACTACGTGCAGCGCGTATTCGAGAACATGCAGATCTACCGGGTCCGCTTCGGCATGCCCACCGCGCTCCTGGTCGATCCGCGAAAGCAGATGCAGGCCGGCAAGGGGACCTGACCCCGATCAGCCGCCAAGCCACGAAAGCTGCCATGTCGGACTTCACGAGCGTCTACGTTTCGGCACCCGATGGCTTGCGCTTGCACGCCCGGCGCTACGGGGTCGCGGCTACGGCCCGCTCGACCGTCGTCTGCCTTCCGGGTCTCGCGCGCACGGCGGCCGACTTCGACCTGCTGGCAGGGGCGCTGGCCGGTCCGGGCGAGGCCCGACAGGTTCTGGCTCTGGATTATCGGGGGCGCGGCGGGTCCGATCGCGATCCCAACCCCGACAACTACGATCTCATGGTGGAGTCCGATGACATCCTGGCGGTGCTGACCGCGACAGGCATCAGCGAGGCCGTATTCATCGGTACCTCGCGGGGCGGCTTGCACATCATGATTCTTGCCGCCAAGCGCCCGACGCTTCTCCGGGGCGCCGTGCTCAATGATATCGGCCCGGTGATCGAGCCTCGCGGGCTCGCTCGGATCCGAGGTTATGTCGGCAAGTTGCCGCAACCCAACTCCTGGGCCGATGCGATCGACCTCCTCAAGCGAATGGCCAGTTCGCAGTTCACGGATCTGACCCAGGGCGACTGGGAGACCTTTGCCCGAACCACCTTCGAAGAGCGGGCTGGCCATCTCGTGCCGCGTTACGATCCGGCACTGATGAAGACCCTCGAAAAGATGGACCTCGAGGCCATCCCGACTCTCTGGCCGCAATTCGAGGGTTTGCGGCATGTGCCGGTGCTCGCGGTGCGCGGCGCCAATTCGGATCTGCTGTCGCCGGCCACGCTGAAGGCGATGAGCGAGCGCCACCCGGTATTTTCCAGCTTCACGGTGCCCGGGCAAGGACATGCTCCCCTGCTGGTCGACGAGCCCACCGTGCGTCGAATCGTGGCCTTCGTTGGGGCCTGCGAGGCGGAGACTGCCGCTCTGATGACGGCGCAATGCGGGCTCGCGATGCTCAATTGAACGATGGCGCCCAGCGGATCGGCGTCTCAAGATCGGCCTTGGAGCGGATGTGCTTCAGGCGAGCAGTGATGGAATGGTCGGAGTGATAGGATTCGAACCTACGACCCCTAGTCCCCCAGACTAGTGCGCTAACCGGGCTGCGCTACACTCCGACG
>CAXTOT010000017.1:0-74918 GCA_964245915.1 uncultured Lichenihabitans sp. | reverse complement strand
ACCACCGGGAGGCCTTTCAGCCGCGCGAAATCGAGGTCGCGCTGGTCGTGCGCCGGACAGCCGAAGATGGCGCCGGTGCCGTAATCCATCAGGATGAAGTTCGCCACGTAGACGGGCAGCGTCCAATCAGGATCGAAGGGATGGCAAGCCCGGATGCCGGTATCGAACCCCTTCTTCTCGGCCGTCTCCAGCGCCGCCACCGAGGTGCCGAGCCGCTTGCAGTCGACGATGAACTCGGCGAGCGCGGGATTTTGCGCGGCCGCGGCCGAGGCGAGCGGATGGTCGGGCGCCACGGCGAGGAAACTCGCCCCGAACAGGGTGTCGGGCCGGGTCGTGTAGACGTCGAGTTCGCGCCGGTTGTCGCTGGTGGTGCTGGGGGCCAGCGCCCAGCGCACCGTCAGGCCTTCCGACTTGCCGATCCAATTGCGCTGCATCAGGCGCACTTTTTCGGGCCATTGGTCGAGCCCGTCCAGCGCGGTCAACAGCTCGTCGGCATAATCGGTGATCTTGAAGAACCACTGCACTAGCTCGCGCTGTTCGACGAGTGCGCCCGAGCGCCAGCCGCGCGCGTCGATCACCTGTTCGTTGGCCAGCACGGTCTGGTCGACCGGGTCCCAGTTGACCTTCGACTTGCGGCGATCGACCAGCCCGGCCTTCCAAAACTCCAGAAACATGCGCTGCTGGTGTTTGTAATAGGACGGGTCGCAGGTCGCGACCTCGCGGGCCCAATCGAGCGACAGGCCCATGCTTTTGAGCTGGCCCCGCATGGTCGCGATATTGGCATAGGTCCAGGTCGCCGGATGCGACTTGTTCTGCATCGCAGCATTTTCCGCCGGCATGCCGAAGGCGTCCCACCCCATCGGGTGGATGACGTTAAAACCCTTGGCGCGGCGGTAGCGCGCCACGACATCGCCCATGGCATAATTGCGCACATGGCCCATGTGGATGCGCCCCGACGGGTAGGGGAACATTTCCAGCACGTAATATTTTTGCCGCGGGTCGTCGTTGGCGGCCCGAAAGGTCTCGCGCTCGGCCCAGACTTTCTGCCAATGCGGCTCGGCTTCGCGGGCGTTGTAACGGTCGATCAAGCGGATCTCTTTTGGGGGTTTGGGCGCCTGAAAAGGCGCGCGAATTCGTTTGTCTGCAGTGACCATGAAAGGGGGACGGGGTCAATTCAAGGCAGTCGCGGAACGTTGATCGATCACCGCAGCCGCTCGCGTCTTGTTGTTGCCGATTTGACCTGTCAGCCAAACACGAGGGCGTCGGACCATTTTCGCGGGCAAGGAGCCATCACGGCATGCAGACCGTCAAATACAGGATGCACAATCCCAACCTCCGCCCGCGACGGACCCGGCTCGAAATCCCGGGCTGGGCGGGCAAACCCGAGCCGCGCGCCGACGGGTCGACCGAATATGCCTGGCACTGCCTGCCCTTTTCGGAAGCCGCCAAGGCCGGGATCGAACTTTTCTATCCCTATGAAAACGAGTTGCGCGTCTCGACCCGGGGTGGCGGCTTGGTGTTCGAGGGCGATTTCGGGCCGCAGCCAGAATCCGGCATCCAATGGCCACCGTTTCGCAGTTTCGGCACCGCCTTCTACACTTACCAAATCCTCATCGACCTCAAGGTCGAGGAAGGCTATGCGCTGCGGACGGAAACCCACCCTCGGTTCTACACCGATCCCACAGGCACGGTGCCGATCGCGGTTCCGGCGCTGCTGCGACGGTGGTGGCCCATGATGTCCTTCATGGTGTTCAAATCCCCGGGCGAGGGGCAGAGCCACGTTTTCCGGCCCGGCGAACCCTTCATGCAATTGACGGTGGTGCCGGAAACGCTCGACATCGAACTCATCGAGATGCCCAGGGAGGAAGCGGCCGAGCGCGAGATGCAGGCCAGGCGAATTCATGCGAGCCGCGACACGCTGTCGGCCGACTCGCGCTGGGTATCGACCACCCAAACGGTCTTTGACGGGACTTACCGACGTATCCTCGGTACCGCCAAGACCCCGACCTGAAAGCACATCCCTCGACAAGCGTTCGAACGAAAAAGGGGCGGCCCGGAAGGCCGCCCCTGTTCGATCCACCTCAGCCTCGATCGGTTTGATCGAGCCGTCCAGCAGCGCCGATCGCGCTGTGGGATCAGTATCCGTTATCGTAAAAGTGGTGGTGATGGTGGTGATGATAAAACCGCCGATAGTACCCGTAGTGATGGTGAGGATAGAAGGGGCCGCCGAAGAAACGCGGGCCATAGCCATAGCCGTCGCCTTCGCCGCGGTAGAAGTTATGGTGGTGGTGGTGGTGGTAATAGAACTGCGCCTTCTGAAGCGTCGCTTCGTCATCGACCGAGCCGGCGGCTGCCTGCACCCTGGCCGCGGCGTTTGCGGCGGCTAGCAATGCTGTGGCATTCGGGATAGGCTTGATTAGGTCGGCATAGGAGGCAACCGTCATCGCGTCTGCCTGCGCCGCAGGAGCGGCCTGCGCCGCGCTCGATCCCGCCAGCGCCGTCACGGCACCGAGCAGGCCGACAATTTTCTTGTCCATCTCAATCTCCTGTAATTTCGCGCTATTTAGGGTGATCGCACCGTTCAACCAATGTGGAACGATGGAGATCGTCGGTCGTTCCCGCTCCCGTCGTTTCATCTGGTTTGGAGCAATCTGATCCCATTCGACCTGAACCGCCCATTAAGGTGCCATCAACCCGCCAGTCATCCTGGTGCGAATTTCCCGGCGGGGCCAATTTCAGCCGGGCCCGAGAGCCGCGACCCGGCTCTCTTGGCTAAAGAGCCGATCGGCGCCGCGCAGCCACGATCAGAAAAATGGGCTGGCGTCTGGCCCGCTTGACGGATTGGACCGGGCGCTTTCTGGTGCGGCCGGTTGAGGGAGAGTGTTCTGACGGAAACGCGCATGGACCAGGGGAGCAACGTCGCCCGGCTCCGCGACGTGCAGACCAGGATCGGGCGCGCGGCGCGAGATGCGGGGCGCGAGCCGGCAGACGTGACGCTGGTGGCGGTGTCGAAAACCTATGGGGCCGACGCGATCGCGCCCGTGATCGCGGCGGGCCAGCGCGTGTTCGGCGAGAACCGGGTCCAGGAGGCCAAAGGCAAATGGCCGGACCTGCGCGCCGCGACGCCCGGTCTCGTCCTGCATCTCATCGGGCCACTGCAATCCAACAAGGCGCGCGAAGCGATCGACTTGTTCGACGTCATCGAAACGGTGGACCGCCCAAAGATCGCCGAGGCCCTGGCGGGCGAGATGGCACGCAGCGGCAGGACGCCCGAGCTTTTCATGCAGGTCAATACCGGGGCCGAGCCGCAAAAGGCCGGCGTGCTGCCGCAGGACGCCGACGGCTTCCTGGCCGCGTGCCGTGACCGCTACGGCCTATCTATCGCGGGCCTGATGTGCATCCCTCCGGCCGACGAACAGGCCAGCCCGCATTTCGCGCTGCTGGCCACCATCGCGCGGCGCAATGGCGTCAAAAAGCTCTCCATGGGCATGAGTGGCGACTTCGAGCTCGGCATCCAGCTCGGTGCCACCCATGTCCGCGTCGGCAGCGCGATTTTCGGTTCGCGGCCGCCCCTGGTGACCCGCCAACCCTGACTTGCCTTCGCGGCCCGGCGCGGCATGTGCTCCTAAAACAAGGGAAGCGCATGACCAACGTGATCACGTCCAGCCGCGACCTGCTGGCCGCACCCATGCTGGCCGCCGCGGACGCCGCATTACGACCGCGTGAAAAGCTGCGTGAAGGAACCCGCCATTATTGCCATCACGGGCATCGGACCGATCCAATACACACTTACCGATCCCGGCAAGCCGGGCTGGCGGCAGGTCTGACTCGCGTCAGGTCGGCCCGTTGAGCCGGTATCCGACGCCGGGCTCCGTCTGCAGCAGTTTGGGCTCGACGGGGTCGACCTCGATTTTCTGGCGCAGGCGGCGCACGAAGACGCGGAGATATTGTCCATCCTCGACATGGGCCGGGCCCCAGACGTTCTTGAGGATATATTGGTGGGTGAGCACGCGCCCGGCGTGCCGCGCCAGCAGCATGAGCAGGTCGAACTCCTTCGGGGTCAGTTTCAGCGGAGCGCCGCGCAGCGTGACCCGGTGGGCGAGCGTGTCCACGGTGAGGTCGTCGGCCGTGAAGATGGTGGTGCCGCCCTGGGCCAGGACGCCATGCCGGAGCGCGGCCCGCAACCGGGCCATGAGTTCGGCGATGCCGAACGGCTTGTTGACGAAATCGTCGGCCCCGAGATCGAGCGCCTCCACCTTCTCGCTCTCCCGGTCGCGGGCCGACAGCACCACGATGGGCACCGTCGAGGTGGCGCGGATCAGGCCGATGAGGGTCTTGCCGTCCATATCGGGAAGGCCGAGGTCGAGCAGCACGAGGGCGGGCGGATGGGCGTGGAACAGCCGCAAGGCTTCCGCGCCGTCGAGCGCGGGCACGACCGTGAAGCCGGCGGCCGTCAGGGCCGGGCGGAGGAAGCGCTGGATCTGCGACTCGTCGTCCACCACCAAAATGGTCTCGCTCGCGCTCATCCGATCTCACCGCTCCCAAGCGCTTCAAGCCGCGCCGTTCCGGTGCTAAGCCCTGGCCCAAGCCCTGGCACAAGCCTTCGGGCGTCGGCACACCAACTCCACGTGACCCACCATGATCGATCTTTACTACTGGCCGACCCCGAACGGGCACAAGATCACGATGTTCCTGGAAGAGGCGGGGCTGCCCTACACCATCAAGCCGGTCAACATCGGCGCGGGCGAGCAGTTCAAGCCCGATTTCCTGAAGATCGCGCCCAACAACCGCATGCCCGCCATCGTGGACCACGAGCCGGCGGGTGGTGGCGCTCCGATCTCGGTCTTCGAGTCGGGTGCCATCCTGGTCTACCTCGCGGAAAAGACCGGCAGGTTCCTGCCCAAGGACCTGCGCGGCCGCGTCAAGGTGCTCGAGTGGCTGTTCTGGCAGATGGGCGGCCTCGGCCCGATGGCGGGGCAGAACCACCATTTTTCCGGCTATGCGCCCGAAAAAATCCCTTACGCGATCAACCGTTACGTCAACGAGACCAACCGGCTTTATGGCGTGCTCGACCGGGCGCTGGCCGCGAACCCCTATGTCGCAGGCGATTATTCGATCGCCGATATGGCGGCCTATCCCTGGACCGTGTCATGGGAGCGCCAGGGCCAGAACCTCGACGACTTCCCGCACCTGAAGCACTGGTTTGAAACCATCCGGGACAAGCCCGCCACGGTCGCGGCCTACAAGAAAGCCGAGGCCATCAATCGTCCCAAGGAGATGTCCGAGGACGAGAAGAAAATTCTGTTCGGCCAGACCGCGGCCTCGCTGGGACCGCGGTAGACCGACGCCAACAAGGATCGACGACGCATGGGACAGATGATCAAGCTCGCCACCTCGGACGGCTTTTCGCTCGACGCCTATCGGGCGGAGCCCGCCGGCAAGCCGCGCGGCGGTCTCGTGGTGCTGCAGGAGATTTTCGGGGTGAACCACCACATTCGCTCGGTCGCGGATCGCTATGCGGCCGAGGGCTACCTCGTGGTGGCGCCGGCGCTGTTCGACAGGGTCAAGCCGAAGGTCGAACTCGGCTACGATCCGGTCGGCGTGCAGGAAGGCAGTGCGCTCAACCAGGGCACCGTGCGGGCCGACACCATGAAGGACATCGCGGCCGCGATCGCCAACGTCAGCGAAGCGGGACGCGTCGGGATCGTGGGCTATTGCTGGGGTGGCACGCTGGCCTATGCGGCGGCCTGTGCCCTGCCGGGCGTCTATGCGGCGGTCGGCTATTATGGCGGCGGGATCGCCACCATGCTGGATCAGAAGCCCACCGTGCCCGTGATGCTGCATTTCGGCGAGCGGGACACGCACATTCCGATGGGTGACGTCGACAGGATCAAGGCCGCCTTGCCTTCGGTCCCGGTGTTCACCTATGCGGCCGGTCACGGGTTCAACTGCGACGAGCGCGGCTCCTATGACAAGGCGAGCGCCGACCTCGCGCTCAGCCGCACGCTGCCCTTCTTGCGCGAGCACGTCGGCTAAGGCAAAAAATTTCGAGGCGGAGCCGCATCTCCGGGTGCGCTCCGCCCTTGACCGGCCCTGCCGACGCACCCACCTCCAAGTTAGCGCGGGCCATAACGGACGCGCGTCTTCAAGGTGGCCTCGGCTCCCTGGCCGAGGCTCATGTCGCTTTTCGGAGGATATGATATGCGTCAGTACGATCTTTCGCCGCTTTACCGCTCGACCGTCGGCTTCGATAGGCTTTTCTCGCTCATCGATCAGATGTCGGGTGTCGAGGGTGCGGCCCCAACCTACCCCCCTTACAACATCGAGCGCACCGGCGAGAACAACTACCGGATCTCCGTCGCGGTCGCGGGATTTTCGGAACAGGACCTGAGCATCGAGACGCGTGAAAACGCGCTGGTGATCCGGGGTTCCAAGGCTCCGACCGAGGCAGAGGCCAGCAAGCCGGAGGTGCTGTATCAGGGCATCGCGGCGCGTGCGTTCGAACGGCGGTTCCAGCTCGCCGACCATGTGCAGGTCACCGGCGCGGCGCTCGAGCATGGTCTGCTCCACGTCGATCTCGTTCGTGAAATCCCCGAGGCGCAAAAGCCGCGGCAGATTCCGATTGGCGCCCGCGGCCCGAAGATCGTCGAGGCCAAAGCGGCCGCCTGATCTTCGCCGATTGGTGACCGCTGCACGAGGCGCCCCGTGAGGGGCGCCTTTTTTCGGCCCGAGTAACCCGTCAGGGCTGAAACTGCTCCCGCCGCATGGCCGGTATCGGCTAAAGCCCCTACACCGGCGTGCCCTTCTATCTTATGTGGTTCGTATAGCGCCCGAGAGACGACCAACGTGCAGGGGCCGCCGTGGGCATCCCGGATCACGCCCCGGGCGGCGCAACCGAAAGTGATCCCCGACGATGTCGGATGAACCGTCTGCCACCCCCGCGGTGCCGGCCCAGGCCATAAGCTTCCGGACCGTCGCGCTCATCATCGCCAGCGCGATGTTCATGGAGCAACTGGACGCCACGGTCCTGACCACGGCCCTGCCCACCATGGCGCGGGACTATGGGGTGTCGGCGCCCAACATGAGCGTCGCGCTCACCTCCTATCTGCTCAGTCTGGCGATCTTCATCCCGGCGAGCGGCAAGATGGCGGATCGGTTCGGGTCGAAAACGGTGTTCCGCGCCGCCATTGCGGTCTTCACACTGGGATCGATCCTGTGCGCGCAGGCCCCGACCCTGACCCTGTTCGTCCTCGCCCGCATGATCCAGGGCCTCGGCGGCGCCATGATGATGCCGGTCGGTCGTCTGGTGCTGATGCGGAGCGTCGAACGGCGCAATCTCGTGCAGGCCATGTCCTGGCTTCTGGTTCCGGCCATGATCGGACCGATCGTGGGGCCGCCGGTCGGCGGCTTCATCGTGACGTATCTCGACTGGCGCTGGATCTTCTACATCAACGTGCCGATCGGCATCCTCGGGGTGGTCCTGGTCTCGATCTTCATCGAAAACACCCGGGGCGACGAAATCAGGCGCTTCGACGTTTTCGGCCTCCTGCTGTCTGGCCTTTCGCTCGGCTGCCTGTTCTTCGGATTCGAGATGACCAGCCATCCCGGCGAGGGCGGATTGGCTCTGGCCCTGCTGGCGATCGGCTTTGCGGCGGGCGGGTTTTACGTGCGCCACGCCCGGCATGTCGTCGATCCCATTCTCGATCTGTCGCTGATGCGGGTTCCGAGTTTCGGGACCTCGGTCATTGCGGGATCGCTGACCCGCGTGACGCAGGGCGCGCAGCCCTTCCTGTTGCCGCTGATGTTGCAGCTGGGTTTCGGTCTCTCGGCAGTCCAAAGTGGCGGCATCGTGATCGCCACCGCGATAGGGTCGCTGTCCATGAAGGCTTTCGCCCCGAGGATCCTGCGGCGTTGGGGCTTTCGCGACACCCTGATCGTGAACGGAATCGTCGCCAGCGCCGGTTATGCGATCTGCGCGGCCTTTCGCCCAGACTGGCCGGGCTGGGTAATGTTCGCGGTCCTGGTCGGCTGCGGCTTCTTCATGTCGTTCCAGTTCACGGGCTACAACACGGTGGCGTTCGACGAGATCCCGAATGCGCGGATGAGTTCGGCCACCAGCTTCTACACGACCTTCCAGCAGCTCATGCTGTCGGTCGGCATCTGCGTCGCCGCACTCGCGCTGCAAGGCTCGATGCTGGCGCGCGGACATGCCGGCCCGGCGCTGGGCGATTTTTCGGCCGCATTCCTGGTGGTCACCGGCATTTCACTGCTCGCGACCTTTTGGAACCTGCGGTTTTCTCCCGGTGCCGGAACCGCGATCAGCGGTTACACGCCCCGTGCGGCTGCGGCCCGTGACGCCATTGAGGAGACTAAATCGGCCTGAGCGGCTCGCCTCAGGCGTTGCTCACCGTCTCAATCGAGCGGCGCCACGGGCACGTCCTTGCCGGCCGGCTTGGCGGGCTTGGCAGAGGCCGAAGCGTTGACGGCCGCGGGCTTGTCAGGCTCCTTCGGGGCTGGCAGCGCCAGGGGATCCATCCTGATGACGCGAACCGGCCGCTCCCCGGCGGGGGGCAGCGTGGTCACGGCCGGGGTGGCGGGTGTCGACGGCGCTGGAGCCGGGGGCGCGACCGCCGCAGCGGGCGGCGGGCTCGCCGGCGTGGCGGACGGTCCGAGGGGGGCGGACTCGACCGGCGTCAACGGCGCCACGGTTTCGGGGGCGCGATCGACCACGCGCGGCACCCGCTTGATGCGCGGCCGGGGCTGGACGGGCGCCGGGATCGGGCGGTCCGGCGCGAGCTGAGGCGCGGCGCGGTCGGGCTCCGCATCCTGACCCCCGAACAGCCGGGAGAACACGTTGGGCTGGTTGTCGCCCTCGGGAATGCGGCCGGGCGGGATGGGTCCGGGCGGAATGGTCGGATCCGCAAAACGCCGGAAACCCTGGCCGTCCTCGAGATAAAAACGTTGCAGGATCGCGCCGGAATCCGCGCTGACGATCAAGCGCTCGTGCCTGCCGCGCCGATCGAGCACGTCCGCCACATATACGCTGTCGTTGCGAACCGGCACCCGGAGCGGTCGAAAGCCACGCGCCATGACGCTGCGGGCGACATCGTCAGGGGACACGCGGGGTTGATCCCAGAAGAACTGCGCATCCGCCCGTGATGGCATGAGAGTGGTGCCGAGCGCGCCCGCGCAACTGCACAGCAGCGCCGCCCCGACGACCCGAAAGGCGGCGTTTCGGACGATTTCAGCACCTTTTAGCATCGACGACTCCTTCCCGCGCGGCCCGCTTCGTGGCACCGTTCCGGCGGGACGCTCGGCCTTTTGTGCGCGTTCGCCGCTGGCGAATTCGCTCCAAGTTTCAACTGCACTCAGACGAGACCATACATCGAATAGCTCTCGACTGATAAGCCGATTCACGAGGTCGGATCGTTCAGCAAGCGCAGATCGGTCGGCCGATCGTGGACAAGGGTTGACGTGCTATTGCGGCAAGGGTGCGACAGAGGTGGCGGCCTGTCGCGCGATCCGAAGCATTTTGTCGACCTCCTCGACGGACGTCTCGAAGGAGCAAACAAGCCGCACGAAGACCTCGGCGGCGGCCGGACGCTCGCCTGCTTCGAGGCTCGGGCTGTCCCATTCGTAGTAATGCGCGCCTGCGGCTTGCAGGGCGGCGTCGATGGGGCGCGGGAGGATCACGAACACCTCATTGGCCTGGCAGGACCAGGGCACGCGAACCCCCGGCAGATCGCGCAAGCCGTCGGCAAGACGCCTCGCCATCCCGTTGGCGTGCCTGGCGAGATCCAGCCAATGACCGTCGCGCAGATAGGCCGCCATTTGAGCGCCCAGGAGGCGCCCCTTCGAGAGCGTATGGCCGCCGCGCTTGCGTTGGATGCCTGCCTGTTCGGCCCGCGCCGGGTCGAAAAAGATCACCGCTTCGCAGGCCAGCGCGCCGTTCTTCGTGGCCCCGAACGACAGAACGTCGACCCCGGCCTTCCAGGTCATCGCGGCGGGCGTGCAGCCGAGCGTCACCAAGGCATTGGCAAAGCGCGCGCCGTCCATATGCACGCAGAGCCCCGCGCCATGCGCCACGGCAGACAGCGCTGCGATCTCGGCACAGTCATAGACGGTGCCGGATTCCGTGGCTTGTGACAGGCTGAGCGAGGCCGCTTGAACCTGGCGGATCACGCCACGCGGAAACCGCGCCAGCGTGTCGCGAAGGCCGTCGGGCGCGATCTTGCCGGCCGCGCCGGCGATGCCCACCAGCTTGGCGCCCGCCGTGTAGAATTCCGGTGCGCCGCATTCGTCGTCATTGACGTGGGATTGCGCGTGGCAGAAGACGCCCCCCCAGGGCGGCGTGAACGCGGCAAGCGCAAGGGCGTTGGCTGCCGTGCCGGTCGGCACGAGCAGAACCGCGAGCTTTTTCTCGAAAATTGCTTCGAGCCGACTTACGGCATCGCGCGTCCAACGGTCCTCCCCATAGGTGCCCTCGGATCCGGCTCGAGCCGCCTCCGCGAGCGCTTCCATAATGGGCCCGCTGGCCCCGACGACGTTGTCACTTCCGAAATCCATGATCCCACCGTCTTGCCTGATCGCCCCTGTACGTCAAGGCGGTCCTCGATGCCCGACGGCTTGCGATCGTCGTTGCCGGCCGTGCAATACGGCAACGGACCAAAGTTTCAATTGGAACACGTTTTCCATATTCGGAAATCTCCTGGTAACCGCGGCCTTTCACGCTGGCGCGGAGCCTTAGGTGAGGGAGATGTGGAATGAGGCGTTCGGCGCTCTTGGCGGGAGCCATGATGGTCTTCTCGCCGGTTCAGGCGGAGGAAAGCCCCAAACCCCAGGCTGCGGTCGTGGTCACGCCCTTGGTCTCGGCTTCCGTCACCTCGGCTGGCCAGCCCGTAGAGTTTCCCAAGGGCGACGGCCAAGTCATTGTCTCGACCTTCTCGATCGCGCCAGGGGCGGTTCTACCCGTCCATAAGCACCCGTATCCGCGCTACGGATACGTCCTGTCCGGGACGCTGAAGGTCACCAACCTCGACACCAGCAAGAGCGAAATCTACAAGACCGGAGAGTTTACCCTCGAGGCCGTCGACGAATGGCACAGGGGCGAGAACGCTGGGAGCGAACCTCTCAAGTTGCTGGTCATCGACTTGGTTCCCAAGGGACAAGGCAATACGGTCCTGAAATAGGTGCGGCCCGGATCTCGCGGATCCAGCCAGCGTCCAGCTGCTCGTCCCACAAAACGCCCGAGGTGTGACTCGATGGCCATTCTGAAGATCGCGCGCATGGGCCATCCTGTCCTGCTGCAACGAGCCGCGCCCGTGCCGGACCCGCGGTCGCCCGAGATCCAACGCCTCGTTTCCGATATGATGGCAACCATGGAAGACGCCGCCGGCGTCGGCTTGGCGGCTCCGCAGGTGCATGTCTCGCTCCGGCTGTTCGTCTTTCGCGTTCCGGAAAGCCGTGTGACGGGCGAATCGGAGGGGCCGATCGGCAACAGCGTCGTGATCAATCCCGTCGTGACGGTCCTCGACGATGCCGAGGACACCGACTGGGAAGGCTGCTTGTCGATACCGGGATTGCGGGCGGCCGTACCCCGGCCAAGCCGCATCCGCTACGCGGGTTTCGATTTGGACGGGAACGCATTCGAGCGCGACGCGGAAGGTTTTCATGCGCGGGTCGTGCAGCACGAGACCGACCATCTCGACGGCATCCTTTACCCGATGAGGATGAGCGACTTTCGGGCGTTCGGATTCGTCGAGGAACTTGCCCGCGCGGAGGCTTCGGCGGCGACCCGGTTGACGATCGACGATGACGACCACCGCCACTCGCGGAGCGACCCGGGCGCGGAGCGCGTCAACGCTTCTTGAGCGCCTCGGCTTTGTGGGCCGCCTTGGCGCCGGTCTTATCGCTTTTCACCAGAAATTCCGGGTTCTCGGGCGAAGCCGCGACCTTATGGGTCTTGATCCTCATCGGCTTGGTGAGCTTTTTCTCCACCGTACCCTTGACCTCGCCCTGCGAGGACGCCCATTTCACCTTGTCGCCCGGCTTTGGTTCCTTGGCCATTGCGTCCTCCGCTCGCTGCCGAAATGGGCAACGAGACTGGGCGCGACCGGTTCCGCAATGGGGCGCGCCGGCTCGGGCCGTCAATGCATTATTTACGGCGCGCGCCTTGTGCGTCACACGCGATGCTGTAAAAGTTTCAGACTTGATTTAGGACAGCGCTACTGACCATTTACCTCTGGCCTGTCTCCTGCATCGCGCCGCGATGCTCGAGGCTGACCGGAGCTGGCCAGGCGGCTGTCCGTAGGGGAGCGAAGGGGTTCTGTCATGAGCGAGAGCAGGACAGCCATCAGAGCGGCGCGATCGATCGCCCTGGCGACGATGAATTCGGGTGCGGCCAAAACGGCGGTGGCCTCCACGCTTCGTGACCCGGGCCTGCCTGTCGCGCAAGGCCTCTATGATCCCTCGCGCGAGCACGACGCTTGCGGGGTCGGCTTCGTGGCCCAGATGAAGAACCGCAAGTCCCACGACATCGTCAAGATGGGGCTGGAGATCCTGCTCAACCTCGATCACCGGGGTGCGGTGGGGGCCGACGCCCATGGGGGCGATGGCTGCGGCATGCTGGTGCAGATCCCGCATGACTTTTTCACGGCGGAAGCGGAGCGGCTCGGCTTCCGCCTGCCGGCGCCGGGCCAGTATGGCATCGGCTTTCTCTTCCTGCCGCGCGACCCCGGCGGCCGCGCCATCGTCGAGGAAATCGTCGCCCAGGTGGTGGCCGACGAGGGCCAGGTTCTGCTCGGCTGGCGCGACGTGCCGACCGTGGCGGAGTGTCTGGGAGAAAGCACCCGTTCTACCGAGCCTGTCTGCCGGCAGGTGTTCATCGGCCGCGGTCCCGGCATCGCGGATGACGACAGCTTCGAACGGCGCCTGTTCATCCTGCGCAAAGTGATCTCGGGCAACGTCTACGCCCTGTCCGATCCGCGCGTGCGTGGCTTCTATCCCGTCTCGCTGTCCTGCCGCACGCTCGTCTACAAGGGGCTGCTGCTGGCGCCGCGGCTCGGCGAATATTATCCCGACCTCAGGGACGAGCGCTTCACCTCGGCGCTGGCGCTGGTTCATCAGCGCTTCTCGACCAACACCTTCCCGGCCTGGTCGCTGGCCCATCCCTATCGCATGGTGGCCCATAACGGCGAGATCAACACGCTGCGCGGCAACGTGAACTGGATGGCGGCCCGCCAGGCTTCCGTGGAATCCGAGCGCTACGGCAAGGACATCTCGAAACTCTGGCCGGTCTCCTACGAGGGCCAGTCCGACACCGCCTGTTTCGACAATGCGCTGGAATTCCTGGTCGGTGGCGGCTATTCGCTCGCCCATGCCATGATGATGCTGATCCCAGAGGCCTGGGCCGGCAATCCGCTCATGGCCGAGGACAGGCGCGCCTTCTACGAATATCACGCCGCCCTGATGGAGCCGTGGGACGGGCCGGCCGCGGTGGCGTTCACCGACGGTCTGCAGATCGGCGCGACACTCGACCGCAACGGCCTGCGGCCGGCCCGCTATCTCGTCACCGACGACGATCTCGTGGTGCTGGCCTCGGAGATGGGCGTGCTGCCGATCCCGCAGGAGAAGATCGTCACAAAGTGGCGGCTGCAGCCGGGCAAGATGCTGCTCGTCGATCTGCAGCAGGGCCGCATCATCTCTGACGACGAGATGAAGGCTGACCTAGCGGCCTCCCATCCCTATCGCAAATGGCTCGACCGCACCCAGCTTGTGCTGGAAGAAATGCGGCCCGTGGAGGCGCGGGCGGCCCGCACGGATGTGTCGCTGCTCGATAAGCAACAAGCCTTCGGCTACACCCAGGAAGACCTGACGATGTTGCTGGCCCCGATGGCGGCGACCGGCCAGGAGGCCATGGGTTCGATGGGCACTGACACGCCCATCTCGGCCATGTCCGACAAGGGCAAGCCGCTCTACACCTATTTCAAGCAGAACTTCGCCCAGGTCACCAACCCGCCGATCGACCCAATCCGCGAGGAACTCGTGATGAGCCTCGTCTCCTTCATCGGACCGCGGCCGAACCTGTTCGATCTCGAGGGCACCTCGAAGCGCAAGCGTCTCGAAGTGCGTCAGCCGATCCTGACCAACGACGATCTCGAAAAGATCCGCTGCATCAGCTACTATGAGGACGCCTTCGACACCAAGACGCTCGACATGACCTATGCGGTGACGCATGGCGCCGCCGGCATGGAGGCGATCCTGCAGCGCCTGTGCGAGCGGGCCGAGGCGGCCGTCAAGGGTGGCTATAACATCATCATCCTGTCCGACCGGATGATGGGGCCGGATCGCATCCCGATCCCGGCCCTGCTGGCCACCGCGGCCGTGCATCATCACCTGATCCGCAAGGGGCTGCGCACCTCCGTGGGGCTCGTGGTCGAGACCGGCGAAGCGCGCGAGGTGCATCACTTTGCGTGTCTCGCGGGCTATGGGGCGGAAGCCATCAACCCCTACCTCGCCTTCGAGACCCTGCACGCCATGGCGGTCGAATTCCCCGAAGAGATCGACGGCAAGACGGCCGTCAAAAGTTTCATCAAGTCGATCGGCAAGGGCCTGCTCAAGGTGATGTCCAAGATGGGCATCTCGACCTACCAGTCCTATTGCGGCGCCCAGATTTTCGACGCGGTCGGGCTCGCGGACGAGTTCGTGCGCCTGTATTTCACTGGCACCGCCACCATGATCGGCGGCATCGGCCTGTCGGAAATCGCAGAGGAGACGGTGCGCCGCCATGCCGACGCCTTCGGCAGCGCGCCGGTCTACCGCAACGCGCTCGATGTGGGTGGCGATTACGCCTATCGGGTGCGCGGCGAAGCCCATTCCTGGTCGCCGGAATCGGTGTCGCTGCTGCAGCATGCCGTGCGGGGCAACAGCCAGGACAAGTACAGAGCTTTCGCCAAGCTGCTCAACGAGCAGGACGAAAAGCTGCTGACCATCCGTGGCCTGTTCCGCATCAAGGGCGCCACGGAGGATGGCCGCACGCCGGTGCCGCTGGAGGAGGTCGAGGAGGCCGTCTCCATCGTCAAGCGCTTCTCGACGGGCGCCATGTCGTTCGGCTCGATCTCGCGCGAGGCCCATACCACGCTGGCGATCGCGATGAACCGCATCGGGGGCAAATCCAACACGGGTGAAGGCGGCGAGGAATCCGACCGGTTCAAGCCGTTGCCCAACGGCGATTCCATGCGCTCGGCCATCAAGCAGGTGGCGTCGGGTCGGTTCGGGGTGACGACCGAATACCTCGTCAACGCCGACATGATGCAGATCAAGATGGCGCAGGGCGCCAAGCCCGGCGAAGGCGGCCAACTGCCCGGCCACAAGGTAGATGCGGTGATCGCCAAGGTGCGGCATTCCACCCCTGGGGTCGGCCTCATCTCGCCCCCGCCCCACCACGACATCTATTCGATCGAGGATCTGGCGCAGCTCATCTACGATTTGAAGAACGTGAACCCGGACGGGCTGGTGTCGGTCAAGCTCGTCTCGGAAGTGGGGGTCGGAACGGTTGCGGCCGGCGTCTCCAAGGCGCGGGCCGACCATGTCACGATCGCGGGGTACGAGGGAGGCACGGGCGCTTCGCCGCTGAGCTCCATCAAACATGCCGGCAGCCCGTGGGAGATCGGGCTTGCAGAAACCCACCAGACGCTCGTCCTCAACCGGCTGCGCTCGCGCATCACGGTGCAGGTCGACGGCGGCATCCGCACCGGCCGCGACGTCGTGGTGGGGGCGCTGCTCGGCGCCGACGAATTCGGTTGCGCCACCGCGCCGCTGATCGCGGCTGGCTGCATTATGATGCGCAAGTGCCACCTCAACACCTGCCCGGTCGGGGTCGCGACCCAAGATCCGGTGCTGCGCAAGCGCTTCGTGGGCCTGCCCGAACATGTCATCAACTACTTCTTCTTCGTAGCCGAAGAGGTGCGCGAACTGATGGCGGCGCTCGGTTATCGCCGGTTCGATGACATGATCGGCCAGATGCAGATGCTCGACCGCGAGCCCGTGATCGACCATTGGAAGGCCAAGGGGCTCGATTTCACGCGGCTGTTCCACAAGCCGGACGCCCCGGAGGGGGTCGGCATCCGCAAGATCCACGAGCAGGACCACAATCTTGGAAAAGTGCTGGATCAGGAGCTGATCGCGGAGACCGCCGACGCGGTCGCCAACCGGACGCCCGTCATCCTGGAAAAGCGGATCGCCAACACCGACCGCACCACGGGCGCCATGTTGTCGGGCACGATCGTCAAGCGCTACGGCCACGAGGGTCTGCCGGACGGCACCATCCACGTGAAATTCCGCGGCACCGCGGGCCAGAGTTTTGGCGCCTTCGTGGCCAATGGGGTGACCCTCGAACTCGAGGGCGAAGCCAACGATTACGTGGGCAAGGGGCTTTCGGGCGGACGGCTGATCGTCTATCCGCCCGCCACCGCCAGCAAGATCGTGCCCGAAGAGTCGATGATCGTGGGCAATACTGTGCTCTACGGCGCCATTGCGGGCGAATGCTATTTCCGCGGCGTCGCGGGCGAACGCTTCGCGGTCCGCAATTCGGGCGCCATCGCGGTGGTCGAGGGCACCGGCGACCACGGCTGCGAATATATGACGGGCGGCATCGTGGTGGTGCTGGGGCCGACGGGGCGCAATTTCGCGGCCGGCATGTCGGGCGGCATCGCCTATGTGCTCGATCAGGACGACAGCTTCGCCAAGCGCTGCAACCTCGCCATGGTGGAGCTGGAGCCGATCGAGGCCGAGGAGGAGATCAACGACCGGCTCTACCACCAGAGCCGGGATCTGCAGTTCCCCACCACGGTCGACGTCATGAGCGACCTCACCCGCTACGACGCCGAGCGGCTGCGCCAGCTCGTCGCCAACCACGCGCGGCTGACGGGTTCGACCAGGGCCAAGGCGCTGCTCGACGATTGGGCGGAAAGCCTGCCTAAATTCCGCAAGGTGATGCCGGTCGAGTATCGCAGAGCCCTGGCGGAACTCGCGCCGCAGATGCAAGACCGGCCCTTGATGGCCGCGGCGGGGGAATAATCCGGATGGGCAAGATCACGGGATTCATGGAGATCGATCGGCACGACCGGCGTTACGCGCCGGCCGCCGATCGGATCCGCCACTACAAGGAATTCGTGCTTCCCCTGAAGGAAGACACGACCCGCGAACAGGCGGCGCGCTGCATGAATTGCGGCATCCCCTATTGTCACAACGGCTGCCCGGTCAACAACCAGATCCCCGACTGGAACGACCTCGTCTACCGGGGCGACTGGGAGGAGGCCTCGCGCAACCTCCACTCCACCAACAACTTTCCCGAATTCACCGGCCGTATCTGCCCGGCGCCGTGCGAGGCCTCCTGCACGCTCAACCTCAACGACTCGCCCGTCACCATCAAGACGATCGAGAATGCGATCGCGGACCGGGCCTGGGCCGAGGGGTGGATCCGGCCCGAGATGCCGACCCGCACCACCGGAAAGACCGTCGCGGTGGTGGGCTCGGGGCCATCGGGGCTCGCCTGCGCCCAGCAACTCGCCCGCGCGGGCCATGACGTGCATGTCTATGAGAAGAACGCCAAGCCCGGTGGCCTGCTCCGCTACGGCATTCCCGACTTCAAGCTCGAGAAGAAACACGTCGAACGCCGCGTCGCCCAGATGACCAGCGAGGGCGTTACCTTCCATTGCGGCGTCAACGTCGGGATCGACATCACGGCGCAGGAACTCAAGGATGGTTACGACGCCGTGGTGCTGGCGGGCGGGGCCGAGAAGCCGCGCGACCTGCCGATCCCGGGCCGCGACCTCATGGGGGTCCATTTCGCCATGGAATTCCTGCCGCAGCAGAACCGCCGCGTGTCGCGCGAGCCGTTGCGCTCCAATGCCCCGATCCTGGCCTCCGGCAAACATGTCGTGGTGATCGGCGGCGGCGACACGGGGTCCGACTGTATCGGGACCTCGATCCGCCACGGCGCCCTGTCGGTGACGCAGCTCGAAATCATGCCGCGGCCGCCCGAAAAAGAGAACAAGCTGCTCACCTGGCCGAACTGGCCCCTAAAAATGCGGACCTCGTCGAGCCAGGAAGAGGGCGCCGAGCGTGACTTCGCGGTGCTCACCAAGGCGCTGGTGGGTGAAGGCGGCGTGGTGAAACGGCTCGACTGCATCAGGGTCGATGCCAAGATGCAGCCCGTGCCGGGCAGCGAGTTTTCGCTGCGCGCCGACCTCGTGCTGCTCGCCATGGGGTTTTTGGCGCCGGTCAGTGACGGGCTGCTGACGGACCTTGGCGTTGATCTCGATGCCCGGGGCAATGTGGCGGCTGACACCAAGGCCTATCGTTCGAGCCAGGACAAGGTGTTCGCCTGCGGGGACATGCGGCGCGGCCAAAGCCTCGTGGTCTGGGCCATCCGCGAAGGCCGCCAAGCCGCCCATGCGGTGGACAAGCATCTGATGGGCGAGACGGAGCTGCCTCGATAGGTCGTGGCGGAGTCCGTCAACCAGCCTGGCTCCCATCCTTCCCCGCACCGGGGAAGGTGGCTCGGCGCAGCCGAGACGGATGGGGGGGCTCGGCGGCATCCTGGACCCGCGGTCCCCACCCGTCACGCTGACGCGTGCCACCCTCCCCGTTTCGGGGAGGGATAATCCCAGCCGCGGTCGCACACCCCCCGTCGGCCGCCCCGACGCCCATCCTTCCCCGCACCGTGTCTGATTCCATGGCCTTGGCGGCAACCGGCTTGCCAGCCTGAGCGTAAGCCTCGCGTCGTGCCTCTTCGTCAGCACCGGCCATGGAGCCCCCAAATGACCAGTCCCAAAATCGTCCTCGCGGGCGCGACCGGCGATCTCGGCGGCCGGATCGCCCGCGCGTTGCGCCAGCGCGGCGCCGAGGTGACGGCGCTGGTGCGGCGCGGCACCCCGCCGGGCAGGACCGAGCCGCTCGAAACGCTCGGGGTGACGATCGCCGAGGTCGATCTCGCGAACGTGGCCGAGGTGGCCCAAGCCTGCGCGGGAGCCGCCTGCGTGGTGTCGGCGCTCAGCGGCTTGCGGGACGTGATCGTGGATAGGCAGACGGTACTGCTCGACGCCGCTGTCCGGGCCGGGGTGCCGCGCTTCATCCCGTCCGATTACTCGGCCGATTTCACCAAGCTGGCCCCGGGCACCAACCGCAATTTCGACCTGCGGCGCGCGTTTCGCGAACGGCTGCTCAAAACCCCGATCGCCTCGACCACGATTCTGAACGGCGCCTTCGCGGACATGCTGACCGGCGATGCGCCTTTCATCCTGTTCAAGTTCCATCGTGTGCTCTACTGGGGCAGCGCCGACCAGCGTATGGATTTCACCACCAAGGACGATGTGGCGGCCTTCGTGGCGGAGGCCGCGCTGGACCCGACCACGCCGCCGATCCTGCGCATCGCCGGGGAGCAGATCACGCCGCGCGAGCTGGCCGCGCTGCTGAGCGCGATGGGGCCAAAACCCTTCCGCCTGTTTCGCGCCGGTGGGGTTGGACGGCTCGAAACCCTGATCGCGGTCACGCGGCGGCTCGTGCCCGGCGAGGCGGCGGTGTTCCCGCCCTGGCAGGGCATGCAATATTGGCACAACATGGCGACCGGGGACGCCAAGCTCGATGGGCTCGATAACGCCCGCTATCCAAACCTGCGGTGGACGGGGCTTCGCGCGGTGCTGGCCGACCGAATTCGGGCGTCGTGACGCTCCCTCCGAGTCTGGCGCGCTACCGCTACAAGCCGCGAGCGGTCGCGTTCCAGGGCGCCCGTGTGGTGGGGCGATGGCGGGTCAAATGCACCGTCGTCACGGTGCGGGGACAGGCGGCGCATTTCGACCACGAGATCGAGGCCGCCTGGGCTCAGGCCGAGGCGCTGCTCGCGGCGGTTCCAGAACGCGGCGTCGACGCGGCAGTGGCCTTCCTCACTATCCATGTCGGGCTCGCGGGCGTCTGGCTGCTGCTCGATTGGTGGGAGGAGGGCGACGTCCTGCGCCATCGCCACTTCCTCGCCCCGATCGACAACCCGACCCACTTCATCGACGTCGGCCCGGAGCATTATGGGCCATGTGTGTGGGAACTCGCGGTCCAAGCCCACGAGCGAGAGGCCTGGCTCCGGCATGTTCTTGCCAATGCGGGCGGACCGGATCTGGAAGCCTACCTGGCCGATGGCATGACCGCCGTGGTGTAGGGGGTTTGCCCTTCTCCCGCTTGGCGGGAGAAGGTGCCCGACAGGGCGGATGAGGGGAAACTCAGGTCGGTGTTTCCCTCATCCCCGCTTCGCGGACCTTCTCCCGCGGAGCGGGAGAAGGGACACAGGGCCCACTTCCGTACAAAAAAAGTCGGCCGAGGTGTCCTCGACCGACTTTCTCATTAACCCTGAACTCGATCGAAAACCCTCAGGCGGCCTCTTCCACATCGCCCGCGTCGGGATCGGCGTCTGCCTCGTCGCCCTCGGCTTCCGCCTCGGCCTTGGTGGCGCGGCGCGGACCCTTTTGCAATTGCTCATCGAGCAGTTTCAGAACCTCGGAATCCGTCAGCTTCTGCACCGCCGAGATCTCCCGCGCCATGCGATCGAGCGCCGCTTCATAGAGCTGCCGCTCCGAATAGGATTGCTCGGGCTGGGCGTCGGATCGGTAGAGATCCCGCACCACCTCGGCAATGCTGATGAGATCGCCGGAATTGATCTTGGCCTCATATTCCTGGGCTCGGCGCGACCACATGGTCCGCTTGACCCGGGCGCGACCAGTCAGCGTATCGAGGGCGCGCTTGACCACGTCCGGCTCGCTGAGTTTCCGCATGCCGACGCTCGCCACCTTGGGCACGGGCACTTTGAGCTTCATCTTGTCTTTGGCGAAGCTGATGACGAAGAGTTCGAGCTTGAAGCCGGCGACTTCCTCTTCTTCGACCGCCACGATCTGACCCACGCCATGGGCCGGATAGACGATGAATTCCTGGGCCTTGAAGCCATGGCGATTGCTGCCCGTCACCTTCACGGCGGGTTTCAAAGTGCTGTCCGGCTTTGGTGCGCCGGGCTTGCCATGGGCGGCCATCGACTGCCTGAAACCTTGAGCCCGCTCGGCCGGGGACTTCATCGGGGACGTGCGCATCGTTCCACTCTTCTCGTTCATCTACTCATCTCCGTCGCCGCACGGAGCCGTTCCCATCGGGAACCTTGCTCCAAGCGGCGTTGCTGCTTGTTCGAACCTGAGCGCGATGCAAAATCGCGTGCCGTCGCGATGCGCGCCCCATTTGGCATGATATGTCTCGCGCCGATCAGCGCGCCTGCACCATATTCAGGAACGATGCCCTTTCGGTTGGAAGCCGCCGTTACAGCCAATGCTCGGATTTTAATCGAAAGCCGCCAAATGGGCGACGTCGGGCCATCGCGCTGCAAATCCCGGCCGCTGTCGATTTCAGGTCTTGTCGACCGAGTTCCCCAAAACCGCAGCGCATCATGATGTTGCTTTGAATTGACGACGAACGGCTTGGGTAAAGCACCCGCTCGCGAGGCCGATCGGCGAAACCCGCGAACTTAACGGTCAGCTAACCAAATCGAAACGCAAGGGTTTGCCGATCTGGTTTTTTGGTTCAGCGTGTCTACCACAACACAGGCCGAGAATCAAGGTTTCGCCGGAATCGCTTGCGTTAAGCTTGCCGACAACTGGCTCGTGCTGTCCTTCGTCCGCCATTCCGCGCCGAGGCACTCCGCCCGAACATACTTGCGAAGGCCGGCCAGGCGCGACCGACGTCGCTCAGTCCGTACCCTGGTGGGAGGCTCGACTGAGATCCCAGCGGGGGTCTATTCGCCCGATTGACGCAAGGCCCTGGCCCGGGCCGCTAACGCGACGAGCGCTTCGCGCAGGTCGCCCGGTGTCGTCACGGGTTTGTCGAAGACGACCCGCGCTGTTCTGTCGCCACAGACGAGGTCGATCCCCTCGGGATCGAGCCCGCTGGCCCGCCATTCGCCCCGGCCCGCACGGGCGAGCACAGCAGCGTAGAGCTGGATGGCGTCCCGATGATCCGCATTCATATGCTTGATCGCGTCGCGTTCGGCCGAGAGAACCGCCTCGAAACCCGCTATGGGCGTGAGAATCGCGCCTCCTTCGAAGTTTGCGGCTCGCGCGAAGCCGCCGTTCAGATGGGCGCTGTCCAGATGCAGCATCCAAAAGCCGAAATCGGGGAAATCGGCGTAGAGTTCGGCTTTTCGGTTCCGCGCCAGAAATCGGTCTCGCGCGGCCTCCCGGGCCGCGTCGGCGAGGCGGGTAGCGCGGCCCACCAGCGTCAAACGGGGGTGCGCCAAGGGATCGCCCTTGCCGCCGGATGCGAGCAGCAGCGAGCAGCGTGGATCGACTTCGAGATGGAGCGTGTGTGCCGCGAGCCGCGACAGGAGCAGAAGCGGGCTGCCGTCCGGGGCCGTGGCCACGGAAACCAAACTCGCGAAGGGGCCACCCTCTTGGCTTACGGTCGCGAGCGCTCCCGCCCGCACGGTGCGGAGCAGGCGCTTGGCCTCGCCTCGCGCGTCGTAGGGGGTGGGCGGCGCGGGCGCATTGGTCATGGCGGATCTCGCAGGGTAGCGGGGGAGCTTTAGTCTATCCCCGTTGGCTTCCCGAAATGAACTGCCTGAACCGCGGTGACGCGCCGCCCCCAAAAAGGGTCGCGGGCGGGCCGTCGTCCGACACGAGCCCGTGGTCGAAATAGACGACCCGGTTCGACACGTCGCGGGCAAACCCCATCTCGTGCGTTACTACCAGCATGGTGCGGCCTTCCTCGGCGAGCGCCCGCATCACGCGCAGAACCTCGCCCACGAGCTCGGGGTCCAGCGCCGAGGTCGGCTCGTCGAACAGCATCACGTCGGGCCGCATCGCCAACGCGCGGGCGATCGCGGCGCGCTGCTGCTGTCCGCCCGACAAGTGGGAGGGGTAGAAATGCCGCTTGTCCGCGATCCCCACCTTGGCCAGCAGGGCTTCGGCTTCCTCGACGCATTCCGCCCTGGGGCGCTTCTGCACATGGACGGGGGCCTCGATGACGTTCTGCAGGATCGTCATGTGGGACCAAAGGTTGAAGCTTTGGAACACCATGCCGAGCCGCGTCCGGATGCGATCCACCTGTTTGCGATCGGCCGGCTCGCTGAGGCCGCCGCGACGCTTGCGCATGGCAATCGTTTCTCCTGCGACCGTGACCTCGCCGTCGTCGGGTGTTTCGAGAAGGTTGATGCAGCGCAGGAAGGTGCTCTTGCCCGATCCGCTGGCACCGAGGATCGAGATCACGTCCCCCTTTCGCGCCTCGAGCGAGATGCCTTTGAGCACTTCGAGGGCCCCGAAACTTTTACGGAGCTGCTTGACCGAAAGCGCCACCGGCTGGCTGGCGCTCACGAGCGCGAGCCCTTGCGCCGTTTGAGGGCCTCGGTGGCCAGACATAGGATGGTGAACAGCACCTGCGCGCCGCACTGCGCCGTGACCGTGGAGCTGTCGTATTGCGGCGCGACCTCGACCACGTCGCCGCCCACGATGTCGAGCCCGACCAGCCCGCGCAGGATATGCAGGGCCTCGCGCGGCAGCAGGCCACCCACCTCGGGGGTGCCGGTGCCGGGCGCGAAGGCAGGGTCCAGGCTGTCGACATCGAACGAGATATAGACGGGGCCGCTCCCGACCACGGCCCGGGCCTTGGCCACGATTGCGTCGAGGCCAAGCACGGGCACTTCCTCGGCGTGGATCACCGTCATCCCGCTGTCGTAGGAGAATTCCCAAAGATATTCGGCGCCGCCGCGAATGCCGATCTGGATGACCCGCTCGGGATCCAGCACGCCGTCGAGCACGGCCTGTCGGAACGGGCCGCCATGGTGGAATTTCGCGCCCTCATAGGCCCCGGAGGTGTCGCAATGAGCGTCGATGTGGATCATGCCGACGGGGCGCTTGGCCCCTACGGCTTTCAGGATCGAATAAGAGATCGAATGGTCGCCCCCAACCGAGACCGGAACCACGCCCGCGGCCACGATGCGGTGATAGAAGGTCTGAATGTCCGCGTGGCATTCGTCGAGGCTGAAGCGCGACCGCATGGGCACGTCGCCGATGTCGGCGACCCGGCACTCGGCGAGCGGCACCATGCGCAGCACATGCTCATAGGGTCCGATGCGTTCGACGCCCCGCACCGCGCGCGGGCCAAGCCGCGCACCGGCCCGGTTGGTGACGCCGAGGTCCATCGGCACGCCGACGAGCGCGATGTCGAGATCGCCGAAGCCGGGTAGGTCCGGCGCATCCGGTCTGTAGGGCGCCCCGAGCAGGGTAGCGAGACCCGCGAAGGGCCATTTGCGCCTGTCGCCGTTGCTGAATTGCAGCGCCGCCACGCGGGCGAATTCGGGATCGAAGATGTCGCCCCCCTTAGCGTCGGCGTATTTTGCACGAAGCCGTTCGAGGTTGGCCCGCTGCCCCGAGGCGCCTTCGTGGTCTGTTTCGTGGCTCATGGACCGCATTCTCCATCGACGATCGGGTTCAGTTTAGTCGAAGCGCGGTGGACCGCTATGCCCATTCGCGTGCCTTGCCTTGATGTCCGAGGGATTGAGGCGCATGAATGCGAATAAGGCACATCCTACGGAAAAGTCGGCCGAAAAGACGGTTCAGCCTTGCTGTCACATTTCAGCCTCACTGGGCGTTGACTCTCGGTGGCCGTCCGGGATCGCTCAAAAGTACGGGCACGCGGCTCGGCCAATCGCAGAAGGACTTCTCATGCCCGCCATTGCTTTGGTCGACGACGACCGGAATATCCTGACCTCGGTGTCGCTTTCCCTGGAAGCCGAAGGCTACCGGGTGCAGACCTATACCGACGGCGCGGCCGCGCTCGACGGGTTGAAGGCGAGCCCCCCGGATCTGGCCATCTTCGACATCAAGATGCCGCGCATGGATGGCATGGAGCTGCTGCGGCGGCTGCGCCAGAAGTCCGATCTGCCGGTCATCTTTCTCACCTCCAAGGACGACGAGATCGACGAATTGTTCGGCCTCAAGATGGGGGCGGACGATTTCATCCGCAAACCCTTCTCGCAGCGTCTGCTGGTCGAGCGCGTCAAGGCCATCCTGCGCCGCGCCAACCCCAAGGAGGCCGCGGCCCAGAAGGAATCCGAGGCCAAACTGCTCGAACGCGGGGCGCTCAAAATGGACCCCGAGCGGCATACCTGCACCTGGAACAACGCGCCCGTCACCCTGACGGTCACCGAATTCCTGATCCTGCAGGCGCTGGCCACCCGGCCCGGCGTCGTCAAGAGTCGCAACGCGTTGATGGACGCCGCCTATGACGACCAGGTCTACGTGGACGATCGCACCATCGACAGCCACATCAAGCGGCTGCGCAAGAAGTTCAAGGTCGTGGACGATGACTTCGAAATGATCGAAACCCTGTACGGGGTCGGCTATCGGTTCAAGGAGGGCTAAATCCTTGCGGATCGGCGCTGGCCTGTCGGGGTCGTTGAGCCGCCTGCAACGCGATGCCCCCGACGGTAGCGGCCCGACGGTTCGCCAGGCTGCGGCGCGGGACCGGAAGCCGCGCAAGATGCGACGGAGCCTCAGCGTCAGGCTGCGCCGTCTGCTGAGAAGCTTCACGACGCGCCTGTCGTCTTCGCTGACGCGGCGCATCGTGGTGCTGAACCTCGGCGGGCTCGTGGTCCTGCTGCTGCTTTTTCTATATCTGAACCAGTTCCGTGCCGGCCTCATCGACGCGAAAGTCGAAAGCCTGCAGTCGCAGGGGCAGACGATTGCGGCCGCCATCGCGGCCTCCGCCACGGTCGAAACCGACACCATCACGGTCGATCCGGAAAAGCTGCTGCAACTCGCGCCAGGGCAAACCACCGGCTCGAGCGACCAAGACGCCTCATCGCTGCAGTTTTCCATCAACCCGGAGCGGGTGGGGCCGGTGCTCCGGCTTCTGGTTTCCCCGACCAAAACCCGGGCCCGGATCTACGACCTTGACGGCGACCTGTTGCTCGATTCCCGCTCGCTGTCCCTGCGCGGCATCCAACGCTCGGACCTGCCGCCGTCCGACACGGGCGACGGCGGCCCGCTGGATCGAGCCTGGAAAGACGTCAGGGCCTGGTTCGGCCATCCCGACGTGACGGCTGCCGACGACATGGCGGCGGCTTCGCCGGAAGTCGCCAATGCGCTCAAGGGCGACATGCAACACGTAGTCCGCGTGAACCGGAGGGGCGAAACCATCGTTTCGGTCGCGGTGCCGATCAAATATTTCAGGGCCATTCGCGGCGCGCTTCTGCTGTCGACCCAAGGCCGCGACATCGACGCCATCATCACGTCCGAGCGCTGGGCCATCTTCCGGATCTTCCTGGTCGCGGCCACCGTCACGCTGGTCCTGTCCGTGCTTCTGGCCAACACCATTGCGGGCCCGATGCGCCGACTCGCCGATGCCGCCGACCGGGTTCGGCGCGGCCGCAACTCCCGTGAGGAGATCCCGGATTTCTCTTATCGCTCGGATGAGATCGGACATCTGGCGGGCGCGTTACGCGACATGACGCGGGCGCTCTACAACCGCATGGAGGCGATCGAGAGTTTCGCGGCCGACGTGGCGCACGAACTCAAAAATCCGTTGACCTCGCTGCGCAGCGCCGTCGAAGTCCTGCCCCGCATCAAGACCGAGGAGTCGCGCAATCGGTTGATGGCCGTCATTCAGCACGATATCCGCCGGCTGGACCGCCTGATCAGCGACATCTCTGACGCCTCTCGACTGGATGCGGAACTTGCCCGCGGCTCGACCGGGGCGGTTGATCTCGAAGCCTTGCTGGATGCCGTGGTGACCATCGCGTCGGGGGTGGCGCGCGACGATGAAGTGACGGTGACCCTGGCGGTCGACAGCCGCCTGCCGGGCAGTGACGAAATCAGGCCCTTTTTCATCGACGGCCACGATTCGCGTCTCGGCCAGGTCATGAACAACCTGATCGACAATGCGCGCTCGTTCTCGCCGCAGGGTGGCCGCGTCCGTGTGGCGATCCGGCATCGGCGCGAGGAGGATGAGGACGGGCTACCGGGCGTCGAGATCATGGTCGACGACGATGGGCCGGGCATTCCGGCGCACGCCTTCGAACGTATTTTCGAGCGCTTCTACACCGATCGCCCGGAACAAGGTTTCGGGCAGAACTCCGGCCTCGGTCTTTCCATTTCGCGCCAGATCATCGAAGCGCACGGCGGCCGTATCTGGGCGACCAATCGTCTGGGGGCGGCAGATGCCGACGGCAAGCCCGAGATCGAGGGCGCGCGTTTCACGATCTGGTTTCCATCGAAGGATCGGTGAGCGGGGATGGCTCGATGTTCGTGCACGGCACGGCGGTCCTAGTCGGCGAAGACGGGGTGCTGATCCAGGGCAGGTCCGGAAGTGGGAAAACCAGTCTCGCTTTGGCGCTGTTGGCGGATGCGGCCGGACGGGGCCGCTTCGCCAAATTGATCGGCGACGACCGCGTGGCGCTCAGCCTGCGGGGCGGCCGGGTTGTGGCCCGACCTCACCCGCTGATCGCCGGCCGCATCGAAGTGCGGGGCGTGGGGATCAGGGCCATCGAGCACGAGGCCGCCGGCGTGATCCGCCTTGCCGTCAATCTCGGCTTGGATGCTTCGGAACTGGGGCCGCGCCATCCGGGCGGCTGTCCGACGATCCACTTACTCGGCGTAAAGCTTCCCATGCTGAGCTTGTTGGCCAGCAACGGGTCTCGCGACAACAGCGGCCGGGTGCTCGACGCCCTGGGTGCAGTGCGACAACGGTCCTGACGGAATGCTTGTAATATGCTTGCCAATTTCATCGCAATGCACAAGATAGCGCCCCTACGGACGGGCTGGCAGGCGGTCGCGGGCAGGAAGGCCAGCATTCGAACCATGAGTGGATGCGTGCAATGATCGGCATGGTCCTTGTGACCCACGGCCACCTTGCGACCGAGTTCCGCGCCGCGCTGGAACATGTCGTGGGACCGCAACGGTGCATCGCCACCATTACGATCGGGCCGGACGACGACATGGAAGCGCGCCGGCAGGAAATCGTGGACGCCGTGTTCACGGTAGATTCGGGCAACGGGGTCGTGCTGCTCACCGACATGTTCGGCGGAACACCCTCGAATCTGGCCATCTCGGTGATGGCGGGCAATCATGTCGAGGTCGTGGCCGGCATCAATCTGCCGATGCTGATCAAGCTGGCCTCCGTCCGCGAGACCGTCAGTCTCGAGCAGGCGGTCATCCAGGCCCAGGATGCCGGGCGCAAATACATCAATGTCGCCAGCCGTGTCCTGAGCGGCAAATGACGGAGCGGCCCTGGTCCGAGGTGGTCAGCCGCGAACTTCCCATCGTCAACCGCAAGGGGCTTCACGCCCGCGCCACCGCGAAATTCGTGCATTGCGTGGAAGGTTTTGATGCGGAAGTCCGGGTGACCCGAGCCGGCGAAACGGTCGGCGGATTGTCGATCATGGGCATCCTGACCCTCGGGGCCGGGCAGGGCAGCACCATCGTGGTGAGCGCCACCGGGCCCGACGCCACGCGGGTGGTCGATGCGCTGGCGGCATTGCTGGCCGGCCGGTTCGGCGAGGACGAATGAGCTCAGCGTTCCGGTCCCGCGAGGCTGTCGAGTTTCTGTAGGCGCCAGACCGCGCCCCGGCCCGACAGGACGAGACGGGAAAGTGGCCCGACATCGATCCGCTGGAAGGCCTCGGGCGGCGCCCCCAGCGCGCACACCAGCACGGCGCGCATCACGGAAGCATGGGTGACGGCGATCAGCCGTTGCGTTGAAGCCTCGGCTGCCTCTTCGGTTCGCCTGCGGAGCCAGGTTTTCGCACGCTCCAGGAGTGCCGAGACGCTTTCGCCGCCATGCGGCACGGCATGGGGGTCGCGCAGCCAGGCCGCGAGCGCCTCCGGCTCGGCGTTTCCGACGGTCGACAGGGTCAGTCCCGTCCAGCGTCCATAGTCGATCTCGCGGAGGTCGGGGTCGGGTGTGGCGTCCAGGCCCAACAGAGAGGCGGTCTCGACCGCGGCGCGGGCCGGGCTCGTTCGGGCGGCATCGAAACGCCCCAAGCGGGCCGCCGTGGTGGCCGCCGCCATCCGGATCCGCGCCGCCGCAATCAGGTCGTCGTCTCCCGCAAACGCGGCGAGTTGCGTGGCGGCGGTGGCGCCTTGGCAGATGAGGGTCAACCGGATCGTCATGCCGGCATTAGAGCACAGCCATGCTCCGAGCGGTTCACGGGAAGCCAAGCTTCCGTTGACTTGCCTGGGCGGTGTTCATAGCGTGGCCTGATCGGGGCACGTGGAAGCCGGTGCAAGTCCGGCGCGGTCGCGCCACTGTGAGCGTTTCGCAACGCAAGTCAGACCTTCGGTTCCCGATCGAAGCAAGCATGGGACGCGTGTTCCCAAGGAGCCGTCATGAGCAACATAACCTTTGCGCCGGCCGCGGTCCCGACGCCCATTCCGGTCCGCGATCTTCTCCCCTGGGCCGTTTTCGGCGGTCTGTTGGCGCTTCTGGCCATCTATTTCGTCGGGGCCGAGCAGGGCGCGACCGCACTGATCTCGGGCCATTACGTGCATGAATTCGTGCATGATGGGCGGCATCTCCTCGGCTTTCCCTGCCACTGAGGAGCGTTTCGTGATCGGAACCATTCTGCTCCGGGGCATGCTGATGGGCGTGCTGGCCGGCCTCCTTGCCGTGGGCTTCGCCGAGATTTTTGGAGAACCCTCGATCAATCGTTCGATCGCGTTCGAATCGGCCGCCTACCACGCGGCCGGCCAAGCCGAGGAACCGGAAATCGTCAGCCGCGCGGTGCAGAGCACGATTGGTCTGGGCACGGCTGCCGTGCTCTTCGGCGCCGCGACGGGTGGGCTGTTTGCGCTCGTTTTTGCTTATGCGAACGGACGCGCGGGACGGCTTGGACCGCGCATGGTCTCCGGCCTTCTCGGGATCTCGGCCTTCCTGGCCGTGACGCTGGTGCCGTTCTTCAAATACCCCGCCAATCCGCCCGCGATCGGCGAACCCGAAACTATCGGGCTGCGCACGGCGCTGTTCTTCTCCATGATGGCCCTGTCGATCATCGCCATGATCGTTTCGGTCATGGTCGGGCGGGGTCTCGGGGCGCGGCTGGGCTCCTGGAACGCTGGGCTCGCGGGTGCGGTTTGTTTCATTGCCCTGACAGGTGTTGCGGGAGCCCTGCTTCCCGCCGTGAACGAAGTGCCGGAGGCGTTCCCGGCCGTGGTGCTGTGGCAGTTCCGGGTTGCCTCGCTCGGCATGCATGCGATCCTGTGGACCACGCTGGGCTTGGGGCTCGGCGCCTGGACCGAGGCCGCAGGCCGCAGCTCGGTGGGTGCGGGCACCAAAAAAACGGCCCGGCCGGCCTGACGTGAACCAGCATGACGGCGGCCGTTCGGCGCGCCGCTCGGCCAAGCCAAAGGCTTGAAGGCACCTGATGGCAGACGCTTCCCCTCCCTCGGCAAAAATAGACGCCAGGCAGACCGAGGACTTGCTCGATCCCTTTCGCGTCACATCCGGCGATGGCTTCAAACTTGAGCGGTTCGCCACCGACGGTCCGATCCCGGACTTCATCGACAAGGCGGCCGCCGATGCCTTGCTCAAACGGGGCGTCGAGCGGCTGTCGGAACTCCAGGAGCTGCTCTACGCGAACGGCACCTGGTCGCTCCTTCTGGTTTTCCAGGCCATGGATGCGGCCGGTAAGGACGGCACCATCAAACACGTCATGACGGGCGTGAACCCGCAGGGGATCGCGGCGACGTCCTTCAAGGCGCCCGGCCCAGAGGATTTGGCGCATGATTTTCTTTGGCGTCCCACCCGTGCGCTGCCCGCCAGGGGGATGATCGGCGTCTTCAATCGCTCGCACTATGAAGAGGTGTTGATCGCGCGCGTCCACCCCAAGATCCTGGCCGCCGAGCACCTGCCGCCCAGTCTGATCGAGCGCAAGAAGGTGTGGGACCATCGGTTGCAAGACATCGCCGGCTTCGAACGCCATCTTGGCCGTCAGGGCACGCGGGTAGTAAAATTCTTCCTCAACGTCAGCCGGGCCGAGCAGAAGAAACGCTTTCTGGCGCGGCTCGATCACCCCGATAAGAATTGGAAGTTCAACCCCGGGGACATAACCGAGCGCGGATATTGGGATGACTATATGGCGGCTTACGAGGCCGCCATCGCGGCCACCGCCACCAAGGCCGCCCCTTGGTTCGTGGTGCCGGCCGACCAAAAATGGTTCATGCGCTTCGTGGTGGTCGAGGCCATCAACGAGGCGCTGGCGGGCCTCGGCCTGAAGCCGGTGCAACCCACGCCCGAGCAGGCGGCGCAATTCGCCGAGGGACGACGCGCGCTTGAAGCGGAGAAGGATTAGGGCATTCCCTCGGCCCCTCCGCCTTGCACTGTCCTGCGCGGACTTGTCCCGCGTACCACGCCGGCGCGCGCTTCGACGGTCGAACCTCCGCAACCAACGGCGTGGAAGTAAAGGTGAGGGAGGCAGCGGCCTGAAGTGCCCACTCACGGCGCGCGCCATGAGGCTTCGAACCTAGTGGCCGAGCAGCGCGGCCTTCAGCCTTTCCCAAGCTGCCGCATCGCCGCAAACACCGAAGCGCAGCCAATCCGGGCGGTGTGCGAAGGGGCGTGTGAGAATCCCTGCGCGCAGGAGATGCTCGAAGACGGCCGGAGCGGCCGGCGATTGGACGAGGCGGAACAAGGGCGTGCCACCGACAACCTGCAGGCCGGCAGCCTGCAACAGGCCGTCCAGGCGTGCGCTCGCGGCGATTAGGCCCGTCCTGGCCTGATCCAGCCAGTCTGCGTCCGCCAGAGCGGCTCGCCCGATCGTCAAGGCCGGACCAGACACCCCCCAGGGACCGATCGCGGCCCGGATGGTGTCGCTGAGATCCGTTGACGCAATCGCGAATCCGAGCCGCAACCCGCCCAATCCATAGATCTTTCCGAACGAGCGCAGCACCACCGTCGCGGCCCTCGGCATGCGGGGCACCAAACTCGGCGACGGCCGGATCACGTCCACAAATGCCTCGTCGACGACCAGCAGTCCGCCGCGCCGTGCCATGGCGCTCGCGAGATCGTGAAGGGCACCGGGCGGCACGAGGCGGCCATCCGGGTTGTTGGGGTTGACCACGACCGCAACGTCGAAGGTGGCCAGCCCCTCGACGGCCTCGACCCTCTCGACCCGTGCGCCAGAAGCCGCCCAAACCCGCGCATGTTCGCCATAGCTGAATCCCAACACCCCGACGCTGCGGGCCGGAAACAGGCGCGGCAGCCACTGGATGAGAGCCTGGGTGCCGGGCGCAGCGATCACGTGCGTCGGATCGAGCGCCCCATAGGCTGCGCCCGCCGCCGCCTCCAGCGCCCGAATGGCGTCGGGACCAGGAAGGCGATGCCAAGCCTCGGGCGGGATGGCGCCGACCGGGTAGGGGGCGGGGTTCAAACCGGTGGACAGGTCGATCCAGGGTTCTGGGGCGTTTGGGTAGATACTCCGCGCAGCCGCGAGGTCGCCGCCGTGATAAGCAAGCCGTTGCCGCGACGTTTCCCCCCCGTCCCCAGATCCCATGCCGTTCGACACCAATCTCTTGCTGTGCTGCGCCGCGCTCGCCTTGGAGGCGGCCTTCGGCTACCCGGATGCCCTGTACCGCGTCATTGGGCATCCCGTCACCTGGATGGGTGCGTGCATCGGGTTTTGGGAGCCACGCCTCAATCGGCCCGGCTGGTCTTTTGCGGCACGGCGCGCGGCGGGCGGGGTTACGCTGCTGCTTGTGCTCGCCGGCACGGCCGCTGTCACGCTCGGGATCGAGGCCGTGATGCCGAAGGGCTGGGTCGGGTTTGCGATTGTGACCGTGCTCTGTGCCAGCCTGCCCGCTCAGCGCAGCCTCGACACCCACGTCCGCGCGGTCGCGGATGCGCTCGAGCGCGAGGGGCTGCAGGCCGGGCGAAAATCCGTCGCCATGATCGTGGGGCGCAACCCGGACGCGCTCGACGCTTGCGCCGTGGCCCGGGCCGCGATCGAGAGCCTGGCGGAGAATTTCTCCGACGGGGTCGTGGCACCCGCCTTCTGGATCGCGGCCGGCGGCCTCATGGGGGGCGCGCTCTACAAGGCCGCCAATACGGCGGACAGCATGATCGGCCACAGATCCGACCGCTATCGCGCCTTTGGCTGGGCGGCGGCGCGTTTCGACGACCTCGTCAACCTGCCGGCCTCGCGGCTCTCGGCGCTTTGGATCGTGCTCGCCAGCCTGCTGACGGGCGACGCCGCCGTCGAGGCCGTCCGGGCCGTGTTTCGCGACGCCGGACGGCATCGCTCCCCCAATGCGGGCTGGCCCGAGGCCGCGATGGCGGGCGCGCTCGGCCTGCGCCTCGGCGGCCGGCGCGTCTACGGGACCGAGCTGGTCGATGGTGGCTACATGGGCCGGGGTCGCGCGGCCGCCACGGCGGGCGATATCCGCCGCGCTCTGGTGCTCTACCGGGCCGCGTGTGGGGTGCAATGGGCGGTCCTGGCGATGCTGGCGCTTGCCTGGCGATAGGCGGCCGTGCACCGACACTGCCAAACACCGTCATTCCGGGCCCGCCTTCGGCGCTCCGGAATGACAGCGAGACGGGCTATGGTCTACCGCGCCAGCCCGAGCAACAGATCGAGATCGAGATGCTGCTCCAGATGCGCTGCGAGGCCGTCGAGCACGCGTTCGATCTCGATTTCGTAAGTGAGGCTGGAGGGGGGGGCGCCGAGGCGGGCCAGCCAGGCGGCGCGTTGCCGGTCGTCGGCGAACAGCCCATGGACATAGGCGCCGGCCACGCGCCCGTTCGTCGAGCTGGCGCCGTCCGGCATTCCATCGGCGAAGCGCAGCAGGGGACGGGCGCAATCGCCTCCCGTGGTGCGCCCCATATGCATCTCATAGCCAGCGAACGGCTGCCCATCGGCGATCGAGAGGCCCGTAACGGGCCGCAGCGTCTTATCGCCACCCAGCACGGTGTCGACATCGAGCAGGCCCAGACCGCGCGTCTCCCCCGCCGGCCCCTCGATGCCGTCGGGATCGGCCACGCCATGGCCGAGCATCTGGTAGCCGCCGCAAAGGCCGAGCACCCGACCGCCGCGCCGGGCATGAGCCAGGATGTCGATGTCCCAGCCGAGCGCGCGCAGATCGGCGAGGTCGGCGCGGGTCACCTTGGAGCCCGGCAGGATGATGAGATCGGCGGGGGGCAGCGGCGCGCCGTCGCGCACCATGACCACCTCGACGTCGGGTTCGAGCCGGAGAGGGTCGAGGTCGTCGAAATTGCTGATGCGGGGCAGAGTGGGGACCACGATGGTCAGCTTGGCGCCCTCCCGCCGTCGTGCCGTTGCGGCCGAGAGCGCCATGGCGTCCTCGGCGGGCAGGCGTCCCGCTTCGGAAAAATGCGGTACCAGGCCGAGCGCTGCCCAACCGGTTCGCTCCGCGATGAGCGCCATGCCATCCGCGAACAGGCTCGGGTCGCCGCGAAATTTGTTGACGATGAACCCCACGATCATTGCGGCGTCGGCGGGATCGAGAACCGCCTGGGTGCCGACGATCTGGGCGATCACGCCACCGCGATCGATGTCGCCGAGCAGAACCACCGGGACGTCGCAGGCCCGGGCAAACCCCATATTGGCGATGTCATTGGCGCGCAGGTTGATCTCGGCGGCGCTGCCTGCGCCTTCCACCAGCACGAGATCGGACTCGGCCTTGAGCCGGCCAAAACTCTCCTGCACGGCCCCCATCAGGCGCGGCTTCCAGCTTTGGTATTCGCGCGCCTTGGCGTTGCCGATCACACGACCCTGCACCACGACCTGGGAGCCGATCTCGCTCTGCGGTTTCAGCAGCACCGGGTTCATGTGGACGCTGGGCGCCACGCGGGCCGCGCGGGCCTGCAGCGCCTGGGCGCGGCCGATCTCGCCGCCGTCGGCCGTCACGGCCGCATTGTTGGACATGTTTTGCGGCTTGAAGGGGCGCACCCGGAGGCCGCGGATCGCAAAGGCACGGCAGAGGCCCGCCACCATCAGGCTCTTGCCGACATCCGAGCCGGTGCCCTGCACCATGAGGGCGCGCGCCATCGGGTTCAGAACTCGATGCCGGCCTGGGCTTTCACGCCGGCCGCGAAATGGTGCTTGACCAGGGTCATCTCGGTCACGAGGTCGGCCGCCTCGATCAAGTCCGGCTTGGCGTTGCGGCCCGTGACCACGATCGTGAGATCGGGCCGGCGGGCTTTAAGGGCCTCGACCACGGCGGCGAGCGGCAGATAGTCGTAGCGCAGCGCGATATTGAGTTCGTCGAGAACCAGCAGGCGGATGGCGGGGTCGGCCATCAGGTCCTTGGCTTGCGCCCAGGCCGCCTCGGCGGCCGCGACATCGCGGGCTCTGTCCTGGGTTTCCCAGGTAAAACCTTCGCCCATCGTGTGCCAGCGCACGTCGGGGAACCGTTCCAAAATGATGCGGCGCTCGCCGGTGTCCCAGGCGCCTTTGATGAACTGCACGACCCCGACCGGCCAGCCATAGCCGAGCGCGCGGAGCACCAGCCCGAAGGCGGCCGTGGATTTGCCCTTGCCGGCCCCGGTATGGACGATCAGCAGGCCTTTTTCCGCAATGGTCTTCGACGCCACCTCGGCATCCTGGATGGCCTTGCGGTTGGCCATCTTGGCCTTGTGGCGGGCGTCGGGGTCTGGGGGCAATTGTGCATCGGACATGGCTGTTCCTAGCAGAGGCCGCGACGAAGCACAGCACCACGGCCGGGCACATCCCTCCCCGAATGGGGGAGGGTGGCACGCGTTAGCGTGACGGGTGGGGAACACTGGTCCAGGATGCTGGCGGGAGCCCCATCCGTCTCGGCTTCGCCGAGACACCTTCCCCGGTGCGGGGAAGGATGGGAACCAGGCTGTAGACGGGTTGTGCGCGCTATTCCGCCGCGAGCGGAATGGCATGCGCCACCACGGCGTCGCAGATGTCGTCCACGATGCTCTCGACCAAAAGCCGGTCCTCGCCCTCGCCCATCACCCGGATCACGGGTTCGGTGCCGGAGGGACGCACCAGGAGGCGGCCCGAGCCGCCGAGCCGCTCACGGGCTTTCTCGATGATGGTCATGAGCCCGGCCTGAGCCAGCGGCTGACCCCCGCCGTAGCGCACGTTTTTGAGGATCTGCGGCAGCGGATCGAACCTGTGGCAGACCTCGCTCACCGGCCGGCCGGCGCGTTTCACCACGGCCAGCACCTGCAGGGCCGCCACCAGGCCGTCTCCGGTGGTGGAGTAGTCCGACAGGATGATGTGGCCGGATTGTTCGCCGCCGAGATTGTAGCCGTGCTGGCGCATATGTTCGAGCACATGGCGGTCGCCCACCGCGGTGCGAATCGTCTCGAGGCCGATACCCCCGAGATAGCGCTCGAGGCCGAGGTTGGACATGACAGTAGTGACGAGCCCTGGCTTGGCGAGCCGGCCGTCCTCCATCCAGCTCTGGGCGATGACGGCCATGAGCTGGTCACCGTCGATCACATTGCCCTTCTCGTCGACCATAAGCAGGCGATCGGCATCGCCGTCGAGCGCAATCCCGACATCGGCGCGCATCTCGCGCACCTTCTGCACCAGCGCGTCCGGGGCGGTCGAGCCGACATTGCGGTTGATATTAAAACCGTCGGGTTCGATGCCGATGGAAAACACTTCGGCGCCGAGCTCCCACAGCGCCTCGGGGGCGACCTTATAGGCGGCGCCGTTGGCGCAATCGAGCACGACCCGCAGGCCGTCGAGGGACAGGTTGCGCGGCAGGGTGCGTTTGGCGAACTCGACGTAGCGGGCGTGCACGCTCTCGATGCGCTTGGCGCGGCCGAGGTTTTTCGATTTCGACAGTTTCGAGCCAAGATCCGTGTCGAGCAGACGTTCGATCTCGGCCTCGACCCCATCGTTCAGCTTGAACCCGTCGGGGCCGAATAATTTGATGCCGTTGTCTTCATAGGAATTGTGGGACGCCGAGATCATGACGCCCACATCGCAGCGCATCGACCGCGTCAGCATCGCGACCGCCGGCGTCGGGACCGGCCCCAACAGGAGAACGTCCATGCCCACCGAGGTGAAGCCGCCCACCATGGCATATTCGATCATGTAGCTGGACAGCCGGGTGTCCTTGCCGATCACCACCCTGTGTCGATAATCGCCGCGCTGGAACGCTAGGCCCGTGGCCTGGCCCACCTTCATCGCAAGATCGGGGGTGATCAGGCCATTGGCGCGTCCGCGAATGCCGTCAGTCCCGAAATATTTGCGACTCATGCCAACAGCCCCCACGACGACCGATCTGCGCATATGGAGACCAGTATAGTCAATTTAAGGACACAACGGTGCACATTTTGTAAACCGATTCGGGCGCGGCGGTCGGCGTCTCGGCTCCCCTTGCCTGATGCGGACCGCATGCGCACATGAACCCTCGACCGGAAGGGGCGAGCTGATCGATGCGCAACGAACCAAGGCTTTGGGGTACCGGGGTCAACCGCGAAGGCGGGGTGCGGCCGCCGTCGCTCGGCCATCGATTCCTCGGCGGGCCACCGCTGACGGTCTTGCTCCGCCTCGTCTTCGTGTCCTTGCTGGTCGGGGCCGTGCTGATGTGGCTCCGCCTCGAGCCGCTCGACGTCGTGCGGGATGCCATCCATACCGCCGAGCGCCTGTGGGCCATGGGCTATGACGCCTTCGGGCAGATCGGCCGCTATATCCTGGCGGGCGCCGTCATCGTGGTGCCGGTGTGGTTCGTGATCCGGCTTCTGAGCTTCCGGACTATAGGGCGGACCAGCCCCGACACGCGGTGGACCGCGCCGGGCGAGGCCGCCGAGACCTTCAGAAGCGAACCGAAAGCGTGACGCTGGCGAAATGGTCCGCCTGCGCCTGGGTCGTGAATTCCTTGCTGCGCTCGGTGAAGGTCGCGTCGAGCTTCACCCAATCGGCATAAAACACCGAGAGGCCGGTGCTGAAATCGCCGACCAGCACGTTCTTGTGAACCGACGGGCTGATCGCAACGGTGTTGCCGTCGAGAAAGATGTTGTGGGCCACGACCCGCCCCTGAACGCCAGCGAAAAGATACCAGCCGAACGGCCCTTCCAGCCGAGCCGCATTGAACCAGTCGGTACCCGACATGGCGGGGCGGACGCGCGGGACCCCATAATCCACCCCGAGATTCTGCCCGATCCGGAACTGGACCCCCGCCTCGGCGTCGGTCAGCACATTGCCGACCGTGACACCGGCTTCGGGGATGATATCCGTCTGGATTCCGGAAAACGACGCCTGCCACACTTTCCAGTGCCGGTCATAGGAGACCATGAAGCCAGGCTCGTTCTTCAGCTGGTGGCTCCAGGCCTGGTCGAGGTTCTTGTTGTTGAAGCCAGCGGTCGAATGAAACGATTCCTGGGCTTCCCGAGCAAGGGAGTCGGGCCCGACCACCCCGCCAAGCACCTCGAAGTTTTCGAGCATGGTGCCGCCGGTTTCCTGCAGCAGGCTGCCGCCCGTGTAGAGCCAGCCCGCGAACGGCCTGTCACGCGGATCCGGAATGGCCCGATGATAGTCCGTGGGCGTGAAGATGCTCTGGCCGACGACCACGTCGAACTTGCGGATGACCCCGAACTCATTGTGGAAAACCGGAAGCACGCTGCCGATCCGATCGTAGAGCTGCCAGGCGAGATCGCCCGCACTCAGCGCCGGCGACAGGTAGGCCAGCATGGCGCCCTGGGTGTAGTGCCGGTCCAACTTGTCGGGCAGCAGGCCGTCATTCTCTTCGATGAGGGTCAGCCGGCCATGGTCCTCGGCGGCAGCCGCGACGGCGGTCGAGGCGATGACGCCCACGGCGAGAAGCGCTGCAGCCAGGCGATGTCCGGTGCGCATAGCAGCCGTAAAGGCCCAATTCCGCTCGAATCCCCGCATCTACCCTCTCGTCTGGGCCTCGATTCGCAAAACTGGATTGTGACGTCGCCGGCGCCGAGCGCCACAATTTTTGACATAGTGGCGCCAGCGGGGCGGAGATGACCCTTATTTGCGTCCGATCCGTGGCTCGAAAGTAACGGAAACCGACGGTTTGCGGCCCGGGAGGTAGGCTTCGGCATGGCCAACAAGCGTGTACGCACCTCGCGCAAAACCATGACTTCGCAGGAAGGGAAGCTGTGGATGCGGCTTCGCGGTTTCCGTGCGCAAGGTCTGCGTTTCCGCCGTCAGGTGCCGTTCGCGGGCCATGTCATCGGATTCGCCTGCCTGCCGGCGCGCCTCGCGGTCGAACTCGATGGCGAGCAGCACGGCGCGATGGACGAGGGCGGCCGCGATCTCGACGCCGCGCTCAAAGCGAGCGGGTTCAGCGTCCTGCGCTTCTGGAACCACGACATCGACCGGAGCCTCGACAGCGTGATCGAGACGATTCATCGGGCCGCGCTCGACCGGCTCGCGCCATCCTGTACGACGCGCCAACTCCCCCGCTTTGGGGAGGACGGCGAATCGGGCTGAAGGGGACACGAGAGGAGACGTGCACCCGGATTGGTCGCCCTCGTCTCAGGCAACCCGGCTGAGGGTGGCGCGGTCGCCGTTCAACGCCCTGTCCATGGCGTTGCAGTACCAGTCGACGAATTGCGCCACGCCGCCTTCGTCCGGCTCGAGATAGGGGCCGGGCTCGTAGGCTGGCGAGTTGATGCCGAACTGGTTGTCCTCCACCACGCGCCGGTCCTGGTCGTTGGTGGCGTTCCACACGGCGGTCAGCTCCTCGACCGTATAGTCGACGCCCTCAACCGCATCCTTGTGGACCAGCCATTTGGTGGTGATCGCCGTATGGGTGGCGTCGAGCGGAATGACCCGGAACGTGATCGCGTGGTCGCCCAGCACATGATTCCAGGTGGACGGATAGTGGAACATCAGCATCGTGCCGATCTGCGGCGTCGTGACCGCATCGCAGAGCGGGCGCGCCACGGCGGTCCTGCCCGACATCGTGTAGCTTTCCACGCCCTCGATCAGCGGCGCCCTCGTGTTACGAAACTGGCCCGTGGGGTCGATCACGAAGGCGCTGGGCAGGCCCTCGGCCTCGCACTTGTCCCAGTGCGCCTTGATGACCGGATCGTCCATGGCGCCCGTCACGCCCGTGATGGTGGGGGCTTCGGGAAAGGTGCGGCACAGCTCCGGGTGGTTGGCGGCGCAATGGTAGCATTCGCGGTTGTTCTCCCAAACGAGCTTCCAGTTGCCGTTCTCGACGATGGTGTTCTGGGCCGCGATCTTGACGTCGTCGCCGAGCCGATGCGGCGCGAGATAGGGCAGGGCTTGGTTCCGGAAAGGCGCGAAATCGGGGGCATGCTGGGCCACGCAGACGAAGATATAGCCGCCGACAGTCTCGCAATGGGCCTGTTTCAGGCCGTAGGGCGACTTGTCGAAGGTCGCGTCCGTGTGCCGGGCGCGCAGCAGGGTGCCATCCGTGTCGTAGGACCATTGGTGGTAGGGGCAGACGAGGCGCTTGGAGGCGCCGTGGTCGGTCTTGCAGATGATCGAGCCGCGATGCCGGCAGGAATTGTGCAAGGCTCGGATCTCGCCATCCCGGCCGCGGATCACGATCAGCGAATAGGCGCCGATCCGCATGGTAAACCATTGGCCGGGCTGGGCGATCTCGATGTCGTGACCGGCGAACACCCAATCCTTGTAGTAGATGTTCTCCATGTCGAGCTTGAAGAATTCGGGATCGGTATAGAAGGGCTGCGGCAGCGAAAAGCCCTGGCGGCGGTTCTTCAGCAAGCCGATCATGTCTTGACGTGCGGTCATGGGGTTTTCCCGCGAAGTTCGTGTCCCGCGAACCAAGCACGGGCGATTGCAAGTTCTCTGAGACGTAGACGTCATGCGGCCCGGCCGCCGTCGCAAGGGCGGCATGGGATTGCGTGGGGGCGACGCGCGCTTCGTCGTGACCTGGACACGGATTGCACCCAAGTGGCTCTCCGGCTAAAGGCCAGACGCTGTTCAGCATGAGATCCGATCCGATGACCGACACGATGCCCGACCGCCTCTCCATCAATCCCAACAGCCCCTATTACGACGAGGCTGCGCTCGACCGCGGCGTCGGCATCCTGTTCGACGGCAAGGAAAAAACCAATGTCGACGAATATTGCATCAGCGAGGGCTGGGTGAAGGTGACGGCCGGCAAGGCCAAGGACCGCGCCGGCAATCCGATGACCATCAAGCTCAAGGGTGTGGTGGAACCGTATTTCAGGAACGAGGCTTAGGCGGTTCTCACGGCGGGACGCGGTCCTTCGACTCGGATGCTGACGCATCCGCTCTCCGCCGGCTTCTCCAACAAGCTTTGCTTGTCGGAGCCTCAAGCCGCCTCCGCTCAGGATGAGGCCCTGTGTGCTAAGCCGGGAGTTCAGCGAGAGCCCTCATCCTGAGCCGCCGCCAAGCGGCGAGTCGAAGGACGAGGGCGGGGGCATTGATGGATCGCGCGTTCGTCTACATCCTTCGCTGCGCCGACGGGAGCTTCTACACCGGGATCACACGGCGAAGCGTCGAAGAGCGCTTGAGCGAGCACAACGGGGGCGTACTTCCCGGCTTCTATACGGCGAGCCGCTTGCCTGTCGAACTTCTCTACAGCGAAGCTCATTTGCGCTATGATGAGGCTGTTGCTGCGGAGCGGCGCATCAAGGGCTGGTCCAGAGCCAAGAAGTTGGCCTATGTGCGCGGGGATTTCGAGCGTTTGTCGCGGCTCGCGCGGCGGCGGGGGAAATCGCCTCCAGATGATGTGCGGTCCTTCGACTCGGATGCTGCGCATCCGGCTCAGGATAAGGACCGGCGAGGCCAGACACGGCCCGATTAAGCAGCGTCTCCGCTACAGCGGTAACGACGTTTCGCTTTGCTGACATCACGCAGTAGCGGTCCCGCAGGATTCTTCCTCACCCAAGCCCTACGCCGGGCTGAACGCGAGGAACTGCCCGCATGTCCGAAAAGGTGTCCGGGGCCGCCTGGCCGATAAAGACCGGGGAACTGTTCAATCAATATATGGATTCGACGGTTTGGAACGACTTCCCGTTTCGTGACGATGACATCGTGATCGCAACTTACGGCAAATCGGGCACGACATGGATGCAGCAGATCGTGTCGCAACTGCTGTTTGCTGGCGCGGCGGACCTGGAAGTCGCGGCCATGTCTCAATGGCTCGACAGCCGAATCAAGCAAAGCGAGAAGCTCGCTGTGCTGGAAGGCCAGAAACACCGGCGTTTCGTCAAGACGCACCTGCCGGTAAACGCCTTGGTCTATTCGCCCCGCGCCAAATACATCTATGTCGGCCGTGACGGGCGCGATGTCGCCTGGAGCCTGTATAATCATCTTCGCAACGCGAACGAGCAAAACTACTACAAATTTCTCAACGAGACTCCGGAAAGAATCGGGCCACCGCTGGAGCGGCCCTCGGGCTCGGTCCGGGATTTCTTCATCGAGTGGCTGGCGTTGGACGGCTATCCGGCGTGGTCATGGTGGGAGAACGTCAGGAGTTGGTGGACCATCCGGGACCTGCCGAACTTGCTGCTCGTCCATTTCGCCGACCTCAAGGCCGACCTGCCGGGGGAAGTGCGCCGCATTGCAGATTTCCTGGAAATTTACATCGATGACGGGAATTGGCCGGCCATCTTGAAGCACAGCAGCTTCGAATACATGAGGGAAAACGGGCAGAAAACCGTTCCGCGAGGCGGCATCCAGTGGGATGGCGGAATCAAGACCTTCATCAACCAGGGGACCAACGGCCGATGGCGCGAGACGCTAAGCCGCGATGAGTCCCGTCGTTACGACGAACTTGCCCGCGAGAAACTCGACGAGGACTGTGCCAAGTGGCTCGCAAAAGGCGCACGTGCAGCGTGACCCGTGGGGCGGCACCAGATGACACCATGATGCCTGCCGGACGCTCACTCTGCCGCGCGGGCGAGTTCACGGTCGTGGCTCGACGGCGTCTTGGCCTCCCTCGTCCCGCGCCCGCGATTGTGGTCGCGCGCGATGAAGGTATAGACGGCCGGCGTCACGAAAAGCGTGAACAGGGTTCCGACGCTCATGCCGGCCGCGATCACGAGGCCGATCGAAAAGCGGCTCTTGGCCCCCGCACCCGCCGCGATGATGAGCGGGATCATCGACACAACCATGGCGGCCGTCGTCATCAGGATCGGGCGCAGCCGGACGCCTGCCGCATGTTCGATCGCCTCTCGGCGTCCCATGCCCTCCTCCTGCATCCGGTTGGCGAATTCCACCATCAGGATGCCGTGTTTGGAGATGAGGCCGATCAGCGTCACCAGCCCGATCTGGGTGTAGATGTTGATCGAGGTCGCCTGCAGCACGCCCCCGATGTTGAGCGGCAGCAAGGCCCCGAACATCGAGGTCGGCAGCGCGATCAGGATGATGAAGGGGTCCCGGAAACTTTCGAACTGGGCCGCCAGCACGAGATAGATGATGATCAGCGCGAACACGAAGGTGACCAGAAGCGCGTTGCCTTCATGCTCGTATTGGCGCGCATCGCCGCCGAAATCATAGGTGTAACCAGCCGGGAAGATCTCCTTCGCCTTAGCTTTGAGGAAGTCGAGCCCCTCGCCAAGCGTGTGACCCGGAAAGGGCACGCCACCCAGGGTCGCGGAATTGAGCTGCTGGAAGCTCGTGAGCGCATTGGGCTGCACGGATTGCGACAAGCTTCCCACGATCGACAGGGGGACGAGTTCGCCCCCAAGGGTGCGCACCTGATAGCGCAGCAGCCAGTCGGGCGCGTCGCGGAACTCGCGCGGAACCTGCGGGATCACCTCGTAGCTGCGGCCATAAAGGTTGAAGCGGTTGACGTAATTGCCGCCCAGGAGAGTCGCCAGCGTTCCGCCGATGTCGGACATGTTGAGCCCGATGCGGTTGGCCTTGTCGGCGTTGATCTTGAACTCGATCTGAGGGGTATCGAATTTCAGATCGGTGTCGGTGAAGATGAACAGGCCGCTCTTCTGGGCAGCCGTCTGCATCTGGGCCACGATGTCGGCCAATTGCCGGTAGTCGCCGGTGGTGCGGATCACGAACTGCATCGGCAGGCCGCCGGTCGAGCCCGGCAGGGCGGGGGGCGAGAAGGCCAGCACCTGCGCGGAGGGGATACCGGCCAGTTTGGGGCCGAGTTCCGCCACGATCTCCTTGGGCCCTCGGCTCCGCTGATCCCAGGGCTTCATGATGAAGCCGGCAAAAGCCGCCGTGACGCCGCCCGATCCGTTGATGGTGAAGACATGCGCCTTCTCGGGAATGCGGTTCAGCACCTGGTATAGGTTTTGAGTGGCGTTCTCCATGTAGTCGAGATTGGCATATTGCGGCGTCTTGACGGGCATGAACAGCACGCCCTGGTCCTCCTCGGGCGCGAGTTCCTTGGGGGTGGTGACGTAAAGCACCCCGGTCAGAATCAGCACGCCGCCGAGGATCAGCATCGTCAGGGCGCGAAAGTTGAGGGTTTTGGCCAGGCGGCGCTCGTAACGCCGCCGCAGCCCGTCGAACATACGGTCCAAAAACCGCACGAAGCCGCCCTGGCCCTGCTGGGCCGTGAGCAGCCGCGAACACATCATGGGCGACAGCGTGAGCGCGATGAAGCCCGACACCACCACGGCTCCCGCCAGCGTGAACGCGAATTCGCGGAACAGCGCCCCCGTGACCCCGGACACGAAGCCGATCGGAGCGTAGACGGCCGCCAGCGTGATGGTCATCGAGATGACCGGGCCGGCGATCTCGCGCGCGCCACGCAGCGACGCGTCGCGCGGCGTCATGCCGTCCTCGATGTGGCGGTAGATGTTCTCCACCACCACGATGGCGTCATCGACCACGAGCCCGATCGCCAGCACCAGGGCCAGCAGGGTGAGCAGGTTGATGGAATAGCCGAGCATGAGCAGGAAGATCATCACGCCCACCAGCGACAGCGGGATGGTGACGATCGGGATCAGGGTCGAGCGCAGGTTCCCCAAAAACAGGAAGATCACCACGATGACGATGATGGCGGCCTCGCCGAGCGTCTTCTCGACCTCGAAGATCGAGGCTCTGATGAATTCCGTCGCGTCATAGGCGATGGCGGCATTCATGGCCGGCGGCAGTTCCGCCTGGAGGCCCGGGAAGGCTGCCTTCACGCTCTCGATCACGGTGAGCGGATTTGCGGTCGGGGTCGTATAGATGCCGACGAACACCGCTTTCAGACCGTCGAACACGGAGGAGGAATCCGCCGATTCCGGCCCGAGCTCGATGCTGGAAATGTCGCCGAGCCGGGTCAGGGCATCGCCGCGCGTCACCACGATCAATTGCGAGAAAGCCTTGGCGCTGTCGAGCGAGGTTTCCGCATTGATGCTGGTCTGGGTGTAGTCGCCTTTGATCTGGCCCGCGGCCGAGATGAAGTTGTTGGCCGCCAGCGCCACCCGGACGTCGTTGGGCGTGATGCCGCGTGCCGCCATCCGGTTGGGATCGAGCCAGATGCGCATCGCAAAGGTCTGGCCGCCCAGGATCTGAGCGTTGGCGACCCCGTTGATGGTCTGCAATTTGGGCTGCACCACCCGGGTCAAATAATCGGTGATCTGTGCCGAGTTCAGTTGGTCCGAGTTGAACGACAGATACATCAGGGCGAAGCCCTGGCCGGTCTGCTTGACCACCACGGGATCGTTGGCGTCGCGCGGCAGCACGCTTTTTACCTGGTTCACCTTCGACAGCACGTCCGCCACGGCCCGATCCGGGTTGGCATTCAGCAGCATGTTGAGCGTGATGGTGGAGGTGTTCTGCTGGCTGGACGACACCAGCGTGTCGATACCCTCGGTGCTCGCCACCGCCTGCTCGATCGGGGTGGTGATGAAGCCCTTGATCAGGTCGGCGTTGGCGCCGGGATAGGACGTGGTGATCGTGATGGTGGTGGAGGACAGCTCCGGATACTGCCGGATCTGCAGCTTGGTGAAGGCGACATAGCCGATCAGCAGGACCAGCAGGCTGACCACGCTGGCCAGCACCGGCCGGCGGATGAAGATGTCGGTGAATGCCATGTCGGGCCTACTGGCGCGGCAGCGTCGGGCGCGGCGGGAGGCCGACCGCCGGATCGATTTTCACATGCGCGTCGGGCATCAGCTTGATCTGACCTTCGGCCACGATCGTCTCGCCCTCCTTCACGCCGTCGAGGACCGCGATCCGGTCGCCGCGCGCCTCGCCCGTATGCACGAAACGGCGCTCGATCACGAGGTCGGCATTGGGATCGAGCGGCACTGCGGTCGCGGATGGAGCCTCGGCGGCCTGCGCGGAGCCGGGCGAGGGCGCCGGTGCCGCCGGCTTCACGACATAGACGCTGTCGCCGTAGAGCGAGAAGGTCACCCCGGTCTTGGGCACCGTGACGACCGAGCGGGCCTCGCCCGACAGCACCGCGACATTGGCGAACATGCCGGGCAGCAGTTTCTTGTCCGGATTGGCCACTTCGGCGCGGATCACCAGGCTGCGGGAATCCTGACTTACGCGGCTGTCGATCGACTTGATCTGGCCCATGAAGGCATTGTCCACGCCGTCGACCTTGATTTCCACCTTCTGTCCCGCAGAAATGGACGACAATTGCTGTTCGGGAACCGAAAAATCGGCATAGATCGGGTCGAGCTGCGTGAGCGTGACGAGCGCAGCGCCGGGCGAGACATATTGCCCGATGTCGACCTTGCGGATGCCGAGCCGGCCGGCGAACGGGGCCGCCAGCGTCTTCTGGGCGATGATGGCCTTGGCCCGATCGACGGTAGCGGCCGCCATGTCGCGGGTCGCCTGAGCCGAGTCGACGGTGGCTCGGCTGGTATTGCCGCCGGTGATCAGCTCCTTCTGGCGCGTCAGCGCGAGATCGGCGTTCTTCATCTGGGCCTGGCCGGATTCGAGGTCGGCCTGTTCGGTGGAGGAGTCGATCTCGACCAGGACCGTGCCCTTGGCGACCTCTTGCGAGGAGTCGAAATGGATGGCTTTGACGATTCCGCCCACCTGCGGCGCGAGATCGATCCCCTGCACGGGTTTGAAGGTGCCGATCGCGGGAATGCGGCGGACCCACGAATCCTTTTGCGCCTGGGCCACCACCACGGACGAGACGGGTGGCTTCATGCCGCCGATCACTTCCTTGATCTTCTGCGGCTTGAGCACGAATTGGAAGAACGACAGGCCGCCGATCAGCGCCCCGAGAACCACGAACACGAAGATGAATGCGAGAGCGCGTTTCACCGCTCTTCCTTCCACTTGCAGGAAACCGGTCCTGTCGCCGATCCGCTCGGCTGCCGCGGGCGAGGCCCGGATGATCCCGAGCCGACCCCTGAGACGACCCTGGCCACAAAATCTTGGCCGGGACGTGGCGCCTGCCACCAAAGCGCGATATCTAGCCGCCAAGGTCGAAAAGCGCAACGCCGGTCGAGGCGGGGCCGCGGCAGAACCCGGGAGCAGGACCATCATGAGCGACGAACCCAAGCCCCTCGAGGTGATCCGCATCCCCGACCTCGACGGCAAGGCGGTTCTGATCACCGGAGCCTCGACCGGCATCGGGGCCGCGGTGGCGCGCGCCTATGCCGAGCAGGGCGCCAGGGTCGCGATCCACTACAATTCGAGCGAGGACGCGGCCGCCCAGCTCGCCGATCTCATCACGGCGGCGGGCGGCACCGCCCTGCTGGTCCATGGCGATTTGTCGAAAGGCGGCGAGACCGAACGCGTGGTCGAGGAGGTGGCAGACGCTTTTGGGGGGCTCGACGGCCTCGTCAACAATGCAGGCGGCATGCTGGGCCGCGTGCCGACCTCGGCCATGACGGATGCGCATTACGAGGAAGTGATGAACCTCAACGCTCGCTCGGTCCTGGCTGGCACCAGGGCGGCCCACCCGCATCTGAAAAAGCACGGCGGTTTCATCATCAACACCACCTCGATCGCGGCTCGCAACGGCGGCGCCGGCGGCGCGATCCTGTATGCGGCCTCTAAGGGCTTCGTCTCCACCATCACGCGCGGCCACGCCAAGGAGTTCGCGGGCGACGGCATCCGCGTCAACGCGGTGGCGCCGGGCGTCATCACGACGCCGTTCCACGAGCGCTATTCGACCAAGGAACAGCTCGAGGCCATGCGCGGGACCGTGCCAATGGGCCGGCTCGGCACTGCCGAGGATTGTGTCGGCGCCTATCTGTTTTTGGCTTCCCCGGCGCTGTCCGGCTATGTGACGGGCCAGATCATCGAAGTGAATGGTGGGCAGCTGATGCCCTGACGGGTTCGATTCTACCCGGGTAACTTCGGGCTCGCCGGAAGGAGAGAGCCCGGAACCCAAGGCAGCATGCTTGTTACCTGGCAAGCTCCGGCATCAGGTAAGCAAGATCACCAACGACGATCACTTCGGTTTGGTGCCGAGCCATTCCTCGAAATCCCTCTCTGCCTTCCGGCTATCCGATCGCGACATCGGCTCCCATAGTTCATCTCCCTTGGCACCCTTGACTAGCTGCCACACTTGCCCCGTTGCCGTATCCAGCAGGAATGCGTCTCGCGCCAGGAGTGGGCTAAAGACAATCTGATATCGCCCTGGTATCAATCGGCTGATATCCTGTGGTGCCGTTTTGGACGTGTCAGACTGAGCCCATGCGGGCGTGTCGGATTGCGCTTGCGCCACGATTAGCAACACCGCGAGGATAAAAGCTGTCGATGGGGTTACACGTAATCTGGGCATCCCCGATTGTAGCAGAAAGCCGCCCTCAGTGGCTGAGAGCCCTTCCGGAAAGGTGATGATCAAGTCGCCTTCATCCAGAGGGATGATCTCCTTGCGGATCCCAATACTATCAACAGCTTCAAGAGGGCGCGCTGGGCTGCAACTTCCCCGTCCAGGAAATGCCGATAGAGCTTCGTTCATAGCTTGTTGCTCTCTCCGCGCCTCAGCAAAGCGGCGCCTGTCCGTGTAGGCTTTGACTTGGCTGCCGGCCTGGGTGGATTTGAAGATCGCCAGTGTGGCGCTGACGTGTGCGAGGCCGCGCCGGGCCTGTTCAAGCGTCCGCTCATAGGCAATAATGATGCCTTCAATCTCGTCGCGCTTGGAGCGCAGCGTATGAACGACTTGCGGTTCTGGCATCGTTACGCGTCCGTAGCTGGGCTTTTCCTAACGGCCATTGGCATCGTGGTCGGCTTCTACTGGCCTACAACGGTTGCTAGATATGCGGCGCAGTCCGACATTGGAGCGGAAAGAGCGCTGCAGTTCAGGTTTGGTTTTGGGTTTCTCTGCGTTTTGGCAGGAACGGCACTACAAGCTTATGCGGCTTGGCCGGGAAAGCGGGAACCCTGATTTAAGTGAGCTTGCTTCCTAACACCGCAAAAGTCTGCGGGGCCGCAGGTCTCCCTGCTAGCACTGAGTTCCGGGCTCGCCGCCGGCGCCCGGAATGACGGTTCCTCAGTGTGGACCGCTTTTTTGCGATGGGAGAGCAAAGCATCGCAATCGGATTTCGGTCTGTGGCGTGTGCCAGCAATCGGCGAGTAAAATTTTAAGATCCTGCGGCGAGTCTGCGTGCCGGCGAAAGCGAGACGCGCATGGACCGACCCTCTATGAACGAAACTTTCGAGGCGGAGCAGGGCTTCGATCCATCCGCAGCATCGGCCGGCCGGCCCGTGATGGCGCCGGTCCGGCTGTCGGATGTGCTGGGCGCGCTGAGCTACGCCTTGGACCTGACCGAGGGCCAACCGCCCGGACACAGCCTGCGCTGCTGCTGGATCTCCATGCATATCGGCCGGGCGCTCGGCCTCGAACACGCGGCGCTGTCCGATCTGTACTATGCCACCTTGCTCAAGGATGCCGGCTGCAGCAGCAACGCGGCCCGGCTCTGGCAGCTTTACGGCGGCGACGATCGCCTGCTGAAGCGCGACTTCAAGACGGTGGATTCACATAGCCTGCTGCAGATTGGCCGCTTCGTGCTGCAGCATGCCGGCCCCGGAGAGGCGCTCCGCGATCGGGTCGGGCGCGTGTTGAATCTGGTGAGCCATGGTGAGGCGCTGACTACCGAAGTGATCCAGACCCGATGCGAGCGCGGCGCCGATATCGTCCGACGTCTCGGCTTCGGCGAGGCTGTCGCGGGCGGCATCTATGGCCTGGACGAACATTGGAACGGCAAGGGACGGCCGAGCGGCGCCAAGGGCAACGCCATCCCGGTGATCTCGCGTATCGCGCTGCTGGCCCAGGTGGTGGACGCCTTCTTTGCCATCGGAGGTGCGCAAGAGGCGCTCGCCGAGTCCCGCCGGCGCAGCGGCACCTGGTTCGACCCCCGCGTGGTCGACGCTTTTACGTTGGCCTCCACCCATTTCGGGTTCTGGGAGGGCCTGGCATCCGACCAGCTCGATTCGCTGGTCGCCACGCTCGAGCCCGCCTCGCATACCATCATGATCGACGAGACGCGGTTGGACTCCGTGGCGGAGGCCTTCGCGGCCGTCATCGATGCCAAGAGCCAGTTCACCAGCGGCCACAGCAATCGGGTGACCCAATATGCGGACGGCATCGCGGCCGAGATGGGACTGAGCGCCGATCATCGCCGCTGGCTGCGCCGGGCCGCCTTGCTGCACGACATCGGCAAGCTCGGGGTCAGCAATTCCATCTTGGACAAGCCGGGCAAGCTGGACGAAGCGGAATGGACGGCAGTGAAACGCCATGCCGAGCTGTCCGAGACGATTCTGCAGCGTTCCAAGATCTTTCGCGATCTCGCCGTGGTGGCGGGGTCCCACCATGAACGGCTAGACGGCACCGGGTATCCTCGCCGGCTGAACGACGCCGAGATCCCCTTCGAGGCCCGCATCATCACGACCGCCGACATTTTCGACGCCATGACGGCCGATCGTCCCTACCGCGCCGCCATGCCGGTTCCCACCGCGCTCGGGCTCATGGAACGCGACCGCGGCACCGCGATCGACGGGGGGTGTCTGGATGCGCTCAAGGCCTATCTGGCGCGGTCAAGGGTTACGGGCGTGATGGCGGCTGAGGTGGAGGTGTGAGGAGTGGAGCGGCCAGGCGGGGGGTGGCCGCCGCAAAACTCACGCAGCAACGCCCATTTCAGGAAGCGGCACTGTCATTCCGGGGCGCCGCAGGCGAGCCCGGAATCCAGAACCGCGCGGTTCGAGAGATGCCGCGCGGCACTCATGTTCACACGGCGTTTGTTCTCAGGCTGGTTTCCGGGCTCTCGCCTTTGGCGAGCCCCGGAATGACATTGTGATAAGACAGGGCCAGAGGGCGACTGGGCGGTTTGCATGAAAGCTGCGGGCCGGTTCACGTCACCAAGCGCGCCCCGCCTCCTCACCCCCGCGCCAGCCTGTTCCAAGCATCCAGCCCCGCGATCTTATAAGCCTCCGCGAGCGTCGGGTAGTTGAACGAATTTTCGATGAAGTAATCGATGGTGCCCTTCAGGTTGAGCACCGCCTGGCCGATGTGGATGAGTTCGGTGGCGCCCTCGCCCACGATATGGACGCCGAGCAGGCGGCGCGTCTCGATGGCGAAGATCATCTTCATCATGCCGGTGTTGAGCCCCATGATGTGGCCGCGCGAGGTCTCCCGAAAACGGGCGATGCCGCATTCGTAGGGGATGTCGCGTTTGCGCACCTCCTCCTCGTTCAGCCCCACGGTCGAGATTTCGGGGACCGAATAGATGCCATAGGGAAAAAATTCCGGCGGCGCGGGGGGCGCCAGCCCGAAGGCGTGGCAGGCCGCGACGCGGCCCTGTTCCATCGAGGTCGAGGCGAGGCTCGGAAAGCCGATCACGTCTCCGGCCGCATAGATGTGCGGCACGCTGGTCTGCAGCGTCTTGGGTTCGACCGCGATGCGGCCCCGGTGGTCGACCGCGAGCCCGGCGGCCTCCAGGTTGAGGGTGTCGGTCGCGCCCACGCGGCCCGCCGCGAACAGCAGCATGTCGGTCGTGATGGTGCGCCCGTCGCTGAGCTTCATGACGGGCTTGCCGCCCTCCTTCACCTCGATCGAGGTCACCGCCGAGCCGAGCCGGAGCGCCACGTTGCGGTCGCGCAGGTCGTGCACGAATTCGTCGATGATCTCCTTGTCGATGAAGTCCAAAAAGGTCGGTCGCGGCTCGATCAGCGTCACCGCGACATCGAGGGCGCTGAAGATGGTGGCATATTCGACCCCGATCACCCCGGCCCCGATCACGGTCAGGCTGCGGGGCAGTTTTGGGATGTCGATGATCTCGTCGCTGTCGAACACGCTGGTGCCGTCGAAAGGCACGTAATCGGGTCTGAACGGCCGGGTGCCGCAGGCGATCAGGATATGGGTTCCCGTGACGTGACGGATATCACCGGTCGACGTGGTGATCTCCAACTGGTGCGGATCGACGAAGCGCGCCTCGCCGCGCGCGGTCTTCACCCCGTTGCGGCTGAACTGATGTTCCAGCACCTCGACCTCGTGGTCGAGCGTCTTGTGCAGGCGGGCCATCAGGTCGCCCGCCTCGATGTCGTGCTTGACCCGGTAGGAGCGGCCGTAAAACCCGCGCTCGCGCCAGCCCGAGAGGTTCAGCACCGTCTCGCGCAGGGTTTTGGACGGGATGGTGCCGGTATGCACCGAGACCCCGCCGACCCGCCGGCCCTTCTCGACCACCAGGACCGACTTGCCGAGCTTGGCACTCTGCACGGCCGCGCGCCGCCCGGACGGGCCGCTGCCTATGACGATCATGTCGAAATCGGGCATAGGCGCGCTTCCTCCAACCATCCATGCCGAACGGTCCGGCTCGGCCCCGGGGTCACGGACCCGCCTGGCCACCCCGAAAGGCCGTAGCATCGAAGAAATGCAGGAATAATACCAGCTTGGGTCGGAAGACCCCGGCTTGGCTCAGCGGCGCAGCACCGCGCCCGTTTTCTTGGCGACCTCGGCCTCGATCCGGCCGCTCAAGGCCTCGAGATCCGCGTCCGTCATCGTGCCGCCGCGCGGCTGCAGCGTCACCGTCACGGCCACCGACTTCTGGCCCTCCGGCACGCCGGCGCCCCGGTAGACGTCGAAAACGCTTGCGTCCGTGATGAGGATGCGGTCGACCCCCTGGACGGCGCGGAGGATATCGGCCGCCGAGACCGCTTCCTCGGCCAGGAACGCGAAATCACGATCGACCGGCATGAGATCGGGCAGATCGAGTTTTGCACGCGCCTTGGTGGGCTTGGTTTTGGGCGGCGGCAGCGCGTCGAGGATGATCTCGAATACGGCGAGCGGGCCGGTGGCGCCCAGCGCATCGAGCACCTTTGGATGCAGTTCGCCAAAAAAGCCGATGCGGATTTTCGGGCCGAGCTGCAGCCAGCCCGAGCGCCCGGGATGCAGAAACGCCGGCCCGCCGGGCACGACCTGCAAGCCGCCCAGCGGGATCGAGAGCCCCGCCAGCACCGCGAGCGCGTCGGCCTTGGCGTCGAACACGCCGACTGCCATGGACGAGCCGTTCCAATGTCGCCCGGAGCCAGCCGCCTTGGCGGTGCCGCGCCGCAGACCCGCAGCCGCAAAGCGCTGGTCCGTTTCACCATCGCCGAGAAAGATCTGGCCGACCTCGAACAGCGCGACATCGCCCTGGCCGCGATCGGCATTGCGCTGGGCCGCCACGACCAATCCCGGCAGCAGGCTGGGACGCATATCCGAAAGATCCGCCGCGATCGGGTTGGCGAGCGAAAGCGCGGGGGTGCCACCGCCGAACAGGGTCGCGCTCTGTTTCGATATGAACGACCAGGTTACGGCTTCGAGCAGGCCGGAGGCCGCCAGCATCCGTTTGGCGAGGCGCACGCGCTTTTGCAGCAAGGTCAGCACCGGCGCCGGAACCCCGGCGCTGACGCGGGGGAGGGGCTCGGGCACGACCTGGTCGAGGCCGGCAAGGCGCGTGATTTCTTCGACGAGATCCGCCTTGCCGCCGATGTCGGGCCGCCACGACGGCACCCGCACGAAAACCCGGTCGGCATTGCCAGCCTGCTCCGCCAGGCTAAATCCCAGCCGCTCCAGGCTGCGCTGCATGGTGGCCTGCGGCAGGTCGAGCCCCGTCAGGCGCTTGACCTCGCTCCAGGGAAAATCGATGCGCAGGTCCGGCTCTGGGACGGTGCCCGCCAGCACCACTTCGGAGGGCGTGCCGCCGCAGATTTCCAGGACCAGTGCGGTCGCGCGTTCGAGACCGGGCAGGCAGAAGGCCGGATCGACACCGCGCTCGAACCGGTAACGGGCATCGGTATTGATGCCGAGCTTTCTGCCCGTCTGCGCGATGGCGGTTGGGTCCCAAAGGGCGCTTTCGATCAGCACATCCGTGGTGGCTGCGCCGCAGCCCGAAGCTTCGCCCCCCATGATGCCGGCGATCGATTCCGGACCGTTGCCGTCGGCGATGATCACCATCGAGGGGTCGAGCGCATAAGTCTTGCCGTCGAGTGCCAGGATGGTCTCGCCGGATGCAGCTCGGCGCACCGTCAGCGTCCCCGACACCTTCGCGGCATCGAAGACGTGCAACGGCCGCCCGCGATCGAAGGTGATGTAATTGGTGATGTCGACGAGCGCGCTGATGGGCCGAAGTCCGATCGCGCGCAGGCGCCTTTGCATCCAGTCCGGCGACGGCCCGTTGCGGACGCCACGCACGAGGCGGAGCGCGAAGGCCGGCGCCAGATGGGCGTCCTCGGGCGCCAGGTCGATCTCGACCGGAACCGGGCAGGGGAAGCGGCCCGCGAGCGCGTCCGGCTCGGGCGTCACGAGCCGCCCGAGGCCAGCCGCCGCGAGGTCGCGCGCGATACCATGCACACTGGTGGCGTCGGGCCGATTGGGCGTCAGGCCGACGTCGATCACCGGATCGTCGAGCCCGGCCCAGACCGCATAGGATTTTCCCACCGGGGCGTCGTCCGGCAGGTCGATGATGCCGTCGTGTTCGTCCGACAATTCGAGTTCGGCTTCCGAACACAGCATGCCGTTGGACTCGACGCCGCGGATCACCCCCGATCCGAGGGTGATCTTTTTGCCGGGAATGAAGCTGCCGGGGGGCGAGAACACCGAACGCATTCCGGTCCGGGCGTTCGGGGCGCCGCACACCACCTGGACGGGCGCGCCCGATCCGGTGTCGACCGAACAGACCCGCAGCCGGTCGGCATTGGGGTGCTGGACCGCCTCGATGACCCGGGCGATGACGAAATCCTCGAGCTGGGCGGCCGGATTGTCGACATGCTCGACCTCAAGCCCGATCTCGGTGAGCTTGTCCACGATGGCGGCGAGCGGCGCCTCGGTGTCGAGGTGGCTTTTGAGCCAGGAGAGGGTGAATTTCATATCAGAGTACCGGCCTTGCGAAATCTCGGGTCAGCGTGGCTTCGCCATGAGTTGGGCGATGAGGAGCAGGCGTTCCTCTTTCGGGAGGGTTCGAAGCGTCTCGGTGGCGTCGCGCGCTTGCGCAAAGAGGTCGATGGCCTTCCGCCTCGTACAGCGGCTTCCCGGGTCGTAATCTGCCGCGACGCGCCAATTGCAGGTCGAGAAAGTCCCGGCCCAATTTTCTCGAAGGCGCCGATAACTTGGTGTCTCTCACGAGCCGATCGAAAGCTCTCCGAGCCGACATGTGGTCGATCGATCGATAGACGGGGGTGACGATCTCCCAATAGCGTGCAGATCTGAGGGAACCGACCGTTTGGGCAACAAACAAAGCGCTAAAAGCGTGAAACACGGCATAGTAAGCCGTGCTGACGGCCCGATTGATGTTCGCCTGCCGGGGCGATCCCGTCCCGATTTGCAGTGTGGCTTCCGCGATTTCAATCAGATCATCGGGATTCATAGCTCGCCGAACATCGTCTCGTCGTCGGCCGGGGGCTCGTCCCCTGCACGATGCAGATTGAAATAGGGGAACCGTTCCTCGCCGCGAGCCAGCAGAGCGTCATGCAGGAGGCCATGCAGGTGCGAAAACCGCTTGGGATCGAAGGGCGCCGCCACATCCGCCGCGATGTTGGCTCTGACGGACAATGACGGTTCGCCCTCAAACGTTTCGCCGGACGTCACGTCGACCCCCGCGAAGTCGACGTCGCCCATTTCCGGAGCGAGCACCGCGTCGATGATCGCCTTGATTTCGGCGTCGCTCAGCTTCGTCGCGGTCGTCATACCTCGTCCCCCTTACCCGCTCAGCCCACCCGCCAGCGTCGGCACATCCAGCGGCCGGAAGCCGTAATGGCTCAGCCAGCGTACATCCGCATCGAAGAAGGCCCGCAGGTCGGACATGCCATATTTCAGCATGGCGATGCGGTCGATGCCCATGCCCCAGGCAAAGCCCTGGTATTCGTCCGGATCGATGCCGCAATGGCGCAGCACGTTGGGGTGCACCATGCCGCAGCCGAGAATTTCGAGCCAATCCTCCCCCTGGCCAAAGCGGATCTCACCACCCTGGCGCGAGCACTGAATGTCGACTTCCATCGAGGGCTCGGTGAAGGGGAAGAACGATGGCCGGAACCGCATCTTGACCTCGTCGACCTCGAAAAAGGCTTTGCAGAACTCCTGCAGCACCCATTTCAGATTGGCGAGGTTGGCACTTCTGTCGATCACCAAGCCTTCGACCTGATGGAACATCGGGGTGTGGGTCTGGTCGGAGTCATTGCGGTAGGTGCGGCCGGGGCAGATCACGCGGAAGGGTGGTTTTCCCGCCAGCATGGTGCGGATCTGCACCGGGCTGGTATGGGTTCGCAGCAGTTTGCGCTCGCCGGCGCCGTCCGGATTGAAGAAGAAGGTGTCGTGCATCTCGCGGGCCGGATGGCCGGGCGGGAAATTCAACGCTGTGAAATTGAAGAAGTCGGTCTCGATGTCGGGGCCTTCGGCGACCGAAAACCCCATATCGGCGAAGATGGCGACGAGTTCGTCCGTTACCTGGCTGATGGGATGGATGCGGCCGCGGTTGACGGCCACCTCGCGCACCGGGAGCGTGACGTCCACGGTCTCGGCCGCGAGGCGCGCCGTGAGGGTGGCTTCTGCCAAGGCGGCGCGCCGAACCGCCAGCGCTTCCGCGACCCTGTCCTTCACGGCATTGATGAGCGCGCCTTGGGTCTTGCGCTCGTCGGGCGACATCTTGCCGAGGGTGGCGAGCAAGGCCGAGACCGAGCCCTTCTTGCCGAGCGCCGCAACACGCACGGCTTCGAGCGCCGCCTCGGTCTGGGCCGCCGCGATCTCGTCGAGAACCTGACGTTCGATCTCGCTCGGCGTAGACATCGGCTAAGCGCCCCATGGGCTGGTGTTTTGGAAGAGGAGCGGACCGGCAGGGCCGATCACGCTCGGAGGTCAGCGCCCCACGCCATCGAAAGGTGGCTGCCGGACGCGTTCGCTCAGGCCGCTTCCGCGACCGGAAGCGCCGCCTTGGCCTTTTCCACGATGGCCTTGAAGGCTTCGGGTTCGTGGATGGCGAGATCGGACAATACCTTGCGGTCGATCTCGATGCCGGCCCGGGCCAGCCCGTCGATGAACCGGCTATAGGTCAGGCCGAGTTCGCGCGTGCCGGCGTTGATGCGCTGGATCCAAAGCGCCCGGAACGTGCGCTTCTTGTTCTTGCGATCGCGGTAGGCGTATTGCATCGACTTTTCGACCGCCTGCTTGGCGATGCGAATGGTGTTCTTGCGCCGGCCGTAAAAGCCCTTGGCGGCTTCGAAAGTCTTTTTGTGCTTGGCGTGCGACGTGACGCCGCGTTTGACGCGAGCCATGAGTTGGATCCTTGATCAGAAACGGAACGGGTCGGCTGCGGTCAGCCGTTCGGCAGAAAATACTTGATGATATTGTCACCGTCGCTCTTGAAGAGCACGTTGGTGCCGCGATGATTGCGGATCTGCTTTTTGGTCCGTTTGATCATGCCATGGCGTTTACCGGCCTGCTGGTACATGACCTTGCCGGTTCCGGTAATCTTGAAGCGCTTTTTGGCGCCCGACTTCGTCTTCAGCTTGGGCATTTTGGCTCTCCATTGAATGGAGCAAGCCCGCCACCGGACGGCGGCAGGCCGCTCAAATCGATCGTTTTGAGGACGAGCGAAGGAACCGCCACGGCAGCCCTGGTGAGCCGGACGGTTCGAAGCAGCGCGTTATAAGCTCAATCGCGTCTTTGACAAGGGTGAAAGCGTCAGGAATGCCAGCTCACGGCGCCCCATCGAGTGTGGCCAACACATGGGCGCCGCCCGCGATCTGCGGATTTGAGGGATCGAAGCCTTGGCTGAGTTCGCGGGCCCGCACGATCCTGGCCGCATCGGCGAACGCTTGGGCCAGCGGCTCATGGGAGACCTGGGCGCGTCGAAGCGCCTGATTGAAGAAGGCGTCGCCGAAATAGGTCCAGGTCGCGCCCGCCTGGCAGCCGAACGAGGGGTGGGTCGCGTCCGCGGCCGTGATCACCAGCGTGTCGGGGTCGGCCAGGGCCGTGAAGACACCGGAAAAACACGCCGAGACCACCACCACCTTCTGCTTGACCTTGACGTTGCGGAGGATCGAAGCGAGCCCCTCGGGCGCCAAAACCCCTTCGGTTCGGCCGCCCTTCTCGGCAATACCTTGCGGTGAGCCGTGCGACGTCATGATGAGGAAGAGCACGTCGCGGTCGGGATCGAGCTTGCGCTCGGCCATTTGGATGGCGCGTTGCATGCCGTCCGGCCCTGCCGCGAAACTCCGGCGCGAGTTGCTCACCACCTCGACGGGCGCCCCATGACCATAGCGGGCGGACGCGATCCTGGCGGCACGGCTCGCTTCGGATAGGAACACACCCTGGTCGCTCCACAAGGCGAGCGCCACCACGGCCGCCTTGACGGGTCCGGCCGGGAAAGCGGGATATCCCCAAAGGGCGGCGAGGAGCAGCACCGCGAGGAACAGGCGAATCCGATTGAGGAATATGGGCACGCGGCATCTCCGAGAGATCGCCACTCTACTCTGCTGGCCCCACAATCCGATAGGCACCTCGGTCGCATCGGCCGCGAGGGCCGTGTCGTGGCCGCGGCCACGAACGTTGTGCCCGTCGGGCCTTCGCCGCGCAGCCTTCAGGGCGAGGGATTGTCGAGAAAGTCTATCAGGGCCGCGTTGACCTTGAGCGGACGCTCCTGCTGCGTCCAGTGGCCGCAATCCGCGAGGCGGATGATGCCCCGCAACTCCGGCACCTGCTGGGGCAGGTCCTCGATGATGCGAGCCTGTCCGGGAAAACGCGGGACGATGTCGCGGTCGCCGTAGACATAAAGGGCCGGTACCGTGATCCTGGCTCCCGCGAACGGGGCGAGAAGCTCCCAGTTGCGATCGATGTTGCGGTACCAGTTCAGCCCACCCGCGAAGCCCGTACGGGTGAATTCGCGGGTGAAATGGTCGAGGTCGGCTTCGCTGAGCCAGGCAGGCAGTCCCGATGGGAGGGGCATGCCGTCGAGAATGCCGGCTGCCGGGTCCACCATGGCAAGCCGGTCTGCCGCCTGGCTCTCGCCGAATCCGGAGCAGAGAAGAGTGCGGATCGTGGCCCGGACGTCCCGTTCCAACTCGGCTTCCGCTAAGCCGGGTTGCTGGAAATAGAGCTGGTAGAAGATGGCCTTCTCGCGCCGAGGCATGACGGTGGTGGGTTGCACGGCGCCACGCGGGCGGAACGGCACGCTGAGACCGACGACCCCGCGAAACAGGTCGGGCCGCAGCAGGGCGGCGTGCCAGGCCACCGGTGCTCCCCAATCATGGCCGACGATCACGGCCGATCGTTCGCCCAGGGCGGCGACGAGGCCGACCATGTCGCCGACCATGTGCAGCAGCGTGTAGCTATCGACGGCTTGCGGGCGCTCGGTTTCGCCATAGCCCCGCATGTCGGGCGCCACCGCGCGGAATCCCGCTCCCGCCAGCGCGGCAAGCTGATGACGCCAGGAGTACCAGCCCTCCGGAAAGCCGTGGCAGAGCAGAACCAGGGGGCCCACGCCCTGCTCGACCACATGCATGAGGATGCCGTTGCTCGCGACGGTGCGATGAACCATACCGATCATGCCAGCTCCCGTGACTTGCTCGTCCCGCCTCCGACCGGGTCCGGAACGCAGCCGCCTACCCGGATCAGTGCGCCTCCGCCCGGGTCCACCGCTTGAAGTTCAAAGTCCTTGGATCGGGTTGATGTCGGAACTCGACGTCGGACTCGACCATTTCGGCTTGAAGGCGCTGCAGGATCTCGGGCTCGCGAAGGGCGGACTCGGGTTTGACCAACTGGCGGACCTCCAGCATCAGCTTATGGACGACGGGATCCTGGGCCGCGACCCGGATGAGCGTCGCCCGCAACCGCAGCGCGGCCTGCAGGTCGACGGGCCGTTCGCCCCGGGTCTTGGGGTGTATGAAGTCCGGCACGGCCGCCATGGACCAGGCCGCCGCGATGATGGGCCGGGCCTCGGCGAGGAAATCGTGCGCCAGTCCGGCGAGCGGGTCCCCGTCGGTCGCGTGTTCTCCAAGCAAGCTCTTGAGAGCGGCCGCCTGCTTGGCCGCGACCGTCATGCCCTGACCATAGATCGGGTTGAATCGGCAGATCGCATCGCCGAGGGGAAGCAGTCCGCGCGGGAAATCGCGTAACCGTTCATAGTGCCGCCAACTGCTCTCGGGCAGCCCGAACCGATGAATCCTGTCCAGGGGTTTGGCGCCTCGGATCGCTTCATAGATCGTCGGCGTCCTGAGCCCCCGGGCGAGTTCCATGAACCCTGCCGCGTCGGCTGGCAGCGGGTCGCAGTGCCGATCGCTGATCAGCACGATCCAACGGTGATCTTCGATGGGCATGAGATAGCCCGCCCTTGCGCCGCCGGTCGTCAGGTCGGGAAAAGTGACCGCGACTTTCCAATCCGGTGGATCGTCCGGGATCGCGAGGGTCGTGGTCGCATAGTGCATGTCGATGCCGATGTCGGTCTGCTCAGGCGCGAGGCGTCCGGTCGCTGTCAGCAATGCGGGGGTGAGCATACCCCGGCCGGAGGCGTCGACCACGAGATTGGCCAGGATCGTCTCTTCAGCACCTCCGGTTTCGGCGCATTTCACGCCCGCGACCGAGCCGTCGCGGGCCGGCACGATCTCGAGAACCCTGCAGCGTTCGCGCACCACGACATTCGCCAGCGGCAGCACGCGCCGCAGCAGCGTATGTTCGATCAGAGGACGCGACATCGTGTAGGTCACCCAACCCAAGTCGCGCTGGGGAAACGGATCGTAGCCCGGAAGCTCGTCGCGCCGGTCGAGGCCGACGCGATAGGGAACGGCGCCGGCGGCGATCAGATCGCGCTCGAAGCCCGGGAAGATTTCGCAGAGGGCGCGCAGGCCGCCATCCAGCAGACCGTGCAGGTGGTTCGATTGCGGCGTTCCGGGCCGTGGCGACGCCCCGACCGGCAAATCGTCGCGCTCCAGGACGGTGACATGCTCGAAATGCGCCGCGAGCGCGCCGGCGGCCGCCAAGCCGCCCATCCCCGCCCCGATCACGATGGCGTGTTTGCTCAGACGGGCGGACATCAGCGGATCCTCCCGAGGCACCGGGCTAGGACCGGTGACACACGATGGACGGCCGGAAACCCGCGAAGGCGGCCTTTGCGAGGGGGGCTTGGAAGGGCTTGTGGATCCATGGTCAAGACTCCTCAATCAATGAGGAGCCTCGGACCCCCGTGCTACAGCGCAATTTCCGGGGCGCGCAAAGGTGTTACTGCCGTAACGGGCTGCGCGAGACCCTTCTGCGAAGCAATCTTTGGCCATCGCGTCTGGCTTCGCATTGCTCGGGCGCTTTGCAGCAGGCCGGGACTCTCCGGGCATCAATTCGACCGAATTCGCTCGTCGGGATTCCTATCGAGCTGGATTATATAGCTATGTCAGTAACTTAGCACGTCATGAACCATGTTGACACGCCCCAATGCGGCCCATATGTTGCGCCCGGCGCGGATAACGGGTCGCGGGTCGCCTCGCGACTTGTTGCCGTCTGTACGCATCGCGCCGTGCGTCCCTCGCGTCGTTCGTGTTTGCTTGGATCCGGAGTGCGTGCGGTGACCGAACCCGAAGGCGGCAAGTCGAATGACGACGATGCCGCCATGCGGGCAAGGCTGGCGGCCCTGTCTCGGGATTTGTCGCGAGGCCCTGAGGGTGCGTCGGGGCCGGCCTCATCCGGGAAGGCCGACGGCGCACTCGGGTCGGCGCTAAGCCTCGGGGTTCGGGTCACGTCCGAGTTTGTCGCAGCCGTGCTGGTCTCCGGCTTCATCGGCTGGCAGATCGACCGCTGGCTGCATTCCTCGCCCGCGGCGTTGATCCTCTTCATCGGGCTCGGCACGGCGGCGGGCTTTTATGGTGTGTATAGGATTGCGACAAAGCCCGGCGGCAAGTAAGCAGCGCCGGTGAGATGGTGGAAGCGGCGGCGCTGGCCGTTACATATTGGGTGACTGGGAGTTTCGGGTGCCGGAGAACGCGATCGATCCGATTGAGCAGTTCAACATTCACAGGATGGTGCCGTTCAGCCCGTTCGGCGTGGATGCGTCGTTCACCAACGCGTCCCTGTTCATGGTGATCATTCTCGGGCTGATTTCGTTGTTGATGATCGCCGGCACGTCGCGGCGCTCCATGGTGCCGGGTCGCCTGCAGGCCGCGGCCGAGATGTCCTACGAATTCGTGGCCAATACGGTGCGGGGCACCGCCGGACAGGAAGGGATGCGGTTTTTTCCCTTCGTGTTCAGCCTTTTCATGTTCGTCCTGCTGGCCAATATCCTCGGCCTGCTGCCGTTCAGCTACACGGTCACCAGCCAGATTGTCGTGACCTTCGCGCTCGCGGCGCTGGTGATGACCATCGTGATCGGCTTCGGGATCTATAAACACGGCTTCAATTTTCTCGGTCTGTTCGCTCCGTCGGGCGTGTCGATCTTCATCCTGCCCTTTATCGTGCTGATCGAGGTGATCTCGTTCATCGCCCGCCCGATCTCGTTGTCGGTGCGTCTGTTCGCCAACATGTTGGCGGGCCACATCACGCTGAAAGTCTTCGGCGGCTTCATCGTCCTGCTGCTCGGGGCCGGCGGCGCCGCGGCCGCGATCTCCATTCTGCCCATGCTGGGCATCATCATTCTTACGGCGTTCGAACTATTGGTCGCAGTGCTGCAGGCCTACGTGTTCGCCATCCTCACTTGCGTCTACCTCAACGACGCAATTCATCCGGGCCACTGATAAAGATCTTAACAACAAACGTCGCCCGACATCACCCTCACGGAGCTTCAAATGGATCCCACCACAGCCCAGCATCTTGCCGACAGCTATATGAACGCGGCCAAATACATCGGCGCGGGCCTCGCGGCCATCGGCATGGGCGCCGCCGCGATCGGCGTCGGCACGATTTTCGGCAACTTTCTGACGGGCGCGCTGCGTAACCCGTCGGCCGCCGATGCCCAGTTCGGGCGCGCCTTCATCGGCGCCGCGCTGGCTGAAGGTCTCGGCATCTTCGCCTTTCTGGTGGCGATCCTGCTTCTGTTCGTGAAGTAAGCCATTCCTCGCGGACCGGATCTTCCTTGGTCCGGTCCGCCTGTCTGCCCTTGTTGTTTGAGGACGTTCCATGGCCGCCCCCGCTTCAGACGCGCTTCCCGAAGGAGTGGTGAACAACCCCGAAGCCGGGCATCAAACGGGCGCCTTCCCCCCGTTCGATGCGCATAATTTCCTGCCGCAGATCATCTGGCTGGTGATCATTTTCGGCCTGCTCTACTGGCTGATGTCGCGCATCGCGCTGCCCCGCGTGGAGGGCATCCTGGACGCGCGAAGAGCCCGCATCGGCAAGGATCTCGACGACGCGCGGCTCATGCAGGATCAGGCGCAAGCCGCCGGGGTCGCCTATGACAAGACCCTGGCTGACGCCAAGGGCCGAGCCCAGGGTCTGGCTCAGCAGACCCACGACGAGTTGCATGCCGAATCCGAGGCGAAGCGACAGATGCTCGAAACGGAGTTGAACGCCAAATTGGCGGTTGCCGAAGCGCAGATCGCGGACATGAAGACGCGGGCCATGGCGAATGTCGAGACCATCGCGCGCGACGCAGCGTCGGCCATCATCCAGCACCTGACCGGCAAAGTCGTGAGCCCCGAAGCCATCGCGGCGGCTGCCGCCGCCACCAAGCCGCAATAAGGCGAGACCATGCATTTCGACGCAGAATTCTGGGTTGCCCTCGGCTTCATGATCTTCGTGGTCGGGCTCGGCTACCTCGGGGTCCACACCAAGCTGAACGCGGCCCTGGATGGACGGGCGATAAAAATCAGCGGTGAGCTGGCGGAAGCCAAACGTTTGCGCGACGAGGCCGAGGCGGTGCTCGAGAGTTACAAGAAGAAGGCCGCGGCGGCCGAAACCGAAGCGGCCGCGATCGTGGCCCAGGCGCGCCTCGAAGCCGAACTGATGGCCAAGGAGGCCGAGTCCCGGATGACCGACTTCGTGACCCGCCGCACCAAACAGGCCGAAACCAAAATCGGGTTGGCGGAAACCCAAGCCACTGCCGACGTACGTGCAACGGCCGCCGACGCCGCCGTGGCGATCGCGGGCGAGGTTTTTAAGCGCGACCCTTCAGGGACGGGCGTCGCCGTCCTGGTGGGCCAGGAAATCGGGCGATTGAAGGACCGGCTGAACTAGTCAGCCGGTATTTGCCTGCCGAGCGGGGGTCGCGACCCGGCCGGCCCCGGCAGTCGGCCTCAGCCTATAACGACCCGTGGAGCAGCCAGCCGACCTGGAGCGCGCCGGCACAGGCGGTTGCGACGAGAAACAGCCGCACAAGGAGCGCAGTGGCCGGTTCGCTTGATGGAACACTGGCCGCGATGGCACGGACCCGGTGCCTGCCGTGAAAGTGGTCCTGGCGCATCTTCCAACGTCCTCGTTCGAGCCGATCCGATGGATAAGAGATAAGCTTTCCGGATAGTTCCAGAAGGTCCCCCAACGGTGGCATTCTGTCACCGGATATGCGTCCACACTCTAAACGGTTCACCTATTTTCACGGACGCTCGGATCAGCCCCGCTTGCCCGCGCGTCTGCGTGGCGATGCGGCTTTGTCGGTTTGACCCTTGGAGTCGAAGCCGACCAGGATGGTGTAATCCTCGTTGGCGCTCGCCTTGATGAACGGCACCGCGATCGGGTCGGAAACCAGCGAGAAATCGCCTTGGCTCTCGCCCCCCTGGATCGTCACCGGCACGGTGTAGAACTTCGAGGTCACCACTTTCTGGTCGTTGTCGTTGCGGATCGCGATCCGGATGGGCGCCGAGAAACTGCCGGGCGTGCCGGCCGGACCGATAAGGACCCGTCCCTGGACCCCGACCTTGAGCACGAGCTGGCCACCTGTCTTGGAACATTCGCGGACCACATCGCCCAGCGAATACTGGTATTTTACGTTGCTGTTGGCCTGTTCGGCCCCCGAATAGGTGCGCATCGAGGCCGTCCCGTCCAGCACTTCGACCATCGGGCAGTCGACGGTCGGCTCGGCGAGACTGGCCGGGGTGGGCGCAGGACCGACATGGAGCGAATTGAAGGCCAGGAGATTGCCGAGCGTACTGCCGCCGCTGTCCTCGGTGGACTGGAACCCGCGGGTCCCCCCGCATCCAGCCATCGACAGCGTTCCGAGAAGGCAGAGTCCGAGGCCCATGGCACGACGGGCCGCGACAATCCGATCCATTCCAGGCTCCTTCGATCCGAGCGCCAACGCCCCTGCGCGGTCGCTTTCCTGCACGCGGTTGCCGATGGCGCCGCGCCCTGCCCATATCACAGGTCGAGGCGCGGCGGCCAGCCGAGCTTGTGCTTGCCCAACTGGCGGAGTGGCGGGCGATCCTCTATATCCGCAGCCCATGAAGCAAACCACAATGGCCGGGCCGCTCGGCCTCTCGGTCCCCTATGCCAAGATGAACGGGATCGGCAATTCGATCCTGGTCGTGGACCTGCGCGGTGGTGGGTCGCTGGACGGTGACCAGGCGCGTCGTCTCGGCGAGCGCGAGGGTTTTGGATTCGATCAGTTGATGGCCATCGCGGCCCCGCGGTCCTCGGATGCGGACGCCACGGTGGAGATCTACAATCGGGACGGCTCCCGTGTGGGCGCCTGCGGCAATGGTACCCGTTGCGTGGCTTGGTTCATGCTGCGTGGCGCCGATCGGATCGACCTCGAGGTGGAAAGCGCGGCCGGGCTGCTGCATTGCCGGCGCAACCCCGATGGAGGTTTCACGGTCGACATGGGACGACCTCGCTTCGGCTGGCACGAAATCCCGCTGCGCGACGCGGTCGAGGACACCCGTGCCGTGGCGCTGCATCCCGCATCCAAATGGATCGAGGCACTCGGCCCGGCCGCCATGGTCAATATGGGCAACCCGCACGCCGTCTTCTTCCTCGACCCCTCCTCGGTCCTGCCCAACCTCGGGGCGCTCGGACCCGCGCTCGAACATCACCCGATGTTCCCCGAGCGGGCCAACATTTCTTTTGCGAGGGTGGTGGCGCCAAATCGCATCCTGCTCGATGTCTGGGAGCGCGGCGCCGGTCTGACACGCGCCTGCGGGTCGGCGGCTTGCGCCGCATTGGTGGCGGCCGCCCGGACCGGCCTCGCGGGCCGCAAGGCCGAGGTGGTGCTACCGGGGGGAACGCTCGCGATCGAGTGGCGCGACGAGGATGACCATGTCCTCATGACGGGTCCGGTCGAGCTCGAGCACGAGGGCGTGCTGACGATCGGCGTGCCGGCGTGAGCATGGCGGAGCAGCGCGGCGTCGAGGTCCTGACGTTCGGATGCCGTCTCAACCTCGTCGAATCCGACAGGATGCTGGAGCTCGCGACCGCGGCCGGATATGACCGTCTGACCATCGTCAACACCTGCGCGGTGACGGCCGAAGCCACACGGCAAGCCCGTCAGGCGATCCGCCGGCTCGGGCGCGACGAACCGGATCGCACCATCGTGGTCACGGGCTGTGCGGCAGAGATCGAGGCCGCTTCGTTCCGGGCCATGCCGGAGGTGGGTCATCTGATCGCCAATGCGACCAAGACGGACCCCGCGGTCTGGGTCAGGCTGCCCGGCGGCGCCGGCGGGGTCGCGGCTCCGCACGTCCCTCCGGCCACAAGCGTTCACACGCGAGGGTTCCTCGAAATCCAGAACGGCTGCGATCACAGCTGCAGCTTCTGCATCATCCCGTTCGGCCGGGGCGCGTCGCGATCGATCCCCGTCGAGACCGTGATCGATCGCGCCCGAACGCTGGTCGAGGCGGGCAGGCGCGAAATCGTGCTCACGGGGGTCGACATCACGTCCTATGGCGGCGATCTGCCCGGTCGACCGAAGCTCGGCCGCCTGGTCACGGCCTTGTTGCGGTCCTTGCGCGATCTCGCCCGGTTGCGGCTGTCGTCGATCGATTGCATCGAAGCCGATCCGGAACTCATGGCCGCGATCGAGGGCGAGCCGAGGTTCATGCCGCACCTGCATCTGTCATTGCAATCGGGCGCCGATCTGATCCTCAAGCGTATGAAGCGGCGGCACGGCCGCAACGATGCCGTGGAGTTCTGCCGTGAGGTCCGGGCCCGCCGCCCCGAGATCGTATTCGGGGCCGACATCATCACGGGCTTTCCCACCGAGACGGAGGATCATTTCGCCGACAGCCTGTCGCTGGTGGCCGATTGCGGCCTCACCCATCTGCACGTCTTCCCCTATTCGCCGCGACCCGGCACGCCCGCGACCCGGATGCCCCAGGTGGCGCGCGATGTCGCCAAAGCGCGCGCGGCCCGTTTGCGGGCCGCCGGCGAGGCCGCGCTCGAGCGCCATCTCGCGGGGCAGGTCGGCCATGTCCGGCGCTTGTTGATGGAGCGGGGCGGCAAGGGTCGAGCCGAGGATTTTACCGCCGTCCGCGTGGAACCCGCGTCACCGCCGGGGAGCCTCGTCGACGTGCGGATCACCGGTCACGATGGCCGCGAACTCGCCGGCACGCCCGTAAGGCTCTGACGATCGATACCCGTGATTTTACCTGAAGGACTTCGCGGCAACGGCTTGTGGGCCGACCGGCCGCACCCCTGGTATCGCTCCACCTTGAAATGGCCGGCGCGTTCGGGTTTGTAGGACCGCAAGACGATTCGATGCAGACGGCTCGTGCTCCAGCGCTCGAAAGGCCCATCATGGCGGACGCATGCACCCAGGGGCTCGATACGGGCTTTGTCAGCCTGGGCTATGCCAAGGTGGCATTTTTGGGCATCGTTCAGGGCCTGACCGAGCTCCTGCCCGTGTCCTCCACGGCCCATATGCGGATCGTGCCGGCCTTGCTCGGCTGGCAGGATCCGGGTTCGGCTTTTTCAGCGGCGCTGCAACTGGCCGCGCTGGCGGCCGTGGTGACCTATTTCTGGCGCGACGTGCGCGCCATCGTGACCGGCTCGATCGGGGCCGTGGCGCGCCGCGACTTCGGCTCGTGGGATTTTCGCTTCGCGGTCTGGATCGTGCTCGCCACGGTGCCGATCGTGCTCGCAGGGCTGCTGCTGTCGTCCCGGTTGAACGCCTGCGGATCGCAGCTGCGCAGCCTGCCGGTCATAGGCATCGCCTGCATCGTGATGGGCGTGCTGCTCGCCATCGCGGAACTCTATTGCCGTCATCGCCGCGTGCTGGCCAACATCACCTTGCTCGACGCCCTGGTGGTCGGCGTCGCGCAGGTTGGGGCCTTGATCCCGGGCGTGTCGCGCTCGGGCTCGACGTTGACGGCCGCGCTGTTCCTCGATCTCAAGCGCGAGGAGGCGGCGCGTTTTTCCTTCCTGCTCGGGGTGCCGGCCATTGCGCTCGCGGGGCTGAAGGAGATCTACGAGCTGCATAAAGCTCATCTCGAAGCGCAAGGCTGGTCGATTCTGGCGGTCGGGCTGGTGGTTGGCTCGCTCTCGTCTTTCGTCGCCATCTTCCTGCTGATGCGGATCTTGGAGCGGTTCTCGACCTGGCCGTTCGTGATCTACCGAATCGTGATCGGGGTCGTCCTGCTGGCCGGAGCCGCCAAGGGCTGGCTCGCTTAGCGTCGGGACCCATCAACCGCTTGCCCCGGCTCGGAGCGGTGTGATTATTGGAAGATCCGAGGTGGTGATCTCCGAGCGTCCACACCCTAGCGTAGCTCTCTTGGCCCCACGGAATCCGCCCCTTCCGCACAATGCCCCACAGCCGTCTTATCATCGTCTGGCATTCTACAAAGTAGAACGTGTTTTCCCCTTATAAGAAGCCCGGAGGTACCACCGCATCCATCCGCGAGAAACTGATCCGAGTAAGAACCAAGATGCGAAACCGATAACTTGGCTATGAAATTATTGCCGGCACCACATTGAGAGTTGCTGATGCTGTGCGTCAACCTCGTCGTTATCGTCAGCAGACCTTCAGCTGTATGGCACAGATACGGCCTTCTAATGTAGTCGCCAACTTTATGTGGCTCGAATTGAACGGGTTGCTCTTTTCCCGCGATGTCTAAAACCGAAGGTGGTTTGCCTGCCCAGAATACGAAGTAATCTGAATTCACGCTACATGATGTAAAGAAGCTACCCTCGCTTGTGACCCGTTCGTATTCGCGTCTTGCCGCCCCTCTTAGCTCCTCCGCCGAGACTTTATGCAAAGGGAGCGCAGAAAGGTAGACACCAACAATGGCCAAGACATAGGTAAGTCGCATTGTATGTCTTTCGGGTGGGCAGCCGCGCAGAGGCAGTTAAGCCACGCTGCGGTCGTCGGACTCCCGTCCGTAAAAGCTCGTATAGCGGCCATGGATGCTCTGGATGGGCATGATGGCCAACACGTCGGTGGTGCCGAACTGATGGTCCACCACGGCGCCCTCGCCAAATTGAGCGCCGCAGCGCAGGTAGCCCTTGACGAGCGGCGGCAGGCTCGCGGCGCCCCGGCGCGGGTCGACGCTGGCTTTCGGCAGCATGTCCATGTCGACGAAGCGGCCCGCAAGCGCGCGGGCGCGCCACTCGGGCTGGGCGCCCGCGTAATGGTGCAGAAAACTCAACGGCAGCGCGAGCGCGGCGGGATCGGTGCCCTCGAGGCTGGCACAGCCGATCAGCGCATCGATCCGGTAATGCTGCACATAGGCCCAGATGCCCCGCCACAGGAGTTCGATGGTCCGTTTGGACCGATAGGCGGGCAGCACGCAGGAGCGGCCCATCTCCAAAAAGCGGCTTTCGGGATGACGTGCCAGCAGCGGCCCGAGCTCAAACTCCTGCGACGAGTAGAAGCCCAGGTTGCGCTGTGCCACATCTTTTCGGAGCAGCCGGTAGGTGCCCACGACCTTCGGGTGCTGGATGCCGAATTTGCTGACTGCCGCATGGTCGATCACCAGCAGGTGGTCGCAATGACGATCGAAAGCGCAGCGGTCGCGCCGGGTCAGGGCCGTGGTCCGGTCGGGGACCGCATGGCCCTCCTCATAGAAGGTCTTGTAGCGGACCCGCTGGGCCTTGCGCACGTCTTTCTTGCGGGCCGCCAGCCGGACCTCGAGCGTGCCGATTCGGCCGAGGCTGCCCTGAAGGTCGGGCCAATCCCGCAAGCCCGTCCAGGTCCTCACCTTGTCGCCCGTCCAGGTCAGGGTCGACGAGGGGCGGATCAGGGTTTGCGCGTCGAACATCTTCGAATCCCGAATGCCGCGTCGACGAAAGTCACACGGCATGCATCGAGACATCACGATTTCGGCAAGATTTTATGACAGGCTCGCAACCAAGCCGAGCTTGTCCAAACCTATCAGCCGGCGGCTTTGGCTGGGGGCGGAACGGAGCCTTCCCGGTCATCGCGTTGCAGGGCTGCCCGCAGGCGGGCCAAGTCGATGGGCTTGGTCAGAAACTCATCGATGCCGGCCTCGAAACAGGCCTGCCTGTCGTCCTCGAACGCATAGGCGGTCAGGGCCACGATGCGAGTCGGGGTGGCGCCGGCACCCTGTTCGGCGCGCCGCAGCAGACGCGCGGCCTCCTGCCCGTTCAGCCCCGGCATCGAGATGTCGAGAAGAATGGTGTCGAAGGCCTTGGTCTCGCCCCGCATGGCCGCGAGCGCGGCGTTGAGCGCCACGGCGCCGTCCGCCACATGGGTCACCTCGGCGCCGATCCGGTCGAGCATCTTCAGCATCACCAGCGTGTTGATCTCGTTGTCCTCGGCGAGCAGGATGCGCATGTCGGTCGGCTCGGGCACGGGGCGAGCCGGCACGGCCCTGACGCCGATCTCGGGGTCGGCCGCGGCCTTCGAACCGAGCTGCGTGGCTAGGGATCGCGCCCGGACCGGCTTGACGAGCCAGCCCCCGAACACGGCGACGAGTTTCTGGCCGAAAGCCCGCCGCTCGAAGGGCGAGAACAGCAGCATCGCGCGCTCGACCCCGGCCGCCTTGGCGGCATCGGCCAGACTGTTCGTGGCGGCTTCACCCAAGGCGCAATCCACGAAGAGCAGGTCGGGGGCTCGGGTGGCCCCGAACAGGGTCATGGCCTGATCGGGCTTGGCCACGATGGTGACCTTAGCGCCCGCATGGCCGAGGCTCTGGGCGAGGAACGGCGCCTGGAAGGGCGAATCGGCCACGATGAGCGCGGTCGTGCCGCGCAGATCGGGCAGCGCGGACCGGCTCGAATCGTCCATCGCGGCCGCGGCGGAAAGCCCGACCGTGAAGCCGAAGGTCGAGCCCCCCTCCGGCCGGTCCGCCAGGGTGAGGCCGCCGCCCATCAGACCGACGATGCGCCGCGCGATGTTGAGGCCGAGACCCGAGCCGCCATATTGGCGCATCGTGGCATTGTCGCCCTGTTCGAACTCCTCGAAGATGGCAGAGCGGCGGTCGGGCGGCACGCCAGGACCGGTGTCGGCCACCGTGAACGCGATCTCGCGGCCGGGAGACAGCGCGACCCGCACCCCGACCCCACCACGTTCGGTAAATTTGACCGCATTGCCCGCGAGGTTGGTCAGCACCTGCCGTAGCCGCATCGCATCGCCCACCAGCCAGACCGGCACGTCGGGCGCCACATGGGCCGCGATTTCGAGGCCCTTCTCCTGGGCGCGGGGGCCGAGCAGTTCGACCACGCCCTCGACCAAGGCCTGAATCTCGAAGGGTTCGGAGGCGAGCGCCATTTTGCCGGCTTCGATCCGCGAGAAATCCAGCACCTCCTCGATCAGCGCCGTCAAGGCCCGGCCAGAGCTCTGGATGGCGTCGAGATAGGCCATCTGCTCGGGATCGAGCGGGGTCGCGCCGAGCAGTTCGGCCATCCCCAAAATGCCGTTCAGCGGGGTGCGGACCTCATGGCTCACGGTGGCGATGAAGCGCGACTTCGCTTGGGTGGAGGCCTCGGCCCGGATGCGCGCCTCGCCCGCCGCCTTGATCTCCCAAAGATCGTCGGCGAGCTTTTCTTGCGCGTCCTCGACCTGCTTGGCCAAGCGCTTCAGCCGCACCCGGTCCAGCATGGTGTGGATGAACAGCACGGTTCCCACCACGGCCATGACCCAGGCGAGAGTCAGGCTGCCGAAGACGGCCGCTGCAAGCTTGAACATCAGACAATCCAACGGCCACGGCGCGCGGCCCCGATCAGCCTCCATTAAAAAGCTTGCGATTGCGTTGAAGGGCGCCCGCTCAGCTGGCCGGCGCGCGCCGGTCGGCGCTGGCCCGGTAGGACAGGGCTTCCGCGAGATGTGCCCGCCCGATCGCCCCGAGCCCTTCCAAATCGGCCAGCGTACGCGCGAGTTTCAGCACCCGATGATAGCCGCGCGCCGTCAATCTAAGCTTGTCGCTGGCCTGGCGAAGCAGCGCGACGCCGCCCGCATCCACCTCGGCGATGCTCTCGATGACCGAGGCGGGCGCGGCCGCATTGGTGGTGACGGTGGGTAGGCCGAGCTTCACATAGCGTTCGACCTGCATCGCGCGCGCAGCCGCGACACGGGCGGCCACTTCGGCGGAGCCTTCGGCCGGGGGCGGCAGGATAAGGTCCGTGGCGGAGACCGCCGGCACCTCGATATGCAGATCGATGCGGTCGAGCAGGGGGCCGGAGAGCCGCGCCGCATATTGCGCCATACAGCGCTCGTTGGGCTGACGCTTGCACGCGTAACCGGGCTCCAGCGCATGGCCGCAGCGGCAGGGATTCATGGCGGCCACGAGCTGAAACCGTGCCGGATAGGTGACCCGGTGATTGGCCCGCGCGATCGACACCTCGCCGGTTTCGATGGGCTGGCGCAACGAATCGAGCACCGTGGTGGCAAATTCCGGCAGTTCGTCCAGAAACAAGACGCCATGGTGGGCGAGCGAGACTTCGCCCGGCCGGGCGCCGGCGCCGCCGCCCACCAGGGCCGGCATGGAGGCCGAGTGATGCGGGGCGCGGAACGGCCGCCGCTCGGTGAGCTCGCCCCCGCTGAGCTGCCCCGCCACCGAATGGATCATCGAGACTTCAAGGAGTTCGCGCGGCGTGAGGGGCGGCAGGATGGAGGGGAGCCGCGCCGCCAGCATCGATTTGCCGGCGCCGGGCGGCCCGTTCATGAGCAGGTTGTGGCCCCCGGCTGCCGCGATCTCCAGCGCCCGCTTGGCGCTTTCCTGTCCCTTGACGTCGCGCAGGTCCGGCCCGGCGGGACCCGCAGAGCGTAACGCCGGCTCGGGACGGCTCAAGACCTGCGTGCCCTTGAAATGGTTGGCGAGCTGGATCAGCGAGCCGGGGGCCAGGATGTCGAGATCGCGGCTCGCCCAGGCGGCCTCCGGCCCCGAGGCGCGCGGGCAGATCAGCCCGTGATCCCGCGCATTAGCGGCCACCGCGGCGGGAAGCACACCCGCCACCGCCGTGATGGTGCCGTCGAGCGCGAGTTCGCCGATGACGGTATAGCCCGCGATGGCGTCGGCCGGGATCGCGCCGATGCCCGCCATGATGCCGAGCGCGATCGGCAGGTCATAATGGCTGCCTTCCTTGGGCATGTCGGCGGGCGCGAGGTTCACGGTGATTCGCTTGGCGGGCAGCGCCAGACCCGAGGCCGTCAGGGCGGCCCGCACCCGTTCGCGCGATTCGCCCACCGCCTTGTCGGGCAGGCCCACCACCATGAACAGCACGGAGCCGTTGGCGATCTGCACCTGCACGTCGACCGGCCGCGCCTCGATGCCTTCGAACGCCACCGTGGCGACGCGCACGACCATGAAGCCTCGCTTGAAGCGGGTTATGTCTCAGGCTTTAAAGCTAGCGCGCTTTCACGGCCCTGAACAAGGACACAAAGTGCTCCTCGACCTTCATGCGTTCAGACCCGCGCCTAAGCCATCGTGCCCTCATCAGCGAAACCGTTGTTGCGCAAGACAAGGGCCATCATTACCGTCAATTGCTAAGAGCGTAATCTCCCGTCGACCTTCCAGGTCGCGCTCTGGTCCCCGGAGGACTCGTCATGAAGGACCTGCAGCGCGCCATCATCGCGCGCATCATCAGTGATGCCGTGGGCGAGGGCTATGCGCTCGACGTGTTCAATGGCGAGGACACGATGATCCGCCACAGCCGGGACGAGCGCGCGATTATGGGGGCTCTCGAAAGCACGGAGGAGGACCAGCTCCGCTTCCGCCGTGACGGCAAACGCGTCGGTGTGGTGCGCCTGGTCTATGGCAACGAGGGTTGGGGCGTCGCCAATGAATATACGCCGAGCCTCGAGCCCGTCATGGTCGGGGCCCGAAAAGTCGCTGACGGCATCTTTTCGCGATAGAGTCCGTCGCGCTCGCTCGATCGAGCAAAGCGAACCGCGGCTCGAACGCGATCAGTCCGGAGCTGGTGCAAGCGCCTGCACGGGACAAGCCGTGTCAGGCGGCGCTCGCTGGATCCTCCTTTCGATGAGGGATCATCTCCCCAGACTGTGATGTCGACGGAGCGGGACGGGTTGGGACCGTTCATTCGGACAAGCCGTGCCTTGGATCCCGCACCTCAGCGTCCGTGGCGACCTGCCGGTGTTGCGTCGCGGGATGGGGTGCCCGCAGGCGAGCGTGGCCGAACAGCTTGTCGCGCAGCGTGCCGTCGGCGTAGCGCCGCTTGTAGCGGCCACGTCGCTGCAACTCGGGCACCAGCAGATCGACGATGGTGACGAAGGTCTCGGGCCGGACCGCGAAGGTCAGGTTGAAGCCA
>CAXTOT010000016.1:72034-75934 GCA_964245915.1 uncultured Lichenihabitans sp. | reverse complement strand
ATGCGACGACCGATACCAGCGTCGTCGGGCAGGTGGTCAAGGTGCTCGCGGCGAAGCCGGACGCCGTCTACATCGCCGCGTCCGGGACGCCGGGCGCGCTGCCGCAGCTCGAGCTCGCGAACCGCGGCTTCAAGGGGCCGGTCTACGCCATCGACCCTCAGGAGACGTTTGCCGGCGTCTATGGCGGAACGTTTGGACCGGAAGACCGCGGCAGCTTCTTTGCAACCATGGTGAGGTTGCAGCTTTATTCGCCGATTCGCTTGGTCAATTTGAGCAGCGAGTGGCTGTCACCGAATTGGCCACACCCGGTACGGCTTCTGTGGATTGACGGCGACCATCGGTACGAAGGGGTGAGAAGAGACCTCGACTGTTGGCTGGCAAAGCTGCACGAAGACGCGTCGATCGTGCTCGACGATGCTTTGGACCCAGACATCGGTCCTTACCGCGTCATACAGCAGTTGGTCGCGAGTTCGGCGTGGGAGCAGGGACCCGTCGTCGGAAAGACGGTGACGGTCACCCGAGGGCGGGGCTGCAGCGGATAGGTCTTTTTGCGATCAAAGTGTGATTTTGTGCTTTTCCGATGTCGCGCCAAGATGAGCGAGGAGCATTCCTCGCAGCTTGGCGACAACCTCGCCCGAGCTCGAATCGGCGACCACATCGTGTTGCTCGAGCGGGTCGGCAATACGATCGAACAAAAGAACTGCCTCGGCTTGTGCATTGAATTCACACTTCCAGGCCCGTGTCGCAATCATCGTGTGCCCCCCAAACTCGGAAACGACGTAATCACGGTGCGATTCACTACGGCCGTCAAGTAACGGGCGCAGCGACCGGCCGTTGGACGACTCCTGTTGAATGGCCCCAGCGTAATCGAGGATTGTGGACCCGGCATCAATCAGCTCGACAAGGCTCTCGGCGCACGCCACCCCTTCCGCCCGCCCGTTGCGCGGCGGCCGAACGATGAGCGGAATATCGATCGCGGAAGACAGAAAACTCCCTTTATAAATTAGACCCTGATCGCCGTTCATCTCGCCGTGATCGGAGGTGAACACGATCAAGGTCTTGTCGTAAGCGGAAGTTTTCTTCAGAAGATCGATGATCGTTCCGATCTGGTCGTCGATGAGCGTTACGTTTCCCGCATAATTGGCCCGCATGGCCGCGATCTCGCTCGCGAGCGGGGGTGCCGAATGCACAGGGGAACGAAAAAGATCGCCCAAAAGTCCTTGTGCCGATTCCCATCCATCCATGCGCGGGATGGGCCGCGGCATGTCGGCAGGGGAATGCAGCCGGTCATAGGGGGCTGGAGCGTCCCAAGGCTCATGCGGGCCAGCAAAGCTGACCCAGCAGAACCAGGGCTCCGGCCGGTCATAGGATGACAGATATTCCAGCGCGCGGCGGCCGACATAGGTGTCGTAGTAGTGCTCCAGTCCCAGGGGGGACGCCTTTGCGGTCCACGGATTGCCGGCAAACCGTTCGGCAAGATCCTGGCGGTATTCATCCCAAAGCCCGCGTTGCTGCCAGGCATCGGTCATTGCGCATTTGACCGCTACGCTGGCGCGCGGTCCGGCAATCTCATCGACGTCGAGTAGCCCATAACCTTGCATGAGTTCGAGGCCGTCGCGAAGATCGCCGCTCGCCTGCGCCGATTCGTGGAAATGGGTCTTGCCGAACAGGCTTGTCCGATAGCCTGCGGCAACGAGCGCCTGTGTCCAACTCCACGCCGACGGCGACAGCGTGGCATGCTGGTTCCGCCAAATTCCGGTCTGATGGGGGTAAAGACCCGTGGCGAGCGCAAACCGTGCGGGGATGCATTCCGGTGACGTCGTAACGGCGCGGCGGAAGCTCACGCCTTCGGCCGCCAGAGCATCAAGGGCGGGAGTCCGACCGACACCGCCTACATGATGAACGGCATCATGCCTGAACTGGTCAGCCATGATGAAGAGGATATTGCAGCGCTCTTCCAATAGGGAGCTCCCAAGCCGTCGTCCCGAAGCAGCAAAGACGCCTTTCAGCGGGTTTTTTGCCACCACACGGCAGTCCAGTCCGCCTGATGCATGGCATCCTCAATGCCGAGCTTCGCCCGGTAGTCGGTCACCGCTTTCCGGCACTGCTCGATCGCCCCGTAGTCGTCGACGATGAGGAAGCCCCCGATCGACAGCTTCGGGTATAGACATTCAAGCGCAACGTAAGTCGATTCGTACATGTCACCGTCGAGTCTTATCAAGGCGAACGGCCCGGCATCGAGGACCGGCAATGTCTCGCTGAAGAACCCTTTCACGAAAGCGACCTGATCGTCCAGCAAGCCATAAACATCGAAATTCGCTTTCACCTGATCCAGCGAAATTGCCAAGTTCTTCATCAGGTGGAAGGTGTCCCCTTCATCCTGCGGGTACAGGTCCGGCTTCGGCGGCGGCAAGCCCTCGAACGAGTCCGCGACGTAAACCTTGCGGTCCTCGACCATGTTGGCAGCCAATATACCGCGCATCAGGATGCAGCAGCCACCTCGCCATACTCCGGTTTCAATGAAATCACCTGGGATTTCTAGGTCTAGCACCCGCTGCGTTAGGTCACGAACGTTCTCAAGGCGCAATATCCCCACCATCGTGTGAGCCGGAGACTTATTGTCCCTACCCGGCCTCGCATCAGGTCTGAATAAACCGTCGTTCCAAGGATCAAGCGGCGGCGGCCCGTAGATCAAGTTCGACAGACTTTTGAAGAGAAGGTCTACATAAAGATCACGCGGCGTTCGGCTCATAAAACCAGTTCTCCTCGACTTGCGCATACGATCGGGCTGGCGAGGCCCCGTCGGTCGTGTTGAGCGTAGAGCGCCTCCGCTCCGAAAGATCGGCGATTCGTATCATCATCCCGCCTCGGCATCCTGGGTCCGCCAGTCACGGCGGCAATCAACGTTCAGGGCGCGTCAGGCTGCCAACGGCGGCGAAGTCTATGGCCGCCTCGCTAGGACATGCTTCGGCCTGCAGGCCACCGCGCCAAGGACGTTGCTGCTGCCAGCCGCCACGGTGACTGACATCCTTCGAGCACCGGTGTCAACGGAGGAGCTTGGGCCGCCGATTTAGACGCTGCCCGGCAGTTTCACGCTCAATCGGCTTGGGCGAGTGCCCGGGCTAAACACCTCAGGAGCGTTTCTATCGGGTCACTCTGACTTAGTTTCCATCGATGTATCAGGGGCGTCATCAGTCTTCCCGATGTTGCATGATCGACATCGACACGACATGGGAATGCTGTTAACCTTAATCTGCGGGGCCTCTCAGAGAGGGCTGCGACGTGTACGCCCGAAACATCGGTGTGGGCGCTGTCACGTTGTTGCACAAATCAGAGTCGTCTCGCGTTCTTTCGAGAATAAATTATGGGGGAGGAACATGAAGAATACAGTACTGGCTTTGATCTGTACATTTTTTCTGGCGCTGCTGACCATCCCGGCCAACGCGCAGGCGACGCGCACCTGGATCTCCGGAGTCGGTGACGACGTGAATCCATGCAGCCGCACCGCGCCATGCAAGACTTTTGCCGGTGCCATTTCAAAGACCGCCATCGGCGGCGAAATCGACTGCCTTGATCCGGGCGGGTTCGGTACGCTTACGATCACCAAGGCGATCACGCTGGACTGCGCGAGCGGCCCAGGCGGTCAGGTGGGTTCCATCCTCTCGTCGGGCACCAATGGGATCGTGATTTCCAGCAGTCTACCGGCCGGGTCGGTCGTCACCGTCCGGAATCTCACCATCAACGGCGCCGGCACCACGCTTGGGGTGAACGGCATCAGCTATCTAGCTGGCGGCGGCGCGCTGCATGTCGAAAACGTCGAGATTTATGGCTTCGCACAGAAGGGCATCGACTTCGAGAACACCGCGGCCGCGAATCTCATGGTTCGCAGCTCGCAAATCA
>CAXTOT010000016.1:0-71934 GCA_964245915.1 uncultured Lichenihabitans sp. | reverse complement strand
GCGCTCGATCCAAACCCAGGGTCGCGGAAGACGTTTGTCCGCGGCCCTTTTTATTTGCGCCGCTTATCGCGGAGGGGCAGCACTCGCGTCGCCGTCGGCTTTCGGCCTACTCGCGCGACACTCGGTCGAGAAGACAGGTATTTCGGGCGTCGTGGGTTGCACCCCCCGCGCGCGACACACGCGCCTCAGCCCTTCACCGCGCCCGCCATGAGGCCGCGCACGAAATAGCGGCCTGCCAAAACATAGACCAGCAGGGTGGGCAGAGCCGCCATCACGGCGGCCGCCATGTCGACGTTATATTCCTTCACGCCCGTGGACGTGTTGACCAGGTTGTTGAGCGCCACCGTCATCGGGGCGCCGTCGCCCGACGCGAACGAGGCCCCGAACAGGAAGTCGTTCCAGATGTTGGTGAACTGGTAGATGATCGTCACCACGATGATGGGGCCCGAGCTCGGCAGCATGAGGCGCCAAAAGATCCGGAAAAAGCCGGCGCCATCCATCTGGGCGGCGCGGATGAGTTCGGTCGGGAAGGCCTCGTAATAGTTACGGAAAAACAGGGTGGTAAAGCCCAAGCCGTAGATGACGTGAACCAGGATCAGCCCGGGAATCGAATTGGCGAGTCCGAGAAGGCCCAACAGCCGCGCGACCGGCAGCAGCACCGACTGAAACGGGATGAAACAGGCGAATAGCATGAGCCCGAACACCAGCCGGTGGCCAGGAAACGTCCATTTGGTCAGCACGTAGCCGTTGATCGAGCCGATCGCCGTCGAGATCGCCACGGCCGGCACCACCATCAGGATCGAATTGAGGAAATAGCCCTTGATGCCCGCGCAGGTAAGCCCCACGCAGGCGGTGCCCCAGGCCTTTAGCCAGGCGTCCAGCGTGGGCGCGGTGGGCAGCGCCATCATATTGCCCTGCCTGATCTCGTCGAGCGACTTGAACGAGGTGGTGAGCATCACGAACAGCGGCAGCAGGAAAAACACCGCGAAAACGATCAGCAGCCCGTAGAGGACGATCCGTGCGGTGCGCGACCCGCCTACCGCGGAAGACTGGACCGTGGCGCTCATCGGGCCTTCTCGCGCAGCTCGGTGTAGAGATAGGGACCCATGATGGCCGCGATGGCGATCAGCATCATGACGGCGCTGGCCGAGCCGACCGCCATCTGGTTCCGCGGGAAGGTGAAGTCATACATGAAGGTCGAGGGAAGCTGGGTCGAGCCGCCCGGCCCACCGCCCGTCAGCGCCACCACGAGGTCATAGGATTTGATGGTGAGGTGCGCCAGCACCACCAGGGCCGACAGAAACACCGGCCGCAACATTGGAATGATGATCCGCCGGTAGATCTGCCAGGAGGAGGCGCCGTCCATCTGGGCCGCCTTGACGATCTCGCCGTCGATGCCGCGCAGCCCGGCCAGGAACATGGCCATGACGAAGCCCGACGCCTGCCAGACCCCCGCGATCACCACCGTGTAGATGGCGTATTTCGGGTTGATGAGCCAGTCGAAATGAAAGCTGGTCCAGCCCCAGTCGTGCATGGTTTTCTCGAGCCCCAAGCCGGGGTTCAGGAACCATTTCCAGGCCGTTCCGGTGACGATGAAGGAAACCGCCATCGGATAGAGGAAGATGGGGCGCAGCAGGCTCTCGCCGCGGATTTTCTGGTCGAGCAGGATGGCGAGCGTCAGTCCGAGCGCGAGGCACAGGCCAATGTAGAGGGAACCAAAAATCGCGAGATTCTCGATCGCCGTATACCAGCTTGGCTGGCCCCACAGGCGCACGTAGGACGCCAGCCCGACGAATTTGTCGACCTGGTAGGCCCGCGAGGGCGTGAGCGAAAGATAGACGGTCCAAAGGATAAAGCCGTAAACGAACACCAGGATGATGGCGAAGGACGGCGCCAGCACCAGGCGTGGCACCGCGCTCTGCAGCGCGCCCATCATCTTCCCGCTCGCGCGTTCCCGAGTAACGAGCGGCGCAACGTCGATCGATGTCATGAACCCGAGCGTGTCCTGGATCGGTTCGAGGAGTTTGCCCCTGACGCAAGGTGAGGGAGGATGGCTTCGAATATAACAAGGTGGGATCGTCAACCCCATAGGCTTGTCGCTTTTGCGAGGAGCCGAGCCACGACGCAATCCGCGGGAGTGCGCCCCCGACGACCGGATTGCTTCGCCGGCGGCTCGCAACGACGACCTCCGCAAGGCCGCAGGCTAACATCATCGGAACTTTTGCGACGAACTTCTGGGCCCATGCCCTTCTCCCCCATCGGGGGAGAAGGGCTATCCTAAACCTGTCGCGTCATACCCTTACTTGGCGGCGTCGATCGCGTCGCTCAATTGCTTGACCGCATCGTCGGCCGAGGTGATCTGCCCGTTGAAGAACTTGTCGACGACCTCGTGATAGGCGGCCTGGATAGCGGCAGGCTGCCCGTAGCCCTGGGCCATGGAGCCGACCAGGGTGTCCTTGGCGACCGCCTCCTTCAGATCCGCGATGCCTTTCTTGCCGCACATGTCGAAGTCGGTGTCGGCCACGTCGGTGCGGGCCGGGACGGAACCCTTGACCACGTTGAACGAGGATTGAAAGGCCGGATTTTCGGTCGCGGACGCGAGCGCGAACTGCGCCTGCTGGCGATCAGCCGAGACCTTGAACATGGCGAACATGTCCGAGTTGAAGATCACCTCGCCTTGGGTGCCCGGGAAGCGGGCACAGACAAAGTCCGTGCCGGGCTTCTTGCCGGCGCTGCGGAACTCGCCCTTGGCCCAGTCGCCCATCACCTGCACCAGCGCGTCGCCCTTGATCACCATGGCGGTGGCAAGGTTCCAGTCGCGGTTGGAGAAGTTCGGGTCGACATAGGTCTTGAGCTTGCCCAGCCGCTCGAAGGCGGTCTTCATGGTGGGCGAGTTCAAGGCCGCATGATCGAGCTGGATGAAAGCCTTCTTGTAGAACTCGATGCCGCCCGTCGACGCCACCACCGAGTCGAACATGGTGGCCTCCTGCCAGGGCTGGCCGCCTTGCGCCAGCGGGATCACGCCCGCGGCCTTGGCCTTGTCCAGCATGGCCACGAACTCGTCCCAGTTCGTCGGGACCTGCCCGCCGATCTTGTCGAGCGCCGGCTTGTTGATCCAAACCCAGTTCACCGAATGCACGTTGACCGGGGCCGCGACCCAATGGCCATCGAATTTGGCGAATTTCTGCAGCGGCGCCGGGATCACCTTGTCCCAGCCGTCCTTGGCCGCGACATCGTCGAGGTTGGCGAGCTTGCCCTGTTCGGCCCAGTCCTGCACGTTGTAGCCGAGCGTCTGAACCGCGGTGGGGATGTTGCCAGCCGCCACCATGGCTTTCAGCGCCGTGGTCGCGGCCTCGCCGCCGCCGCCCGCGATCGGGACGTCCTTCCAGGCATAGCCTTCCTTGGCAAGATCCTGCTTGAGCACGTTGAGGGCCGCGGCCTCGCCGCCCGAGGTCCACCAATGGACCATCTGGACTTCCTTGGTTTGAGCCTGCGCGGCACCCGCCAAGCCCAACGAAAACACCAGCGCGACGCCGGCCAGCAATTTATGGCGAAAAGTCATTATTCCCCCCTCATCCGGATTCACCGGTTCTTCGAAGCATTCCGTAGCACGGGTTGCCTCGGTGAGCGTGAGGTGACCGGAAAGTCCGGCCCCTTCGCAGAACCTGGTTCGCGATAGGATTGCTTTCGTTCGATCCATAAATCGATCCAAGGCGGTATGCAAACAAACTCGCGGCCGAACCGAAGGAAGCCCAGATTCCTGCCTCGCGGGCTTGCGGCGAGCGCGGGCCTGCCAGCTTGAATTCGCCATCATCCTACGCCACATGACGACCATTCCAGGATCGCGGCTTAGGTCCGCCGGCCTCAAGGCCCGCGTTCGCACGCCAGCCCGCTCCCGTCCGGCCCCGCCTCGGTCATGGAATCTCCCGCTCGCTGTGGTGCGGGGGAAGACTCGATAAGGATAGATGATGCAAAAAGGTATCGTGAAGTGGTTCGACAGCATCCGCGGCTATGGCTTCATCCAGCCCAGTGATGGAGGCCGGGACGTCTTCGTGCACATTTCAGCCGTTGAGGCCGCTGGCTTGCGATCCCTCAACGAGGGCCAGGAAGTCTCCTTCGAGATGAAGGAAGACCGCGGCAAGAGTTCGGCCGTCAATCTTCAGGTCGCCTGATGAAAGCGCCTTGACGCCTGGACGTCAGGGGAGATTGCGAGTTGACGCGGCCCGGGCGAGTCCCGAGGCCGCGTTTTTTGTGGGTGGAGACGGATCAGGCCCGGTCCTTGTGGACCAGGCCTGACCTTGCGCTCCTCGAGCCCTGAGCCTTCGTCCAACAAAGGTCGCGGCCCGTCAGAGGTTGACAACGGCGGGCTGCTTCGTCCCCATCTGTCGGCCAACCTCCAGCGAAACCATCATGGCCACGACCGATATCGCCAAGCGGGTCTACGACCACACGTGGAAACTCGACCCCATCATCCGCAGCCTGCTCGACACGGATTTCTACAAGCTTCTGATGCTGCAGATGATTTGGCATCTGTACCGCGACCGCCGCGTGACCTTCTCGGTCATGAACCGGACCACGCGGGTCCGCATCGCGGACGAGATCGACGAGACCGAGCTGCGCGAGCAGCTCGACCATGCGCGCACGCTGCGGCTCTCCAAGAAGGAACAGATCTGGCTCGCGGGCAACAGCTTCTATGGCCAGCAGCAGATCTTTCATCCCGATTTCCTCGCCTGGTTCAACGATTTCGCGCTCCCCGACTACGATCTTCGCAAGGAAGACGGTCAGTTCGTGCTGCATTTCGAGGGGCCGTGGACGCAGACCACGATGTGGGAGATCCCGGCGCTTGCGATCATCAACGAATTGCGGTCGCGGGCGGCCCTGAGGGGGCTCGGCCGTTTCGAACTCGACGTGCTCTATGCACGCGCCAAGACCAAGCTTTGGTCCAAAGTCGAGCGGCTACGACGCCTGCCCGAACTCAGCATCTCGGATTTCGGCACGCGGCGGCGACACGGATTTTTGTGGCAGAGCTGGTGCGTCGAGGCCCTCAAGGAGGGACTGGGGACGGCCTTCACGGGATCGAGCAACGTGCTGCTCGCCATGAACAACGACCTCACCGCGATCGGCACCAACGCGCATGAACTGCCCATGGTGCTGGCCGCGCTGGCGCCCGACGACGCGGCCTTGCGGACCGCCCCTTATCGGGTATTGTCGGACTGGCAGACCCATTACGGCGGCAATCTCTTGATCGTGCTGCCCGACACCTTCGGGACCGCGGCATTTCTGCGCAACGCGCCCGACTGGGTGGCGGATTGGACCGGCTTCCGGCCCGATTCGGCGCCCCCGATCGATGGCGGCGAGATGATCTTGGCGTGGTGGCGCGACAAAGGCAGAGACCCGCGCGAAAAACGCCTGGTCTTTTCGGATGCGCTCGACGTCGACACCATCGAGGAAACCTACCGGCATTTCGACGGCAAGGTGCGCATGAGCTTTGGTTGGGGCACCAACCTGACCAATGATTTCCGCGATTGCGCCCCCACCTACAATGATGGATTGAAAGCGATCTCGCTGGTCTGCAAGGTTTTGGACGCCGACGGCCGGCCGGCCGTCAAATTGTCCGACAATCCCATGAAGGCGACCGGCGATCCTGTTGAGATCGCGCGCTATCTGCGCGTGTTCGGAGAGGCGGGACGCGTCCCGCACGACGTTTTGGTGTGAACCGAGGCTCTCACCCCGACGCCGACAGCGCCGCACGACTTTGGCAACCGCTTGCTGGTTTCGTCGAGCGCGAAGCACGGCTCGGGGCCTGGGCGCGTGGGCACGGACCGCTGGCGGCCGGCGGCTACGAATTCCTTCGCTTCGGGATAAAGCAAGGCTGGGCCTGTCTGTTCGGCGGATTGCTGCTCGGCCTGATCGTGGCGACGCGCCTCTGGTATCCCGTGAACGCCGGCCTGCCGCGCTACGATGCGCTCGTCCTCGCGTCCCTGCTGCTGCAAGCGGCCTTGTTGTGGCTCCGATTGGAGACCGTCGAGGAAGCCAAGGTGATCTTGGTGTTCCACATCGTCGGGACCGTGATGGAGCTCTTCAAGACCTCGGTCGGATCCTGGACCTATCCGGAATTCAGTTATTTACGATTGGGGCACGTCCCGTTGTTCACGGGCTTCATGTATGCGGCCATCGGCAGCTATCTGGCCCGCGTCTGGCGATTGTTCAATTTCCGCTTCACCCGGCACCCGCCCCTGACGTCTCTCATGGGCTTGTCGCTCGCCATCTACGCCAATTTCTTTGCCGACCATTACGGCGTGGACCTGCGGTTTCCCTTGCTGGCCATCGCGGCCGCGCTGTTCTGGCGAACCACCATCTATTTCAAGATCTGGGCGGTGCATCGCCGGATGCCGCTGCTGCTCGGGTTCGGGCTCGTGGCCCTGTTCATCTGGTTCGCGGAAAACATCGGAACCGCGAGCGGGGCCTGGCTCTATCCCAACCAGGTGAGAGCCTGGGCCATGGTGTCGCTCGGCAAACTGACCTCCTGGTGGCTGCTGATGCTCATCTCCTACACCCTGGTGGCGTCGATGAACCGGAGCCGGTCCGAACTCCTGCCGGACCCACGACAGTCACGGCGATCCGTTCAGAGCTCTGAGGCTGCGTCGCGCTCACCGGCCGAGGATGCAAATACCCACCAGCGCGACAGGCAATAGCTGATGGAACTGGACGCGAGGGTCGTGGCGGCCGCCATGGCGAGCGGCGCAAACCCCGCCAGACTGACGAGAAGCCGCGCCAGCAGCGCCGAGAACAGGCCGCAGCCGATCTGCACCGCAAGGTACCGCGGCAGCGCCTCGGTATGCCGTCTTCGGCCCTGAAACGTCCAGGCCTGTTGAACCGTGTAGCAGCCCACGAACGTGATCGCATAGGCGAGCAGCGTTCCGGCGAAGGGCGGCAGCCCGGCACTCACCCCGACGTAGGACAGGATGAAAAACAGCCCTGCCGCGCTTGATCCGGTGATGAGGAAGCGCAGCGTCGTCGCATCGATCCGGTGCAAAACCCCGGAGCGCATCCTCCATTGCGTGCTTTTCGGCGCCCCGTCCTTCATCATGCCGTCACCTGTTCAGCCTTTTCAGACCCGTGTAGCGTCGCGCCGGCAGGATGCCGACCAAATCACGAAGGAACGGTTGCAATGGTCCAACGATCGAGCCCGTTTGATTCGAACCGGGAGGTCATGGCCAAGACGACCGCGCTCGCCCCTCGCGCGATTCGTAGCGACACAAGGAGCCCGAGTCATGGCTGAGGCGCAAACCAGCGATCCTTCGAAGAGCGCCATCCCGACCGCTTTGTCCACGGTTCTCCTGATCTTCGCGGCGCTGGCGTCGTTGCTTCTGCCGCCGGTGCCGGCCGTCATCATGGCGGTCCTGCTCGGCACGGGTGGCTTGGCGCTCCTCCAGATGATGACCACGGGCCGCGGGCCACGGCTGGCCGAAGCCGCGATCGACGTTCTCCTCATCGCGGTCCTGACGGCGGCACGCGGCGACCAGTACCGGATCTGGCAGGTGCCCGATACCTGGAGCGACGTGGTCCGCCTCACGGCAGCCGGCTCCTGCGTCACGGTGGCGATCTATCTTGCGGCCGCGGCCGCCACGCTGGCCCGGGCGCGTCGCCACCTTGCGGTCCACGAGGCTCTGGGCGTGCTGTTGTTGCCGCTCTTGTTCAACCTGATGCTGCTGGTGGGCAACGAGACCTTGATGCGGCGCCTCGGTTTCTGGCTCACCGGCCAGACCGCCGTCGACGACGTGATCCGGGCCGTTATCGGCAGGGCCGTCATCCTGATCGTCTTCGTCGAAGCCATGACGGTTGCGCTCCGGGTGATCGTGTCGGGCAGCCTGCCGCGCGATCCGCGCGTGCATTGGCTCCTGATCGGGGCCGCCATCCATGCGGCCCTCACGCCTGTGATCGCGGATCTGACGCAAGCCACCACGGCGTCCGCGACCTTGGTGCAGTCCCTGCTGGCCGTCGTTTCGGCATCCTTGTCGCAAGCCGGATTGTGGGCCCTGGTCTTCATCGTGACGGGGCTTGCGATCGACGCCCTGAGCAACATGCCGCCGACCTTCGCAACCGTCTATCGGCAGTGGCGGAGCGGCGTCGCGAAAGGCGCGATCTATGGCGGTGTGTTCATGGCCATGCTGCTGACGGCAAGCGCCTTGCTGCGGAGCCCGGCCTTGCTCGGCTTCATCACCGGCCTGCCGTGGCTGGCGGGTCTCATCGGCGGCGCGCTGCTGTTTCCGCTCGCCGCCACGGTGGTGGCCAGCGCCGACGGCACGGCGCCCTTCTTCGGACGTGTGCGCGCCGCCTATGGGGAGCCGCGCGCCTACTGGCGCGGCGCCGCAGTGGGGCTCGGGGCTGGACTGGCGCTCTCGTCCGATCTGCGCCAGGCGGACGGACTGGTCCGCTTCCTCTCCACCTTCGTGGTGGGAGCACTGGCCTATGGCGGGGTCGACTTTGCCTACGATCTTTTCGAAAAGGCGCGAGGACACCGTACGGTGCTTGAGACCTGGCGCATCTACGGCCTTGGCCTGCTGCTCGGCGGCCTCGTGGGCGGGGCGCTCGGCTGGTATTTCGATGCCGCCCAAATCATCGTCGTGTCGACCAAGTTCTGGTCCTATGTGACGCTCGACCACGGCCCCGACGGCCCCTTCGCGGTCTACCCGCTGTTCAACAAATGGGGCGCCATCGACCTCGGCCACGCGGGCAGCGGGGTGAAGCTGTTCTATGACGAATCGCTGTCGGGGGTGATCAACTGGTCGATCGCGGCACCGCTGTTCAGCATCAACTACTTCGTGCTCGCGGCCCTGATCGATCGCAGCCTTTCGCCGCTAAAGCAGTTGATCAGCCCCAAGGGGTTCGAGAGTCTCGTCGAACAGGCGGTGCGGGTGCTGCGCTGGGGGCTTTGGATGGCCCCCATCATCAACTCCTTCCTGCGCCAGTCCCCCGATCCGTCCTGGTACAATCAGGACGGCGCCGTGCGGACCGTCGCGGCCACGATCGCCCAAACGCTATTGCCGGCCGGCGACTTCCGCACCTGGAGCCTCGCCTTGTTCACCGGCCTGCTCGCCTATGACTGGCTGCGCGTGCTGATCTGGTTCGACCATATGGGCCTGCGGGTCGCAACCCTGGTCAACCTGACCTTCATCGGTGGCGACCGGGCCGATGAGGCGGCGGCGCGGTTCGTCGGCCATGCGTCACGCACCCGGGTCATCCCCACCGGCATCCGGCGCTTCGCCACCTGGGCGCCGCTGCTGATTCCCTTCTACATCCCGCACGGCCCCGACTGGGACACGGCCTGGACGGGCGCCGAACAGATCCGCGCGAAATCGCCGCCCCTCTCGATGCCGGTCGACAGCCTCGCGCTCGCCTATGGGATAGCGGGTCTGGGGGCCCTCGCGATCGCCTTCGTGGTCGGGTCGCGCTGGGACAGGCGCAAGCAGCCGGCCCGTTCCGAAACCGCCAGCCTTCCACCACGGCTCGCCGTCGCACCGGCTAAATTCAGCCTGTCGAACGGCTTCATGACGGCCGAACTCCTGCCCGACGGACGCGGCCATTCGTCGATCGACGCCACCACGCGCGGCGGCCATGCGGTCGACATCTCCAAGAAGGTGACCGACCCGCTGCAGATGCGCGGCCCCTTCTTCTTTCTGCGCGACCGCGACGACCGGGGGCTGTGGAGCCTCGGCTACGAGCCGCTGCAGAAGGTCGGACCGGATTATGCGGCCCATCAGGCGAACCCGAATTGCGCCAACTTCCGCAACACCGTGGCGGGCATCCGAGCGGACGCCGAGTTCAGGCTTGCCGAGGAAGAGCCCATCGAGTTCTGGCGGATCCGCCTCGCCAACACGGCGGCCCAGCCGCGCCGGCTGACTCTGACCAGCTATCGCGAGCTCGCGGTCCATGAACTCGGCGCCTATGCGCGTGATCCCGATTTCAACGCCATGCATGTCGAGACCTGGTTCATGGCCGCCCTCAACGGCCTGTTCGTGCGCAACCGGCTGCTGCGTGGTAGCGGGACGGGGCGGATGTCGCCCGAAATCTTCTTCCATGCGGTGCGCACGCCCGAGGGCGCGCGCCTCATGGGCTACGAGGATTCGCGCACGCGCTTTCTCGGCATGACCGGCATCCGACAACCGCAAGGGCTGCTGCCCACGGCTCCGCGCAGACTCGACGACGAAGGCTCGCTCTACACCTTCGATCCTGCCGCGAGCCTCTCGGTCGATGTGGATCTGGCCCCGAAGGCCTCGCTCGAACTGATGTTCGTGACAGGCTGGGCCCGCGACGAGCATCACGCGGCCGAGATCGTGGCGCATCACACCGGGCGGACGCGGCCGAGCGCGACCGAACTCGCGGCCGTCTGGGCCAAGACCCGCGCCATCGACCCGCACCCGCCGCGGCCCGCGACCGACTGGCCTTTCGCGTTCAACCAGGCCGGCAGCGAACTCAAACTGACCGAAGCGACCCCACGCCCTTGGGCGCATGTGCTGGCCAATGCCAACGGTTTTGGCACGGTGGTGTCGAACGAGGGCGAAATTCACTCCTTCAACGCCAATGCGCGCCAGAATGCGCTGACGCCCTTCCGCTTCGAATCGGTTCCGGTCTCCAATCCCGGTCAGCTCATCTATGTCGTGGATCTCGAGAGCGGCGAGATCGACACGCCCGGCTTCATCCCGTTCCGCCGCCGCGATGCCCGGCACGACGTGGTCTATGGCCTTGGCTCGGCGACCTTCTCGAAGACGCGCCCCGACACCGAACTCAAGCTCACGGTCTTCGTACTGCCGGATGGCCCTGCCGACCTCCGCATCCTGACGATCCGCAACCGCACCAAGCGGGACCGCCAGTTCCGCGTCGTCGCCTATTTCGACATCGCCCTGGACGAAAGCGCCGAGGACAGCCGGGGCAAGCTTCTGGCCCAGCGCGACCAGACCACCGAGGCACTGCTGTTCTCCAACCTGGGCAACGACTTCCACAAGGGTTGGGCATTCGCGACGACCAGCCTCACGGCTGCCGTCACCGAGACCGTGCGGGCGCGCTTCATCGGCGGTGCCGGACGGGATCTCACCAACCCCTTCATGGCCGACAAGGGCGTGCCCGATACCTCGCGTGAGGACGACGGCCGCCGGGTCGCGGCCTTTTCGGGCACGATCGAGGTTTTGGCGGGCGGCGAGGCCGAGGTCGTGTCGGCGCTCGGGCAGGCGGAGAGCCGCACGGATGCCATCGGCATGGCGGCGGCCCTGCGCGATCCCGCTTCGGCGCGCGCCGCCCTGCAGGCGACCCGCGCCTGGTGGGCCGAGCGGCTCAACGACATCAGGATCGAGACCAACGATCCCGGCTTCGATCGCCTGGTCAACCACTGGCTACCCTACCAGGTGCTGGCGGCCCGGCTGTGGGGCCGCAACGGCCCCAACCAGCGCGGCGGCGCCTACGGGTTTCGTGACCAGTTGCAGGACGTGCTGCCCTTCATCTTCTTCGACCCGAACCTGACCCGGCAGCAGATCGTGTTCCACGCCGGCGCACAATTTCCCGAGGGCGACGTTTTCAAGTGGTGGCATGTGGCCCCGGACGGCCGCACCGGCCTCGGCCAGCGCACGCGCGCCTCCGACCCGCATCTCTGGCTCCCCTATGTGCTGACCCGCTATATCGAGGCCACGGGCGATACCTCGGTGCTGAACGAAGAGGCCGCCTATCTCGAAGGCCCGGCCGTCCCCGACGGCACCACGGACCTTCTCATCGCGCCTCGGCTGTCCCGCGAAGTCGGCGATGTCTACGACCATTGCCGCAGGGCCATCGACTACACGCTGGCGCGCATGGGCCCCCACGGTCTGCCCCTGGTCGGAACCGGCGACTGGAACGACGGCATCGACGCGACCGGCGCGGGGGGCAGGGGCGAGAGCCTGTGGCTCTCCTTCTTCCTGCATGACATCCTGCGCCGGTTCGCGCCGGTCGCCGGTGAACGGCAAGGCCCAATGGCTGCGGCACGCCTGCAAGATGCCGCCGCAGCCCTCAAGGCCGCTATCGCGACCGCCTGGACGGGAGATCATTTCGTGTTCGGCTACAACGACGGCGGCGAGACGCTCGACCCCTACAGCATCATGACCTCCGCTTGGCCGGCGCTGTCGGGGGCGGTCGACCCGGACCGCGCCCTAACGGCGCTCGACCACGCTTTGGGGGCGCTGGAGAAACCCGATCGCGTGCTGTTGCTGACCCCACCTTTCGACGAGAATTCCAAACCCTACCCGGGCCGCATCGCCGATTATCCGCCAGGCGTCCGCGAGAATGGAGGGCAATATTCGCACGGCTCGTCCTGGACGGTCGATGCCTTGATCACCCTGGCCGACGCCGCCATTGCGCGGGGCGACGGGCCGCTCGCCGCGACCTTGCGGGGCCGGGCTTTTACGGCCTGGCGTGCGATCTCGCCGCTCGGCAAGACCGAGGGCGAGGCTTTGGCAGTCTACGGCCTTGCGCCCCACCAGCAGCCCGCCGACATCTATGACGGCCCGGGCTATGCGGGGCGGGGGGGTTGGAGCTGGTATACGGGATCGGCCGCCCGCATGTTGTCGGCCGCCTATGCGGTGCTCGGACTGAAGATGGAGCACGGGCACGTAATCGTGCCCAAGGACATTTTCGAGCCGCGCGGCGCCTTGCAGGTCCGCAGTCTGACCGTCGGCGGCAAGCTCTATCCGGCGCCGGGCCATCCGGTTGGCGATCTACTCCCAGAAGCCGCGCAATAGGGGTGACCTAAGCCTGACGGTCCGCGGCCCCGATCTTGCTGTCTTGGCCGCGCAATCAGGATGGGGATGCGATCATGGGTGCCGACGAAGTGGGCATGCGCTGGGCCGGTCGCCACGGCGACAAGGATCGGCTGCGGGCCGAGATCTGGTCCAGCCTGCAGACCTCGGGCGTCAATGTCGGGCCGGTCTGGAGCGCGATCCCCAATTTCGTCGGGGCGGACACCGCTGCCAAGCGGCTGTCCGAATTGCCCGCCTGGGCAGCCGCCACGGTCATCAAATGCAATCCCGATCCCCCGCAAATTCCGGTCAGGCTGCGCGCGCTGTACGACGGCAAGATCGTCTATGCGCCGGTTCCCGAACTGACCAGCGGCATTCCCTTCGTGCGTCTCGATCCGGAGGTTTTGCGCCGCAAGGGCGTGCAATTCGAACTCGCGGCCGTCAGCCAGGGGTTTCTCGAGCATGGCGAGCCGGTCGACTTCGAGGCCATGCCTTACCTGCCGTTCTGCGTCGTGGGCTGCGTGGCCGTCACCCGGCAAGGCGGCCGGACCGGCAAGGGCGCGGGCTTTGCCGACCTCGAACTCGGCATCTTTCGTGAACTCGGCAAGGTCGACGGAGACACCGTCATCGTCACCACGGTCCATTCCTCCCAGGTGGTTCCCGATCAGCGGGTCGTTATGCAGGCGCATGATTCCGCCCTGCACGCGATCGCGACCGAGACCGAACTGATCAAGACGGCTCGCGGCTACGAGCAGCCCGCCGGGGTCGATTGGGCGCAAGTCAAGCCCGACCAGTTCGCCTCTATCCCCTTCCTGACCGACTTGCGCAAAAGGATCGAAGGACGGCAACGCTAACCCGCCAACGCTCCGAGCCGCCGTAGCGCCGCTAGGACGGGGAGGAGCGGCAGCCCCATGACGGTCGACTGATCCCCCTCGATGCGCTCGAAGAGATGGATGCCGAGCCCTTCGAGCTTGTAAGCCCCGACGCTGTCACAAACGCTCGCCCCCATGGCGGCCAGATAGCGGGCTACGAAAGCGGACGACAGCACCCGCATCGTCATGCGGGCCGGGCAGACGGTCTCGAACAAGACCGTCCCATCGCGGGCCAGCACCACGGCCGAGTTGAGCCTATGGGTCTGCCCGGACAGAGCCGCGAGTTGATCAACCGCCGCGCCAAGCCCCTCGGGCTTGTGCAATTGTCTTGCGCCCAACGACAGCGTCTGGTCACCACCCAGCACCAGGGCGCCCGGCGAGCGGGCGCTAGCCCAAAGAGCCTTAGCGCGGGCCAGACGAAGCGCCATGGCATCGGCTTCGGCCCCTGCTTCCGCCAGCGGCCGTTCGATCCCGCGCTCGTCGACAGCGGCTGGCTTGACCGTCACCGGAATCCCAGCCTGCTCGAGCAGATGGCGCCGCGCCGCACTGCCCGAGGCCAGCACCAGCGGATCCGGCAACAGCCAAAATTCTCGGACGGCGCTCATGCCTGGGCGATGAATTTCATGCGGTGGACCTTGTGGAGGTCGATGATGGCGGCAGCCGTTTCCTCGATCGAGCGCCGGGTCACATCGATCGTGGGCCAGCCGTTTTGAGCGAAGAGCCGGCGCGATTGTGCCACTTCCTCGGCGACCGAGACCTTGTCCACATACGGGGTTTCGGTTTCGGCGTTCAGCGAAAGCAAGCGGTTCTGACGGATCTGCACGATCCGCTCTGGAGACGCCAATAAACCCACCACGAGCGGATTGCGAAGTTCCCTGATGCCCGGTGGCAACGGCACATTGGGCACGAGCGGGATGTTGGCGGTCTTGATGCCGCGATTGGCGAGATAGATGCTCGTGGGGGTTTTGGAGGTGCGGCTCACCCCGAGCAACAGCACATCGGCCGATTCGAGGCTGTCCGCCACCTGACCATCGTCATGCAGCATGGTGAAGTTCAGCGCGTCGATGCGTTTGAAGTAATCCGAATTGAGCACGTGCTGGGCGCCCGGCCGGGGCGTCGAGGCCGCACGCCCGAGATAGGACTGGAACAGGTCGAGGATCGGCTGCAGCACCGACAGGCATGGTGAGCCGGACTCGTGACAGGCATTCTCCAGGCGCTGCGCGAGTTCCTTGTCGACAAGCGTGAACAGCACGATGCCGGGTGCCGTCTCGATGTCCACAACCGCTCGCTCGAGTTGAGCGCGGGTGCGCACCAGGGGATAGATGTGCTCGATCGACGAGACATCGTGATACTGCGCCGCCACGGCGCGGCTGGCCGCGATCAAAGTCTCGCCGGTGGAATCCGATACGAGGTGCAGGTGGAAGTAATTGCGACTCAACGGAATTTCTCCGCGGCTCGATGTTGTCCACCGGCCGGGTGGTGCGTCTGGGGATTTTACGGGTCGCCGGGGCCGAGGGGAAGCGTTTCCGGCCCGCCATCCCGATTTGCCGCTTTTTGTTCAACAAGCCCGAAGCTGTGGACACGATCAAGCGACGCAAAACGGCACGACAGGGACATTATGTCCTGCCCAGGCCATCCACAGGCCGCGACGTGGTGCAAACCGTTTCAAACGTTAACGAAACGTTAATCATCCCCAGCCGTGGCATTAACCCTTTGTTAACCAATGCGGCTGGTTGGCGAATGTTGACGGAGCGGGCATGATCGGGGATGACGGTATTGCCCGCCCCTAGAAGAAGACTCAGAAGAAGAGTCTTAAAGGATTCTTTTTGGACTCTGACGCGCCCCGCTCCGCCCTGGGATCGACTGGTTCACTCTTTCTCGACGTCCTCGATGGCGCCGTCCCGGCCAAGCCGCCGATCTGGCTCATGCGACAGGCCGGCCGATACCTCCCCGAATATCGGGAAATTCGCGCCACCGCCTCTTCGTTCCTCGAATTTTGTTACACGCCGCGACTTGCGGCCGACGCTACCCTGCAGCCGATCCGGCGTTTCGGTTTCGATGCCGCCATCCTGTTCAGCGACATTCTCGTGATCCCTGACGCGCTCGGCCAGACGGTGTCGTTCGAAACCGGTAACGGCCCCCGCCTGCAACCGATCGCAAGCGAATCCGACCTTTCCGCCCTGCGGCTCGAGGTCGACATGGAACGGCTGGCGCCGGTGCTGGAGACGGTTCAACGGGTCAAGGCGCAGCTTCCCTCGGGCACGGGCTTCATCGGCTTCTGTGGCGCTCCCTGGACGGTCGCAAGCTATATGATCGCCGGACGGGGGACCCCCGACCAGGCGCCCGCGCGCTTGTTCGCCTACAGGCATCCGGATCTGTTCAAGCTTCTGATCGATCGGCTCGTCCAAGCGTCCGTGACCTACCTCACGGCGCAGGTGCGGGCGGGCGTCGACGTGGTGCAGATCTTCGACAGTTGGGCCGGGGTGCTGCCCGCCGCCGAATATGAGCGCTGGTGCCTTGAACCCATTCGGGCGGTGGTGGCGGGCCTCAGGGTGCAATGCCCCGGCACACGCGTGATCGGATTCCCGAGGGCCTCGGGCCGTCAGTTGATCCGGGCCGCCGATGGCGCCGTCACGGCGCTCGGGCTCGACACCAGCGTCGATCCCGAATGGGCCAACCGGGTCCTGCCAAAAAATCTGCCGCTTCAAGGTAACCTCGACCCGCTGGCGCTCGTGGCCGGGGGTGAGAGCCTCGATCGCTCGGTCGACGGTATCCTTGTGGCATTGGCGGGCCGCCCGCACGTGTTCAATCTCGGACATGGCATTCTTCCCGAAACGCCCATCGCCCATGTGGAGCAGATGCTGAAACGGGTCAGAGGCGGTTGAGCGACGGGGCCACGCGATGTCGGGCCGACAGGATGCTCGCGCCTCCGATGTGAAGCCAAGCCGCAGCGGCCCCCATCCCGAAAGGCTTAGGCGAGCGGGCCGTTTCGCGCTATGGACGGCGTTGTTCAACCTTGCTTTCAGGTGCCGCGGACCGATGCAAATCTATCTCTGGATCAAGGCGCTCCACGTCATCGCCATGGTGGCCTGGATGGCGGGCATGCTCTATCTGCCACGCTTGTTCGTCTACCACGCCGAGGTCGGCGCTCGGACGCCGCAATCCGAAACCTTCAAGGTGATGGAGGCCCGGCTGCTGCGTTATATTCTGACGCCGTCGATGATCGTGGTCTGGCTCACCGGCATTTGGTTGGCCTATGACTCGGGTTACTGGCACGCTGGATGGTTGCATACCAAGATTCTGCTCGTTGTCCTAATGAGCGGTTGCCATGGCTTCCTGGCGGCATCCGCTCGCCGTTTTGCCAACGACGCCAACGCCCGCGCGGCCCGGTTCTTTCGGGTGGTGAACGAAATCCCGACCGTACTCCTGATCGGCATCGTGATTCTAGTCGTCGTGAAGCCGTTCTGATCCGCCACGCCGGTCCAAGATCGAACCACCGCCGGACGAGGTCCTGAGTGCCCGAGTCCGAACTCAAGCCACCGCCCATTTCCCTCGAGGCACCGAAGCTCGCGGGTTGGCGCGCCGCGGGCTTCGTCTGGCCCGCGATCGGGATCGCGGCCGTGGTCCTGTCGCTCTGGTTGCTGCTGCGCGAGCTTGGCGGCCTATCGTGGAGCGAGGTCGAACGATCCCTGGCCGCCATCACGGCCTGGCACTGGGTACTGGCGGTTGTGTCAACCGTCCTGGCCTATACGGCGCTGGCTTGGTACGACGGCATCGCGCTCGCCCATCTGGGCCTCCGCCTGCCGTGGAGTTTCATCTCCGCGGTGTCCTTCACCACCTATGCGCTGTCCCACAACATCGGCATGTCGATTTTCTCGGGCGCCATGGTGCGCTATCGCGCCTACTCGACCAAGGGGCTCACCATCGCCGAAGTCGGGGTTTTGGTGGGGTTCTGCTCCTTCACGTTCGGGCTCGGCACGGCCTTGCTGGCCGGCATCGTATTCCTGATCGAGCCCACCGTTTTTGCCGACTTGATTTACCTGCCGGTTTTTACCGTGAGGTTGATCGGCGGCCTTCTGGTTCTCCTGGTGGCCTGCTATGCGATCGGGTCCCTGCTCAATCTGAAGCCCTTGACCTTGGGCGGCTTGAAGCTGGTCTATCCGCGGCCGGGGATCACCGCGCGGCAGCTCGTGGCCGGGCCGCTCGAATTGATCGGCGCCGCGGGAATCATCTATTGCGCCCTACCGGCCGATAATCCGGGATTCCTGGTCGTGCTGGGCGTGTTCCTGGCCTCCTTCTCGGCCGCCCTTCTCAGTCATGCGCCGGGCGGGCTCGGGGTGCTGGAACTCATGTTCCTGTCCGGCCTGCCCGAGCTGCCCAAAGCGGACGTCCTGGCGGCCTTGCTGGTCTTCCGTCTGCTCTATCTGCTCGCGCCTCTGGCGTTCGGCATCGCGGCCGTGATCCTGTTCGAGCGTGGACGCCTGAGACGGACACCTGGGCCTGACAGCTGAACGACGGCCCGCGACCAGGCCCGCCGTTCAGGCCTTGGCGGAACCGTTCAGCCAGCCCACCATCCGGCGCGCCACCTCCTCGATATCGGACGGTTGTCGCGCAAAGCAGAGCCGCAGATAGGGCTCGGCGCCTCGGCCGAATGCCGAACCGGGCGCGGTTCCAAGCCCCGCTTCGTCGACCAGGCGCAGCGCCAAAGCCCGCGTGTCGGGCAGCCCGTCGATTTTGCAGAACAGGTAGAAGGCGCCGGGCGGTCGCGCGAAAAGCACGCGTCCGGTGCGCTCCAACGCATCGCATAGGATGTCGCGGCTGAGCCGTGCCCGAGCGACCTGCTGGTGCAGGAAGTCGTCGCCGTGATCGAGCGCCACCAAGGCGGCGCGTTGGATCGGCACCGCGACCCCGGAGGACGAATACTGGACCAGATTCTCGACTACGCTGCCCAACGCCTCCGGGGCCTCCAGCCATCCCGCACGCCAACCCGTCATGCACCAGTTCTTCGACATGGTCTGAACGAACAACACCCGATCCTCGGGCTCGATGAGATCGTGGAACGAGGGAGCGCGCGGTCCCTCGTAGACGAAGCGGCCATAGATCTCGTCGGCGATGATCCACAACCCGGTGCGGCGGGCGAGATCGAGAATGGACTTGAGGTCGTCGAGGCTGGCGGTCCAGCCCGTCGGATTGGCGGGTGAGTTGATCACCAGGGCCCGGGTGTTCGGCGTCACGGCGCGGGCCAGATCGTCGACCACCAGGCTCCAGTGCAGGGCGCCGCCAACCGGGCCGAAGTGCAATGGGACTTCGACCGTCGTGGCCCCCACGGCCGCCAGGGCGCCGGTGAAATTCGGCCAGGCGGGTGTCGGCACGATCACCTCGTCGCCCGGCCCCGCGACGAGCCGTACCGCGATCTGCAGGGCATGCATGCCGCCGATCGTGACGAAAAAGCGTTCCGGCGAGAAGGGTTCACCCGAGGACGCGTAGGGGCCGCCGTAGACGCCCGTCATGTAGGTCGCGATGGAGCGCCGCAGTTCAGGGATGCCCCGCTGGTAGGTGTAGAAGGTCTCGCCGGCCTCCAGCGATCGGCTCGCGGCTTCGCAGATGAAGCCGGGCGTCGCCACGTCGCTTTCCCCCACCCAGAGCGGAATGAGGCCTTGTCGGTTGCGACCGTAGTTGAACACCTCGACGATGCCGCTCTCCGGCGCGTTCCTGGCTTCCGGACGAATGCCGTCGAGGTGGCCTGGACGGACCTCAGCCGCCGTAGGGCGCGCGTGATCTGGATCGGATGTTTCGTTCACGCACTAACCCCTGTCGCCGACCGCGTGCCGACAGAACCATTTGCGACGCGGCACTGCTCGCTTATTGCGATCGGAGCCGCTCGGCAACAGACGATCCTGCTGACGCATCCTCGCGTCTTGCCAGAAGGTCCCTGATCTCGGTCAAGAGAACCTCCTCCCGGGTCGGCGCGGTCGGCACCTGGGGCGCATCGACCTCGTTCCGGCGTAACGCATTGATGAGCCGAACGATGCCGAACAGTACCAAGGCCACGATCAGGAAATTGACCACGTAGGTGACGAAGCTGCCCCAGGCGAGCACGCCACCTTGCTTCTGGGCGTCGACCAGGTTGCTGGCCGTGACGCTGTGGCTGAGGGGGATGAAATAATTCGAGAAGTCGGCGCTGCCGAACACCCCGATGATCGGCATGATCACGTCTTTGACCAGGGAATCCACGATCTTGCCGAAGGCGCCGCCTATGATCACCGCGAAGGCGAGATCGACGACATTGCCCTTCAGCGCGAAATCTCGGAATTGTTTGAGTTCCTGCCCGAAAGATTGCTTGGAGGGGATCATGGCTGGATCATCCTGAAGTGAGGCCCCCCCAGGGTAGCTTGGGCCGGCCGGGCTGCAAACCTGCAAAAAGTCCCGCAAGACCTTGGGTCTTGATGAGCATCACCCCGTTGCCTGCGGGTCGATCCAGTGAAGCATGGTGCACCGGCCCCAATAGGGTCGGCAAGAAGCGAATGCCGTAAGGCTTTGAGGCGGGGCGCCAAAATGCAAAGGCCCGGTCGAAACCGGGCCTTCGTTCAGGTCGGAGTGTCTTGGATCAGAAGGAGCGGCGGATGCTCAGGCGACCGCGGACGTCGCTGGGGTTCTGCGGGGTAAGGTTGACCGCCGCGGGCGCGATGTTGTTGGCCGTGGTCGTGGCCAAGCCGCGATAGGCAAGGTCGGTGTAGAGGATTTCACCACCGATCTGGAAATCCTTGACGGGCGACCACACGAGGTTGGCGCCGATCTGGAAGATCCGAGCACTGTCGGTGCTCGCGCCAAGGACCTGAGCGGCCGGCGGGTTCGTGATGTTGAGGTAAGCGCCGAAGAGCGAGCCGTAGACCGCCGGGACGAAGTAGTGGCGGAAAGCCGCGTAGGCGCCGACCGCGTGGTTGAGCGCGATGCGTCCATTCGGAAGCACGAAGGCGTCGTTGACCGGAATGCCGAACTGGTTCTGCAGGCCCTTGCTGCCGTTGGCATTGATGCTGGTGTCGTAAACGTTGGTGATGCCGTTCGGCAGGTAGTTGATGGGGTTGACGTAATCCATCGCGCCCTGCTCGTACGAGCCCTGAAGCGTCAGGCTGTCGCCCTTCGCAAGCATGGGCAGCAGGATCTTGACGCCGCCGAGTACCGCGAAGCCGTCGGCCGACGGGGCGACGACACGCCCTGTGCCGGGCGCCACGAGGGCACCCGCCGCGTTGGTGGACAGCGACACGGGCAGCGACTTGATGTTGTGATAGGCGCCTGACAGCTGAGCCGAACCCCAGGAAGCGTCGTAGCGGACGTTGCCGACGATGTCCGGGATCGTCTCGCCCGCATAGGCCAGAATGCCGGCCTGGGGCGTACCGGCGACGCCGCGGAGCGTGACGAATTGCGGGGTGTTGATGTTGCCGGCGGCAGTCCCGGCCGGGACCGGGTTGCTGTTGGCGTTGAACACGAACAGGCCGTTATCTCCGATCGACCGCTCGGTGCTATTTTCCGCCGAGATCGTGGCCGAAAAACCGCCCCCGAAGGTCGCCGTATAGGCGAAGAGATCGATGACTTGGTTTGAGTTGGCGACCGTATTGCTAAGCAGTTCGTAGCTCTGAGCGTCGAAGTCGAAGAAGGACTGGGCGCGGCCGGCCGTCAGGCCCGCAAACTGGATGAAGCCCTTGTCGAGGCTCGACTGCGTGGCGTTCGGATCGAGACCCTGGAAAGACCCGGTGCTTACCCGGGCCGGGATCCCCGCGACCGTGTCACCGCGGCCGCCGAACGGGCCCGAAGCCGTGGTGTCATTGGTCAGACGATAGGAAACGAACGTGCGGAGCGTCCCGTAGGCGGTCTGCGTGCGCGCATCGGCATTGATGTAGCCGCGGGCCCGGAAACTCGTCAGATCGCGACGATAGGTCTGGCCCGCCTGATTGAAGGCGTAGGATGCCGGATTGTTGGTCGGCGCGCCGCCACGGATCGTGTATTCGGCCCGGACCTGGCCGTTGATGCGGAGGCAGGTGTCTGTCCCGGGAATATAGAAGAACCCCTCGCCGAAGGCATCGCAAACGCGGACGTATTCCACGGGAGCGGCCTTGCGGAACGGCAGATCGGCCGCTTGGGCACCGACCACGCTCGTCAGCACAGCTGCCGAAGCCAGCCAGTAATTCTTTGAGCTTATCATTGGTTCCGTCCGCGTCGTTGTGTGCCTGAAACTTCGATATTCAGCGATTGTTACAGTCACATGAAATTGGATAGTCGGCAGCTTCTGGTTTGATTCGAAAACCTCGGAGTCACATTTGGGACACAGATGTGGCCACCGAAGTATGCGCAGCCACGAAGCCGCTGCCATTTGGCAGGTTTTGTAAAATCAGCCGTCATGATCAAGGCTTACTGCGGTCACAATTGGGAATGCCGAGCCTTGTGTCGGTTCGGCAACGATTGTCGGCCCAATCCCGCCCGTTACAGTATAAAATGGAGGCCTGCCCCACCCAGCGGGCCGCGGATATTGGATCGGCTCCCGAATGGTCGCGTGACCGCCGCACCGCCAAAGGGCACGTCCGGACGCATGGGCGGCGCGGGTGATTCGGTGAATCAGGCCCCAAGCAAGATGGTGCACGGCGAGGCATGTGCAGCCGCAAGCGCACGTGAGTGCAGCCTGACCTCATGAACCTGATCGGCATCAAGAGGCCCGGATCAGGTGGCTATATCGAATCTGCAGCAGCAAGCGAAAAAGCTAGGCGGCGCGCCGCGTCACCCGCTTGCGAGCCCGGACACCTTGGTCGGGGGGTGAAGGCGTCCTCGACGCGAACCCGTTCAGCTGATGCGAGACAGGCCGTCCGAAGCCGTCTGGTTCTGCGGGTCGATGACCTTGGCGCGCATGTAGGATTGGCGGGCCTTGGCTTTATCGCCGCTCTTCTCGTAAGCGGAGCCAAGGCTCGCCCACGCCTCGGCATTCTTGTTGTCGACGTTGAGCGCGGCGTTGAAGTCCTCGACCGCCTGATCGTATTTGCCGGTCGCGACGAGACTTTGGCCGCGCGCCAAATAGGGCGCTCCCGCAAACGGGTCGCGGTCGATGGCGTTGTCGAAATCGATGATGGCCAGCGCATGCTGGCCTTCCTTCTGATGGATCAGGCCGCGCGCGTGAAACGCCTGGGCACCTTCCGGATTGAGCCGGATCACCTGATCGAGGTCGGCCATCGCCTGTTGCAGGTTGCCTTGCGCGCGCAATAGGTTGCCGCGGCCGAGATAGGCCGGGGCGTGATTGGGATTGACCTGCAGGGCGCGATTGAAATCCGCGAGCGCGAGATCGTTGTGGCCGGTCTGACGTTCCGCCAGCGCGCGATTGGTGTAGGCGGCCGCATTGTTGGGATTGATCTGCACCGCCTTGGTGAAATCGGCGGTGGCGTCGGAAAAATCGCCGGTTTTGGCGTAAGCGGTGCCGCGCGTGTTGTAAGCTTCCGAATCGCCCGGATTGCGGGCGATCATGTCGCTGAGCGAGGCGATGTTGACGGAGGTGTCCTGGGTCGGGGCCTGCACCTCCGCGACGCCGCGGCCAGGGGTTCCAATCGAGCCGACCGCCTCACATCCCGCCAGCCCCAGGGACATGGCCGTGAACAGGAGAAGCGCCAAGGTTCGAGCCGGCCGTCCGCCGGAGGATTGGGCTAGGTCCGTGTGGATCCGGCCTGCAGCAGTATCGGCTGGAACACGCGTCATGGCAAAGCTCATCTTTAAAACCGCTCATCCGTCAAGCCGAAGGCGATCCGGCGCGCAATACAGTGCTCGATTCGTCCCGCAATAGGGCAAGACTTGGGCCGACAGCGTTAACAATCCATTACTGGACCGGAAGGCTCAGTCCGTGGCCTTTAGGCCACGTTGCCTGCTGCAAGCGAGAGCGTTGCCATTCAGCGGGCGCCCGGGATCGGCTTTGGCTTCATCGGCAGAAGGCCCTCGCGCTGCAGCTTCTTGCGCGCAAGCTTGCGGGCCCGGCGCACCGCTTCAGCCTTTTCACGTGCCCGCTTTTCCGACGGTTTTTCGTAGTGACCGCGCAGTTTCATTTCGCGGAAGATGCCCTCGCGCTGCATCTTCTTTTTGAGGGCTTTTAGGGCCTGATCGACGTTGTTGTCGCGAACGAGAACTTGCAAGCGCGGATCCTGTTGGTCGGACGAGGCCATCCGCCAGGAACGGCATCGCGGTCGATGGGAAAAACGAGCAAAGACCGGGCGCGCTCTGAGCCGCCCCGGTCCGTCAAGATCGCGTTACCAGAAGTCTTTTTTCCTGTCCACAGGCTTGTCGAGGACTCGCGCTTCAAGACCGCGCCACGAAACCACGGCCCGCATCGGTGATGGACTTGGCCCCGAACGCGATGAAGATCACGCCGACGGCGCGAGTCACGGCGGCCCCATGGGCGGAGAAGAAGCGGCGCACCGCCGGAAGCCCCGCGGCCGCCACGATCACGAGATCGGCCAGCACGAAGCCCACCAGCGCGGCGCCCAGCATCTTCGGCGCATCGTCCCAGCCGAGCTTGCCCGCGAAGGGCAGCGCGATGGCGGTGAACATGGCGGCCGAGACCGGATAGGCTTTCGGGTTGGTGAGGCCGAACAGCACGCCGGTCAGCAGGGGGCGCGCGGCCCCGACGGTCTCGGGCCCAGCGCCCTTGCGGGTCAGCACCGCCTTGATGCCGAGGTAGATGAGATAGGTCCCGCACAGCAGGCCCAGCGCGTCGAACAGCAGTGGCCCTATCCGGTTCACCCCGATGATGGCCGCCATGGCGAGTGCCCCCCAGGTGAGGTCGCCGACGAGATGCCCGGTCACGAAGCGCGCGGCCGCGCCCCGACCCTGGCTTGCCGCGAGCGCGAAGACGGCCAGAAAGGCCGGCCCCGGCGAGATCACATAGGCGAAGCCGGCCGCCGCGGTGGCGAGAAACAGGGCAAGGGACATGAGAGTGGGTCCAGGCAGATCAGCGAGAATGCCGAGGATTGAACCATAGCGGGGTTTGAACGTCCATGCGGGCCGCTGCGGCCCCGCCATCAACTCGACAGAGGGGACGCCAACCCCCATGTTGGGGCCTGAGGATTCGTCCTTCGTTCTCGATCCCCCGGAGCCCAATTTGGCCGACCCGTCTTCCGCCCGAACCGAGGCGCCGCCTCCACGTGCGGGCGGTATCGCGGCGCGGGCGCTGGCCGGGGCCGCGCCGATCGCGCCCTATCTCGGCGGCCTCAATCCCGAACAGCGCTCCGCCATCGAGGCGCTCGATGGCCCCGTTCTAGTGCTGGCCGGGGCCGGCACCGGCAAGACCCGCGTGCTCACCACCCGCATCGCCCATATCGTGGCGACCGGCCGGGCTCGGCCGCATGAACTGCTCGCGGTCACCTTCACCAACAAGGCGGCGCGCGAGATGAAGGACCGCATCGGCGTCCTGATCGGCCCGGTGGCCGAGGGCATGCCCTGGCTCGGCACCTTCCATTCGATCTCGACCAAGATCCTGCGCCGCCACGCCGAACTCGTTGGCCTGAAGTCGAATTTCACCATTTTGGACACCGACGACCAGATTCGGTTGCTCAAGCAGGTGCTGCAGGCCGAAAATGTCGACGACAAGCGCTGGCCGGCCCGCGCGCTCAGCTACCAGATCGACGCCTGGAAGAACCGCGGCCTGGAGCCCGCCAAGGTGCCGGCCGGCGAGGCGAGCGCTTTTGCCAATGGCAAGGGCGGCACGCTCTATGCCGCCTATCAGGCGCGGCTGAAACAGCTCAACGCCGCCGACTTCGGCGACCTGCTGCTCGAAGGTCTGCGTCTTTTGCGCGACAACCCGGACGTTCTGGCGCAATACCAGGACCGTTTCAAATACATGCTGGTGGACGAATACCAGGACACCAATGTGGTCCAGTATCTGTGGCTGCGGCTGCTGGCTGAATCACGGAAGAACCTGTGCTGCGTCGGTGACGACGACCAGTCGATCTACGGCTGGCGCGGCGCCGAGGTCGACAACATCCTGCGCTTCGAGAAGGATTTTCCGGGCGCCATCGTGATCCGGCTCGAGCGCAACTATCGTTCGACCGGCCATATCCTGGGCACCGCGGCCCACCTCATCGCTCATAACGAGGGGCGGCTCGGCAAGACGCTGTTTACCGACGGTCAGGACGGCGAAAAACCAACCGTGACGGGCGTGTGGGATTCCGAGGAGGAGGCCCGCCAGGTCGGCGACGCGATCGAGAGCCTGCAGCGCGACGGCCATTCGCTCGACGAGATCGCCATCCTGGTGCGCGCCTCGTTCCAGATGCGCGAGTTCGAGGAACGTTTCATCACACTGGGTCTGCCCTATCGGGTGATCGGCGGCCCGCGCTTCTATGAGCGCTTAGAAATCCGCGACGCGCTCGCCTACCTGCGCTGTGTCGCGCAACCGGCCGACGACCTCGCCTTCGAGCGCATTGCCAACACGCCGAAGCGCGGCCTTGGCGACGCCACCCTGCAGCTGCTGCACGATTACGGCCGACGGGCTGGCGTGCCGCTCATGCAGGCGGCTCGCACCCTGATCGAGACCGACGAGCTGAAACCCAAGCAGCGCCAAACGCTTCGTGCCCTGCTGGCCGATTTCGACCGCTGGTCGGGCCAGACCGACCTTTTGCACCATTCCCGCCTGGCCGAAACCATTTTGGAGGAATCCGGCTACACCGACATGTGGACCAAGGACCGCTCGGCCGATGCCGCGGGTCGCCTCGAAAACCTGAAAGAACTCGTGCGCTCCATGGAGGAGTTCGAGAGTCTCGCGGCTTTCCTCGAACACATCTCCTTGGTGATGGACGTCGGCAATGCCGAGGAGGGCGAGCATGTCTCGATCATGACGCTGCACGGCGCCAAGGGGCTGGAATTCGAGACCGTGTTCCTACCCGGCTGGGAGGAGGGCCTGTTCCCCCACCAGCGCTCGCTCGACGACAACGGTCGTGCCGGCCTCGAGGAGGAGCGCCGCCTCGCCTATGTGGGGATCACGCGCGCCAAGTTGCGGGCCAAGATCTTCTTCGCCACCAACCGGCGCATCCATGGCCTGTGGCAGACCACGATTCCCTCGCGCTTCGTCGACGAACTGCCCGAGGCCCATGTCGAGGTGACCGAAGCCGCCCAGGCGACTCGCTACGGTGGCTATGGCGCCTCGCGCTTCGACACCATGGGCGGCTTCAAGTCGAGCTACGACACGCCGGGCTGGCAGCGCGCCCAGCGCGGTGCCGCGACGGGCTTCAAGGACGCCGGCTCGAGCTTTTCGCGCGGCGGTCCCAAGCAGATCGAGGGCGAACTCGTGGCGAAATCCTCGGCCAAGTCTTCCTACGCGTCCGGCGTCCGGGTATTCCACCAGAAGTTCGGGACCGGCACCGTGGCGGCCGTGGACGGCAACAAGCTCACCGTCGATTTCGACCATGCGGGGAAGAAGATGGTGCTGGAGGGGTTTGTAAACGCGGCGTGAGGACGTTGACGGGCCGGATTATTGTTGCAACAATTAAGCTTGCATGGATGTCGAGTTCGACGGCGACAAAGATCACTTCAATCGGAGCAAACACGGCGTATCGCTCTCGGCCGCAAACGATATGGATTTCGCATCCGCTTCGATCATCGCCGACGAACGGTTCGACTATGGTGAGCCACGCTATTGGGCGGTGGGCGACATAGACGGCCGGCTTCATGTTCTCGCCTTCACGATGCGCGGCGAGACCTTACGGGCGATCTCTTTGAGGAAGGCCAACGCTCGGGAAAGGAAACGCTATGCGCGACCACGATGACACGCCCGAACTGACCGAGGCGGATTTCGCGAGGGCCAAGCCGTTCGCGGAGGTCTTTCCCGAACAGGCCAAGACCTTGAAGACACGTGGCAGGCCGACCATCGAGGCCCCCAAGGTCCATATTGGACTGCGAATGGCAGCGGACGTGGTGAGCGGCATCAAAGCGACGGGCCGGGGCTACAATGCCAGGGTCGAAAAGGTGCTGCGCGATGCCCTCGCGAAGGGCCGCTTGTGAGGGGTGCTATGGGGGCAGTCACCATCGCCCGTCATGCGCGGGCTTTGTCCCACGCATCCACGCCTTCGTGCGCCTGACTGACCAAACCTGCGGTCGGACCGCGTGGATGGCCGCGACAAGCGCCGCCACGACGGGTTGGTGGGCCCGAGGCACGTCCTTTACGTGACTCCCGCCCCATTCAGCGGGTTTTCCGGGTCCCAGCCATACCGCAGCGTCTCGAACCGCATCGACCGCGTGTCCATCAGCAACAGGCGGCCCACCAGGCCCTCGCCGAAGCCCACGATCTCGCGGATGACTTCGAGGGCCAGGGTGCTCCCCACGATCCCGGTGAGGGCGCCGAGTACGCCGGCTTCCGCGCAGGTGGGGATGCTGCCCTCGGGCGGGGCTTCGGGAAACAGGCAGCGGTAGGTCGGGTTCGGTTTGCCCTCGGCATTGCTCTCGAACGGCCGCAACGTGGTGACGGTGCCGTCGAACGTCCCCATGGCGCCCGTCACCAGCGGGCGGCGGGCGCGGAAACAGGCATCCGAGACGGTATAGCGGGTGGCGAAATTGTCGGAGCCGTCCACCACGATGTCGTAGCGTGCGATCAGGTCCTCGGCGTTCTCGGCCGTCAGGCGCAGCGAATGCAGCTCGACCGCGACATGCGGGTTGAGGGCCGCCACGGCGGCGCCGGCGCGTTCGGCCTTGCCCCGCCCGATGTCCGCCGTGACGAACAGCACCTGGCGCTGCAGATTGGACAGCGACACCGTATCGTCGTCCACGAGGCCGAGCGTGCCGATGCCGGCCGCCGCCAGATATTGGATCACCGGGCCGCCGAGCCCGCCGGCCCCCACCACCAGCACGCGGGCGGCCTTCAGCTTGTTCTGCCCGGGGCCGCCCACCTCACGCAGCACGATGTGGCGGGCGTAGCGTTCGATCTCGTCTGATGAAAGGGCCATGCGCTCGATATAGGCGTCTGGCGGCGTTTGCGGCAGGGGCCGCTCAGGACAGGAATTTCAGTCTGTCGACGATCTTGTCGAGCTGCTTGCGTTCGGCCCGCAGGGCGAGTCCCACGAGGTTCAAGGCGGAGCGCTCCACGGCCCGCACCACCTCGCGGTTGGCGGCGTCATGGGTGGTCGCGAACATCTCCTCGGTATAGAGCGCGGGGGTGACGTCGCGGGCGAGAGCCCGGTCGAGCGCGCGGGCGAGACCCGCAGAATCGGCACCATAGACCAGGATGGGTTGCCCGATCAGCGCCCGATAGAGGGTGCCGGAGCCATCCTGGTAGGGCTCGCCGACGCAATCGGGAAAGGCGGCCGCGATGCCGCCCGCCAAAAAGGCCGCTACGTTGATCTGCTGCCAGGCCGCAAGATCGGTGCGGATGACGAGCGCGATCTTGGTATCGAATTGCATGCAAATCTCCATGTCCTGTCGCGCCACGCCATAACGGATCGGACTGCGCTTGACACGGGCAGATGGCGCGAACACATCGAAACTAACGCAGACGCGGCCCAGAATGCCGCCCAGCATCCTCAAACCCTCGGGCTGCCATGACCATCACCCCTGATGACGCGACCGGCTGGGACGAACCGAAGGCCACCGCCCTCCTGGTGCTGGCGGACGGCACCGTTTTGGAAGGCGTCGGATTCGGGGCCACGGGAACGGCGGTCGGTGAGGTCTGCTTCAACACCGCGATGACCGGCTATGAGGAGATCCTCACCGACCCCTCATATTCAGGCCAGATCATCACCTTCACGTTTCCGCATATCGGCAATGTCGGCACCAACGAGGAGGATATCGAGACCGTCAACATGGCGGCTTCGACCGGCATCCGTGGCGTGATCCTGCATGCCCCGATCACCGACCCGGCCAACTATCGCGCTACCCGCCATCTCGGCCGCTGGCTGGAGGGCCGGGGCATCATCGGGCTCGGCGGCCTCGACACCCGCGCCCTGACGGCGCTGATCCGCGACAAGGGCATGCCGAATGCGGTGATCGCACATGACCCGGAGGGCAATTTCGACCGCGAGGCCCTAAAGGCGCAGGCCGCCGCCTGGCACGGCATCGTGGGCACCGATCTCGTGCCCGGCGTCAGCACGCTGCAGCGCTTCGAGTGGGACGAGACGGTCTGGGAACTGGCCGAAGGTTATGGCAAGCAGACGGCGCCCAAACACCGCGTGGTGGCCATCGACTATGGGGTGAAACGCAACATTCTGCGTTTGCTGGCCGACGCCGGTTGCGCCGTGACCGTGGTGCCGGCCCAAACGTCGCTCGATTCCATCATGGCCATGAAGCCCGATGGGGTGTTCCTGTCCAACGGACCCGGCGACCCGGAGGAGACCGGCCGCTATGCGGTCCCGGTCATCCAGGGGCTGATCGAGAAGAACGTGCCGACCTTCGGGATCTGCCTCGGTCACCAGATGCTGGCTCTCGCGGTGGGGGCCAAGACCGTCAAGATGCACCAGGGCCATCACGGCGCCAATCATCCGGTCAAGGATACCGGCACCGGCAAGGTCGAGATCGTGTCGATGAATCACGGTTTCGCGGTCGATACCGCAAGCCTACCCGGCACCGTGAAGGAAACCCACGTGTCGCTGTTCGATGGCTCGAATTGCGGGATCGCCCTGACCGACAAGCCTGTTTTCTCGGTGCAGCACCACCCCGAGGCTTCGCCTGGGCCACGCGACAGCCACTACCTGTTCCGGCAGTTCGTCGACCTGATGCACAAGCACGGCAAGGCGGACGCGTAGACGGCCGGCGTGACCGCTAGGGAATGACGCGGCTGTCGCGCAACCGGACGAAGAGGTCCCGGAAGGCGTCGTCGGTGGGCTGGTAGTCGAGGAAGCCAAGGCGGCGGCTTTTGCTCATGTCGGTCACCACCTCGACCGGACGCCCGAGGTCGGCATCCGTGTGCCAGGGCGACACCAGGCTGGAGAGCCGGTCCTCGACGAGGCCATATCGCTTGGCGAGGGCGGCCCAGGCTGCGGCGTCGTCGGTCATCTGGGACTCCAGAGGCGTGACCTCCTCGGGATAAGGGGCGGCCTCCAGGCCGAACCAAGTCGCGATCCGCCCCCACATCCACGACCAGCGAAATACGTCGCCATTGACCACGTTGAACGCTTGGTCGCGCGCCGCCTCGGTGGTGGAGGCCCATTCGAGGTGGCGCGCGAGCAGGCGCGAATCCGTCATGTCGGTCAAGCCATGCCATTGCTGCGGCGAACCGGGGAACAGGAAGGGCCGTCGGAGTTCCCGGCATAGGGTGGCATAGACGGCCAGGGTCACGCCCATGTTCATGGCATTGCCGAGCGCAAAGCCGATGATCGTGTGGGGGCGATGCACGCTCCAGGAAAACCCTTGCCGGCGCGCCGCCGCGAAGACCTCGTCCTCCTGGACATAGTAGAAATTGGCAATCGGGAGCCGGCCCTGCTCCTCGCGGAAGGGGGTCTGCGGCAGGGCGCCCTGCCCATAGGCCTCGAACGGGCCGAGATAATGTTTGAGGCCGGTCACCAGCGCGACATGCTGGAGTGGTGCGCCCGCCGTGGCATCGAGCAGGTTGCGCACCATGACGCCGTTGACGGCGCAGTTCTCGGCCTCGGTGGCCTGCCGCATCCAGGTCGAGATGAAGACATGAGTCGGGGCAAGCCCTGCGAGCGCGGCGCGCAGCGACTCGGGACGCATGAGATCGGCCACCACGGGGCGGACCCCCTCGATCTCTACGGGTTTGCGGGCCAAGCCATGCACGGTCCAGCCCTGGTCGACAAGACGCCGGGCCAGGGCTTGGCCGACGATGCCGCTGGCGCCGGCGATCAGGGCGGTGCGTGTCATACCGGCGGATCTCCTCTGGTTGTTAAGGCGCGCGGGCGCCCTGACTGGTCCATCCGTCAACGCGCCGCAAGACGATCAGATCAGCACGATGGCGGCGACGAGCCGCCCATAATCCGGCTCAGCCCGATGGGTGGTGCGGCGATAGCTGAAGAAGCGCGCCTCGCCCGCATAGGTGTCGAGGCCGAGATTGTCGAAGTGGCCCACGCCGGCGCCGGTCAAACGCGCGCCGATGAAGCCCGGCAGGTCGAACAGGCTGTGGCACACCTTGGCGGACGGCCGAAAGAACCCGGCATAGTGGGGCTCGGCCGCGACGAAACGCGCCAAAAACTCCGGCCCGACCTCATAGGAGGACTGAGCGATCGTCGGCCCGAGCACGGCCGTGATCCGCTCCGGTCGCGCCCCGATCGACACCATGGCGGCGACCGTCGCCTCCAGCACGCCGGTGAGCGCGCCCTTCCAGCCCGAATGCACGGCGCCGATCACGCCCGCCTCCCCGTCGGCGAGCAGCACCATCCCGCAATCGGCTCCCGTCACGCCAAGCGCCAGACCGGGTGTGCGCGTCACCACGCCATCGAGGCGGGGGCGGTCGAGCCCAAAAGGCCGCTCGACCACTAGGGCTTCGGCCGAATGGATCTGATAGGGCACGCACAGGTGATCGGATGACACGCCCACAAATTCCGCCATGCGGCGGCGGTTCTCCGCCACGGCGTCGGGGGCATCCCGTGATCCCACCCCGCCGTTGAGGCTCGCGTAAACGCCCGTCGAGACGCCGCCCTCACGGGTGAAGAAGGCGTGGCGGATGCCGGGCCGGTCGAGCGCGGGGGCGAGGATCGGCGAAAGGCTCATGCGGGGGTTCCGGCGCGATTTGGTCCGCTTCATAGAGCAGTCCGGTGCTAAACCGAAAGCCCCACCTGGACGCCCGGCCCGGAAGGGCCATGTGAAAGGGACCATCCTCAGCCCGGAGCTGTCCCTTGTCGTTTGCCACCTATCCCAGTCTGAAAGATGTCGTGGTTTTCATCACGGGGGGCGCGTCCGGGATCGGCGCCGACATGGTCAAGGCCTTCACGGCTCAAGGCTCGCGCGTCGGCTTCGTGGACATCGATCGCGATCGGGGCGGGGCGCTGGCCGACGAGTTGAAGGGTGGCGGCGCGACGGTCCACTTCGAGCCTTGCGATCTGAAAAATATCGCGGCCCTGAAGACGTCGTTCGCGGCCCTCAAGGCCGCGGTCGGGCCGGCCGGGGTCCTGGTCAACAATGCGGCGCGCGACGACCGCCATGGCTGGGAGGATGTCACCCCGGACTATTACGACGAGCGCATCGCCACCAACCTGCGCCACATGTTCTTCGCCACCCAGACGGTGGCGCCCGATATGATCGCGGTCGGCAAGGGCTCGATCATCAATTTCGGCTCGAACTCCTGGTTCGAGGCTTCGGGGGGCATGCCGGTCTACACCACCGCAAAATCCGCCGTGCACGGCATGACGCGCTCCTTCGCGCGCGACCTCGGAAAGCACCGCATCCGCGTCAACACCGTGGTGCCGGGCTGGGTGATGACGGAACGGCAGAAGACGCTGTGGGTCAGCCCGGAGGCGCTCGTCAGGCAGCGCGCCCGCCAGTGCCTGCCCGACCTCATCGATCCCGTCTATCTCGCCCGCATGGTGCTTTTTTTGGCCTCCGACGACGCCGCCATGTGCACGGCCAACAACTATATGGTGGAAGCCGGCTCCATCTGAGCCGCTTGACATCAAGTCATCGAGTCTCAAGGCAGAGCCAGCATGCCCTTCGACCAAACCCGCGTGATCCATGAGAGCGAACGCATCTTGACCGTCGAGAACGACGACGGCGATCGCTTTGCCTTCGAATTCCCGACCGCCTATGTGTTCGACATCCGCCCGGCGGGCGAGCCTGTGTGGAAAAGCGGCACCGCGCCCGAAGGAGCCGCGATCTGGATCGACGATGCCCGGCATGTCGCGACCGAATACGCGCGGGAGAAGGGTTGGCTCACGCCGTAGGGTGTAAAGCCCGACCCGGTGAGGGGGCGAGGAAGATCCCTCGACGTCCCGATCCCTCTCTCAAGACGAAGCGGTTTCAAACCCCGGGACCACCGGGCCGCCAGGAGCCGTGAGGGCCAAAACCTTGAACAGCCGACCCATGCCGGGTTGGTGCGGCGAGCCCGGGTCGGTGAGCCGCTGAAGCGCTGTCGCCACAGTCTCGGCCCGATCGGGATGGACCCGGCCAAGTTGCTCGGCGCGAGCCGCGAGACCGAGCTCGAGCAGGAAGGCCCCCTGTTCGACTGGGCCATGCGGCTCAGCGCCAGCCTCGCGGGCCACCCTGGCGAGGGCCGCGAAATCGACGTGGGTGGTGAGATCGGCCTCGCCGGGCGAAGCCAATGGGTCCGAATAGGCATGGCCCCGCACGGCCTGCAGCGTTTCACCAAAGCCGCTTTTGGTGTGACCGTAGTCGATGATGAGGGCCGCGCCTCCCGCCGTGACAAGCCGGTCGGCGAGCTTCCGCGTCAGCGCCTGGGCCTCTGCCGCGACCTCCAGGATCGCGCCGAAAGGAGCCTGCGGGGCGAGCCGAGGCTCCGGCTCCGGCGCGAGGCCGAACATCAGCGCGTCGTCCGGCCCCAATCCCACCAGGCGCTCGCACCAGCCGCGTTCCGTGTTTTGGTAGTGCCGCACCGGGAGCGCGTCGACGAACTCGTTTGCGATCGCGAGAATCGGCCCCTCGGGTACCGTGTCGAGTCGGTCGTGCCATTGCGCGGACACGCCCGTGGGGGCGAGTGCCGCCGCCTGACGATCGCGCAGCAGCGGGCTGGTCTCGACGAGGTGCAGGTCAATCGCGGCCCGGAAGGCGGGGAGACTTTTGGCGGCGCGCAAAAAATCCGCCATCAGGGTGCCGCGGCCGGGGCCGAGTTCGACGAGCCGCACGAGGGTCGGCGAACCCATCGCCTGCCATACGGTGGCGGCCCAGACCCCGATCATCTCCCCAAACATCTGGCTGATTTCGGGCGCCGTGATGAAGTCGCCGCCCCGGCCGAAGGGATCACGGGTCGCGTAATAGCCCAGCGCCGGATGCCCGGAAGCCAGCGCCATGTAGTGATCGAGCCCGATCGGCCCCTCGAGGCGGATGAGATCGCCGATCAGGCGCGCCAGCCGCGAGGGCGCGTCGGCCTTCATCCCAAAACCGGCCTGCGCCGGAGCGACCACGCCACCACCGCGCCGCCCAAAATCATCAAGGGCAGCGACAGCAGCATCCCCATGGTGGCGCCGCCAAACAGGAAGCCGAGCTGCGCGTCCGGCTGACGGAAGAATTCGCAGGTGATACGGGCGAGCCCGTAGCCGACCGCAAACGTGCCTGCCACGAGGCCCGGCCGGCGCAGGGCCCCGAAGTGAATCAACAAGGCAAGCAGAATAAACAGCACCGCGCCCTCCAGCCCGGCCTCGTAGAGCTGGCTCGGGTGGCGCGGCTCCGGCCCGGCCCCGGGGAACACCATGGCCCAGGGCACGTCGGTGGGGCGCCCCCAGAGTTCGGGCTTGATGAAATTGGCGAGGCGGCCGAACATAAGGCCGATCGGCACGCCTCCCGCCACGACATCGGCCACACTCAGGGGATTGACCTTGCTGCGCCGGGCGAACAGCCACAATGCCAGGACCGCGCCCACCAGCCCGCCGTGGAACGCCATGCCGCCTTCCCACACCGCAAAAGCCTTCAGCGGATTTTCGAGAAAATAGGGCAGGTTGTAGAACAGCACGTAGCCGAGGCGCCCGCCGATCACGATGCCGAACGCGATATAGACCACGAGATCGTCGATGCTGATCGGTGTGGGATGGGGCAGGCCGCGCCACAACGGCTCCCGCCCGCAAAGCCACCGCGCATAGGCCCAGCCCGCCACCAGGCCCGCCACATAGGCCAGCGCGTACCAGCGGATGGGGAACGGGCCGAGGTTGACCAGCACCGGGTCGATGACGGGATAGGGGATCACGAAGAGCATGGCGGGGTGCTTGCCCGCCCCTCATGACGGCGTCAAGGCGGCGACACGGACGCCCTTACCGCCGCCAGCTCGGGTCACTGCACGCATCCACGCGGTTGGGTGCAGCCCTCTCGACTGATTAAGCGCACCCTGGCGTGGATACGCGGGACAAGCCCGCGCACGACGGGAAGCATGCGGTGGTGAGTTACAAGGCGGCCGCGCATGGGCCGCCGACCCCTCGGCCTCCCGATCAGAACCGCTCGATGATGCCGCGCTCCGCCAGCGCCGCCACCACCTCGTCCGCAAGGGCATCGGGCGCATTGGCGGTCGAGTCGAGGCGCATCTCGGGGGCTTCGGGGCGCTCGTAGGCCTGCGAGATGCCGGTAAAATTCTTGATCTCGCCGGCCAGCGCCCGCTTGTAGAGTCCCTTGGGGTCGCGCGCGATGCAATCCTCGATCGTGGCATCGACGAAGATTTCCAAAAACTCGCCCTCCGGCACCATCTCGCGCACGAGACGCCGCTCGGCCGCGAAGGGCGAAATGAAGCTGCACAGCACCACGAGACCGGCTTCCGTCATCAGCTTGGCGACCTCGCCGACCCGGCGCACGTTTTCCACGCGGTCCGCATCGGTGAAGCCAAGATCCTTGTTGAGGCCGTGACGCACGTTGTCGCCGTCGAGCATCACGGTGTGGACGCCTCGCGCGTGGAGCTTGGCTTCGACGAGATTGGCCACGGTCGATTTGCCCGCGCCCGACAGGCCCGTGAACCACAAAACCGCGGGGCGCTGATGCTTCATCGCGGCCCGCGCCTCCTTGCTGACCGCAAGATCCTGGCGATGGATGTTGGTGGCGCGCCGCAGCGGGAAATCGATCAGCCCGGCCGCCGCTGTCGCATTGGTGGCGCGATCGATCAGGATGAAGGCGCCGGTGTCCTTGTTTTCCGCATAAGGGTCGAAGGCGATCGGCACCGAGACCGCGATGTTGCACACCCCGATTTCGTTGAGGCCCAGCGTCTTGGCGGCGAGCTGGTCGAGCGTGTTGACGTCGACGCGGTGCTTGAGCTCGGTCACCGTGACGGGCACGAGGCGGGACGCGATTTTCATGAGATAGGAGCGGCCGGGCAGCAGCCGGTCGTCGCTCATCCAGATGAGATGGGCCGCGAACTGGTCGGCCACCTGGGGCCGCTGTTCGGGCCGCGACAGCACGTCGCCGCGCGCGATGTCGATCTCGCTGGCCAGCGTGAGCGTGATGGCGTCGCCGGCTTCGGCCTGGGCCATGTCGCCGTCTTGGGCAACGATGCGCGCCACGGTGGATGACTGGCCCGAGCCCGCCACCGTGACGGGGTCGCCTGGCCGTACCGTGCCGCTCGCCACCGTGCCGCAAAACCCACGGAAATCGAGGTTGGGCCGGTTGATCCATTGCACCGCCATGCGGAACGGCTTTTGGCTCTGGTCCTCGTCGACATCGGCGGATTCGAGGTGGCTGAGCAGCGTCTCGCCACGATACCATGGCATTTTGGCCGACCGTTCCGACATGTTGTCGCCATAGCGGGCCGACAACGGAATCGGGGTCACGGAGCTGAAATTGAGCTGCTTGGCGAACTCGGCGAAATCGGCCGTAATCTGGGTGAACACCGTCTCGTCATAGCCCACGAGATCGATCTTGTTCACGGCCAGGATCACGTGGCGGATGCCGAGCAGCGACACGATGAAGGCATGGCGCCGCGTCTGTGTCAGCAGGCCTTTTCGGGCATCGACCAAAAGGATGGCGAGGTCCGCGTTGGAGGCACCGGTCGCCATATTGCGGGTGAATTGCTCGTGGCCGGGCGTGTCGGCCACGATGAAACTGCGCCGAGGCGTCGCGAAATAGCGATAGGCCACATCGATGGTGATGCCCTGTTCGCGTTCGGCCTCGAGCCCGTCGACCAGCAGGGCGAAATCGATGTCGTCGCCCACCGTGCCGTGCTTTTTCGAATCCTTTTCGAGGGCCGAGAGCTGGTCGTCGAAAATTGAATTCTGCTCGTAGAGCAATCGGCCGATCAGGGTCGACTTGCCGTCGTCCACCGAGCCGCAGGTGAGAAAGCGGAGCGTTGGGCGCTGCATCGCCTTGTCATAGACCGCCAGCTGGGCCTCGGCCGTCACGGGGCTTGCCATCAGAAATACCCCTCGCGCTTCTTCTTTTCCATCGAGCCGGATTCGTCGGTGTCGATCAGCCGGCCCTGCCGCTCCGAGGTGGTGGAGCTGCGCATCTCGGTGATGATGTCGTCGAGGGTGGCGGCGGTCGAGCGCACTGCGCCACTCAGCGGGTAGTCGCCCAGGGTGCGGAACCGCACCACCTCCTGGCGCGGCGTCTCGCCGGGCCGCATCGGCAGGCGGTCGTCGTCCACCATGATGAGGGTGCCGTCGCGATCCACGACGGGCCGCGCCTTGGCGAAATAGAGCGGCACCACCGGGATGTCTTCGGCCCGGATGTAGTCCCACACGTCGAGCTCGGTCCAGTTGGAGAGCGGAAACACCCGCATCGACTCGCCCGGCTTGATGCGGGTGTTGTAGAGGTGCCAGAGTTCGGGGCGCTGGTTGCGCGGGTCCCAGGCGTGGCTGGCGGAGCGGTGCGAGAAGATCCGCTCCTTGGCCCGGCTCTTTTCCTCGTCGCGCCGGGCGCCCCCGAAGGCGGCATCGAACTGATGCTTGTCGAGCGCCTGACGCAGGCCTTCGGTCTTCATCACCTGGGTGTGGACCGAGGAGCCGGACGCCACGGGCGAGATGCCGCGCCGCACCCCGTCTTGGTTGATGTGGACGATCAGCTCCATGCCGGCGCGTTTGGCCGCCTCGTCGCGGAACGCGATCATCTCGCGAAACTTCCAGGTGGTGTCGACATGCAGCAGCGGAAACGGCGGTTTCGCCGGATAAAAGGCTTTTAGGGCCACATGCAGCATCACGGTCGAGTCTTTGCCGATGGAATACAGCATGACCGGATTGCGGAATTCCGCCGCCACCTCCCGCATGATGTGGATCGCCTCGGCTTCGAGGCGGCGCAGGTGGATGGGCAGCTGGTCGGACATGAAGATTGCGGTTCCGTGACGGATGCGGGCTGTGTACCGCGGGGGGTGGGTGCGGTGCAATGTCGGGGGTGGGCGCCGGTGCTCGAGGTTGCTCGCGCTTACCAGGTCCAGGTTTCGTCGAAGCTGTTGGCGAAGTCCGGCCAGACGATGCAGTCATCTCCAGCGGCGGCAATGGCTTGAGCGTCTTTGGCCCAACCGGATCGGGGATGAGTTCCGATCGGAGCAATCACGATTTTCCCGTTATCAGCCGTGATCTCGACGTCGTCCCCAAGTTTGACGCCGAGGACCGCGAGCAGCGGCTGCGGGATGACGACCCCGTAAAAATCTCCCATCCGCCGTACGATACTGCGCATCACCAACTCTCGCCTGTGTTCAGAGTGGCAGTTGCCTAATTCGACTCGACCTGTGCATCGGCAACTCGAACAAGAACGGGGCCGCAGTGAGCCGAACGATATTTTCGATGTCGGGCCACCGCCATAAAAGAAAGGAAGCTTGCCGATTGACTTTAAAGCCTTGGTAGGCCGGCGCGAGCACGAAGCCTTTCAGACCAGCCTTGCGGAAGGCAATGCGTTCGGCCCGATTCTTCTGGATTCGGCCGTCTCCGGTGATGACCAGCCAATCATCTCCGCTCCTGGACAGGACGTCGATCCAAACCACGTCCGGAGCGCTTCGGCCGCAAGGCAAATCTCGTATGTGGATTGCGTCGTGACCGAAATTTTTGAGATAGCCATCCAAAGTCGTGGCGAGTGTGGGAGAAGTGCAATTGTCGAAAAAAGCTCTCAAGCTGCGGTCCGAAGATCCATCTCGCGTTCGAAGGCCACTGCGCGTTTGACGGCGCGAACCGGGACGCTCCAGACCTGCGCCGCAACCTCGACCGATCCTTCGGCCTTCGCCGCGGATGCAAGGTGTCGAACAGGCACCGACGATTCAGCCTCGATCGGCTGGCCGAAGGATCTTTCTGGATCGATGACGACAGATCTGGCTCGGCCGAGCGGCCACCAGTGCGATGGCGCGCCACTTGCGTCGTAGTCGACATTCTTCAAGCTGCGTTCCAGGATGTGACGGAAGGCATATTGCTGCCGAAAGAGATCGATTAGCTTTTTTTCGCCGCTGTCGAGGATGAGCTCGAGAAACACAGATCGGCCGTCGGTTCGAAACGCCAACGTCGAGAGGGGATGGTCGTCGGCGACAATCTCGCGCGCCAGCATGATGGCTTGCCGAACTTTTTGGGGACTGAGGCCCTGCGCAATGAAGGACGCCGCCACCCGCACTTCCATCAGATCGCGGAAGCCGAGGAAAAGACCGTCTGCGCCGAGATCGACCTGGGCCTGCCACAGTGGCGCATAAGCTTTGTGGTTTGTTTCGTGACCACGAAGCCAACGGGTGATCTTGTGCGCCGAGACCTGGATCAAGCGACCGGCCTCGGCGGGCGTGTAGAGCCCGATGCCGACTAAGGTCTGGGAGGGTTTCGGGATCACGGCGTCCATGGTTCAGTGATGAGTCCAGCCGGTCGGTTCGTCAAGATGCCATCACGAGAGCGATCGAACTCGCTGCTAACCCACAGCACTCGCCACCGGCCGCCCCGCGAAAAACGCGTCCAGATTGGCCAGCATTTTGGCCTGCTGGGCGCTCTGGGCCGCCATGGAATTGGCCGCGATATGCGGGGTCAGCACCACGTTGCCGATCGCTTTCAGGCGGTCCGACACTTGCGGCTCGTGCTCGAAGACATCGAGTCCCGCGCCCGCGATGATGCCGCGCTCCAGCGCGTCGCAGAGCGCCGCCTCGTCGACCGCGATGCCGCGCGAAATGTTGACGAGATGCCCCTCGGGGCCGAGCGCCGCCAAGATTTCGGCATTGATCGCATGCCGGTTTTCGGCGCCCGCGCGGGCCGCCACCACCAGAATGTCGGCCCAGCGCGCGAGGTCGATCAGGCTGTCGTGATAGGCATAGGGCACGTCCGGGCGCTTCGAGCGGTTGTGATAGCCGATCTCGACCTCGAAAGCTTCGGCGCGCGCCGCGATCCGCGTCCCGACGGCACCCAGGCCATAGATGCCGAGGCGGCGTCCGCCAAAACCCGGCACCATGGGCATGCGTTCGACCGAATTGCCCTTCCAGGAGCCGGCCCGGATGAAGCGGTCGCCCGCCACGATGGTGCGCGTGGTGGCGAGCATCAGCCCCATGGCATAATCCGCCACCGCGGCCGCATTGGCGTCGCCCGCATTGGCGAGCAGGATGCCGCGCTGCGCCGCACGGAGGCGGTCGACGCCTTCGAAGCCGGTGCCATAGCAGCAAATCAATTCCAGGGCCGGCAGGGCGTCGATCAGCGCGGCGTCGGTTTTCAGGCTGCCCATGGTCAGCAAGGCCCGGACCTCGTGGGCCTCTGGCGGCAAAGCATCCGGTGCGGAGCGCGGGAGGGGGCCGAGCATCGAAAAGCTTTCGCAAAGCCGGGCCACGAATTTGTCGGGGAGGCGCATGGCCATCAGAACGGTTGGCTTCACATCTTTACTCCTCTACGGCGATCTCGGGCGCCCACCACCGGGGGCATGATCCGCTTCTGGAGCAAATTCGCCGGAGGCGAACGCGCTTTAGCAAACAATCAGCCAACCGCCTGCTGCCAATCGACCACGCTTGCGCTTAAATCCGGATCTCCGCCGCGACCAGCCGGACTGGCTGTCGTCAGGTCCGTGCTGGTCTTTGGGCGGCGTCGCCGATCGGGTGCTCCATGACACGAGGCAAGGTCGAGACCGTTGAACTTACAACCGTGCCATCGGAGCAGCGTTCAGCCCTCGCGAACCTCGTGCAGTTGTACCTGCACGATTTTTCCGAATTCGCCGCGATCGGAACGGATCACGGCGAGGTCGGCGGCGATGGCACGTTCGCCTATGACTGGCTGCACCTTTATTGGCAAGATAGCTGGCGTATTCCGCTCTTCATTCAAGCGGATGGCCGTCTCGCCGGCTTCGCGCTCGTCAGCCGGTGGTCGGCGCTCGACAGGCCAGTCGATCATTCGATGGCCGAGTTCTTCGTCGTTCGGAAGTACCGGCGAAGCCAAGTCGGATTGCGAGCTGCGACGCTTATCTTCGAGCGGTTTCCCGGTCGGTGGGAGGTGCCCGTGGCCTGGTACAACGCGCCGGCTCTGACCTTCTGGCGAAACACTATCCTGGCCGCGACGTCAGCCAACGCCGAGGAAGTTCAAGGCGATGGCCAGCGATGGACCGGTCCGGTGCTGTGCTTTGCCAGCCCAAAGCCGTGCGGATGCGTCTGAACCACGCAACCCCGGGGTCTCTTGGCCAGCGGCACTGGCCGCCAGTCGTTGCGCCACGGACCTTGGCGGTCTGTCACACGGATGTAACATGCGCCGCCAAGGTAGCGTCACTGCAGGGAGACATCTCATGGCCGTCGTCGCAGCTGCCGAAAGCCAAGCCGTTATCCCGGTCGATCCAAACCTCGTGACGCAGATCAAGAGTGGCATCGATCTCACGGACCGGGCGCTGATCACAAGTTTTGGCGACAAGGCGCAGCGCGACGTGGTGGCGTTCGCCGATCGTGTGCTGGCCGGAACCCGCAACAAGGACATGGGCGACACCGGCAAGCTCCTGCTCGATGTGATCGAAAAGGCGCGCGGGCTCGATCCCGCCGAAGTCAAGAAGGGCGGCTTCCTGGCGCGTCTGGTCGGCACGGCCGAGAGCCGCCTGCGCCGCTTCATCGGCAAATTCGAGGATGTGGCCGGTCAGATCGAGCGTATCGTGATCGATCTCGATCGGCACAAGGACCTTCTTCGCCGGGACCTCGGCCTGCTCGACGGCCTGCATGAGGAGACCAAACACTCGATCCAGGCTCTCGAGGCCCATATCCTGGCCGGCAAGGCCTTCGTCGAGGAGTTCAGGGCAGGCCGCCTGGCCGAACTCAAGGCCTTGGCCGACCGGGCCTCGCCAACCAGCGGCGAAGGGTTGATGGCGGCCCAGGAGTATAACGATGCCGTCCAGGCCATCGACCGACTCGAAAAGCGCATCTTCTATCTGCAGCAGGCTCGCCAGATCGGCATCCAGCAATTGCCGCAGATCCGCATCGTGCAGGCTGGCGACGAGACCTTGATCGAGAACCTGCAGGCCACGACCGAACTCACCATCCCGGTCTGGAAGCAGAAGATGGTTCTCCTGCTCGGCCTCACCCGGCAGGCGAATGCGCTGGAACTGCAGAAAACCGTGACTGACGCCACCAACGAGATGATGCGCCAAGCCTCCTCGATGATGAAGGAACAGGCGATCGACATCGAGCGGCAGGCCCAGCGCGGCATCGTCGATATGACGACGTTGGAGAAGACAAATCGCGATCTGATCGAAACCGTCAACGGCGTGCTCGACGTGCAGCGTTCCGGCCGCACCAAGCGGGCCCAGGCGGAGGCCCGTATGGACCAACTGACGAGCGAATTGAAAGCTGCCCTGACCCGGGCACCAACGTGATCCGAAACGCGGGCCGGGCGGCTCGCATCGGCTTCGCGCTTCTGGTTGCGACCGCCATGGGGCTTGGGCTGGCGGCCTGCAACAGGACCTCGCCCGAGATCGCCATCGTGTCGGGGTCGGAGAACCAGCCGTTCGAACCACTGGTGAAGGAGTTCTGCGCCTCGCGTGGCGCTCAGTGCAGCTTCAAATATGAAGGCTCGCTCGATATCGGCTTTGCCCTGAAATCCACGTCCGCTCCGCTGCAGGCCGACGTGGTCTGGCCCGCCGCCTCGATCTGGATCGACGTGTTCGACGTGGGCCGCAAGGTCAAGCACCTTCAGTCGATCTCGCAAAGTCCCGTGTTGCTCGGCGTCCGCAAGGCCAAGGCCGAAGCGTTGGGTTGGACCAAGCGGGACGTGTCGACGGCCGATATCCTGGCAGCGGTCCGGCAGGGCAAGCTCAAATTTCTGATGTCCTCGGCCACCCAGTCCAATTCCGGGGCAGGGGCCTATCTTGCCATGTTGAATGCCGCGGTGGGCAAGGGCGATGTCCTGACCGAGGCCGATCTGAGGGACCCCACGGTCCTCGACAAGGCGAAGACGCTGCTCAGCGGCGTCGAGCGGACGGCCGGCTCGAGCGGCTGGCTCGGCGATCTCTTCCTCGATCAGGATGCCCGCGGCACGCATTACGATGCGATGTGGAATTACGAGGTGGTGCTCAAGCAGACCGACGAAGCGCTGGCGGCGCGAGGCAGCGATCCGCTGTGGTTGGTCTACCCCAGGGATGGCGTTTCGATTTCCGATGGGCCGATGGGCTATCTCGACCGTGGGCGCGGTCCCGATGTCGAGAATTTCGTGGTCGATCTCGAGAAGTTTCTGCTGTCTGCCGACGCTCAGAAGCGCATCGCTGCGATCGGGCGCCGGGTCGGGCCTGGCAATGGCCAAGCCGAAAAGCCAATTCCCGCCTGGAATTTCGACCTCACGCGCCCCGTCACAGCGGTGCGCCCGCCGGACCCCAAGGTGATCACGGCGGCGCTCAACCTGTATCAGGAGGCGCTGCGACGGCCCTCGCTGACCGCTCTTTGCCTCGATGTGTCGGGCAGCATGCAGGGCGCCGGAGTCAGTCAGTTGCATGATGCCATGACGTTTCTGTTCACCCCGGACCAGACCCGCAGCCAGTTGGTCCAATGGACGCCGGGCGACCATATCGTGGCGATTCCCTTCTCGGATCGGCTCGGCGCCTTCAAGACGGGCACGGGCGCGCCTACGGATCAGGACGCGATGAAGGCCTGGGGCAACGACCTCGCGGCGGGCGGCGGCACCGACATGTATGCCTGCGCGCGCGCCGCCTTGCGGGTCATGACGGCCGATCTCGACAGCGGCAAATACCTTCCCGCCATCCTGATCATGACCGACGGCCGCAGCCAGGGCGATCTCGAAGGGTTCGTTCGGCAGTGGGGCGAGCTGGGGCGTGGCGTCCCGATTTTCGGGGTGACGTTCGGGGATGCCGACCGAAGTCAGCTGGATCGCGTCGCGACCGCGACAGGCGGACGTGTCTTCGACGGGAGGTCGAGCCTGGCCGAAGCGTTCCGCGCCGCACGGGGATATAACTAGGCCGTGGGCGGGGGCGGCAACCATCTGGCGGCCGGGGTCGTGGCGGCATTGGCCGTACCGTTTGGCGTGTTGGCTTTAGGCCTGCCCTTTGCGCTGGTGATCGTGGTGGCGGTTCTGCTCTATGCCGGTGTTGCGCTGCTGCTTGCGCCGCGCCGCACTGCCGACCGCATCAAGCTCGGAGAAGTCGGGCGCGTGCAGGCCAAACTCGTGGCGGGCCTCATTGAGGAGGGTGAAGCGGCGGTGGCACGCTTGCGCTCGGCGGCGCGCGGGCTGCGGTCGCAGAGCGCTGCGCGCACCACCGTCCATCTTGCCGACGTCGCGGCCGGCATCCTCGATCGTCTCGCGGCCGAGCCCGGGAAGCTCTCGGCGGTGCGGCGCTTTCTGACCTACTACCTGCCGCGCGCGGCCGAGATCGCCGAAGGCCTTGGAGTCGTCGAACAACAGCGGGCGCCCGACCCGAAACGGTTGGGCGACATAGAGACGACGCTGGGCAAGCTCGATCAGGCTTTCACGTTCTATGCCGATAGTTTCGCCCAGGCCGAACTCGACGCCCTCGATGTCGAACTCAAGCTCCTCGGTCGGGAGTTGGCGGATGATCTCGGGCCGGCCCGGGCTGCTCCCATTCCGCTCGCCAAGAAGGAGCCGTAATGGCCATCAGCCGGCGTACCCTCGGTCTTGGCCTGCTTGGCATCAGCGCCGCGGGAACCGGCGCCTTTGTCTACGGCGAAAATAGCCCCGTGTTGCGCGGCTATCTTGGGGAGACCACCAAGCTGTTCGGGTTCATCGGTGGCGAGAAGGAGCGCTTGCTTGCCGATCCGGATGTCGTCTCGGTGTTGCGCCACCAAGGCTTCGAGCTCGATGCCCGAAGGGCCGGCAGCGTGGAAATGTCCCGAGAACGCGCCATCCTCGATCAGCACCCGCAATTCCTTTGGCCGTCCTCCTCGGGCTTCGTGGATCTGGCCCGGCAGAATGGCGTCGCCATCCGACGCGATCAGGTCATCCTGAATTCGCCAATCGTGGTCTATTGCTGGGACACGATCGCCCAAGGGCTCGTCGGGGCCGGTCTAGCGCAGCCTGACGGGGGGCTGCGTTACAAGCTCGATCTGGGCAAGTTGCTGGGCGCCATCGTGGCCAATAAAACTTGGGCCGAGGTCGGGGTGCCGAGCCTGTTCGGTCATGCGCGGCTGCTGTCGACCGACCCGAACCGGTCCAATTCGGGCTTCATGTTCGCAGGTCTGGCCGCCAACCTCCTAGGGGGCGAAGTGGCCACCGAGGCGAGCCTCGACAAGGTCGGCGAGCCGCTGCAAACGATCTTCGCCCGCATGGGCTATAAGCCGAGTTCCTCGGGCAAAATGTTCGAGGACTATCTCGCGGGTGGGCCGGGCGCCCAGCCGCTCGTGGTCGGCTATGAGAACCAGCTGGTCGAATGGGTGCTGGAGGACGAGGGTCGGTGGAAACGGCTCGAGGGCGCGGCTTCGGCCAAGCCCGTGATCCTCTACCCGCAGCCCACCGTCTTCTCGGCTCACCCGCTGATCGTGGTGGATGCTGCCGCGACGCCGCTCGTCGACGCTTTGATGAGCCCCGACATCCAACAGATCGCCTGGACCCGGCACGGGTTTCGCGGTCCGCTCGGGTTATCGAACGACAGCGGCAATCCGCTCGTTTCGGCCCGCATCCTGCCGCGTGTCGATTCCGTTTTGCCCATGCCCGACATCAAGACCATGCTGGCGCTCATCGGCCGGCTCGCCGCGTAGAGGAGCGGGGTTGGGCTGCCGCCCCCCGGCGTCCATGCTCTCGTCAGACCTGCGCTTTGATGGGGATCGGGACGTAACGGTAGGGCCGATAGACCGGCTCCCATACATGGGCGTCGATCCGCTCGTCGATCTCGGCATCGGATCGCGGCTCGGCCACGCCATCGGTCATGGCCTGGCGCGCCACCGCACCGGCAACCGTTCGGGCCACCGACCGAAGCGCCTCGACGGGCGGCAGAAGCGGACCACCCTGAATCGTGGCGGCCGGAGACAGTTCGGCCAGCGCGCGGGCCGCCGCCATGAACATGCCGTCGGTGACGCGCCGCGCGTCGGAGGCCAGAACCCCGAGCCCGATGCCGGGAAAAATATAGGAGTTGTTGGTCTGGCCGATCGGCACCTTCTCGCCGTTCCAATCGGCGGGCCGGAACGGGCTGCCGGTGCCGATCAGGGCGCGGCCTTCGGTCCAGTTCATGAGGTCCTGCGGCTTGGCTTCGGCGCGCGACGTCGGATTGGAGAGGGGAAAGATGACCGGCCGGTCCACCCCTGCGGCCATGCGCCGGATGATGCTTTCTGTGAAGGCACCCGCCTGGCCCGACACCCCGATGAGCGTGGTGGGCCTGGCATTGGCCACCACATCGGCGAGCCCGATCCGGCCCGGCTGTTCCAGCGTCCAACCCGCGACGGCCTCGTAGGATTGCACGAACCTCGCCTGAGCGGGACGGATGTCGTTCAGCCCCTCGACCAGAAGCCCGTTGACATCCACGGCGTAGAATCTTCGGCGCGCTTCGGCCTCGTCGAGCCCGTCCGCCACCATGGCTTCGAGCAGCAGGCCCGCGATGCCGCATCCGGCCGACCCGGCGCCGAGCAGCGCGATCCTCTGCTCGACCAGCGGCGTCCCGGTCACGTTCACGGCGGCCATCAAAGTGCCGGCCGCCACGGCCGCCGTGCCCTGGATGTCATCGTTGAACGTGCAAAGCCGATCGCGGTAGCGATCCAGGAAGCGGCCCGCATTGGCGCCTGCGAAATCCTCCCATTGCAGCAGCGCGTGCGGCCAGCGCTCCTGCACGGCGCAGACGAAATCCTCGACGAAATCGTCGTAATCCTGGCCGCGCACGCGCTCGTGCCGCCAGCCCACATACATGGGATCGGCCAGCCGTTCGGCATTGTCGGTGCCGACATCGAGCAGCACCGGCAAGGTCTCGCCCGGGTGGATGCCGGCGCAGCCAGTATAGAGCGACAGCTTTCCGATCGGGATGCCCATCCCGCCGGCACCCTGGTCGCCGAGGCCGAGGATGCGTTCGCCATCGCTCACCACGATCACCCGGACGGCGTCGAACAGCGGATTGGCCAGAATGTCGCGTAGTCGATCGCGGTTGGGATAGCTCAGGAAAATGCCGCGCGGCTTACGCCAGATCTCGCTGAACCGCTCGCAGCCCTCGCCCACGGTCGGCGTATAGACGAGCGGCAGCAGCTCCTCGGTATTGTCGACCAGCAGGCGGTAGAACAGGGTTTCGTTGGTGTCGAGCAGATCGCGCAAGAAGGCGTAGCGTTCGAAGTCGCTCGCAAAATCGCGCAGCACCTTGAGCCGTCGCGCGGCCTGCATCTCGATGGTGCCGACATGCGGGGGCAGGATGCCGTGCAGCCTGAACTCGCTCCGCTCGTCATCCGTAAAGGCCGTGCCCTTGTTGAGGATGGGCCGGTTGATGAGGTCGAATCCGGTCAAGGAGGTTTCGACCACGGGCGCGTGGCCGGGTACCGGAGGTTGGGTCATTGTTCTGCTTCCCTGGTCTCCCGGCGGCGATACTTTTGGGCCGACGGGACTCAGCACCCGGCTTCCATCGGCCATATCGCGGCCAGCTTCAAGCGGCCTGCCGCTGCGGCCGCTCGAAGCCGCGTCGGATATGCTGAGCGAGGGCCCGGGCCGCATCGCTCCCCCCCGGTCGCGGCAGGTGGAGCGTGATCGCGAAATCGGGAAGGTTCGGCAGGCCGGAACTCGCGCCCAGCACTTCCAAGCCGGGTGGCACGGTGGAGGCGAGCAGCGCCATGACGGCAAGATCGGTCTGCACCGTGGCGCTGATCACGTCCAGGTTGCCCACCTCGGAGACGGTTCTCCAAGCGAGGCCATTGGCCCGCAAACTGGCGAACATCACCGACCGGAACGCGCAGGTATCGCTCATGCAGGAGATCGGCAACGGGCGCTTGCGAAACGCATCGCCGCCCTTGGCTCCCACCCAAACCAGCCGATCGGTCGCCAGGCATTCCCCGGTTCGCGCCGCTGCGGGCTCCTCGACGACCGCGAGATCGACGGTGCCGTCCGAGAGCGCGCGCTTGAGCTCGATCGAGGTCAGGCACACGAGCGAGATGTCGACTTGCGGATAGGCGTTGGAAAAGCCCTTCAGGATTGGCGGCAGATAGATGCCCACGAGGTCGTAGGGAATGCCGAACTTGACCGCGCCCGTGAAGGTCGGGGTCGTCATCTCGGTCCAGATCTCGTCGTTGAGGCTGAGCAGGCGTTTGGCCCGGCCGAACAGCCGCTCGCCATCGTCGGTCAGCATCATGCCGCGTCGGTCGCGCCCGAACAGCGAGGTTCCGAGCGCGTCTTCGAGGCGCTTGATCTGCTGGCTCACGGCCGCCTGGGTCAGATGAAGCGACTGGGCCGCGGCCGTCATGCTGGCGGTGTCGGCCACCGTCACAAAGGCGCGAAGCAGCGCGGTATCGAGGTTTCGGGTCATAGGCGAGCCCCGTGATTGATAAGTCTTCGTTATGTTCGACATTACCAACATTCGTTTCCGTACTGCAAGTCCCGGGTTTAGGATGCTGCCACTCCAAAGGAGGATGCCATGTCGGCCTTCGCGATTCGATCCCTTCCCCGTCCAGTTCTTACGCCCAGGCGGCGTGTCGCCCCGATCCTGCACCGAGCGGTGGGCATGATTGCGCGCGAATGGCACCTGTGGCGCGCCGCTCGCGTGATGCAGCGGCTCGACGATCACGTCTTGAACGATCTCGGCCTGTCGCGCGGCGACATCGACTACACGGTGCGGCACGGTCGGCCCGAGCGGCCCTGGCGCTGACTGGCTTTGCGATCTGCCGCCGGCGCCAGAGCGCCCAGGTTCAACGAGCGCTCAGGAGGAAGCCGCAGAGGCTCTCGACGGAGGCCGCGAGGGATCCCGAATTGTCGATGACGAGATCGGGTTGTAGATCGCGCTCATGGCCAACATCCCGGGCCAGTCTTGCTTCAAAGTCCGGATCGCGCCCGCGCTCGCGCAGCCGATGAGCGCGGATTTCGAGCGGCGCCGTGACCAGGACGGCATGGGTTCGGGCAAAGGCACCCCGGGCCGCCGTCACCACGGTTCGCGATGCATTGACCACCACCAGGTCTCCGCTTCGAAGATAGTCGCCGAGCGCGGCAGGAATACCGTAGCGGAGTCCATGCGCGCGCCAGACCAGTAGAAAGGCGCCCGCCGCATCGGCGGCAGCAAATTCGGCCTCGGTCATGGTCGCATTGTCTTCGGTCTCATCCGCGGCCCGGGTGACGACCCGTGGCGGGAAGCGGATGCGCGGTTCCTCAATGAGGGCGGCTCGTGCGCCACGCAGGACGGAGTCCTTGCCGGCCCCAGACGGTCCCACGACGAGGACCAGCGCGCCAGCGCCGGTCAGCCCTTCAAGCGACACGGCGGCCGCCGCGCCAGACATGCATGGTGGCAGGGGCGTGGCCGCGCATCCGCACATGGACGAGGTCGGCCCGCTTACCGAGCGCGATCTCGCCCCGGTCGAGGAGCCCGGTCGCCTCGGCGGGGGTTTTCGACACCAGTCGCACCGCATCGGACAAGCTGATCCCGGGCACCTTGGCGGGCAGCGCGAAGGCCGCCATCATCAGGGCGGCCGGTACGTAATCCGACGACAAGATGTCGAGCGTGCCGGCTTTCGCTAAATCCTCGGCCGCGACATTGCCCGAGTGCGAGCCGCCGCGGACGATGTTCGGGGCTCCCATGAGCACTTTGATACCGGCCGCATGCGAGGCCGCGGCGGCCGTCATGCTGGTGGGGAATTCGGCGATCGCCACGCGGTCGGCACGGGATTCGTCAACGTGGGCGGTGTTCTCGTCGTCATGGCTGGCCAGCGCGGCGCCGTGGGCATGGGCCAGGTCGACGAGCGCCCGGCGGTTGTCGGCGGCATAGCGCTCGTGCATGGCGTGGCGCTGCGTGACGAATTCGAGGAAGGCCCGGTCCTCGGCGAGGCCGTAGTGCCGGCCATAGTAGGCACGCATCTTGTCGAGGTCGCGAAATTGCCGCTGGCCGGGCGTATGATCCATCAGCGACATGAGATGGGCGGGGCGTTTTTCGAGAAAGGCCGCAACGCTGGCCACGACGTCGGGCGTCGCGACCTCGCAGCGCAGGTGGGTCAGATGGTCGGCGCGCAGCAGGTCCTGCGTCTGCAGGGTCTCGATCGCGGTTGCCAGATCGTCGAGCGCGGCCGTCATGGCGTCCTTGTCGGCGGCTGAGCCGGCGCGAAGGGAGTCGAACACCGTCGTGATGCCGCATGAGATGATCTGCCGGTCATAGGCCAGAACCGCGGCTTCCGCGTTCCATTGCACGCCGGGGCGCGGCTGGGCATGTGCTTCGAGATGGTCGGTGTGGAGCTCGATCAGGCCGGGGATCAGAAAGTCACCGTCGCAGTCGAGGCCGCGCCGTGGCGACGGGCCTCGGCCGATCTCGACGATGATGCCGTCCTCCACCGCAAGCCAGCCGTCCATAACCTCGTCGGCCAGAACGATCTTTGCATTCTCGATCAGCAATGCGCGGTCCGTCATGGTGTCCTTTCACGCCGCTGGAGCGAGCTCGACCAAACGGTCGGCCACGCGATCGCGCACGCTCTCGTCATGGAAAATTCCGAGCAACGCCACGCCGGCGCGCTTCTTAGCCCGAATCAACTCGACCACGGCATCGCGATTGGCGGCATCGAGCGAGGCCGTGGGTTCGTCGAGAAGCAGGATCGGGTGGTTGGCGATGAATCCGCGCGCCACGTTGACGCGCTGCTGCTCGCCGCCCGAAAAGGTCGCGGGGGGCAGCCCCCAAAGGCGTTCGGGAAGGTTGAGCTCGGCCAGCGCACGGGCGGCCTGGGCTCTCGCCTCGTCGAACCCGGCGCCTTGGAGGCGCGCCTCGGCCGCCACGATCTCGAGCGTGGGGACGCGCGGCACGACGCGCAGGAACTGCGTTACCGACCCGATCGTGCGCCTTCGCAGGGCGAGAATGCGTCGGGGCGAAGCCGTCGCTACGTCCACTTCTTCGTCGCGGTCGCGCAGCACCAGGCGTCCGGCGTCGCAGCGATAATTGCCGTAGATCATCTTGAGCAGGGTGGATTTGCCCGACCCCGAAGGGCCGCGCAGGACCACGCATTCGCCCGCCGCGACCTCAAGGCTGACATCGCGCAGCGCGACCAGGCGCGCACCCTCGCGCAGATGTAGGGTGAACGTTTTGGAGGCCTTCTCGATGCGGATCATGGCCATGGGGTCAGCTCTGCAGCACCGAGGAGACGAGCAATTGCGTGAAGGCATCGCTCGGATCGTCGAGCACCTGATCGGTGAGGCCGGCTTCGACCACGACACCCTGCCGCATCACCAGGATGCGGTGCGACAGCAGCCGTGCCACCGCGAGGTCGTGGGTGACGAGGACGATGGACAGGCCGAGGTCGGCCAGAAGGCCGCGCAGGAGATCGAGCAGCCGGGCCTGCACCGACATGTCGAGTCCGCCCGTCGGCTCGTCCATGAACACGAGCCGTGGCTCGCTGACGAGATTACGGGCGATCTGCAGGCGCTGTCGCATGCCGCCCGAAAAACCGGTGGGCAGGTCGTCGAGACGGTCGCGTTCGATCTCGACCCTCTCCAGCCAGGACAAAGCCGCGCCGCGGATGCGGCCGTAGTGCCGGACCCCGACCCCCATCAGCCGCTCGCCGATATTGGCGCCGGCGGAGACGTCCATGCGCAGCCCCTCGCGGGAATCCTGGCGGACGAAACCCCAGTCGGTGCGCATCAGCAGCCGTCGTTCGGCCTCGCTGAGATCCGCCAGGGCGCGGGTCTGGCCATCGCGCATGCGATAGAGAATACGCCCGGCATCGGGTTCGAGCTGTCCCGAGAGCAGCCGTAGCAAGGTGGTCTTGCCCGACCCCGATTCGCCCACGACCGCCAGGGCTTCGCCCGGATAGAGCTCGAACGACACGTCCCGGCAGCCGATCCGTGCACCGTAATTCTTCCCCAGACCCTCGACGATCAACAGGGGCGTGTCCGACACGTCCATCATGCCGGGCCCTGGCCGGCGTCGCGGCGCGCCTGGCAGAAGGCCGTGTCCGAACAGGCGAACATCCGCCCGCCCGCGTCGTCGAGCACGATTTCGTCGAGGTAGACGCCGCGGGCGCCGCACAGGGCGCAAGGCGCTTTGGGGGCGTCGACCGAAAAGGGATGGTCCTCGAAATCGAGCGACACCACCTCGGTGAAGGGCGGCACGGCATAGATGCGCTTCTCACGGCCCGCTCCGAAGAGCTGCAGCGCGGCCGAATGGTTCATCTTGGGATTGTCGAATTTGGGCGTCGGCGAGGGGTCCATGATGTAGCGTCCCGCGACTTGCACCGGATAGGCGTAGGTGGTCGCGATATGGCCGAACCGGGCGATATCCTCGTAGAGCTTGACGTGCATGAGGCCGTATTCCTCGAGCGCATGCATCCGTCGCGTCTCGGTCTCGCGCGGTTCGAGGAAACGCAGGGGCTCGGGGATCGGCACCTGGTAGACCAGGATCTGGCCGAGCCGCAGCGCCGCCTCGGGAATGCGATGGCGGGTCTGGACGATGGTGGCGTCCTCGGTCCGGGTCGTGGTCGCGATCCCCGCAGTGCGTTGGAAGAATTTGCGGATCGAGACCGCGTTGGTGGTGTCGTCCGAGCCCTGGTCGATCACCTTGAGAACGTCGGCGGGCCCGAGCAGCGCCGCCGTGACCTGGACTCCGCCCGTGCCCCAGCCGTAGGGCATCGGCATCTCGCGCGACGCGAACGGCACCTGGTAGCCGGGGATCGCGATCGCTTTGAGGATGGCGCGGCGGATCATCCGTTTGGTCTGCTCGTCGAGATAGGCGAAGTTATAGCCCGGTTCGGCCGAGGAGGCGGCGGCCGTCATGGGGCGGCCTTCGGGTCGGTGGAAGCGTCGGCCTCTGCCCATTCCTGGCGCAACCGCCGCAGCAGGGACATTTCGGACTGGAAATCGACGTAGTGGGGCAGCTTCAGATGTTCCACGAACCCCGTCGCCTGAATGTTGTCGGAATGGGACAGCACGAATTCCTCGTCTTGCGCGGGTCCTTTGGCATCCTCGCCGAATTCCTCCGAGCGGAGCGCCCGGTCGACCAGCGCCATCGACATGGCCTTGCGCTCGGATTGTCCGAAACACAGGCCATATCCGCTGGTGAACTGGGGCGGTGCCGCATCCGAGCCCTTGAACTGATTGACCATCTCACATTCCGTCAGGGCGATGCGGCCGAGCGGCACCGCCATGCCGACTTCCTCGGCGAAAAATTCGACCTCGACCTCGCCGAAGCGGAGTTCGCCGACGAAAGGGTGGGTGCGGCCGAACCCGCGTTGGGTCGAATAGGCGAGGGCCAGCAAGAACCCCTCGTCGCCGCGTGCCAGGTTCTGCAGCCGAAGATCCCGCGCGGCCGGAAACGACAGCGCCTCCCGGGTCAGGTCGCCGGGCTCGCGGCCGTCCACTTCGGGTGTGGGCCTCTCGACCAGCCCTTGGGCGGCGAGCAGGTCGGCTACCCGCGGCACATCCTGTTCCACATCGATGCGCCGCTCGACCGGCAGGGTCGGCTCGGGTTCGCCGGCGCCGTGAAAGTCGATCAGCCGGTGCGTGTAATCGAAGGTCGGACCCAGCAACTGACCGCCCGGAAGGTCCTTGAAGGTCGCCGAAATGCGGCGCCGCACCGCCATGGCGCCGGTGTCGAGCGGCTGGCTGGCTCCGAAACGCGGCAAGGTCGTGCGATAGGCCCGCACCAGGAAAATCGCCTCGATCAGATCGCCGCGTGCCTGCCGGATCGCCAAAGCCGCGAGCTCGCGGTCGAACAGCGAGCCTTCGACCATGACGCGGTCGACCCCCAGGGCCAGCTGTTCGGCGATCTGCTCGGGCGTGATCTCGGCGAGTTCGGGATCGCCTCGACGCGCAAGGGCGAGCAGCCGATGCGCATTGTCGATGGCCTTTTCGCCCCCTTTGACCGCGACATACATGGGTCAGGCCTCCACCCGGGTGGTCCGGGGCAAGGCCGCCAACCGGGCTCCTGCGACGAAGATGATGTCGAGGCCTTGCGGAAAGAGCGGCGCCAAGGCCTGCCGCTCGGCCACAAAGTCGGGCCGGAGGCCCATCACCCGCAGCCGCGACGATTCCGCGATGCCGGGGCCGGAAAGATGCCAGCCGGTGGCATCGTCGAGGCCGGCAACCTGCAGGATCAGAGTCGTGGAGCGGTCGGGATAGTCGAGCGTTCCGAGGCCGAAGGCAGCGAGCTCGGGCAGGCGGGTCGGGGTCGCGGCGATCGCGAAGGCGGCTTCGCGCGGTTCGGCCACCATGCGGGCCCCGGTGTGGAAGCGGAGGTAGTCGGCGACGCCGGGCTCTGCCGTGAGCGCCTCGTCCAGCCAGATCGGCGTCTCGAAGTCGCAGAGCGCCAGCGCCACTGCGGCGGCCGCGGCTGACAGGGGGGGAGGCGCGATCGGCAGTCCCGGGAGGACGCTGATGCTGCCGGGCCTCGCCAAGACCTCCATGGCGGCGCGGAAGATGGCCTGCGACCCGAGGCCAGGATCGGCAAATCCCGAAGTGTTGACGAGCGCGGCGGTTCGAGACGTCATCGTGCGGGGTCCTCGCCCCGGACCAGGGTGAAGAAATCCACCCGGGTGGCTGCCGTCTGTTCGGCCGCGGTCCGGTCGCGGTCGCCCAGACGCGCACCGAGTGGCGTCAGGATCTTGGCCTCGACGTCGTCGCGAAAGGCGTCCGTCGACCATAGCGCATCGACGAAAGCGGACAGCCGTGCCTTGTCCCGGTCGCGCCCAAGAACATAGGAAAATCCGATCTCGCCGGTCTTCAAGCGGACGACCGCGCGGGTGACGGTGGCCTCCCCGACGTTGAAGGGTGCGCCGGTGCCCGCGATGCGTCCGCGCAGCATCACCAACCCGGTTTCAGGGCGCCGCACATCGTCGAAATCAGGAAGATGATCGAAGGCCGCCAGAGCGTCGCCGATCTCGCGGCGCGAAGCCTTTGCCAAAACGCCCATCAGTCTGTGGCGCTCAGCGTGCCGCCGGTCCGCGGTTTCGGCCATATGATTCATTCGCGTCTGGTTAGACGCACCACACTACAGATCTGTGACGGTGTAGCCCAGCACGATCGTCGGTGCGGTGACCCGTGGCAGGTTCAACGGGTCACGATCGGCCGCGACCGCATGGCCCCACGCAGGCGGGAGGACCCGGCATCGATGGCAGCCACCACAACCAGGATCATCAGCACGATAAAGGACACCTCCGGCCATTCCAGCGTGCGGATGGCTTCGTAGAGGTGCAGGCCGATCCCGCCCGCCCCGACGATGCCGATGATGGTGGCCGACCGGGTGTTCGATTCGAAGAAATAGAGCACCTGGCCCGCAAGGATCGGAAGGACCTCCGGCAACAGCCCGAAGCGGACCTCCTGCCAGCGTCCCGCTCCCGTCGAGCGGACACCTTCGACGGCCCGCTTGTCGGCCGCCTCGATGGCCTCGGAAAAGAGCTTGCCCAAAGCCCCCAGATCCGAGGACGCAATGGCCAAGACCCCGGCAAAGGGACCAAGCCCCACCACCGCGATCCACATCAAGGCCCAAACCAAAGTGTCGATGCTGCGCAAGATGTCGAGAAGCCGCCGAATCGTGAAATGAACCAGCGGGTTGGCAACGACGTTGCGGGCCGCGAGAAGCCCCACCGGCAGGGCCAGCACGGTGGCGGCCAGCGTGCCGAGAAGCGCGATCGCCAGGGTCTCGGCCAGGGCATGCAGCATGAGAACCAGCAGGCCCTCCGATGACGGCGGCACCATCAGCAGCAGGAACCGCCCCATCGCCACGGCGCCGCCGAGCAGGCGCGACAGCGACACGTCAAGCCAGTAGAGGCCGAACACGAACGCCGCCACCATCAGCACCATCGACAAGGGAAGGAGGGCCCGCCGCCACAGCGGACGGGCGGTGGCGGTGCGATAGCGCTCTGCCAGGGTCGCCAGCTCCGCGGGTGAGGCGGCAAGCGGCCTCAATGGCCGTCACTCTTGGTGAGAAACCGCCGCCGCAGCTGTTCGGAGCCGAGATCCATCAAGAACACAGTCGCGATGATGAGCACCATGATGGCACTGACGTCGGAATAATAGAATCGCCGGATCGCGATCATCAATTCGTCGCCGATCCCTCCCGCGCCGACGAATCCCATGACGGTGGCTTCGCGGACGTTGATCTCGAAACGAAGCAGGGTGTAGGAGACAAAATTCGACAGCACCTGCGGCAGGATGCCGAAGCGGATGACTTCGACCAGGGTGGCGCCGCTCGACCTCACGCCCTCGGCGGGTTTCATGTCGGCGTTTTCGACCACTTCGGCGAAAAGTTTGCCGAGCGTTCCCGCCGTGTGGATGGCCAGTGCCAAAACCCCCGGCAGAGGTCCCAGGCCGAACGCCACCACGAAAATCAGCGCGAACACGATGGTGGGCACGGTTCGGCAGAATTCGAAGAAGCGCCGGGCCAGGAACCGGAGCCAGACGGTTCGGCAGATGTTGGCGCAGGCGAAGAAGCAGAGAACCAAGGCCGTCGCGGCGCCCGCCAGCGTGCCGACGTAACTCATCAGCAGCGTTTCGCCGAGGAAGCGCAGCCAGCGCTTGAGCCCCCAGAACCACTCGACCGGATCGGTCCAGACCCGGTTGCCATTGTCGAGGGTGGCGATACGGTCGACATAGCTGGTGAGCCCGCCGATCTTGCGCCAGACCGTGACGGGATCGATTTCCGCGACCCTGGCCGCCACTGTGATGGCCAGGGCGAGAAGCGCCAAGGCCGCCAGCCCTTGCAGGCGGCGGCGCGAGATGATTTTGGCGTAGGCGGCCCGCAGGCCCGCGATCTGCTGCTCGGACAAGACCACGACCGTCGAGGTCGTGGCGTGGCGACCGGGCAGCGGAGGGCCGGGTGTCATGTCAGCCGCAGGGCCGACTTGGCCCGATCAGGACTTCTTCTTCTTAAGATTGTCGACGAATTTGATCAGCCGGATGGTCGCGTCATAGTCCTTGTTGGCGATCGGCTCCCAAGGGCGGTTCTTGCCGTCGGAGAGCTTGGCGAAGGCCTCCTTGGCCTTGGTGGGGGCGTCGAAAAAGGCCTGGCGGATCGCCGCTTTCATGTCGTCCGGCAGGTCTGCCAGATAGGCGGTTGGCGAGTTGATGATGAGGTCGGACTTCAGCACGATCCGGAAGTCGCCTTCCTTCAAGGGCGAGCCGTCGGCGGCTTTCAGCATGCCCTTGTTGAGCATGCGGCTCAGGTTGGAATCGCCCGGGCCGTTCCACCAATTGGCCGCGACATCGACCTGGCCGCCGTTCAGCGCGATGACGGCGTTCTCGTGGCTGCCGGTGATGAGCTGCTTCCCGAAGAAAGCGTCGGGATCGATGCCCATCTTGTCCAGCGTGAACAGCGGCATGTTGTAGCCGGAGGTCGAATTCGGATCGACGAGCCCGATCGTCTTGCCCTTGAGGTCCTCGACCTTCTGATAGGGCGAGTCTTTCTTCACGTAGAAGACCGAGTAGTAGCCCTTGGAGCCATCCTGATTGACGTCGATCGCGAAAGCCTCGGTCTTGACGCCGGTGACGAGCGCGCGAGCGAACGAGGCGGGACCGTAATAGCCAATCTGGATGTTGCCGGCGCGCTGGCCTTCGATGAGCGCCGCATAATCGTTGGCGATCCGCAGCGTGACCTTGGTGCCAAGTTCCTTGGTCAGATAGTCGATGAAGTCATGGTAGCGATCGGCAACGCCTTTGCCGTTTTCTTCCGGAATCATCGCGAAGGTGATTTCCGGATATTGCTTCCGCCAATCCTCCGCATGGGCCGCCACGGGAAGGGTGGCCGCCAAGGCGGCCGCGAGAACGAGACGACGTGTCAACATGAGGGTCTCCTGGGCTTCATCGTGCAGGCGCTGGGCACGGCTGGTTGCGATGATCAATGAGCCTGCGCGAGCTCGGGCAAGCCGACGGCGGCTCCGGCGGCCTCCCCCGGCTCGGGGGCCATCGCGTCATCGGCTTCGATTCCGTAAAGGCCCCGAGCCGCGGCCGGCGTGAAAGCCGCCGTGGGCCCGTCGAAGACGAGGCGTCCGTTCGCCATTCCGATGAGGCGGTCGCAATAGGTGCGCGCCAGATCCAGCGAATGGAGGTTGCACAGAATGGTAATGCCGTAGTGCTTGTTGATGCGCTGCAAGGCGTCCATCACGATCCGGGTATTGCGCGGATCGAGCGACGCGATGGGCTCGTCGGCCAGAATGATGCGCGGCTGCTGGATGAGGGCGCGCGCGATGGCGATCCGCTGCTGCTGGCCGCCCGAGAGGCTCTCGACGGGCTGCGCCGCATAGCTCGCCATGTCGAATTGTTCGAGGGCCGACATGGCCAGACCGACGTCGGTAGGGCGCCAGAGGCGAAGCAGGGAGCGCACACTCGACATCTCGTGCAGCCGACCCATGAGGACGTTGTTGAGGGCATCGAGCCTGCCGACGAGATTGAACTGCTGGAAGATCATGGCGCATTGCGCCCGCCACTCGAGGAGATCGCGGCCCTTCAGGCGGGTGACATCGATTCCGTCATGGAGGATGCTTCCGGAGCTCGGTTCGATCAGTCGGTTCACCATCCGCAGCAAGGTCGACTTCCCGGCCCCGGAACGCCCGACGACCCCGACGAAACTGCCCGGCTGAACCTCGAACGACACACGGTCGACGGCCGCCTTGGCCCCGAAGGTTCGTGTGAGGCTTTGAACTGCAAGCATCGTGGGTCCATTGCCAGCTTGGGCCAGCGTTAGAGGAGCCACGCTAAGCTTTGATGACAGGGCGCTTGGCAGGTCAAAAGGCCGGATCGGCGGAGATTGCCAGGTCGTTCATCATAAACCGAGGTGCCGCCCGCAAACTTACCAAAGGTTCATGCGGCAAGGGGCATCCGAGGCTTGTGCGCATCCCGGGACAACGCCATATTCACGCTTGCGGCTACGGGTGTATATCGGGGCCGACGAGAGGCGGGCTTGTCGCCCGGCCTGTGCAACGTGAGGGTTTCATGTCCGACTTCGATCGCAACGCGACGGCGCGCTTCGGCAGCCGCGCGGCCCGAGCCGGCGCAGCCGAGATCGACCAAGGCCTGCGCCAGTATATGCTCGGCGTCTATAACAACATGGTTTTGGGCCTCGCCATCACGGGGCTGGTGGCGCTCGGCGCCAACATGCTGGCCATTGCGCCACCCGCCGATGCCGTGGCGCGGATGGGCAGCATCGGTCTGACCAGCTTCGGCGTGGCGCTTTACGGCTCCCCGCTCCGCTATGTCGTGATGTTGGCCCCGCTGGCCTTCATTTTCTTCTTCTCGTTCCGCATCAACCAGATGGCGGCCTCCTCGGCGCGTAACCTGTTCCTGGCCTTCTCGGCCGTGATGGGTTTGTCGCTCTCGTCGATCCTGCTGTTCTATACCAAGCAGTCGGTGTCGCTGGCCTTCTTCGAAACGGCGGCAGCCTTCGGGGCCTTGAGCCTCTACGGCTACACCACCAAACGTAGCCTCTCGGCCATGGGATCCTTCCTGGTGATGGGCCTGTTCGGCCTGGTGATTGCTAGCCTGGTCGGCATCTTCATCCACAGCTCGGCCTTCCAGTTCGGGCTGTCGATTCTGGCCATCCTGATCTTCGCGGGGCTCACCGCCTGGGACACGCAGGCCATCAAGGAAATGTACGACGCCCAGGATAGCGCGGACGTCGCGACCAAGAAGTCGGTCAATGGCGCGTTGATGCTCTATCTCGATTTCATCAACATCTTCCAGAACCTGCTGTATCTCACAGGCAGCCGGAACAACTGAGCCGTCCTGCCGCAGGATCGAAGAAGCCCCGGAGCAATCCGGGGCTTTTTTCTGTTTCGGATGCCGGTAAAACGACTTGGTGTGTGCCCCCTCCACCATGCTTCGCATGGTCCCCCTCCCCCGCTTCGCGGGGAGGAACCGCCCGGCCCAATATCCTCGCCGCATCGCGGTAAGGGTGGTTAGGCTGTTTGCTCACACCACTACGAGCTTTGGCTTTTTCTCCAGCACGCGCAGCACCTGGGCGAGTTCCTGGCCGCGTTTCAGGATCAGCCCGGTCGGGGTTACGATCGAATAGGTGCCCTGCCGCCGCGCGAGACTTGGGTCCTTCTCGATCCTGTACAGGGGCACTTCGGAAGCCCGTCGGTAGATGCTGAACGTCGCCTTCTGGGCCGTGAACCCGATCGCGTAGTCGCGCCATTCGCCGTCCGCGACACCGCGCCCGTACAGGTTCAAAATGGCCCGCAGTTCTGCCCGGTTGAACGAGACGACGGGCGCGTGCTTGGCCGGGTCCGGCGGCGCAGCGCCAGGTTTGGTTGCCGGAAAGGGATGCACGGCCGCGCTGGCTCCGTGATTGCTATATGCCTCCGCGTCCAACTGATCCAACGCGCTCGAGCCTCCATGACCATGACCGATGAAAGAGTAAGCCGATCCGTCGCGGGTTCAAGCAAGGCGTCATCGCCAACGCGCGATTGGAAATCCAACTTTCGCCCTGCCGTGGCCCCGGCCCGGCCCAAGTCCGGCGCGATAACCGCAGGGTCGTTCGAAGCCGAGTGTCCTGGACTAGTCAGCCCCCCAGCCCCTCTGGGACATTCGCGTGGCTTCGCATCTTCGGATGAGGCGGCACATGAGACCGGCAGCGAGCCTCGCTCCTGCCGGTCTTTTTGTGTCCACCGGCCTTCGTCTCAACCTTGCATCCGGTCGGACCGGCAACGATATCGGCCCCATCGGCGCCACGAGCGCCCCACCCAGGCGAGGTGTTTCCGTGACCACCAACGAGGCTGAATTGGCAACTGGCGGCTCCACTCCCGACACGCATGTTTTCCAGGCCGATGTTGCCCGTCTGTTGGACCTCATGGTCCACTCGGTCTACTCCGAGCGCGACATCTTCCTCCGCGAGCTGATCTCGAACGCCGCCGACGCTTGCGAGAAGCTGCGCTACGAGGCCATCGCCAACCCCGCGCTGATCGCCGACGGTGCCCCCTTCGGCATCACGGTCCTCACCGACAAGGAGGCCAAGACCCTCACGGTGGCCGACAATGGGATCGGCATGAGCCGCGACGATCTCGTCTCCGCGCTCGGCACGATCGCGAGTTCGGGCACCCGCGCCTTCCTGGACAAGGTCGGCGACGAGAAGGAGGTGGAGACCGGGCAGAACCTCATCGGCCAGTTTGGCATCGGTTTTTATTCGGCCTTCATGGTGGCGGGCAGTGTGGTGGTCGAGACGCGCCGGGCGGGGTCCGAAGAGGCCTGGCGCTGGACCTCGGACGGCAAGGGCTCCTATCAGATCGCGCCGCTTCCGCTCGAGGAGGCGCCTCTTCGTGGCACCCGCGTCACGCTTCACATGACCCAGGATGGCGGCGAGTTCCTCGAATCCTACCGGATCGAAAGCCTGATCCGCGAGCATTCGGGTGCGGTCGCCGTGCCGATCTCCGTGGTCGAGAAGCCCGGCGATGAGCCGAAATCGCTGACCGATGGCGCAGCGCTCTGGGCCAAGCCGAAATCCGACATCACCCCCGAGCAATATACCGAGTTCTATCGCGGGCTTGGCGGCCATTTCGACGAGCCCACGCTCACCATTCACTGGCGCGCCGAAGGCCGCCATGAATATAACGTGCTGGCCTTCGTGCCCGGCTCCAAGCCGTTCGACCTCTTCGATCCCGCCCGCAAGGGGAAGGCCAAGCTCTACGTGCGCCGCGTGCTGATCACGGCGGATGCCGATCTTCTACCCGGCTGGCTGCGCTTCGTGAAGTTGGTGGTCGACACCGCCGACCTGCCGCTCAACATGTCGCGCGAGTTGATCCAGCAGAGCCCCATCTTCGCGGCGATCCGTAAGGGCGTGACCAACCGCATCGTCCAGGATCTCACCAAGCTCGCCGAAACCGACGCCGAAAAGTTCAAGGGCGTCTGGGACAACTTTGGCGCCGTCATCAAGGAAGGGCTCTATGAGGATCCCGAACGGCGCGACGCGCTGCTCAAGCTGGCGCGGTTCGCATCGTCGTCGCATCCCGAGGGCGGCCGCACCCTGGTCGACTACATGGCGGCACTGCGGCCCAACCAGACCGCCATCTATTATTTGCTCGGCGACGACGCCAAACGGCTGGAGGCGAGCCCGCAGCTCGAGGGATTCCGCGCCCGCGGCATCGAGGTTCTGCTGCTGCCCGACCCGGTCGACGCCTTTTGGGTCTCCACCTCGGCCGGCTATGAGGGCAAGCCGTTCAAATCGGTGACCCAGGGGGCGGCCGACATTAAACTCGTGCCCCTTAACGAGGGCGCGAGCGAGCCGCAGGCCAGCGATGTCTCGCCCCAGGTCGCTACCCTTCTAGCCTTCATGAAGCAGACGCTCGGGGAAGTGGTCGAGGACGTGCGGGCCTCCGATCGGTTGAGCGAAAGCCCGGTCTGTCTGATCGCGCCCGAATTCGGCCCCGACCGGCGCATGGAGCGCATCATGGCCCAGCACGGTAAGATGGGCGGCCTGTCCAAGCCGGTGCTCGAGGTCAACGCGACCCATCCGCTGGTCATTGCGCTGGCCGGCAAGGTGGCGGCTGCCGACGGCACCGCGAGCGTGGTCGAGGACGCGTCCTGGCTGCTGCATGACGAGGCCCGCATCATGGACGGCGAGATGCCGACCGATGCCGCGGCTTTCGCGGCGCGGCTGCGCCGCGTGCTCGAGCGGGCCGCCGGCTGACCGGGTCGCGGGCGCTCCGTTTCGCCCCCGATGCGACGAGGCGCGGCGCGCTCATCCAGTGCGAAGTGCTTCTGCAACAAGCCGGGATCGACGAACCCGGCCCCGATGCTCGTATCCTGGTCGAGGAAGCCACGGAACTGAGCAGGTCGGCCCTGCTGTTCGGCGATGACGCTCCACTCGGGATGCAAGCTGCCGAACGGCTCGGCGCCATGCTGGCCCGGCGGCTCGCCCGCGAGCCGGTGTTCCGCATCCTGGGCCGCCGCGAATTCTGGGGCCTCGATCTTGTGGTGACGCCAGCGGTGCTCGACCCGCGCCCGGACACCGAAACCATCGTGACGGCCGCGCTGCAGGCCATCGCGTCCCGCCGGAGCGAGCCCTTGCGCGTGCTCGATCTGGGCACGGGATCAGGCGCCATTCTCCTGGCGCTGCTGAGCGAACTGCCGAATGCCACGGGCGTCGGGATCGACTGCTCGGCGGAGGCCTGTTCCGTGGCGCGACGCAATGCCGAGCATTTGGGGCTTTTGGGACGTGCCACGATCGTCGAAGGCGATTTCGGAACCCCGTTCGACGGGTGCTTCGATCTCGTGGTGTCGAACCCGCCCTATATCGAGAGGGCGGCGATCGCCACCCTGACGCCCGAGGTGCGCGACCACGATCCGCGCCTCGCGCTCGATGGCGGTCCGGATGGACTTGCAGCGTATCGGGCGATCTGCCCGATGCTGCCGCGACTCCTAGCGCCGCACGGCCTGGTGGTGTTCGAAGTCGGGGCCGGCCAGGCGGCCGACGTGGCGGCGCTTCTCGCCCACGCTGGGCTGGAGGGCATCGAAACCCGCCGTGACCTCGGGGGGCACGAGCGCGCCGTGCTGGCGCGCCGAGCCGTGTGATTGCCTCGCCTCGTGACCGTCACGGCATTTGCCTTTATGCGTAAGAGCCTTGGTCCCGTTTCGTTGGCCCGCGATGTCGCACTTCACCGCCCCTGGTTCCTCGGCGCCTGCGCACCGCCCCCGCGTCGTCGTGGTCGGGGCGGGATTCGGAGGTCTTGCCGTCACCAAGGGGCTGCGCGGGGTCCCGGTCGACATCGTCCTGATCGACCGCACCAATCACAATTTGTTTCAGCCGCTGCTCTATCAGGTGGGAACCGCGGCCCTGGCGCCCTCCGACATCGCGGTGCCGGTCCGCAGCATCTTTTCCGATCGGCCCGAGGTGACGGTGCTGATGGGCGAGGTCACGGGCGTGGACCCGGTTGGCAAGACCGTTGCCGTGGCCACGATCGGCGACGTCGACTTCGACATGCTCGTGCTGGCGAGCGGCTCGGTCTATTCCTGGTTCGGCCATGACGAATGGGCGACCCACGCTTTCGTATTGAAGACGCTGGACGACGCCCTTGTCTTGCGCGGCAGCCTGCTGGCGGCCTTTGAGCTCGCAGAGAGCAGATCCGATCCCGACGAGATCGCCCGCCTGCTCACCTTCGTGATCGTGGGTGGCGGCCCGACCGGCGTGGAACTGGCGGGCGCCATCGCGGAACTCGCCCATTCGACCCTGTCGCGCGACTTCCGCCACATTCGCTCGGCCGCGGCCCGCATCGTGCTCTGCGAGGGCGGCCCGACGCTGCTGGCAGGCTTCCCCCCGCAACTTGCCGACTATACGCGCCGAAAGCTCGGAGAGTTGCACGTCGAGGTCCTGACCGACACGCCCGTCGAGATCGTGGATCGCGATGGGGTGGTGGCGGGCGGCGCGCGCATCCGCGCCGCCAACGTGCTGTGGTGCGCCGGCACTTCCGCCACCCCGGCGGCCGATTGGGTCGGTGCCCCGAAGAGCCGCAACGGCGGGGTTCTCATCGCGGCCGATTGCTCGGTGCCGGGCCATCCCGACATCTTCGCGATTGGCGACGTCGCCACCATGATGGGATCGAACGGGCGGCCGCTGCCCGGCGTCGGCCCGGTGGCCAAGCAGCAGGGCGCCTATGTGGCCAGGGTCATCGCGGCCCGTATCGCCCGGTCGCCCGCCCCCAAACCCTTCGTCTACAAGGACGATGGGCAGCTCGCCATGGTGGGCCGCTCGGCGGCCGTGGCGGAACTCGGGCCCCTGAAGCTGACCGGCTTTCCGGCCTGGATCCTGTGGAGCGCCGTGCACCTGTTCTTCCTGATCGGCACGCGCAACCGGCTCGCCGTCTATCTCAACTGGGCCTGGGCCTGGATCACCTATGGTCGCGGCGCGAGACTCATAACCCGGCTCGATCGACGCATCCGCGCGGACCTGCGCCTTTAGTGCACTGACGCCAACAGAGGATTAACACGTTATTCGGGCCGTGCGAGTCTGGCCGGCATGACCGTCATGCCAAGTGCCTCCCGATCGGGCCTGGCAATGGCCGGAGGTCCGCTCTTCGGGCGTTGCGCTCCAATGCCTTTTGGACCGGCTTGGGGCTGATGCTCGTCTCCCCCTCGAAAGGTCGGTCCACGATGATCACAAAGGTCAAGAGGATCGCGACGGCGGCGGCCGATGCAGCGACGCCAACCTGCTGTCTGAGGCTGAGGGAAGTGAAGGCCGCTAGCATCAGGCTGACGACAAGAAGAGCCCCTCCGGTTACCCAGAAGAAAGACGGCAAAGCGATGTCGCTCGCTTGAATCACTTGTTCGCGCAACTCAGACAGGTCGTCCATCTGCTTGAGGAGCTCCGCGTAAACTGTCTGCTGACGGGCGTCGGTGGGAACGAAAGACCGCACGCCGCGCGAGATCAACGTGTAAGCAGCATCTGCCTCGGGGCTCCGCTCGCTCTGGGCCAGGGAGGGCCATTCGAGCTGCACGATCTTGTTCCCGAGTCGGCGAGCCCTGGCCGGAAAGCCGCGAGCGCCGGCTGGCCACTGCGCAGCAAAACGCGATCGACCGCAGCGATCGCCGTGGCCTCCTTCCCAACCATCTCCTGGATTGTCTGCAGGTTCGTGTTTGCTTGAACGAGCGAAAAGGCGAGAACCACGCCGATTATCCCCATCACCGCCTTGTAGCCTTCGAAGACGGCTTCCTCGCGCTTCTCGTCGGCACGAAGCCCGGCCGCGTGAGCCACCCAGGGCGCCAGCGCCGAGAGCGCTGTGATGACGACAACGACGACGGCCAGGATCTCTAGATCGGGCAGACGATGCAGGGCAGTAAGGAGCATGGGCGTCACGTGACTCTCTTGGATCCCTGATGGATCAACCGAAACGCCGATCGTTCGACCGCGTCCTTCCCCGTTCCGCCAAATCTTGATGACCTACAGCAGGGCAAAGCGGCCGCCTCGGCCAGCGCGTTCGGCAAGGGCGCTTCTAAACAGGTCATGCCGCTTGGTAAACGAGTGTTTCTAAAATTAGCCATAATTCAGTATCGGCGCGAGCGAGCTAGCCGCGATGAGCCTCGAAGAGGCCATCACGCGCGACATCGCCGAACCGATCGGAACCCAGCCCTTGGTTTGGACGCAACCGCCAACGCGGTCAGGACCAAACTTGCTCTGAACCATCAGTTTCAGTCAGTGCACGAGGCGCTCAACCCGGCTCGCGGCGCGACAGGCACCAGCCCTCGCCATGCAGCCAGCAGGTCTCGTCGGGGTCGTGCGCGTCGCGGCGCAGCGATCGCACGCTGGCGCCCCGATCCGCCCCAAGGGCGGCGGCCAATCGACGGCTCGTCTCGGGATCGCGCGCGCCGCTGAAGTCGATGAAGGCCGCTCCGATCAAAAAACGCGCCGCAAAGCTGCTCTGGGCGTGGCGGGTGATCAGCAACATGGCGCCGGGCCCGCGCGTCGCCGTCATGGGGAAGAGCAGGCGACCGCCGTCTTTCAGGGCCGCCAGCCAGGCCGCTTGCGGATGCGTGGCTCCGGCGCTCGCCACGATGACGTCGGCCGGCTCGAAGGCGGTGTCGGCGCCGTCGGCATTGGCAACGGTGACGCCCGACCACGGAGCGAGCGCGACCCGGGCCCTTTCGTAGATCTTCGTATTGATGTCGAGGGCCGTGATCCGTCCGGTCGGACCGACGAGTTCGGCCAGGATCGCGGTATAATACCCGGTGCCGCAGCCGAGATGCAGGACATGCTCACCGGCCGCGACCGTGAGATGGTCGAACAGATAGGCCCACAGACTGGGTTGACCGTTATTGATGCCGCGTTCCTCGTCGAGCGCGATGAGCACGTCGTGGTAGACCCTTTTCGGGTCGGCATCGTCGGTCGTCCAGTATTCACTGGTGTTCCACGGGCTCTTGACCCGCCAAGGCCCCGGCCCGACGAAGCGCTCGCGCGGCACGGTTCCAAAGGCCGACACCAAGCGGGGCGAGCCGATACGCGTGGTGAACCGAAGTTCCTCCGCATAGAAGTGCCGGGCGGCTTCAACCGGGTCGATCATGCCGTGGATCTAAGCCGTTGCGAGGGTCGCCGCAGACCGGATTATAGGCTTCGTTTTTGCAGCAGGCAAAAGCACCGTGCGCCGGGGTGGCCTTGCCGGGCTGCCGTGACCGCCATAAAACGTCTGCATTGGTTGCGCACCGCGAAGGGGCTACACGGTTTGCCAGATCGTCGGGCCGTGATGGCGGCCCGATGCCGACCTCATCCGGGTGGCGTTATTGTTCAAGAAAATCCTGATCGCCAACCGCGGTGAGATCGCCTGCCGCATCATCAGGACGGCGCGGCGCATGGGTATTGCGACCGTCGCGGTCTTTTCGGATGCGGATCGCGATGCCCTTCACGTCGATATGGCCGATGAGGCGATCGCGATCGGCCCGGCGCCCGCGGCGCAATCCTATCTCGTGGTTGATGCCATCATCCAGGCCTGCCGCCAATCGGGCGCCGAGGCCGTGCATCCCGGCTACGGCTTCCTGTCCGAGCGGGCCGCCTTCGCGGAGGCGCTGGAGGCCGCCGGCATCGTCTTCATAGGCCCGAATCCAGGGGCCATTCGGGCCATGGGCGACAAGATCGAATCGAAGAAATTCGCCAATGCCGCCAAGGTGTCGACCGTGCCGGGCCATGACGGCGCGATCGCCGATGCCGAACGCGCCGTGATGGTCGCAGCCGACGTCGGCTATCCGGTCATGATCAAGGCCTCGGCGGGCGGCGGCGGTAAGGGCATGCGGGTCGCCTATAACGCCGCCGAGGTCCGCGAGGGGTTCGCCCGGGCGCGTTCGGAAGCCGCCTCCTCTTTCGGCGACGATCGGGTCTTCATCGAAAAGTTCATCACCGATCCGCGCCATATCGAGATCCAGGTCTTGGGCGATAAACATGGCAACATCGTCTACCTGGGCGAGCGCGAATGCTCGATCCAGCGCCGCAACCAGAAGGTCATCGAGGAGGCGCCCTCGCCGCTGCTCGATCCCGAAACCCGCAAGGCCATGGGGGAACAGGCCGTGGCCCTGGCTCGGGCGGTCAGCTACGATTCGGCCGGCACGGTGGAATTCGTGGCGGACCAGGATCGTGCCTTCTATTTTCTCGAGATGAACACCCGGCTGCAGGTCGAGCATCCGGTGACGGAGCTCGTGACCGGCCTCGACCTCGTCGAAGCGATGATCCGCGTTGCGGCGGGCGAGCCGCTGCAAATCCGCCAGGAGGACGTCACCCTGACCGGCTGGGCGGTCGAAAGCCGCATTTATGCCGAGGATCCGACGCGCGGATTCCTGCCCTCGACGGGCCGGCTCTCCACCTACCGGCCGCCCGCCGAGGGGGCCGAGGGCGGCATCACGGTGCGGGTCGACAGCGGCGTGGTCGAGGGCGGCGAGGTCTCGATCTTCTACGATCCCTTGGTGGCCAAGCTGATCGCCCATGGGCCGACAAGGTCGCTGGCGGTCGCGGCCCAGGCGCGGGCGCTCGACGCCTTTGCGCTCGATGGCATCCGGCACAACGTGCCGTTCCTATCCACGCTGATGGCCCATCCACGCTGGAAAGAGGGGCGGCTGTCGACCGCGTTCATCGCGGACGAATTTCCGGACGGCTTTTCCAACCAGGCCCCGCAGGGCGCGGCGGCGCGCCGGTTTGCGGCCGTGGCGGGCGCCATCGACCACCTGCTCAACCAGCGCAAGCGGGGCATTTCGGGACAGATGCGGTCTGCCCGTCCGATCGAATTCGACGCCACCCGGGTTGCGGTCGTGGGCGACCACACCTTCCGCTTCACCATCCTGACCACCGGCGGGGGTGCCTTGCTGCGGTTCGAGGATGGCGGGCTCAGCGAGGTGCGTTCGACCTGGCGACCCGGTGCCCCGGTTTGGTCGGGCACCATCGACGGCGCCTCCCAAGCGTTTCAGGTTCGCCCGCGATCCAACGGGGTTGTGCTCTATCACGGGGGTGCCGTGGCCGAGGTCCAGGTCTATACCGCCCGCGAGGCCGAACTCGTGGCGCTGATGCCGATCAAAGCTCTTGGCGGCAGCGGCGCCAACGTTTTGTGCCCGATGCCGGGACTCGTGACCGCCATCCGGGTGCTGGTCGGCCAGGAGGTCAAGACCGGGGAGGCGTTGGCCGTCATCGAGGCCATGAAGATGGAAAACGTGCTGCTGGCCGAGCGCGACGGCACCATCAAGGCGATCCTGGCCAAACCCGGCGACAGTATCGCGGTGGATGCCGTGCTGATGGAGTATAGCTGAACCGATCGATGGAACCCGCCCTCGCCCCGCACCCGACCTCCGAGGAGCAGTGGCAGGCCCTGGTGATGGGCGTGCTCAAGGGCGGGTCTGTGGACGGGCTCGTGAAGGAAACACTCGACGGGGTGGCGATCCGGCCGCTCTATCCAAAGGCGGATCATCCGGCCACTTGGCCGATGCCGGCCGCGAAGCCCTGGGGCATCGCTCAGCGGGTCGATCATCCCGATCCCCTCGAGGCCAATCGGCTGGCGCTCGCCGACCTCGAAGGGGGTGCCGACACGCTGGTGGTGGTGCTCTATCGTGCGCCGAGCGCCCATGGCTTTGGGCTCGACCTTCGCGGGCCGGACAATCTCGAGGCCGTGCTGGCCGGCATCGATCTTGGCGCCATCACGCTGAGAGGGGAGCCGGGCGCGGAGGGGCTGCGGTTCGCCCAGGCCGTGATGACGCTGGCGGAGCGTCGGGGGGAGGACCTTGGCGGTTGGCGGCTCGCGCTTGGGCTAGACCCGATCGGCATCTATGCGGGGACGGGCCGGATGGAGGCCGGCTGGAGCGAGATTTCGCGCCGCATGGCCGCCACCTTTCAGGCTTTGCGGACACGCGGGTTCACGGGCCGCGCTTTTGCGGCTGACGGGCGGCCCTACCATGCGGCGGGAGCGTCCGAGGCGCAGGAACTCGGGGCCGTCGCGGCAACCGCCGTAGCCATGCTGCGGGCCCTCGAGGCGCACGACGTAGGGCTCGAGGACGCGCGCGACACGCTGGATTTCACGCTGACGGCCGATGCCGACCTGTTCCTCACGGTCTCCAAGCTCAGGGCCTTACGGTTGCTGTGGTCACAGGTCGAGACCGCTTGCGGGCTGGCGCCAAAGCCCATCCTCCTTCACGTGGAGACCGCGTGGCGCAGCATGACGAGACGCGATCCGCAGACCAACCTGCTGCGCACCACACTGGCGGCTTTCGGGGCCGTGGTAGGCGGGGCCGACAGTGTCGCGGTGCTGCCGCACACGATTGCGCTTGGGCTGCCTGACGATCTCCCGCGCCGCATCGCCCGCAACATCCATCACGTGCTGGCGGACGAAGCGAACCTGTGGCGGGTCGCCGATCCCGTGGCGGGGGCGGGCGGCTTCGAGGCCTGGACGCAGGATCTCGCGGCCGAGGCCTGGCGCGTTTTCCAGCAGATCGAGCGGGAGGGCGGCATCGTCGCAAGCCTGAGCGCTGGGGCTCTGCAGGGTCGCATCGGGGCCATGCAGGCCCGTCGCGCCGCCCTGGTGGCTTCCGGAAAAGTCCCGATCGTGGGAGTGACGGCTTTCCGCGACGCCACAGACGTGCCGTCCGGGCCAGCGCGGTTCGCCGAGGCGACGGCGGTCGACCAAGACGCGGCAAACGGCTTCTCGTGTACACCCCTGACGCCTATGCGCGATTCGGCCCCGTTCGAGGAGGTCGGCGTGACATGAGCAGGATCCCGGATTTCTCGAGGCCCCCTTTGGCGTCGGCCGGCGCCGCTTCCTTGTCCACCGAGGACACCGCCGAGTCTTGGATCACCCCCGAAGGCCTTGCGCTCAAACCCCGATACGAGGCGGCCGACCGCGCCGGGCTCGCGGAGGTGGACGGCGTTCCCGGCCTCGCGCCTTTCCTGCGCGGCCCCTATCCGACCATGTATGTCACCCAGCCCTGGACGATCCGCCAATATGCCGGCTTCTCCACGGCCGAGGAGTCGAACGCCTTCTACCGGCGCAACCTCGCGGCCGGCCAGAAGGGCCTGTCGATCGCCTTTGATCTGCCGACCCACCGCGGCTACGATTCAGACCACCCGCGCGTTTCGGGCGACGTCGGCATGGCCGGGGTGGCGATCGATTCCATCCTCGACATGCGGACCCTGTTCGACGGGATTCCCCTCGGCGAAATGTCGGTGTCGATGACCATGAACGGGGCCGTGTTGCCCATCATGGCGCTCTATATCGTGGCGGCCGAGGAGCAGGGCGTGCCGCCGGAACGGCTGTCGGGAACGATCCAGAACGACATCCTCAAAGAATTCATGGTGCGCAACACCTACATCTATCCGCC
>CAXTOT010000015.1:0-79214 GCA_964245915.1 uncultured Lichenihabitans sp. | reverse complement strand
GCCGCCCTGCTACAGGAGGCGCGGGCCACGGTGCCCGACACCCTCGAGCTCAAGCTGCTGGGCGCCTATGCGCAACTGCGGCTCTCGGTCGAACCCGGATTCGACCGAGCCGCTTTCGTGCGGGCCTACGCCATCATGGGTGTTCAACGCGCCACGAAAATCCTCGGTATCTTCGCGCGCCTCGACAAGCGTGACCACAAGCCCCAATATCTCGCTCACCTCCCCCGCATGGAAGCCTATCTGAGCAAGGGACTGGCGCATCCGGCCTTGGCCGAATTGAAGGCCTGGTTCCTGGCCTACGTGCCACGCGCGCTTGGCGAGGACGCCGCCTCTTCCTGACCCATCACCTCGACAATGGTGCAAGCCCCCGTGTTCACTCCTGAAACCGCCATGGTGTTCGCCGCGGGCCTGGGAACGCGCATGCGGCCCATCACCGACGAATGTCCCAAGCCGCTCGTGAGGATCGGCCGCAAGACCATGCTCGACCACACGCTCGACCGGCTCGCGGAGGCCGGTGTCGCGTGCGCCATCGTCAACGTGCATCATCTGGCGGATCAGATCGAGGCTCATCTGGCGACCCGGACGATGCCGCGGATCGTGATCTCGGACGAGCGCAACAAATTGCTCGACCAGGGCGGCGGCATCCGCAAGGCCTTGCCGCTGCTCGGCCCGAATCCCTTTTTGATCTGCAACACCGACGCGCTGTGGCTCGAGGGCCCGAGCTCCAATCTCAAGCGGCTGTTCGCGCAATGGGATCCGGCCAGGATGGACATCCTGCTGCTGGTCGCAACCGCCGCATCGAGCATCGGGGTCGACTGGGCGGGTGATTTCTCGATGGACGGCGATGGGCGCCTCGCCAGGCGTGAGGAGCACGCGGTGACGCCGTTCGTCTATTCGGGGATCGGGATCGTCAAGCCCGAGCTGCTCGCGGAGGCCAAGGAGGAGGTGTTCCGGCTCGCTCCCTTCTTCTTCAAGGCCGCCGAGGAGGGTCGTCTGTTCGGCACCCGACTCGAAGGCATCTGGCTCCATGTCGGAACGCCCGAGGCCATCCGTGAGGCGGAGGCCGCGATCGAACACGCGCTGCTATGACGGGCCTCCGGCCGACACTCCCCCGCGTCTTCACGATCCCGCCGGGCGCGCCCTTTCTGGACACGGTGGCGGCCGGCTTGCTGGACGGCACGCTGGTGCCCGGTTTTTCGCGGCGGGCCGGCCCGCTTGGTCTGGCGAGCGCCACCATCTTCGTTCCGACCCGGCGCGCCGCGCGCGCGCTCGCATCGACGCTCGCCCGGCAGGTCGGGTTGAATGCCGTCCTGCTGCCGCGCATCGTACCGCTCGGTGGCCTCGAGGCGATCGAGACCGATCTTCTGTTCGACGAGCCCGGTTTCGACGACCCGCTCTCGGCCGACCTGCCCGATAGCATAAGCGACATCGCGCGGCGCATGATCCTGACGCGCATGATCCTGGCCTGGGCACGTGCCGTCAAACACGCCATCATCGCGGTCGAGCCTGGCGGCAACCGTACGCTGCATCCGGACGAGAGCCTGCTGGTGGCGACCTCGGCGGCCGACGCCTGGGGACTCGCGGGCGATCTGGCAGCCCTCAGCGACGAACTGCTGGTCGAAGGCGTCGACTGGAGCAGGATCGAGCCGCTCGGCACCGATGCCTTCGACCGATACTGGCGCATCACACTCGATTTCCTCGACATCGTCATCACGGGTTGGCCCGCCATCTTGGCCGAGCGCCGCGAGGTGGACAGAGTGGCGCGGCAGATCGCGCTCGTCGACGCCGAAGTGGCGCGGTTGGCTCGGGCGCCCGACGCCGGCCCCATGGTCGTGGCGGGCTCGACAGGCTCCAACAAGGCCACGGCGCGTCTGATCGCCGCCATCGCCCGCCTGCCGCAGGGCGCCGTGGTGCTGCCCGGCCTCGATCTTTGGCTCGACGCGCTCGGTTGGACCGCAATTGGAGGCGAGGCGGCCCGCGAGGGCGCCGCAACCCACCCGCAGGCCACGATGAAGCGGCTGCTCGCGGCCGTCGGCATCGAACGCGAGGAAGTCGTGCCGCTCGGCATCGTGCCGCCCGCACTGGCATCCCGGGGACGCTTCGTGAGCGAGGTGCTTCGCCCGGCCGATACCACGGACGTTTGGGGATCGGCGGGCCATGCCGACCTCGACCTCCGGTCCGCGCTCGACGGCATTTCGGTCGTCGAGGCCGCGGACGAACGCGAGGAAGCGCTTGCCCTGGCGATCGCCATGCGGGAGCAGCTGGAGGGCAACGGAACCGCGGTGTTGATCACGCCGGACCGCGCGCTCGGCCGCCGTGTCCGCGAGGAACTCGCCCGCTGGTCGATCGAGATCGACGAATCGGGCGGCGAGCCGCTCGGCACCACGCCGGCCGGGGCCTTCGCGCGCCTGGTGGTCGACTGCGCCCTGGGCGATCTCGCGCCGGTGGAGGTGCTGGCCCTGCTCGCCCATCCCCTGGCCCGCTTCGGCCGCCCTCGCGCCGAGGTGGCACGGCTCGCCCGGACCCTGGAGATCGCCATCCTGCGCGGCGTGCTGCCGCGACGCGCGCTGCACGACCCGGCGAGCCTGATCGCCAACGCGCGTGAGGCCGCCCATGGCCAGCACGCGCCCGATGTCCTACGGCGCGTCAGCGCCGCCGATTTCGACGCGCTCGCGGCATTCCTGGGCGATATCGTCGAGGCTCTGAAGCCGCTGCACCGGCCAGGCGCCGCCACCCCGCTGCCCACATGGCTCGATGCCCATGCCGACGTGCTCGACACGATCGCGGTCGACCCCGACGGCAATTCGGTCCTGACCGGGATCGACGGCAACGCCCTCACCGGTCTGTTTGCGGCCCTGGGTGAGGCCGAAGAACCAGGGATCGCGCTCGATTGCCTCGGCTACGGTGCCCTGTTCGACCGATTCGCGGCAGGGACCCCCGTGCGAGGACCCAACCGCAGCCACCCGAGGCTGAAGATCCTTGGCCTACTCGAAGCGCGCCTGCTCAACGCCGATCTTGTCCTGCTCGGCGGCCTCGACGAAACCGTCTGGCCGCCGCCCGTGCGCACCGACGCCTTCCTCAACCGGCCCATGCGGGTCGCGCTCGGCCTGTCACCGCCCGAGCGGCGTATCGGGCAGACCGCCCACGACCTCGAAATGGCCATGGGCCAGCCGCGCGTGATCCTCAGCCGGGCGCGCAAACGCGCCGGCGGCCCCACCGTGCCTTCGCGTTTTCTGCAGCGCATGGCGGCGCTGGCCGGCGAGGCGTGGGGCGGCTGTCGGACGCGCGGCGACCATTATGTTGCGCTCGCGGCAGCACTCGACCGCCCTGTCGAGACCATCACGCTGCGGCGTCCCTCGCCCAAACCCGACGTGGCGCTGCGCCCCACCGCCCTGAGCGTCACCCGGATCGAGACCCTGCGCCGCGATCCCTATGCCATCTATGCCGAACGCATCCTGCGCCTCGCCCCCGTGGAATCCATCGGAGCCGTGATGGGTCCGGCCCAGCATGGCACCAGCTTTCATGGCGTGCTGAGCGGTTTCACCAAGGACTTTTCGACCGGCCCGGTGCCGCCCGAACGGGCCGCCGAGATGCTGCGGCGCGCCGAAACCGCCTTTGCGAGCTCGTTCGACGACCCGCTGTTCCGCTCCTTTCTGTGGCCCCGCATCGCCGGATGGACCCGCGCCTTCCTGGCCTGGGAGGAGGAGCGCCGTGCCCCGGCACCCGATCTATCGGTCGAGACTCGCGGCGAACTCCTCATCCCGCTTGCGGATGGCTCGACGTTCCGGCTCACCGCCACGGCGGACCGGATCGAGACGAGCCCGACCGGTCTCGTCACCGTGATCGACTACAAGACCGGGGTCATGCCGAGCCTGCGCGAGGTGCAGGTCGGTTTCGCGCCGCAGCTCACCCTGGAGGCCGCCATGGTGGAACGCGGCGCCTTCCCGGCTCTGGCGGGGCATCTCGGGGTCGAAGGGGCGGCCTATGTGAAGTTCGGCTCGGGTCCCGCGGTCGAAGTCCGCAACCTGACCTGGAAGGACCGCGCCTTCACCGATCTCGTGATCGAGCATTTCGACGGGCTCGTCGACCTGCTCAACGAATTCCGGAACCCGGCAGTCGGCTACGTGGCGCGGCCCTATCCGCAATTTGCGGCACGCTACAACGCCTACGACCACCTCTCGCGGGTGAAGGAATGGTCGGCGACGGGCGGCCTCGACGCCTCGGGCGAGGACGCCCCGTGAGCAGCGCCACCCTCACCCCGCCCGCCGAAACCATCCAGAGCCAGCGGCGCGCCTCCAATCCTTCGAGTTCGGCCTGGGTGTCGGCCAATGCCGGGTCGGGCAAGACGTTCGTGCTCACGCGCCGGGTGGTGCGGCTGCTGCTGGAGGGCGTGCCGCCGAGCCGCATCCTGTGCCTCACCTTCACCAAGGCCGCGGCTGCCAATATGGCCATCAAGGTGTTCGAGACGCTCGCGGCCTGGGTGACGATGGACGATGCAAAGCTCGCGGCCGCCATCGCGGACACGGGAGCGGGCCCGCCCGGCCCCGCCGATCTCGCCAAAGCGCGGCGGCTGTTCGCCCAGACGGTGGAAAGTCCCGGAGGGCTCAAAATCCTCACCATCCACGCCTTTTGCGAGAAGCTGCTGCATGGCTTTCCCTTCGAGGCCAATGTGGCGGCCCGCTTTAGCGTCATCGAGGAGGTTCAGCAGGCCGAATTGATGTCGCGCGCGCGCGAGGCGACGCTGGCGCGCGCCGTGGACCAGCCCGAGTCAGGGCTCGGCCATGCCGTCGAGGCGCTCGGCCGCACGCTGTCGGCCGGCGTGTTCGAGGACCTCATCGGCGAGGTGACGCGCCATGCCGACGTTCTGCGGGTCAGCCTGCGCCGGACCGGGGGTCTCGAAGCCTTCGGCCGCAAGCTCGCCCAGGTGCTGGATACCGGCGGCCTGAGCGTCGCGGCGGTCGAGCGCGCCATGCTGGAGGACGGTTTTCCGGGCTCGGAATGGGACCGCATCGGCCGCCATCTGATCGAGCGAGGCAAAGGGTCGCCGGTCGGGACCGGATTGATTCAGGCCGCTCAGGCCCGCGAGGCCGCCAGGCTGGCGGCCTATCTTCAGATTTTTCTGACCAAGGATCTGCGGCCCCGCAAGTCACTTGCATCGCAAAAACTGCGAGCGGCCGAGCCCGCGCTTTGTGCCTCGCTTGACGCGGAGGGCGAGCGCCTGACGGGCCTGCTCGGCAAGCGTCGGGCCGCGGAAGCCTTCGAGCGCACGATGGCGCTGCTCACCGTAGGCGACGCCGTGGTGGCGACCTATGAGGCGATAAAACGGAGCCGTGGCTACCTCGATTTCGGCGACCTCATCGAGCGCAGCCGTATGCTGCTTTCGCGCTCGGATGCCGCCTGGGTGCTCTACAAGCTCGATTCCGGCATCGACCACGTGCTGGTCGACGAGGCCCAGGACACCTCGCCCGAACAATGGGAGATCCTGCGCGCCATCAGCCGCGATTTCTTCGCCGGCGAGGGACAGAGCCGGGCGACCCGCACCTTTTTCGCGGTGGGCGACGAGAAACAGTCGATCTATTCCTTCCAGGGCGCGCGGCCCGCCATGTTCGACACCACACGCCGCGACTATGCCAAGCAAGCCGCCGATGCCGCTTTGGCTTTCGCCGACGTCAAGCTTCTGCTGTCGTTCCGTTCCGCCAGGACGGTGCTGGACGTGGTGGACCGCATCTTCGCCCACGGCGACAACGGGCGCGGGCTGACGGCGGGCGACAAGCCTCCGCCGCACCAAGCCATGAAAGCCGATCTGCCCGGTCTCGTCGAGATCTGGCCGCTGGTGGGACCCTTGCCGAGCCCGGAACCCTCCGATTGGCGGCTGCCCGTCGATTTGCCGGACGCCTCCGACCCTCCCGTGATCCTGGCCCGGCGCATCGCCGATACGATCCGGAACCTCGTCGCGCCCAGCTCCGCAGAGACGGTCGAGGAGTCGAGCACGCGGCAGCGCCGGCCGGTGCGGCCCGGCGATATCCTGATCCTGGTGCGCTCCCGCAACGCCTTCTTCAACGCCGTGATCCGGGCCCTGAAGGAACGGCATGTTCCTGTAGCGGGCGCCGACCGGATCAGCCTGACCGACCATATCCCGGCCATGGACCTGATGGCGGCCGGCAGGGCCGCCCTGCTCCCCGACGACGATCTCACGCTCGCCTGCGTGCTGAAATCGCCGCTAATCGGCCTCGACGACGACGACCTGATCCGCCTCGCTCCCGGCCGGCGCGGCAGTCTCGCGGCAGCGCTCGACGCCTCCAGCGAGCCGCGCCACCGGGCCGCGGCCCAGACTCTGGCGATCTGGCGCGACCGGGCCGCGACGCTCACGCCCTTCGCGTTCTACACGCGGCTGCTCGGCCTCGACCGCGGTCGGCGGTCCCTGCTCGCGCGGCTCGGCCCGGAATCCGGCGATGTGATCGACGAATTCATGGCCCTCACCCTGGCGCATGAACGCGACGGAGCACCTTCGCTGCTCGCCTTCCTGGCGCGCCTCGAGGACACGGAGCTGTCGATCAAGCGCGACATGGAGCAGGCCGGCGACGCGGTGCGGGTGATGACGGTGCATGCCGCCAAGGGGCTTGAAGCGAAAATCGTGTTTTTGCCCGACACCTGCTCGGTGCCGACCGGCCAGCACGATCCAAAGTTGTTCCGGCTCGATCAGCCCGACGAGACACCGCTCCTGGTATGGTCGCCCAAGGCCGATACCGACCCGCCTGCGGTCGCGGCCAGTCGGGCGGCTGGGCGGGATGCCGCGCTCGACGAGCACCGCCGGCTGCTCTACGTGGCGCTGACGCGCGCGGAGGAGCGGCTTTACATCTCCGGCCACCATGGCAAGCGGGGGCCGCAAGCCGGATGCTGGTACGCGATGATCGAGGGCGTCGACCTCGGGCTGCAGACCATCGCGGCACCCTGGGACCCGAACGCCACGATCCAGCGGCGCGCCGACCCGGTGCCTGTCGCGACACCCCTTCAGCCGAGCCCAATCGCGGCTCGCGCTCCCTTGCCCGATTGGATCACCCGGTCGGCCCCACGCGAGACCCCGCTGGCACCGCCGATCCGCCCCTCGAATGTGCTCGGGGCCGCCGACCGCATGGATGCCGTGGATGCGGAACCGGACGATGGCAGACGCGGTGCTGGCCGGCGCGAGGCTGCCCTGGGGGGCCGCTTGATGCATCGCTTGCTGCAGCATTTGCCTGCTCTCGCCCCGGTGCGCAGGCGCGACGCCGCCGCCCGCTTCCTCGCCGCCCAAGGCCGCGCCCTGTCGCCCGAACGCCGCGACGGCCTGATCGACGATGCGCTGCGTCTGCTCGACGACCCCTCCCTGGCGCCCTTGTTCGGGCCAGGCTCGCGGGCCGAGGTTGCGCTGGCGGCCACGATCCACTCCCCTGCCGGACCTCCGATCGACGTCACAGGCCAGTTGGACCGCATCGGCGTCACGGCCGAGGCGGTCCATATCGCCGACTATAAAACGGGCCGACCACGTGGGGCCGACGAGGCGCCGCCCAGCTACGTGGCCCAACTCGCGCTCTACAGAGCCGCCGTCCAACTGCTCTATCCCGACCTTCCCGTGCGCGCCTTCCTGATCTGGACCGATGGCCCGGTGGTGACCGAAATCGCCGCTGACGCGTTGGATGGGGTAATGGAGTCGATCCGCCAAGATCAGGACTGACCCGCACTGGATTCCGGCCTCGCCTTCGCCGCCCGGGGATGACCCTCGCACTGCAAGGCCTCTGGCAACGTCATTCCGGTCGGCGCAAAGCGCCGGGCCGGAACCCAGCCGACCAGATGCGATCATTGACGAAAAGGAGACATATATGGACGTCGGTTTCATCGGGCTGGGCAGCATGGGCCGCGCCATGGCGGCCAATCTCCTCAAAGCGGGCCACACCGTCCGTGTGTGGAACCGCTCGGCGGGACGCGCCGAGTCTCTCGCCAAGGCAGGCGCCACGGCTGTCGGGTCTCCCAAGGACTGCTTTGCCGGTGACGCCGTGATCACCATGCTGGCCGACGATGACGCGCTGCGGAGCGTGCTGCTCGACGGCAAGCTGCTGGACACCGCACCCAAAAGCCTGTTGCACATGAACATGGCCACGGTCTCGGTGGCGCTCGCCAAGGAGCTCACAGCTTTACATGCCAAAGCCGGCATCGACTATCTGGCGGCGCCCGTCTTCGGCCGCACCGAAGTGGCGGAGGCCGGTAATCTCAACATCCTGGCCGCGGGTCCAGCAGCCCTGATCGAGAAGGCGCGACCCTTGTTCGACGCCATGGGGCAAAAAGTCTGGCCGCTCGGCGATGAGCCGTTCCGCGCCAATGTGGTGAAGCTCGCGGGCAATTACATGATCGCGGCTTCGATCCACACCATGGCGGAGGCCATGGCGCTCGGGCGCGGTAACGGCGTCGAGGCCAAGGACCTCATCGAGGTCCTCACCGGAACCTTGTTCGGCGGCCGGGTGCATACCGGCTATGGGGCGTTGATCGCCGAGGAAAAATACGAGCCGGCCGCCTTCAAGCTGACGCTCGGCGCCAAGGACGTGCGCCTGGCGCTGGCGGCCGCCGAAAGCGTCCATGTGCCCATGCCGATCGGTTCGATGGTGCGCGACGGGTTTTTTGGACGCCATCGCGCATGGCGACGGCGGACTCGACTGGACCGCGCTGGCCAAGGGGGTGTTCCGGCGTGCGGGGCTGGAGAAGTAGCCTCGACCGATCTCAATCCCGCACGAATTCGAAGCGGTCGACATCGACCAGCCCCATGTCGGTGATTTTTAGGTGCGGGATGACGGGGAGCGGCAGGAAAGCCACCTGGAGAAAGGGCTCGGCCAGCACCACCCCGAGCGCCTTGGCGGCCGTTCTCAGCGGGATTAGGGCGGCATGGACCTCTTCGAAGGAGAGCAGGCTCATGAGCCCCGCCGACGGCAAGGCGAGTTCGGCCCGGATGGCGCCGCCGTCTGCCACCGCGAAACCTCCCTCGATCTCGATGAGCCGATTCACCGCCGCCGCCATGTCGGCTTCGTCCGCCCCGACCACGCAGATGTTGTGACTGTCGTGCCCCACCGATGACGCGATGGCGCCCCGCTTCATGCCGAAGCCATGCACGAACGCCACCGCGATGTTGCGGTTTATGCCGTGGCGCGCCACGACCGCCACCTTGACGGCGTCCTGATCGAGGTCCATGCGCCGCTCACCCCCACGATAGGGCAGTGTCATGGGCAGGTCGTCGGTGATGATGCGGCCCGGCACGACGCCGATCACCCGCGTCGATGGCCCTGGAGCCCGCGCCGCGAAGTCCTCGGCCGTAACTCTGGTGGCCTTGACGCTCCGGCGTCCGACCGGCGCCACACCGGGCCGGCCCGCGAAGAGAGCGTCGTCGACGGGTCGGCCGGCCGAGATCACACGCGCCACCGCGCAGCTGTCGAGATCATCGAGCACCACGAGATCGGCGCGGTAACCCGGCGCCACGAGGCCCCTATCGCGCAACCCGAAGGCCCGGGCCGCCGAGTGGCTTGCAGCGCGATAGGCCGCGAGCGGGGAGGCGCCGAGCCGGATCGACTCGCGGATGATGTGGTCGATGTGGCCTTCCTCCGCAATATCCAACGGGTTGCGGTCGTCGGTGCAGAAGGCGATGAAAGGCGATAGAGCCTCGGTGACGAGCCCATGCAGCGCATGCAGGTCCTTGGAGACGGACCCTTCGCGGATCAGCACCGTCATGCCTTTACGCAGTTTCTCCAGGGCTTCGGCCTCCGCGGTGCATTCGTGGTCGGTGCGGATGCCGGTCGCCAGATAGGCGTTGAGGTCGCGGCCGCCGAGCATGGGCGCATGACCGTCGATGTGGCGGCCGGCAAAACCCGCAAGCTTGGCGAGGCAGGCCGGGTCCTTGGCCAGAACTCCCGGAAAATTCATGAATTCGGCGAGACCGAGAACTTTGGGGTCGTCCGCCAGCAGCAGAAGGTCCGGAGCATCGATCCGCGCCCCGGAGGTTTCCAGCGCCGTCGCGGGCACGCAAGAGGAGAGGTTTACCCGCAGGTCCATGGCGGTGGAACGTGCGGACTCCAGAAAGAAGCGGATCCCTGAGAGCCCCAGCACGTTGGCGATCTCGTGGGGGTCGCAGATTGCGGTCGTGATGCCGCGCGGCAGCACGCAGCGATCGAATTCGGCGGGCAGGATCAGCGAGGATTCGACATGGCAGTGGGTGTCGATGAAGCCGGGCACCACCACCTGGCCCGCGATGTCGATTTCGCGCGCGCCGGAATAGCTTTCCATCGTGCCCACGATGCGGTCGCCGCAGATCGCCACGTCGGATCGCGTCAGGGTGCCGGTGACGAGATCGAAGACGCGGCCGTTCTTCAGGACGAGGTCGGCGGGCGCAGCTCCCCGGCCCTGATCGATCGATCGCGCGAGTGCCTGGACATCCATGGTGCCGTTCCCTTTGCTGCGCTCAGGCTAACGGAATTGCGAAGGGACCGGCAGCCGCTCTAGCGGTAGCGCCCCTGGCGTTGCAGCACTTCGATCTTGTAGCCGTCGGGATCGGTCACGAAGAAGAAGCGGGCCAACATGCGGCCCTCGTGGAGGAAGTCCTTCACGGGCTGCGGCGCGAACCCTTCCCGCTCGAAGCGGGCATGTTCGGCCGCGATGTCGTCCACCGCGAAAGCCAGATGGCCGTAGCCGTCGCCCATGGCATAGGGTTGGGTGTTGCCGTGGTTCACGGTCAGTTCGAGTTCGAAGCCGGATTCCTCGTTGCTGAGGTAGACGAGCGCGAACGTCTCGAATGCGAACCTGTCCGCGACCTCGAGCGCAAAAGCGCGTTTGTAGAAGTCGACCGAGCGCTGCTCGTCCAGCACCCGGATCATCGCGTGAATGAGCTTGGCCATGGCGAGCCCCCGAGACGATCAGCCCTTGGGAAGCAGGGGCTGCAACGCCTTATCGAGGTCCTGGACCGTCATCTCGCCCGGATGTTTGACGCCATTGATGTAGAAAGTCGGGGTCGCATCGACACCGAATTTCTTGGCCGCATCGTCACGGATCTGATTGATTTGATCGTAGAGTTTCTGGTCCTTGAGGCAGGTCTCGAAGGCGGTCTGCGAAATGCCGGCCTGCTTCACGGTGCTGGCCAGCGCCTCGACGGGCTTGTCCACGAAGGCCCAGTTCTTCTGCTGGGCGAACAGCAGGTCGACCATCGCGTTGCGCTTGTCGGCCCCGGCACAGCGCGCCAGCATGAATCCCGCGGTGGCGAGTTGATCGAGCGGAAATTCCCGCAGCACGAAGCGGACCTTGCCGGTATCGATATATTTGGATTTCAGCGTCGGATAGGTTTCCGCGTGGAAAGCCGCGCAATGGGTGCAGGTCATCGAGGCATATTCGATGAGGGTCACGGGCGCGTTGGCGGGGCCCATCCAAAGGTCCGGGAGGGGGCCTTCGGCCAGCATCTGGTCCATCGGATAGGTCTGCGCATCCGCCGCAAAGGCGAGGTCGGAGAGCAGGCTGAGGCGGCCCACGGCGGCCGTCAATCCGATCAGGGCCACGCCACGAACGAGGGCGCGGCGGGTAAAGTGAGGCAACAGCATGGAGTCTCGCTCGCTCGAAGGGGGGACGATCCGTTGTTGGTCACGCTATCCCACGTCGCCGCAGAAAAGGGAAGAATGCGGCGACTTTAAGCAGGATGTCATTCGACACGCCGCGACATGACCCGGCTCCCGAGACGCACCAGGGCCTCCCGCAGACCGTCATCGGCGATGCTGGCCGCCACCGCACCGGCGCGCCGCACCGCTGCCGCGTCGGGCGGCTGGACGGGCGTTCGGGCCACCGCTCGACCCTTTACGGGCCCTTGCCTTAAGGCGAGACGACCGACGCAGCGCCAGCCGAAATGCGTGTTCACGCGTTCGATCACAATTGCGGCCTGATGCTGCAACTCGATGGCGAAGGCGCCTTCAACGAGGACGATCAAGGTCGCGGGTTCGGGCACCTCGCGTCCCGCCGCGCGCTTGGCCCATTGCAGGCGAAGGGGTTCACAGCGCGACGCCAGCCGCTCGCCGACGATTTCCGGCCAGAACAGCAGAAGGTCGGCTTCGCTGAACCCGTATTTGGCGAGCGTCGGCGTCAGGCATGGTGCAACGAGGTCGGCCAGGGGCTGCGACCACGTTTTCCGTCTGGGGGGCTTGCCGAAACTCATGGCGGTAGCTTAGCTCATCACGCGGTCCATCGAAAAGGGACGACCGCTTTGGCCCGCCCTATTGGAGCATGTGTGTCCCGAGCAGCAGCGCGCCTGACCCAGCCCAGCCCCGCAGCGTCTTCGATCACAGGCGATCTCCTGGCCTGGTACGATCGCCATCGGCGTGCCCTTCCCTGGCGCGCGCTGCCCGGATCACGTGCCGACCCCTATGCGGTCTGGCTGTCCGAAATCATGTTGCAGCAGACCACGGTCCGGAGTGTGAAGCCGTTCTTCGCAAGCTTTCTCGGTGCCTGGCCGACCGTGCAGGATTTGGCCGCAGCCTCGCTCGACGACGTCATGCGGGCCTGGGCTGGCCTCGGCTACTATTCGCGCGCCCGTAATCTTCACGCCTGCGCCGAGGTCGTCGCACACCAGTACGGCGGCTGCTTTCCCGAGACGGAGGACGGCTTGCGCGCGCTGCCGGGAATCGGAGCCTATACCGCGGCCGCGATCGCCGCGATTGCGTTCGGCGCACGGGCCGTGGTGGTGGACGGCAATGTCGAGCGGGTGATGGCGCGAGTGCACGCCATCGAGGCTCCGCTGCCGGCCGCCAAGCCGGCCGTCTATGCCAGGATGGGCGCCATCACGCCCGCGGGGCGGCCGGGAGATTTCGCCCAGGCCGTGATGGACCTCGGGGCCACGATTTGCACGCCGAAAAACCCCGCCTGTGCGATCTGCCCGTTGATGGCGCATTGCGTCGCACGACAGCGCGGCGCGCAACTCGAATATCCGCGTCGGCAGCCGAAGCGAACTCGCCCCGTCAGGTTCGGTACGGCTTATTTCATCACCGACGACAGTGGCGCCATCTTGCTTCGAACCCGGCCCGACAAAGGGCTGCTCGGGCGAATGGCCGAACTACCGGGCAGCCAGTGGTTGGAGAAAGACGCTTCAGCGACGCGTGACGTAGGTCTGCGGGCACGGCAACAGCATGTGGGAACTGTGAAACACGTATTCACGCATTTCACATTGATGCTCGACGTGGTGGTGGCTCACCCCGCCTCGTGGCGGAATCTCGCCGATGAGTTTGGCGAGGGCCTACGTTGGGTGGCAAAGAAAGACCTTGCCAGGGAGGCCCTGCCGACCCTGACGTGGAACGCGATCACGTTGGCCCAAAGCGTCGGTCAATCGTCGTTCGGACCGGCCTGAGTCTCGTAGGCGTCGTAGGAACTAATGAGAACGGTACCCGACAGAGCCGCCATAGCAAGGAAGAAGCTCTCCACCCCGCTTGTGACGGGCACGATTTTGCCGAGCCCGACCGCAGCACACAGCACACACAACAGTGCCGACCAGCCAACCATACGAAGCATGGCCCTGCCCCCAACACGAGACTTGAAATCGATGATTTCAGAGTCGTAACGCGACGAAACGTCGTCCCGTTCCCGAGGGTTCCACCTATATTAACTGATTGTTAAGATTTTAAGGATTCCGGCGGAGGCTTTTGCCAGCAGCCGGTATCCGGTTTCGGCTAGGCCTCGTTCGCCTGCATGGCGGCCCGCATCTTGGTTCTCAGGCCATCGATAGGGGTCAATACGCCGTGTTCCTCGACGTGCCAGAACGTCCAGCCGTTGCAGGCCGGCAGCCCCTGGGCGAGGGCCCCGATCTTGTGGATGGAGCCGACGATCATGCCCAGCGCCACGGTCCCCTCGGGCCGCACCACGGCCGTGTGCCGCCCGCCCTGGGCATGCAAACGAGTGCCTGGGGCAATCAGCCCGGCTTCGACCACGGCCGCGAAGGCGACCCGCGGCTCGGCCCGCTTGGAGGGCGCGATCTGCAAGGCCTCGGCCGACATAGGCTCGATGGCCGCGATCCGTGCCATGGCGGCCGCCGCATAGGTGGGATCGCGCTCCAAACCCACGAAGGAACGGCCGAGCCGCCTGGCGGCGGCGCCCGTGGTGCCGGTGCCGAAAAAGGGATCGAGCACCACGTCACCGGGCTCGGACGCCGCCATGATGATGCGGGCCAGCAGGCTCTCGGGTTTTTGGGTCGGATGCAGCTTACGGCCGCCCGCGTCCTTGAGGCGCTCGCCGCCCGTGCAGATCGGCAGCAGCCAGTCCGACCGTACCTGGCAATCCCCATTGCCGGCCTTCAGGGCCTCGTAGTTGAACGTATAGCCTTTGGCCTGCGGGCTCTTGGTGGCCCAGATCATGGTTTCGTGGGCATTGGTGAAGCGACGGCCGCGGAAATTCGGCATCGGATTGTTCTTGCGCCAGACGATATCGTTGAGGATCCAGAAGCCGAGATCCTGCATGATGGCGCCGACGCGAAAAATATTGTGGTAGGAGCCGATCACGAAGACGGTCGCGTTCTGCCGCATGGCGCGTTGCACGCCCGACAGCCAGGCGCGCGTGAAGGCGTCGTAGTCGGCAAAGCTCGCGAACTTGTCCCAATCGTCGTCGACGGCGTCGACCAGGCTCTGATCGGGACGCGAAAGCGCGTTTTCGAGCTGGAGGTTGTAGGGCGGGTCGGCGAAGACGAGATCCACGCTTTCGGGCGGGAGCGCGGCGAGGCTTGCGATGCAATCGCCCACCACCACCCGATCGATCGGAAGCGGCTCGATGGCCGTCAGCGCAGCCGCCGAACCCCCAGGACGCGAGACCTTTGACTGGGGCTTCGGAGCGGCCGCTCCGGCAAGTGCTAGACGCATGATTTCACACACCGGATACGCTTACTGACAAGCGCGACTATGCGGGCTTCTTGGTAAACCGGAGGTTCAGGGGGCGCGTAAAATGCCGTCCCTATTGGAGACGCATCGTTAGATCACGGGGCCGATCAGGCCTCCTCGGCGTCCCGCCGGCAGGGCGCGAAACTCGCCCGATGCGCCACCGACGGGCCGTGCAGGGTCAAGGCCGCGAAATGGGCCGCGGTGGAATAGCCCTTGTGCTGGGCGAAGCCGTAATGGGGAAGATCCCGGTCGAGACGGATCATCAGGCGGTCGCGCGCCACCTTGGCGATGATCGAGGCGGCCGCGATCGACAGGCAGATCGCGTCGCCCTTGATGATCGTCTCGCCCGCGAAGGTCATCTGGGCAGGGAAGTCGTTGCCGTCGACCAGCACATGATGGGGGCGGAGCGCCAAGGCGCCGACAGCCCGTCGCATCGCCGCGAAGGTGGCCTGCCGGATGTTGATCCGGTCGATCTCGCGGGGCGACGCAAAGCCGATCCCCACCGCGAGTGCCTTGGAGAGGATGAGGCCGAACAGATCCTCGCGCTGCGGCGCCGAGAGAACCTTGGAATCGTCGACCGCCTCGGGAAGATCATTGGGATCGAGAATCACGGCCGCGGCCGCGACCGGCCCGGCGAGCGGGCCGCGACCGGCTTCGTCGATCCCGGCGACGTGGAGGAAGCCGCGGGAATGCAGGTCGCGTTCGCGATCGAAATGCGGCAGGGGCAACGACTCAGGATCTCCTGGGGCTCAAGCGCGAACCGAACCACCAAACAGGCGACCTTAGCAAGGTGGCATCATGCGCCCGAGCCGAACAGGTCGAGTTGTCCACCGACAGGCGTCGGCCGCAGGAAGAGGTCGGCCTTGAGCTTGGTGCGCACCTTGGCGAACCCGATCTTGTCGCACGCCACCTCGAACCGCCGCCCGATCATCCAGGCATAGGGTCCCGTGCCGGTCATGCGCTTGCCCCAGGCCGAGTCGTAATCCTTGCCGTCGCGCATGGATTGGATGAGCGACATGACGTGGCGAAACCGGTCGGGAAAATGGGCCAGCAGCCATTCCTTGAAGAGGTCACGCACTTCCAGAGGCAACCGCAGCATGACGTAGCCGGCTTCTCTGGCGCCGAGCGCATGGGCACGGGTCAGGATGGTCTCGATCTCGGCATCGGTCACGGCCGGGATGATGGGCGCCACCATGACGGTGACGGGAATACCCGCCTCGGTCAGGCGCGCGATGGTGTCGAGCCGCTTGGCCGGCGTCGCGGCACGCGGCTCCATGGTGCGCGCCAGATCCGCGTCGAGCGTCGTGACCGACAGCGCCACCTTGACCAGTCCCTTGGCGGCCATCGGGGCCAGGATATCGATGTCGCGGGTGACCAGCGCCGATTTCGTCACGATCCCGACCGGGTGGTTGCATTTTGCTAGCACCTGGAGGACCGCGCGCATCACCTGATGCTGGCGCTCGATGGGCTGATAGGGATCCGTGTTGGTGCCGATCGCGATCGTTCGCGGCTTGTAGTTCGGGGCGCCGAGTTCCTGCTCGAGCCGCTCGGCCGCGCCGAGTTTGACGAATAGCCGCGACTCGAAATCGAGCCCCGGCGACAGGCCCATGAAGGCGTGGGTCGGGCGCGCGAAGCAGTAGACGCAGCCATGCTCGCAGCCCCGGTAGGGATTGATGGAGCGATCGAAGGAAATGTCGGGCGATTCGTTGCGCGTAATGATGGTTTTGGGTTTCTCGAACGTGACCGTGGTGGCGAACGGCGCCAATGTTTCGAGGGCCTGCCAGCCGTCGTCGACCTCCACCCTGTGGGTGGGTTCGAATCGCCCCGAACGGTTGGACAGGGTGCCACGGCCGCGCCTTCGCTTGTCATCCGTGAGCAGGCCGTTGTTGACGAGTTCCGGAGCGCCGGCCGCCTTGCGCGGCTTGCCCGCGAGCGGCACGGCCTTGCGGGTCCGCTTCTTTCCGATGTCGCTGATGACCAGCATGGCATTGTCCTCGCGACACGGCGTTGAGCTAATCGAGATCGCGGCCGCGGAATCGAATCCGTTAAGAGAACAAATAGAGAACGATCCCAACGCGGTCAACCTGGTGAGCCGTGAGGGTTTCCCTAGGGCGGGATCGTGGTAAGCACCCCGGCATGTTGTCGACTCTGGTTCTCGCTCCATCCTTCGCTAGCGGCACCGCGCCCTCACTGGGGCAACTGGTCAGGACGCTCGCAACGCTCGTGCCGGCAACGGTGGAAGGTCTCGTGCGGGACGTCATCGTGCTGACCTCCGGCCCCGACGAGGGTGTCCGCCGCGTCGCCGATCACGCCGGCTGCGGCCTCGTCGAGGCGCAGACTTTCGAGGTGGCGATGCGCCAGGCTTTGGCCATGACCAGGTCGCCCATGGTCTTCGTGCTGCGGGCGGGTGCCGCCCTGGATCGCGGATTCCTGGACGAGGTGGCGGGCCTGCTCGGCCCGGAGGCCACCGCCAACGAATTCCGCATCCTGCTGCTCCGGCAGGCCCCCGAGGGACTGGCGGCTCGGCTGCTGCCCGACCTCGCCCCGGCGGCGGGCATCATCGCGCCCCGCGATCGCTTGAGCGGGCCAGCCGCGGATTTCGCGGCTCTGGTCCGGCAGATCGGCCGCACCCGCACGCTGGTGTCGCGCGCCCAGATGGCGCTTTAACGTCTCAGCGTGTCGCCGAGGCCTGCCCGCGCTTGAGGTGCTCGTCGAGGCGCGGCAACAGTTCCACGAAATTGCACGGCTGGTAGCGATAGTCGAGCTGATGGACGAGGATGCCATCCCAGGCATCGCGGCAGGCCCCCGGCGAGCCGGGCAGCACGAACACGAAAGTGGTGCCGACCAGCCCCGCCGCGGCGCGCGACTGGATGGTGGAGGTGCCGATCTTCGCGAACGACAGCTGATGGAAGATGGTCGAAAAACCCTCCATCCGCTTGTCGAACAACGGCTCCAGGGTCTCGGGAGTGACGTCGCGCCCGGTAAAGCCCGTGCCGCCCGTGGTGATCACGACGTCCACGTCGGGTTTGGCCACGAAACCGAGCACCGCGTGCTTGATCGCCTCAGCCTCGTCCGGAACGATCGCGCGACCACCCAGCTTGTGTCCGGCACCGGTCAACCGTTCGGCGAGGGTGTCGCCCGAACGGTCGTCGGCAGGCGTTCGCGTGTCGGATATCGTGACGACCGCGATTGAGAGCGGCACGAAGGTCTTCGATTGATCGATTCCGGCCATGGGCTTCACTGGGCGAAGGTGTTGCAGCTATCCACTTTGCCGGACTTCAGCCCGCGCTGCAGCCATTGCTGACGCTGCGCCGACGAGCCGTGCGTAAAGCTGTCCGGCACGGCATAGCCCTTCGAGACCTTCTGCAGGCGGTCGTCGCCGATCGCGGAGGCCGTATTCATCGCCTTGTCGACGTCGCCCTGCTCGAGGATATGCCATTTCTGGTCCGCGTTGGCTGCCCAGACGCCCGCAAAGCAATCGGCCATGAGCTCGATGCGCACCGACAGGCTGTTGGCCTCCTGCTGGCTCGCCTGCTGCTGTCGGTCACGCACCTTGCCCAGAATGCCGAGAAGGTTCTGGACGTGGTGTCCGATCTCGTGGGAAATCACGTAGGCATAGGCGAAGTCGCCGCCGCCGCCGAGCTTCTGCTTCATGTCGTTGAAGAAAGCCATGTCGAGATAGACCTTCTGATCGACCGGGCAGTAGAACGGCCCCATGGCGGATTGAGCCTGGCCGCAGCCCGAGCGCGTCACGCCGCTGTAGAGCACCAGCTTGGGGTTCTTATACTGCACGCCCTTTTGGGCTGGCAGGACGGTCGACCAAACATCCTCCGTCTCGCCGAGCACGGCGGCGACGAAATCGCTCATCTGATCGGTGGCACGGGGCGCGGCGCCATTCTGCGCCGGGGCTTGGGTGCGCGGCGCGGGCCGCGCGTCGCCCTGCTGATCGTTCTGGCTATAGGAGCCACCCTGGCCATTCGTCGCATTTTGGACGCCGCTGATCAGCACGCGCGGGTCGATTCCCGTAACGTATCCGATGATGGCCAGAATGATGATGGCCCCGATCCCGAGGCCGCCGCCCCCCATGGGAATGCCGAAGCCACCGCCGCCTCCGTCGCCTCCGCCGCGGTCGTCTTCGACATTGTCCGATCTCCGGGCATCTTCCCACCGCATGTCAAACTCCCCGGTCGCTTCGCTCGTGTCGCCTACGCCCAAACGAACCGTTACGTGAGCACGATTGATCCGCCAAGAGGACGCGCGATTGCCCCGGAGCTTGCAGGTTGCGAGCGATTGGCGACCGAGCCCACGAGGAACATTGTGACAATTTGGCGATTGTCGTTATGCTGTCCTCGCCACCACTACACGAACGAGTGAAAAGGAAGTCCTTTGCAGAGCCGCGCAGTTATGCCGAGTGACGTCAAATCTACGCCCGCTTCTTCGGACCAACTGTTACAGCATATAATCTGCTTTTCCCATTTGAGGTGGAACTTCGTCTATCAACGGCCGCAGCATTTACTTAGCCGTTTCACGAAGAAATCAACCGTCGTATATTTCGAAGAGCCGGTCCACGCCCAGGGCCAGGTGCCGGGTCTGCGGCGAGTTCAGGATCGCGGCACTGGCGTTTTGGTGGTTACGCCGGAGTTTCCTTTCGGCACCAACCTATCGGCCCAGACGGCCGTGTTGCGGACCATGTTGGACGACCTTCTGAGGGAGCTGCAGGCCGAGCGTCCGGTCCTTTGGTTCTACACGCCCATGATGTTCGCCTTTGCGTCGCACGTCGAGGCGGGCTCTGTGGTCTACGATTGCATGGACGAATTATCGCATTTTCGCTTCGCGCCACCCGAGTTGCCGAGCCTGGAACGGGCCCTGATGGCGCGCGCCGACGTCATGTTTACCGGGGGCCACAGCCTGTACGAGGCCAAGCGAGCCTTTCACCACAACATCCACCCGTTTCCCTCTAGCGTCGACACGGCCCATTTCCAAGCTGCCCGGCATGGTGTGCGGGAACCTGACGATCAGGCCGGTCTTCCCTCCCCTCGCCTCGGCTTTTACGGCGTGATCGACGAGCGGATGGACATTTCCCTGCTCGAGTTCGTGGCGCGAAGCCGGCCGGACTGGACCCTGGTCATCGTGGGCCCGGTGGTGAAGATCGATCCCGCAACGCTGCCCAACCTGCCCAACATCCATTACCTCGGCGGCAAGACCTACGCCGAGCTACCGGCCTATCTCGGGGGGTGGGATGTGGCGCTGATGCCCTTCGCGATCAACGACTCGACCACCTTCATCAGTCCCACCAAGACGCCGGAATATCTGGCGGGTGGCAAGCCGGTGGTCTCGACGCCAATCCGGGACGTGGTGCGGCATTACTCCGCGCTCGAGGCAGTCAGGATCGCGGACGGGCAGGAGAATTTCCTTACCGCCTGTTCCGAGGCGCTTGCCATGGTCAACCGTCGGTCCGAATGGATCGGGGCCGTCGATGACCTGCTAAGCACCCTGTCGTGGGACAAGACCCACGCGGCAATGGCCGCCATTCTCGAAAAGGCGATCGCGCCCGATCTCGACCCTGCGATTGGCACGCCATCGATGCCGCGAAGGGTCCAGAAACCGATCGCCGCGGACGTGCTCGTGGTCGGGGCGGGATTCGCCGGCAGCGTCATGGCGGAGCGGATCGCCAGTCAGACGCAAAAACGCGTCCTCCTGATCGACCGCCGATCGCATATCGCGGGCAACGCCTTCGATTATCGGGATTCGTCCGGGCTTCTGGTGCATCGCTACGGCCCGCATATCTTTCACACCAATTCGGATGCCGTCGCGGACTACCTGTCCAGGTTCACGCAATGGCGGCCCTACGAGCATCGGGTGCTGGCCTGTCTGTCGGGCGCGCAAGGTGACGCCGCTCTGACAGTGCCGATTCCCATCAATCGAACCACGATCAACAGGGTCTATGGTCTGGATCTCAAGACCGACGAGGAAGTCGCGGCCTATCTGGCGGGGGTCGCAGAAACTCGCGCCGAGATCGAGACCTCCGAAGACGTGGTGGTGGCCAGGGTTGGGCGAGACCTCTACGAGCGGTTCTTTCGCGGCTATACTCGCAAGCAATGGGCCCTCGACCCTGCGCAACTCGACAAGGCCGTGGCGGCCCGAATCCCGGCCCGCACCAACACCGACGATCGCTATTTCACGGACAGCTTCCAGGCCATGCCGCTCGACGGCTACACCCGGATGTTCGAACGCATGCTGGATCACCCGCGGATCGATGTCCGTCTCGAGACGGATTTCGCCGAATTCGATCAGGACAGCTTCGAACACGTCGTGTTCACCGGCCCGATCGACGAGTATTTCGGCTTTCAGTTCGGCAAACTGCCCTACCGGAGCCTGCGCTTCGTGCATACCACGCTCGATCAGGAGCGCTTCCAAGCGGTCGGCACCGTCAATTACCCGGACGAGGCGGTCCCCTACACCAGGATCACCGAGTTCAAGCACCTGACGGGGCAGCAGCACCGCAAGACCAGCGTCGTGCACGAATACCCCTGTGCCGACGGGGATCCCTATTATCCTGTGCCGCGTCCCGAAAACCAGGCACTGTTCAAGCGATATGAGGCGCTGGCGCGCGCGACGCCGCACGTCACCTTCGTGGGCCGGTTGGCGACATACCGCTATTACAACATGGACCAGGTGGTCGGGCAGGCGCTCGCGACCTTCAAGAGTCTGTCGCAGAGCTGGACCAAGTCGCCTCGATCCTCGACCGTGCAGGCCGCAGTGGCAGTAGCGGACTGAGCGGCAAATGCCTCGATAGCGGCGGCGATCAGCAGAGCGTGAAATGGGCGAAGCCGCTGGCCTCGCCCATCGTTGTTATCCTGCTCGCGTGGCTGACTCCGCCGCGCTGGTGACGGCCTCGAACACCCGCGCGGGGGTCGCGGGCATGTCGATATGCGTGATCCCATAACCACGATAAAGGGCATCCACCACGGCATTCATCACGGCCGGACAAGACCCTATGGTACCGGCTTCGCCCGCGCCCTTGAGACCAAGCGGATTGGTAGTCGAGGGCACATTGCGGGTCCGGAAATCGATTTCCGGAAAGTTGGCGGCGCGCGGCAGGCAGTAGTCCATGAGGGTCGCGGTGAGCAACTGCCCCTCGGCATCGTAGATGGTGCGTTCGAGCAAGGCCTGCCCGACCCCTTGGGCGACCCCGCCATGCACCTGGCCCGCCAGCAGGATCGGGTTCAGCGTGGTGCCGAAATCATCGCAGATCGTATAGCGCTCGACGGTGATCTGTCCGGTTGCGGGGTCGACCTCCACCTCGCAGACATGCGTGCCGTTGGGGTAGGTGGCCTGCGGCGGCGTGAAGGACTCGATCGCCATGCGGCGCTCGGGCGTGGCACCGGGCAGGGCTGCGATCTCCTCGAAACGCAGCGCGCGATCGGTGCCCGCGATGCGGATGGCGCCGTCGACGACCTCGAGGTCCGCGACCGCGGCCTCGAGCTTGTCGGACGCGAGGTCCTTGAGCTTGACCACGAGGCTTTCGGAGGCGCGCGCCAGCATGGCCGAGCCGACCGGGATCGAGCGCGACCCGCCCGTCCCGTTGCCGGTCTTGACGCGGTCGGTATCGCCCTGGACGACACGGATGCGATCCAGCGGAACGTCCAAGAACTGCGACACCGTTTGGGCATAGGCGGTGGCATGCCCCTGCCCATTGGATTGCGTGCCGACCAGCACCGTGAAGCCGCCATCCTGGTCCAGCGTGACCGAGCCTTCCTCGCCTTCGCCCCAGGCGGTGCATTCGATATAGCTCGACATACCGATGCCGCGCAGTCTGCCGCCGAGCTTGGATTGGGCGAGGCGCCCGTCGAAGCCGGGACGATCGGCGTTTTGCAACGCCTGACGCATGGCGCCTTCGAACTCGCCCACGTCATAGGTCCGGTCGGTTAGCGTCGTGTAGGGCATCTGGGCCGGGGTCACGAAGTTTTTGGCGCGCAGCTCCTCCGGTGCCATCTTCAGTTCCAGGGCACAGCGATCGACCAGACGCTCCAGCACGTAGGCGGCTTCCGGGCGCCCGGCGCCCCGGTATGCATCGACCGGCACCGTATGGGTGTAGATGCCGCGGCACCGGACATGGATGGTCGGGAAGTGATAGCAGCCCGTCGCCATTGTGGCGCCCAGCCAGGGGATGTAGGGGCCGAACTGCGACACATAGGCGCCGAGATTGCCCAGGATGTCGACGCGTAGGGCGAGGAACTTGCCCTCGGCATCGAACGCCATTTCGGCGGTGGTCAGATTGTCGCGGCCCTGCGCGTCGCCTAAAAAATGCTCGGTGCGGTCCGCCACCCATTTGACCGGGCGGCCCAGGCGCTCGGCCGCCACGAGCAGCAGCGGGTATTCGCGATAGATGACGGCCTTGGTGCCGAACCCGCCGCCCACATCGTGCGTGATGACCCGGACCCGCTCGGGCTCGATCTTGAAAACGGCCTCGGCCAGGGTGTTGCGCAGCCCATGCACGCCTTGGCTGCCCGAGGTCAGCGTATAGCGCCGGCTCGCGGCGTCATACTCGCCGATCGAGGCCCGCGGTTCGAGGTAATTGGCCACGAGACGGTTGTTGACCACGGTCAGGCTGACCTTGTGAGCCGCGCCCTCGAAGGCGGCGTCCGTCTTGGCTTCGTCACCGATGGCGTTGTCGTAGGCGATATTGCTCGGCAGATCCGACCATACCTTTTCGGCCTCGTAGGCCATCGCGTCCTCGATCTCGACGACGGTCGGCAACGGCTCGTAGTCGATCGCGATCGCCTCGGCGGCCAGGCGGGCGCCGTCGATGTCGTCGGCCACCACCATGGCGATCGCATCGCCCACGTGGCGGACGGTTCCCCGTGCCAGGAGTGGATAGGGCGGCAGCGGCATGGCCGAGCCATCGCTGTTGGTCATCGGAGCGAGGCACGGCAGATCGCCGAGGTGAGCCACGTCGGCCGCGGTCATCACCGCATGAACGCCCGGCATGGCGGCCGCGGCCGCGGTGTCGGTCACGGTGAAGCGGGCATGCGCATAGGGGGAACGCAGGAACACGGCATGGAGGGTACCGGTGGGGTCAATGTCGGCGGTATATTTTCCCTCGCCCGTCACGAACCGCATGTCCTCGACGCGCTTGATCGGCTGGCCTATTCCAAACTTCATCGGCTTCATCGGGTGATCCTTCTTGGGCCTCACTGGACCTGCAAGTTTCGTGCGGTCGCGGGGGCTTCCGCGCCGCTTCTATCACGACGTCCCGCGGCTTGGACAGTTGCGGTGCGCAGCACAACCTCGGGTGAGGCCGCGATCCACAAGACCCCAGGCCCACCACATGCCGCATGGCGGGCTTGCGGTTTCTATGGTGCTGACCGCCCTTCAAGCTTGCCGCCGCGCCTCCCATATTGGCGCAATGTACACAAAACTCCTCCCCGTGCTCGACACGGACCCCTCGGGCGGCGGTAGCCCGACCCCCGCTGCAGCCCCTGCGACCGACGCCGCGCTGTTCGACGCCTATTCGCGGGCGGTGATCGATGTCGTCGAGCGTGTCGGCCCCAGCGTCGTGCGCATCGATGTGAAACGTGGTGACGGTTCGCGCGGCGGTTCCGGCTCAGGAGTCATCGTGTCGCCCGATGGCCTGATCCTCACCAACAGCCATGTCGTGCAAGGCTCACGCCGCGCCGACGTCACCACGCTCGACGGCCGCGTGCTGCCGGCGCGTGTGCTCGGCGACGACCCCGACACCGACCTAGCGCTGTTGCGCATCGAAGCCGACGTGACGCTCCCGGCGGCCCGGCTCGGCGACTCGAAGGCGCTGCGGCGCGGCCAGATGGCCATCGCGATCGGCAATCCGCTCGGCTTCGATGCCACGGTGACGGCCGGCGTGGTTTCGGCGCTCGGCCGTTCGTTGCGGTCGCAATCGGGGCGCCTGATCGAGGACGTGATCCAGACCGACGCGGCCCTCAACCCCGGCAATTCGGGTGGCCCGCTCGTCTCGTCAGCCGGCGAGGTGATCGGCATCAACACCGCCATCATCGCGGGCGCGCAGGGCATATGTTTTGCGGTAGCGGCCAACACGGCCTCCTTCGTGCTGGGCGAGATCATCCGGCATGGGCGGGTGCGGCGCGGCCATATCGGCATCGCGGCCGGGACCAGCGCCCTGCCCCGGCGGGTCGCGCTGCGGCTCGGGCTCGCGCAAGCCTCGGCCGCCATGATCACGGCCGTGGAACCGAAAAGCACGGCCGATCAGGCCGGCCTGCTGACGGGCGATCTCGTGGTGGCCCTGAACGGCAAGACCGTGACGGGCGCCGACGATCTCGTGCGGCTGCTCGATGCCGACACCATCGATCGCACCCTGCCGCTCGACGTGCTGCGAAGGGCCGAGCCGCGACGGTTCTGGATCAGCCCGCGCGAGCGGGCCTGAGCCAGGCTGGCTTGCGCTCCGACCCCGCGTTTCAGCTGCTGAAACGCGGGCCAAGCGTGATGAGCGCCATGGCAACGATCGCCAGAACGATGCCAATACCCTCCGGTACACCAACCCGTTCGCCGAAAAACGCGATCGCCACCAGATTGACGGCCACGAGCTGAATGATGGCCGACAAACTGAAGGCCGTGGCCATGCCCAAATGCCGAACCACCCGCAGCATCAAGAGATTGCCGGCGATGTAAAGCATCATCGTCAGCAGCACTTTTGCCAGAGTCGGGTCCAAGGACCAGGCCTTGGCGCTGCTCGCGGCCGCGATGAAGATCGCGGTAGCAACGCCAAGTTGGAGCAGTGCAAAGCCGTTCACGGGCACAACCCCACCGCCGTTCTATTGCGGGTCTTCGAGGCTGAAGGACTGGGCGGATTCATCATAGGCGAAGATCTCGCCATAGCGGCCCCAATTGATGGCGGTCCGCAAGGTCCGTTCGGCGTAATCCTCGGACATGTAGTCTTCGAGCTCGCCGCGGAATCGCGATGCCGGGGCGGTATGGGACGGCCGCTCGTCGAGCACGCGCTTGATGCGTGCCGCCAGCGGCACATAGGCCAACAGGTGATCGCCGAACAATTTTTTGCGCACGTCGACCTCGGCGTCGGCGAAACGCTGTCCGGCCGGCAGGAGGTGAATGTCGCCTTCCTCGATCTCGGCAAAGCGCATGAGTTGCAAGGTCTCGGCGACCGGGAAGAGATCGTCGATTTCCATCTGTAGCGAGTCGGCGAGATGCGGCAGGTCCGCCTTGCCATTGTAGGGGGGAGCCGCGACCTCCTCGATCAAGCCCGCGATCGAGTTGGTCGACACCTCGGGCAGCACCATGCCGATGCCAGTGCCGGGAAACAGGCCGTCACGCGCCTGTTTGGGCGTCCCCCGGCGCGTCATAAGGGCGTAAATATTGTCGACGAGCTGGCGGAATTCCGGATCGAGCCGATTGCGCGGATGGGGCAGCGTGACCCGGATTTCCGACGAGATGCGCCCGGGATGCGAGGACAGCACGAGGACGCGGTCGCACATCAGCACCGCCTCCTCGATGTTATGCGTCACCATCAAGATGGTCTTGATCGGCATCCGGCCCTCGGTCCATAGATCGATCATGTCGCTGCGCAGCGTTTCGGCCGTGAGCACGTCCAGCGCCGAGAAGGGTTCGTCCATCAGCAGGATGTTGGGATGGGTGACGAGCGCCCGCGCGAAGCCGACCCGCTGGCGCATGCCGCCGGACAGTTCCTTCGGATAGGCGGATTCGAACCCGTCGAGGCCGATCAGATCGATCGCCGCCAGGGCGCGGCGGCGGGCCTCGTCGGCCGGAACCCGCAGCGCCTTCAGGCCAATCTCCACATTGGCCAGCACCGAAAGCCAGGGAAATAGCGCAAAGCTCTGGAACACCATGGCGATGCCATCGGCCGGACCATGCAAGGGGAAGCCCTGGTAGACGACATCGCCGCTGGAGGGTTTGATCAGGCCGGAGACGATCCGCAGCAAGGTGGACTTGCCGCAGCCCGAGCGGCCCAGCAACCCGACGATCTCGCCCGCATTCAGCGTCGTGGAAACGTCCTGGAGCACCGGCGGACCGTCGTCGGCCGCACTCGATCCTTTGTAACGTTGCGTGACGTTGCGGACTTCGAGCAGCGGCACCGTGGCTTTGTCCAGCATCCTCGAATCCCTCAGCTCAAGCGCAGCCGCCGCTCGGCGAAGCCGAACAATGGACGCCACAACAAACGGTTGAACATGATGACGAAGACCGACATCATGGCGACGCCCAAAACGATCCGGTGGAAGTCGCCAGCTTCGGTAGCCTGGGCAATATAGGCGCCGATGCCATGCGCCGCCACCTTGTCATTCCCCCACTTCACATATTCGGCCACGATGGCGGCGTTCCACGAGCCGCCGGAGGCCGTCAGAGCCCCGGTCACGTAATAGGGAAAGATGCCCGGCAGGATGACGCTCCGCCACCAGGTCCAGCCACCGATCCTGAAATTCTGGGCGGCTTCGCGAAGATCGTTCGGATAGGCGGCAGCACCCGCGATCACGTTGAACACGATGTACCATTGGGTCCCGAACACGATCAGGAAGCTGAGCCAGATGTCGGGATTGAGGTGGTAGGCCAGGATGGCGATCACCGCGATCGGAAACACGACATTGGCCGGAAAGGCCGCCAGGAATTGCGCCATCGGCTGGACGCGCTCGGCGATGCGTGGACGCAGGCCGATCCAAACGCTGATCGGCACCCAGAACAGCGTCGCAAGAACCAGCAGCACCACCACCCGGATCATGGTGTAGATCGTGAGCAATGCGGTCTCAGCCACATCGTGCCAGGACAAGGTCGCCCCCACGAAAGTCGCCACCTGCCAGGCCGCGAACAAGGCCAGAATCGCGAGCGAGGCGAACCAGACGATGTCGATCGTCCGCGATGCCACGTTCGACCTCGGTTTGCTGGATGTGAGCCTCGGCAGTTCCAGCGGCAGGCTGGTGAACCAGTCGAACGCCTTGTTGAAGGGCAGCATCGTGCTGCGGACCAGAGACGTGCGTTGCAAGAGGCTCAGCACCCAGGACTTCGAGACCTCCTGCGCGACCGACAATTCGACGCGGAATTTTTCGGCCCAGGTCACGATGGGCCGAAAGATGAGTTGATCGTAGAGCAGGATGACGACCAGCACGGTCACCACCGCGGCCAGCACGGCATCGATCCGCTTCTGATCGATCGCGACAGCCAGATAGGACCCGATACCGGGTAGCTTGATGGTCGTGTCGCCGACCGTGATGGCTTCGGCCGCAACGACGAAAAACCAGCCGCCCGACATCGACATCATCATGTTGTAGATGAGGCCCGGAATCGCGAAGGGCGTTTCCAGCTGCCAGAACTTCTGCCAGCCCGAAAGGCGGAATCCGTTGGCCACTTCGTCGAGGTCGGCCGGCACGGTCCGTAGCGACTGATAGAAGGAAAAGGCCATGTTCCAGGCCTGGCTGGTGAAGATCGCGAAGATGGCGGCGCATTCGGCGCCAAGGACGCTGCCCGGAAAAAGGTTCAGAAAGAACGTGACCGTGAAGGACAGGAAGCCCAGGATCGGCACGGACTGCAAGACGTCCAGCAGCGGCACCAGCACGGTTTCGGCGCGCCGGTTTTTTGCCGCCAGGGTGGCGTAAACTAAGGTGAAAACCAACGAGCAGCCCATGGCCGCAAACATGCGAAGCGTCGTGCGCAGCGCGTAATAGGGCAGATAGGCATAGTCCAGCACCACCGGCGAGGAATCGGGAGCCGGCAGCGCCACCACCATCCCGCGTCCAGCATGGACAGCCAGCACGAAAGCCCCAAAGATCAACGAAAGGGCGATCACGTCCCACTGGTTGGGCAAGGCCCGTCGCCCCAAGGACGTGAACGCCACAAACTTCGTTGCTGCCATGGGATGCCCGAGCGTTGGGGAGGAGGGTAGGTGGAATGCCCCCTACCGCATCGGCGAACGGAATGACACTCTGATGACCGGCGAACGAGGTGGTCGCCAGCTGGTCAGAGGCGCTTGAGCACCAGCACCCGCCCCTTGGCGGCGTTATTGGACCAGGTTCCGTCGTCCTGCAGGATGAGCTCGGTCGTGTGGCCCCTTTTGGCGGTCAATACCAATTGGTTTCGGGCGATCTGCCAGGCCACCGGATCGAAGATCACGATGCCCTGATCCCTGCAGGCCGGAGCCAGCTTGGCGCGCATGCCACCTTTGGGGCCTTTGTCTTTGTCCTCCAGCGTCACCATGCAGCCGGTATCCTTGCCGAAGCGAACCACGGCGTAATGCCCAGCCACGTCGGCCATGGTCACGGGCCGCGCGGAAACCGCCGCCGGGGTCTTGGCGGCCTTCGGCTTGGCCGGCTCGGCTGGAGAGTCGGCTGCAATCGCGTCACCAGCCGTTGCGGCTCCGGCCAGCATGGCCTGTCGCGCCTGGTCGGTGGGGGTCAGCGTATAGGTGTCGTTTTCCGCAACCGTGGCGGCCAGGAACGAGCCACCCGCGGGTCCGAAGTCGAGCACCGGCTGTCCGGCTGCGTCCTGAAGCAGGACATGGCCGCCGTCGCGGGGTTCCCAGGACGTGACGGCCGACAGCTGCGGAAAGGCACGATGGCACCCGGCCGGCATCATGACCCCAAATCCGCCGCCGGCACTGGTCACGGTCAGGTTGAGGCGACAACGCCGATTGCCCTTTTCGAAGGCCATGTCCCAGGTTCCGGCCTCCTGAGACACCATGGCGTTCGCGGCTTGTGCCTTGGCGGTCGAGGCCGCCCAAGCCACCCCGCCGACCAGAGCCAGGGCACCGGCGACCGCGAGAAACCCGCGCGGATGCAGGCGCGGTTTCGGCCGTGAACGAAGTTCAAGCATCAGCACATCCCTCCCGAACGGCCGTCTGTAACATAGGCTATGGCGGTTTGGTCACCCCTGTTTCGAACGCCACGGCGTTTCCGGCACGGGGGTGAGGGGCCTCTTTTCGGTCGCCCAGGACAGGAGGTTGTCGACCACGAGTTGTCCCATGGCGCGCCGCGTGTGTTCGGAGGCGGATCCCACATGGGGCAGCAGCACGACGTGCTCCATCTCCAGCAGCGCTTGCGGGACGCGCGGCTCGTCGCGGAACACATCGAGTCCGGCACCCAGGATGGTGCCCGCGCGCAAGGCCTCGATCAGGGCCTCCTCGTCGACCACCGAGCCCCGTGCCACGTTCACGAGGATACCCTCGGGGCCCAAGGCTTCGAGCACCTCCGCATTGACCAGATGGCGCGTGCCCTCTCCTCCCGGCGCGATCACCACGAGGATGTCGCAGGCCTGCGCGAGACCGCTCAGCGTCGGGTAGTAGAGGTAGGGAACGCCCGCCTGGGGCGACCGTCCATGATAGACGACGGTGAGCCCGAAGGCTTCGCACCGTTTGGCGATCGCCTTGCCGATCCGGCCGAGGCCGAAAATGCCGACGGTGCGGCCGCGCAGACTGGCCGACAGAGCGAACGGTTTTTCGAGCCACTTTCCCGCCCGCAGATAGCGTTCGGCCGCCGGCAGCTGGCGCACCGCGTTGAGGATCAGGGCCAACGCGGTATCTGCCACCTCTTCGTTCAGCACGTCCGGTGTGTTGGTGACGATAATGCCGTGCTGGCCCGCCCAGGCGGCGTCGACCGAGTCGTAGCCGACCCCGAAGTTCGCCACGATTTCAAGATTGGGCAGCCGTCGCATGAGGGTGGCGTCGACCTTCGTGGCGAAAACCGCCATGGCCCTGATCTCGGCCGCGACCTCGTCGAGCTTGGCCTCCGGGTCGGCAGCCTCCCACAATTTGACTACCGGAAAGGCAGCGTTCAGCGCCTCCATCACGGAATGCAGCATGGGTTTGGGCATTAGCACGGGCATTGCATGCATTCGCATCACCTTCGGCGTGAGAGGTTCAATTCTGGTCGACGATCACCCGGGTAACGTGCCCCATCTTGCGGCCCGGCCGTGCCTCGGCCTTGCCGTAGAGCTGCAGATTTGCGCCCTCCTCGCCAAGGATGTCGCACCAGCGGTCGACATCGGAGCCAATGAGGTTTCGCATGTGGATGGCGCCAAACCGCCGGGTGGAGCCGAGCGGCCAACCGCAAATGGCACGAATGTGCTGTTCGAATTGGGAGGTTACGGCACCGCCGAGCGTCCAATGACCCGAATTATGCACGCGGGGCGCGAGTTCGTTGACCACCAGCGCCTCGCCGTCCGGTGCCGCCGGGTCGCGCACCACGAAGAGTTCCACGGCCAGAACGCCCACATAATCGAGGGCGTCGGCGATCGTCGAGGCGAGGCGGATCGCGGCGCTTTCCGTGCCCGGTCGGATCGCGGCCGGCAAGCGGGTCGTACTGAGGATGCCGCTGTCGTGTTGGTTCTCGCCGACCTCATAGGCCCGAAACGCACCATCGAGCCCGCGGGCCGCCACCACGGACACCTCGCGGCTGAACCGCACGAAACCTTCGAGGATCGCGGGCCGGTTGATGGTGTTGGACAGGGCCGAAAGGTCGTCACCCGCACGCAGGGTAGTCTGTCCTTTTCCGTCATAGCCGAAGCGGCGCGTCTTCAAAATCGCGGGACGACCGAGTTCCGTCACGGCGCGGCTCAGCCCGTCCGCGTCGTCGACGGCCGCGAACGGCGCGGTGGCGAGCCCGAGCCCGCGCAAGAACTGCTTTTCGTGCAATCGATCCTGCGTGACCGCGAGCGCCCGGCCATTGGGCCGCACGGGGACGAGTGGATCGAGGATCGCCACCGTCTCGGCCGGCACATTCTCGAACTCGTAGGTCACGACGTCGACCGAGGCCGCGAAGACGCCCAGCGATGACGCGTCGTCGTAACGCGCGATGGTCCGCGCGCCCGCGACCTCGAAGGCCGGGCTGTTGGTCTCAGGCGCATAGATGTGGGTCTTGAGGCCCAGGCCCGCGGCCGCCATGGCCAACATGCGGGCCAATTGCCCTCCCCCCAGAATGCCGACGGTCTGCCCAGGCGCGAGAACGGTCACGGCACCTACTCGTCGCGGGGGCTGAGCGGCACCGCGGCGGTCTGCGCCGCCCGCCAGGCATCGAGCCGGCTCGCCAGCGCGGAATCGCTCAGCGCGAGAACCGAGGCGGCGAGGATGGCGGCGTTGATGGCGCCTGGGCGGCCGATCGCCAGTGTGCCCACGGGGACGCCGGCCGGCATCTGTACGATCGAAAGCAGGCTGTCTTGTCCCGACAACGCCTTGGATTCGATCGGCACGCCGAAAACCGGCAGCGGCGTCCAGGCCGCCGTCATGCCGGGCAGATGAGCGGCCCCACCCGCGCCGGCGATGATGATCTTGAAGCCTTCATGGCGCGCCCCCTTGGCGAAAGCCACCAGCCGGTCTGGGGTTCGATGGGCCGAGATGACCCGCGCCTCATAGGCGATCCCGAGGGCCTCGAGGATGGTGGCGGCTTCGCGCAGGGTCGTCCAGTCGGACTGGCTCCCCATGATCAGCGCGACGGGCGCACGGCTGTCCACATCGCTCTCCGGTCAGGGCCGCAAAAAACTCGGATTAGCCGAAGCGACAGCGTGGTGCAAGGCGGCACGGCTGGCTCGGGATCGGCGGGCCGTGCGCGCGCGGGCTCTCCGGCAATCGTTCGACCTGACCATTCGTGGCAGAGCCTCATGCCGAGCCGCCGCACCCTGTTCGGCGGACGATGGCGAGCGGCTTCGTCGCACCACCTATCGAAACGTTCGATCAATCTTCACAGTATTATGCCCGTGTTGGAGATGATCTTGCCACCCCATCTGCGGCGTAACAAGCAAACCCGTTGGAGGGCAGCATGCAACACGGTATCCATCATGTTACGGCGATCTCCGGTCCGGCGCGCCGCAATCTCGATTTCCACACCCGCGTGCTGGGCCAGCGGCTGATCAAGCGCACCGTGAATTTCGACGATCCGAGCACCTACCATCTCTACTACGGGAATGCGGCTGGCGAACCCGGCAGCGTGCTGACCTTCTTCCCCTGGGACCATGCGGCGCCAGGCCGGGTCGGGGTGGGCGAGACGCTGGAAACCGCGTTCCGTGTGCCGAAGGCCGCCATGCCATTCTGGATTCAGCGCTTTGCGGCCAACAACGTGGCATTCCAGAAAATCGAAGAGCGGTTCGGCGAGCCGGTCCTGCGCTTTAGCGATCCGGACGGCATGCGGTTCGCTCTGGTGGGGATCGCCGATGTCGAAAGCGAGCGCTTCTGGACGGAGAGCGAAGTCCCGGGCGAAGCGGCGATCCGGGGCTTGCACGGGGTAACCCTGCTGCTTGCAGAGACCGAGCCGACCGCCGCGATCCTGACCGACGTCATGGGTTTTCGATCAAGCGCCACGGAAGGGACGTTGGAGCGCTTCATCGCGACTGGAAACGCCACGATGGGCGGGATCGTCGATCTGCGGGCTTCCCCCGGTCTTGCGCGCGGCCGACAGGGCGCCGGCTCGGTCCACCACGTCGCGTTCCGAGCCGCGGACGATGCCGCGCAGGCCGACATGGCGCATAAGCTCGTGGAAGACCACGGCCTGTCCGTGACCGACCAGAAGGATCGAAACTATTTCCGCTCGGTCTATCTGCGCGAGCCGGGAGGCGTCATCTTCGAGATCGCGACCGATCGGCCGGGCTTTGCCGTTGACGAGGCGCCGAACGCGCTCGGGCAGGCGCTGATGTTGCCGGGTTTTCTGGAATCGCGGCGACAGGAGATCGAAGCCGCGCTTCCGGCGCTCGACGCACGCGACTAGATCCGGCCCGATTGACCGTTATCGCCCGGCGGGCCGTAGACGCCAGGAAGGCATCACAGCCTGCCCGGCACAAGCCAGCACCGTAAGGATTAGGCCTGCGGTTGACCGTAAATGGAGGTCCACGCCTGATGGCGCATTTCGGCGGCGTCGGCCCGCATGTCGATCAGGTCGCGAGTCGACAGCGAGTCGATTTCCGCGATCGCATGCAGGTAGCGACGACGGTCGGAGATCTGCTTCTGGACGGTGGCGATCAGAGTCCTGAACATGAGTTTGTCTTTCGCTTTTCCCAGTGAGTCTCACCGGACTTGAAGCGAAGGTGCGCCGTTCCCTTGTGCAGTGCAACATGGTTTGCTGCAACGCAGCCTGGCGCTGCAAGCATGGCAAGTTAACGCTTTCAACCATGAGAGAGGCAGGAGGGTACATAAAATGAGCAATACAGCTGAATTTTTGGCCAGCGAGGGCTGCGTGCCATGCGACGGCAGCATACCGGCATTTTCAGCCCCTGAGGCCCAAGCACTTCTGCAGCAGGTGCCCGATTGGGTCCTGCTCGATGACGGCAGGCGGATCGAACGGCGGTTTCGGTTCAAGACCTACGCCCAAGCCTTCGCCTTCGTGGGCCGCGTGAGCGCGATCGCCGAGGCCGAAAACCACCATCCCGACATCGCCTTCGGCTGGGGCTATGCCACCCTCTCGCTGCAAACCCACGCCATCAAAGGCCTGCACCGCAACGACTTCATCCTGGCCGCCAAGGTGGACCAGCTGACCGGGCCGACCATGGCTTGATCAGCCCGCGACGATGACCTTGGTGCCTTCGGGCGCACGGCTATAAAGGTGGATGATGTCCTGATTGACCATCCGGACGCATCCCGACGAGACGTCCGTGCCGATCGTCCACGGCTCCGTCGTGCCGTGCAGGCGGTAGCCGAGGTCGCCGTTCTTGCCGAAGAGATACATGGCGCGCGCACCAAGCGGGCTGCGCGGTCCCCCCGGCACGCCCTCGCCGCGCGGGGTCGGCTGAAGTTCCGCCACGATCTCGGGCTGGCGTGCAACCATCTCATGCGGCGGAATCCAGTCCGGCCAACTGCGCCGCATGTTGATCTGCGCGCGTCCCGACCAGGCAAAGCCTTCGCGTCCGACCCCGACCCCGTAGCGGGTCGCGCGTCGGTCAGGCTCGACGAAATAAAGCATGCGCTGCGAGGGATGCACCACCACGGTGCCCGGCGCTTCCGGCCCGTCGTAGGTCACGGTCTGGCGCAAGAATTTCGGATCGATGGGCCGGTAGTCGAACGCCTCGACCGGAAATTTCTCGCCTGAAAACGCCCCGTAGACCGCCTTGTAGTCCGGCCGGCTGATCGTCGTGCCTTCGGCCTCGCTGCCGCCATTGCCGAAAAGCTCGCCGAAGCCCGGCATTTCGCGCGAACCGCTCGCGCATCCCGCGAGCCCGGTCGCGAGCGCGCCGGCACCGGCAAGGCAGAACTGACGACGACCGAAACTGGGCATGGACGCATCCAAATGTGAACCTCGACAAACTTTGGCGCTGGATGGTTAATTTGGCGTGAGTATGGCGACATGGCTTTGGGACGAAGTTGCGCATCCAATTGCATTCGAGTCGTGGCCCGGCCATATCTGCAGGGGCCAGTCCCGGCACAACCTGAAGGTCGGCTTTGAACCGGCTGGAGGACGCAAATGTTCATCGAAACCGAAACCACCCCGAATCCCGCGACGCTGAAATTCCTGCCCGGCCGCACCGTGATGCCCGAGGGCACGCTGGATATCCGCGACCCCAAGGCGGCCGAACAATCGGGCCTGGCGCGTGCGCTGTTTTCCGTCGATGGGGTGTCGGGCGTCTTCTTCGGCTCGGATTTCGTGTCCGTGACGAAAGCTTTCGGCGAGTGGCAGCATCTCAAGCCGGCCATTCTCGGCGCCATCATGGAGCATTTCACGTCCGGAGCGCCGTTGACGGAGGCCGGGGCTGAGCACAGTCACGAGGTGCATGGCGAGGGGGGTGAGTTCTTCGACGAGGCCGACCTCGATACCGTCGACACCATCAAGGACCTCATCGAAACGCGCGTGCGCCCCGCCGTGGCCGGAGACGGCGGCGACATCACGTTCAAGGGGTTTAAGGACGGTATCGTTTATTTGTCGATGCGAGGGGCCTGCGCGGGTTGCCCCTCCTCCACCGCGACGCTGAAATCCGGAATCCAGAACCTGCTGAAACATTTCGTGCCGGCCGTTCAGTCCGTGGAACAGATCTGACGGTAGCGGGCTTGCCCCCGGCCCTTGAAACGGGACGGGCTTGACGAAAGGAATGGAATGGAGGGCGCCGACCGAGAAGACACAGCGCCCTCCTATATCCTGGCGATCGACACCTCCCTCGGCGCCTGTTCGGCCTGCTGTCTCCTGGACGGATGGACTGAACCGACAGCAACTGAATCGGTGCTGATGATGCGCGGCCACGCGGAGACGCTTGTGCCGCTGATCGATCGCGTCGTGTCGCGAATGCAGGGCGGCTTTTCCGCCCTGGGCCGGGTCGCGGTGACGATCGGGCCTGGTTCATTCACCGGCATCCGGGTCGGCGTTGCGGCCGGGCGAGCAATTGGCCTCGCGTGCAAGCGCCCCGTGGTGGGCGTGTCGACTCTTTCGGCGCTCGCCGCGCCCACGATCGCGACGCGGTACCGGTCCACCGTCGTGGCCGCGATCGACGCCCGTCACGGCCATCTCTACGTCCAGAGTTTCTCCGCCGACGGCGCGACCCTTCTCGCCCCGACCGTGCTGTCCCTGGCCGACGCCGTCACGGCGCTCGGGCGCGGGCCGCTGCGCCTGGTGGGTTCGGGGGCCGCCATGCTGGCGATCGAGGCTTGGTCGCGCGGCATCAACGCCGAAGTCGATGAGACCACGCTGGTGCCCGACATCGCGTTCGTGGCGCGGCTTGGACGGCTGGCCGACCCCGAGCGCGCGCTGCCGCGTCCCCTTTATCTGAAACCACCCGACGCCACGCCGCCCTCGGGTGGCGTCATTGCCCGGGTGGGATGACGTCCTTGGCCTGGTTCGGCCGTCCCAGCCTTCCTGCCTACGTGCGCCTTGCCGCGGCCCACGCCGAGGCCTGCTCCAATTTGCACCGCTCCGCCTTCGCGCATGGTTGGTCGGCCCTCGATTTCGAACGTCTGATCGGCGATCCGAGTTCGTTCGGCGACGCCGCCCTGAGTGGCAAAAGCTCCGCCTTGGCGGGCTTCATCCTCTCGCGCGGCGCCGCGGGTGAAGCGGAAATCCTCACGATCGCGGTGGACACACGCTGGCGGCGGCGTGGCATCGGGCGCGCGCTCATTGAACGGCATCTCGGCCGACTTGCGGCCGCCAGGGTCGAAACCCTGTTCCTCGAGGTCGACGAGAACAATATTGCGGCGCGAACCCTCTACGCCTCCTGCGGCTTCGCGGAGGTCGGACGCCGCAAGGCCTACTACACGCCGGCCCCCGGACAAGCGCCCGCGGCCGCCCTGATCCTGCGTCGCGCTATCGATTGACCGTCGGCCTGGGACGGGCGAGCCATGCGTCCGAGGCGCCCCCACCCGATGTGACCATGCCGCGCATCGAGGAACCGCAGATAGGCGGGATCGTTAGCGCAGCACCAGCTCACGACACCTCGAAGGCGCCCCCAATGATTGATGAAAATCCTCGGTCCACCGCCAAGGTGGGCGGGCATCCCGTTCATCCCATGCTCGTGCCGTTTCCAATCGTGTGCTTCGTGGGCACGTTCGTCACCGACATTGTCTACTGGCAGAGCAAGGACGTGCTTTGGGAGACGTTCTCCGTTTGGCTGTTGGCGGCCGGCCTGGTCATGGCCGGGTTCGCGGCGCTGGCCGGCCTGATCGATTTCATGGGCAGCAGGCGGATCCGGGCCTTGGCACCGGCTTGGCCTCACGCGCTGGGCAACGGGCTCGCCCTGGTTCTGTCGTTGGTCAACGTCTTCGTGCATAGCCGCGACGGCTACACAGCGGTCGTGCCGACAGGCTTGATCCTCTCCGGGCTCGTCGTCCTGATCCTGCTGTTTACGGGCTGGATGGGTTGGTCGATGGTATATCGCCACCGTGTCGGGGTGGCGAACTGATGCACGCCCTTCGATTTTCCCGGTCGGCAATGCGGTTGCCGCGTCTGGCGCTTCTCTGTGCCGTTCTTCCCGGATTGGCCCTTGCGGGCTGCGAACAGCCGGGCGGCGATCCGAAGACCCAGATCGGTGCCAATCCCGTGCTTCCGGATCCGCAGCAATATCTGCTGCCGCCGATGCACGTCGCCGAGGTCGCGAAATGGGGCAAGGGCGAAACCCCCATGGTGCCGCAGGGCATGCAAGTCCACGCGCTGGCGACCGGGCTCGAACATCCGCGATCCCTCTACGTCCTGCCCAACGGTGACGTGCTGGTCGTCGAGAGCAACGGGCCCCCGGCCCCGATCAACCGGCCCAAGGACCTCATCATGGGATGGGTGCAGGCCTATGCCGGCGCGGGGGCCAAAGGCGGCAATCGCATCACCCTGCTTCGCGACATCGGCCCCGACGGCCTTGCCAAGACACGGACCGTCTTTCTCGACCATCTCACCTCGCCCTTCGGGGTCGCCCTGGTGGGCCACGACCTTTATGTCGCCGACACCGATGCGCTGGTGCGCTTTCCCTATACGGACGCGCAAACCAGCATCACCGAACCGGGAACCAAGCTGACCGACCTTCCGGGCGGGCCGATCGACCATCATTGGACCAAGAGCCTGCTCGCAAGTCCCGATGGGTCCAAGCTTTACGTCGGGGTGGGTTCGAACAGCAACATCGCCGAGAACGGCATGCAGGCCGAGATCGAACGCGCCGCCATCTGGGAGGTCGACCGCGCCACGGGCGCCCACCGCATCTTCGCCAGCGGCGTGCGCAATCCAACCGGCCTGCAGTGGGAGCCGCAGACCGGCAAGCTGTGGGCGGTCGCCAACGAGCGGGACGAACTCGGTCCGGACCTCGTTCCGGATTATCTGACGTCGGTACGCGATGGCGGCTTTTATGGCTGGCCTTACAGCTACTACGGGCAACACCTTGATCCCCGGGTGGAGCCGCAGCGGCCCGATCTCGTCGCCAGCGCGATCGTACCTGATTACGCTCTGAGTTCCCACGTGGCACCGCTGGGCGTGGCCTTCTACACCGGCACCAACCTGCCCGCAGCCTACCGCGGCGGGGCCTTCGTGGGCGAACACGGCAGCTGGGACCGCGACCCGCTCAACGGCTATAAGGTCGTCTATGTGCCGTTCAGCGATGGCCGGCCCAGTGGCCCGGCTCAAGACGTCGTGACCGGATTTCTCAGCGCCGACAACCACGCGCATGGCCGACCGGTCGGTCTGGCGGTCGACAAGAGTGGGGCCTTGCTGGTTGCCGACGATCTTGGGGACACAGTGTGGCGGGTGAGCGCGTCTGGCCAATGAGCCGAAGGCTCTCCGCAGAAAATAATGGTGGACGCTGACCGGTGCGGGAACGATGTCACATTTGCTTCGGCCAATCGCCATAAGCTGCTGTTTGCAGCAGGCGCGAAGGCAGGGGGCCGATGTTCGAGCATAGAGTCGCGGGAGCAGTCAGGCTTACCCTGCTCATCGTCGGTTCGATCCTCGTCGTGCTGCTGGTGGCTCCGTTGCAATGGCTGTCGCGGCGCCGCGGGTGGCGGTTGGGCCGGGTGATCCCGATCCTGTACTGTCGGTCGCTGTGCTGGTGCCTCAACGTCCGTCCGCACTTCCATGGCGCGCCGGCCAGTGGGCCGCTGATGCTGGTTCCCAACCACGTGTCCTGGCTCGATATCCCGGCCATCGGATGCGGCGGACCGGTGGCGTTCATCGCCAAGCGCGAGGTGGCCGGGTGGCCGATCTTCGGAGCCCTGGCCAAGCTGCAAGGCGCAATTTTCATCGATCGCTCGCGGCGCAGACATATCCTGGCCACCAATGCCAGGGTGGCCGAGCGCATGCTGAGGGGTGAGACCGTGGTGTTGTTCGCCGAGGGCACCACCGGGTGTGGTAGCCGCGTGAAAACATTCCATACATCGCATTTCGAGGCCGCCAAGATCGCCGCTACGCTCGGCCCAGCCCCGACCCGGACGAAGGTGCAACCCGTTTCCATCGCCTATACGCGGCGCAATGGAATTCCGCTCAGCCGGCACGACCGCCCGGCGATCGCCTGGTATGGCGACATGACTCTTCTACCCCACCTTTGGGGCATGGTGACGGGCGGCCCGATCGATTGCGACATCCGCTTCGCGGAGCCGATCGACATCTGCCCTACCTCGAACCGTAAGGTGGTGGGACGACAAGCCGAACGGACCGTGCGTCACGCCACTTCCATGGCCCTGACCGGCCGCCCTTTTCGTCCCACAACCACGCGACCAGACCCGCGCCCTGTTCTCATCGGCGCGGAAAGGTCGTAGGGTGCGGACACTACCGTGAAAAGGTGCGACTCCTTGCGGGAGCGCCGCACCATTGAGGCCACGTCGAGGTGATGACGGACCAGATTTTCGAGAATGACGAGCGTATGCCGACTCATGTGGACCTTGCCGACCAGAGGGTGCCGGCGCCGAGGGGTTCACGAAAGGTCTTCATCAAGAGCTTTGGTTGCCAGATGAACGCCTACGACGCGGGTCGGATGGCCGATGTGCTCGCGCCTGAGGGATTTCAGGAGACGGGTGTCATCGAGGACGCCGACCTCGTCATCCTCAACACCTGCCACATTCGTGAACGGGCCGCCGAGAAGGTTTTTTCGGAGCTGGGCAAGATCCGGGTCTTGAAGCAGCAACGGGCCGCCGCGGGACGTCCCACGACGGTTGCGGTCGCGGGTTGCGTCGCGCAGGCGGAAGGCGCCGAGATCCTTCGTCGCCAGCCTGCCGTCGATGTCGTGGTCGGGCCGCAGAACTATCATCGCCTGCCCGATCTTCTGGCGCGCGCCCGCAAGGGCGGGCAGGTCGTCGACACCGATTTTCCGGTGGAGGACAAGTTCGGCCATCTCGTCAAGCCGGCGCCCGAGAAGACCCGCTCGCGGGGATTGTCGGCCTTCGTCACCGTGCAGGAGGGCTGCGACAAATTCTGCACGTTTTGCGTCGTCCCCTATACCCGGGGCGCCGAATATTCCCGCCCGCCCGAGCAGATCTTCGCGGACATCGAGGTCCTCACGAGCGCGGGGGTTCGCGAGGTCAGCCTGCTCGGCCAGAACGTCAATGCCTATCACGGGCTCGACCGCACGGGTTCGGTCTGGGGCCTTGCCCGGCTCATCCGGGCCATCGCGGACATGCCCGGCATCGTGCGGATCCGCTATACCACGAGCCATCCGAACGACATGGACGAGGCCTTGATCGAGGCGCATCGCGACGTCGAAGCCTTGATGCCCTTCCTCCACCTGCCGGTTCAGTCGGGCTCCGACCGCATCCTGCGCGCCATGAACCGCAAACACACCATCGCGGGCTATCGGGCCACCATCGCCCGCGTGCGAGAGGCTCGGCCCGACATCGCGCTGTCGTCCGATTTCATCGTCGGCTTTCCCGGCGAGACCGAGATCGATTTTCACGCCACGCTCGATCTCGTTCGGGAGATCGGTTTTGCCTCGACCTTTTCGTTCAAATATTCGCCGCGGCCGGGCACGCCCGGCGCCAGCATGGACGGCCATGTCGAGGATGCGGTCATGCGGCATCGCCTCACCCGGCTACAGGCCGTGGTCGAACCGCAGCGCCAAGCCTTCAATGCGGCCTGTGTGGGCCGTACAATCCCGGTCCTCTTCGAAAAGCCGGGCCGCCACGCCGGCCAGATCGTCGGCAAGTCTCCCTATATGCAACCCGTGCAGGTGCAAGCGGCGGCCGATCTCATTGGCTCCGTTCGCGATGTCACGGTCACGGCCGTGGGCCCGAACTCGCTGTTCGGCAGCCTCCTGATGCCCGACCCGCGGAACGCGCCGAGAAGGATCCTGAATGAGAGCACCTGATCGATCGATGCCCAACATCCGCCGGCAAAACCGCGATGCCGCCTTGCCGGTCGCGGACGCAGTCCCGGTGCTTGCGGCGCAAGGTCCGGAGACCGGCAGCCAGGACGAGGTGGCGCTGACTTTCGAGGACAATCGGGTGACGTCGCTGGTGTTCGGTCAATATGATCAGAACATCGCCAAACTCGAACGGCGCCTGGGGGTCGTGACCAGTGCCAATGGCAATCATGTCGCCATCAAGGGGCCGCCTGAGGCCTGCGATCACGCGCGGCGGGTGCTGGAAATGCTCTACAGCCGGGTGAAGCAGGGCCGCAAGATCGGCCTCGGCGACGTCGACGGCGCCATCGAGGAAACCGCCTATCAGGGCCTGCTCTTCCCCAAGGAGCCGGACCTCGACCGGCAGGCCTTCGACGAGATCCGCACACGCAAGCGCGGCCCCGTAAAGGCCCGGACGGCCGCCCAGGATCTCTACATGCGCGCCTTGAAGACCCACGAACTGGTCTTCGCACAGGGGCCGGCCGGCACCGGCAAGACGTGGCTGGCGGTCGGCCACGCCGTGGCGTTGCTGGAGCGCGGGATCGTCGAACGCCTGATCCTGTCGCGGCCCGCCGTCGAGGCGGGCGAGCGGCTCGGCTTCCTGCCCGGCGACATGAAGGACAAGGTCGATCCCTACATGCGGCCCATCTACGACGGGCTGCACGACTTCATGGACGCCCGCATGGTCGAACGCGGCATGCAAACCGGCATGATCGAGGTGGCGCCGCTGGCCTTCATGCGCGGACGGACCCTGACCAATGCGGTGATCCTGCTGGACGAAGCCCAGAACGCCACCAGCATGCAAATGAAGATGTTCCTCACCCGTCTCGGCGAGGGATCGCGCATGATCATCAACGGCGATCCCAGCCAAACCGATCTGCCGCCCGGTCAGCGGTCGGGCTTGAGCGAGGCGATCGCCCTTCTCGAGGGAGTCGAAGGCATCGGACACGTCGTGTTCCGCGAGGGCGACGTGGTGCGCCACGACCTCGTCCGGCGGATTGTGGCGGCCTATGAGAACCAGGGACGTCGCGTGACACCGCCGGGTGAGTCCAGCCCGCTGCGCGAGAGACCCTGATGCCTGTCGACATCGACATAGCGGTCGAAAGCGACGCCTGGTCGGCCGTTCCCGACCTCGAAGCCCTCGTGCGACGCAGTATCGATGCCGCGACCGTGATGGCGGAGCAAACGTTTCCGGCCGAAACCGAACTCTCGGTGCTGTTCTGCGACGATGCCGCCATCAAGCTCCTCAATCGTGACTGGCGCGGCGTCGACAAGCCCACCAACGTGCTGTCTTTTCCAGCCGTCGAACCGGAAGCCCGGGGTGGCCCGCGCCTGTTGGGCGACATTGCGGTCGCGTTCGAGACCACCCGAGGCGAGGCGGCGCGGGAGGGCAAGTCGATCGAGGCCCATCTCAGCCATCTTCTCGTGCACGGATTTCTGCACTTGCTCGATCACGATCATGCCGACGATGCCGACGCGACCGCTATGGAGGGGCTCGAAGTTCGCATCCTGGCGCGCCTGGGCATCGCCGACCCTTATGCGGGGTCCGAACCCGCGGAGGTGAACAACCTATGAGCGACAACGACCGGGAGCCTCCTGAACGGGCCGAAAGACGCTCGACCCTGATGGAGCGGCTGCGCGCGCTGTTCGGCATGACACACGCCACCATTCGCGACGACATCGAGGAAGCGCTCGACGACAGCGACGAAGCCGGCGTGTTCTCGCCGCAGGAACGCTCGATGCTGCGCAACGTGCTCGGGCTGCACGAAGTGCGGGTCGAGGATGTCATGGTGCCGCGCGCCGACATCATCGCGGTCAACCTCTCGATGACGCTGGGTGAGGTTTTGACCGTGTTCCGCACGGCCGGCCACTCGCGCCTGCCCGTTCATGGCGACACGCTCGACGATGCGCGCGGCATGGTGCACATCCGCGATTTCATGGCCCACCTGACAACCTCGGCGGGCGACGGCGGCCCCTCCGCGATGGACATCGGCCCGATCACCATGGGACGCACCCTACAGGAGGCCGATATCCTGCGGCCGGTTCTGTTCGTGCCGCCATCCATGCAGGCCCTCGACCTCCTGGTCCGCATGCAAGCCTTTCGGACCCATATGGCGCTGGTCATCGACGAATACGGCGGCACCGACGGTCTCGTATCGATCGAGGATATCGTTGAGATGATCGTCGGCGACATCGAGGACGAACACGACGAGAGCGAAAGCCCGAAGATCGTGATGGCCCTCGACGGCTCGTTCGTGGCGGACGCGCGAGCCGGACTCGAGGAGGTCTCCCAGGCCATCGGGGTGGATCTGTCGGCCGATGCGGAAGAAGAGGATGTGGACACGCTGGGCGGGTTGATCAGCGCGCTTGCGGGCCACGTGCCGGGCCGCGGGGAGATCGTTCCGGCCCGCGACGGGTTCGAATTCGAGATCCTCGATGCCGACCCTCGGCGCGTGAAGCGCGTCCGTATCGTCCGGAGCGCCGTGCCGGAACCCGACCGGGAAGGCCGGCGCACCGCGGACGCGGCCGACTCTGCGTCGCCGTCCGCTGACCTCGCCACGGCGAGGACCGACGAGATCGGGTGACGTGACCTCGACAGTTTCGGGCGACCGTCTATAGCGGGCAGGACCGGCGATTCGCCTCTCTCGCCATGGACCCTGCCCGGCAACACTTGGACCACAGGCCGCGATGATCCTCGCCCTCGCACAATATGTCGTGCTGTCATCCGGCTGGCGGCGGCGTCTCATCGCGGCGTTGGCGGGCGCTTGCGGGGCGCTCGCCATGGCTCCGGTCGACCTCTTCCCGGCCATGATCATTCCGATGACCATGGCCATCTGGCTGCTGGACGGCTCCGCCCATGCCGAGGCCGGCGGCGTTCTGTCCGGCCGCGCACTCTGGGCCTCGGTGCACGCCGCCGCCGATGCTGGCTGGTGGTGGGGGTTCGGCTATTTCGTGGCTGGGCTGTGGTGGCTGGGATCGGCTTTCCTGGTCGAGGCCGACAAGTTTGCCTGGCTACTCCCTTTTGGGGTTCTCGGCCTGCCCGCCGTCCTGGCGCTGTTCCCAGCCTTCGGGTTCGCGCTGGCGCGCCTGTTCTGGTCGGGTGGACCCGGCCGCCTGTTCGTGTTCGCGGCGTGCCTCGGCTTGGCCGAATGGTTGCGCGGCGTCGTTCTGACCGGGTTTCCCTGGAACGAGTTCGGCATGGCGCTCGGCGGCAATCTCGTGCTGGGGCAGATCGCCAGCCTGATTGGCGTGCATGGCCTGACGCTGATCACGATCCTGCTCGCCGCCAGTCCGGCCACCCTGTCCGGGCTGGGCGATCCGGACCGGCGGTTTGGCCAAAAAATCGCGCCCGTCGTCCTGGCGACAATGGTCTTGGTTGGCCTCGGAGGGTACGGCGCACTGCGTCTAGCCGGACCAAGCCCCGGTGTGGTGGCCGGGGTCAAGCTTCGCATCATGCAGCCAAACGCCACGATCAACTCGGATTTCAGCTACGCGCACAAGGACGCCATCCTCGGCCACTACCTCGCCTTGTCGGACCGCGCCACCTCGCCATCTGCGCCGGGCCTCTCCGGTGTCACGCATCTCGTCTGGCCGGAATCCTCCTTCCCCTTCATTTTGTCGCGCGACCCCGACGCTTTGGCCCAAATTGGCGCCGCCTTGCCCGAGCGCACCGTCTTGATCACCGGAGCCGCGCGTCTCGAGCAAGGTCCGCCCGACGCGGGCGGACGCCCGACCGCGCAGTATTTCAACGCCGTCCAGGTGGTGGCGAGCGGCGGGGGCATCACCGACAGTTACGACAAGGTTCATCTCGTCCCTTTTGGCGAGTTCCTGCCGCTTGATTCGGTGTTGCGTCGTCTCGGCATCCAGAATTTCGTCGATGTCCCCGGCGGCTTCGAGGCGGGACGATCGCGCCGACTGTTGCACGTTCCGGGGCTGCCGCCGGTCGCGGCGATCGTGTGCTACGAGGCGATCTTCTCGGGCGCCGTCGTGCCGGAGGCCGCACGCGAGGGCGGACTCCGTCCGGGGCTGTTGCTGAATGTCACCAACGACAGCTGGTTCGGCTTCACGGCGGGTCCCTACCAGCATTTCGCGCAGGCGCGACTTCGCACCATCGAGGAGGGGCTGCCGCTGGTGCGCGCCGCCAGCACGGGGATCTCCGCAATCGTCGACCCCTACGGCCGGATCACGGAGGCCCTGCCGCTCGGCGCCGAAGCGGTGCTCGACGGAGCCTTGCCGAATGCCATCGCGCCCCCCCTGTTTGCCCGCTACGGCAACAGGATTCCGCTTTGCTTCGGCCTTCTCATTATATCGATCGGGCTCGTTCTGCGCCGCCTTCCGTAAAGGAAGAAATGACAATCGTAACGATGTCAGGCGTTGAACCTGATAACGCTTTTTGCTCTAAGGCAGTTGTAGTGCACCGGGGGTTCGCCCGCGCGCATCGATGCCTTCTGCTGGCCTTTTCGGAGTGTCCTACTCATTGAATAAGAGCGCGAATGACATCGACCGCCATGTCGGGAGCAGACTCCGGATGCGCCGTCTGCTGATCGGCATGACGCAGGAGAAGCTCGGCGACGCTCTGGGCGTAACCTTCCAGCAGGTGCAAAAATACGAAAAGGGGACGAACAGAATAGGAGCAAGCCGCCTGCAGCGGATCTCTGAAGTGTTGAATGTCGCCCCTGCTTTCTTCTTCGACGACATGCCGGGGCCGCCAGCCGAGCCACAAGCCGGCTTCGCTGAAGACGACTCGGCCGCGATCGTCAGTTTCCTGTCGTCAGCGGAAGGCATGTCGCTCAACAAGGCCTTCGTGCGCGTCAAGGACGCCAAGGTTCGCCGTAAGATCATCGACCTCGTTGTCGTGTTGGCGGAGCCGGCGAGCGACGACACGGCCGAGGACAAGGCGTTACCGTCGCAGGAATGACACAGCGGCCTCGGCGCGTTCTCTATACCGAACGATAAGCCCCCTTTCGCTTGACCAAAAGAACGCTGGCTGCCAAAGCTGCGTCCTTTACGGCAGGCTGGTGGCCCGCTGAACCGTCGCTGGCGGTCGTCGGAGCCGACCATCTCGAAAGGAGAGCTACGTGGCGCGCGAAAGTTACCTGTTTACGAGTGAGTCCGTGTCCGAGGGGCATCCGGACAAAGTATGCGACCGGATTTCCGACGAGATCGTGGACTTGTTCTTTCGCGATGGCGAAGCGGCGGGCATCAATCCTTATCAAATTCGCGTTGGCTGCGAGACTTTGGCCACAACCAACCGCGTCGTGGTCGCGGGCGAGGTTCGCGGCCCGACCATCGAGCCGGCCAAGATGGAGCATACGATCCGTCAGGCCATCAAGGACATCGGCTACGAGCAGGACGGCTTCCATTGGGACCGAGCCAAGGTCGAGGTGCTGCTTCACGCCCAGTCCGCCGACATCGCCCAGGGCGTCGACGCGGTCGCCAACAAGGATGAAGGCGCGGGCGACCAGGGCATCATGTTCGGCTATGCCTGCCGCGAAACCCCGGAGCTGATGCCCGCACCCATCCATTACGCTCACAAGATCCTGCAGCTTTTGTCGGAAGCGCGGCGGTCCGGCGCCGAGAAGGCGCTGGGACCCGATTCCAAGAGCCAGGTGACGGTGCGTTACGAAAACGGCAAGCCGGTCGAGGCGACCCAGATCGTGGTCTCGCAACAGCACCTCGACGAGAGTCTCACCTCCGACGACATGCGCGCCATGATCGAGCCTTACGTCGTCAAGGCTTTGCCGGAGGGATGGCTGAGCAAGAACACGGTTTGGCACATCAACCCGACCGGCAAGTTCTTCATCGGCGGCCCGGATGGCGACTGCGGTCTCACCGGACGCAAGATCATCGTCGACACCTACGGCGGAGCGGCGCCGCACGGCGGCGGCGCCTTCTCGGGCAAGGATCCCACCAAGGTGGATCGCTCGGCCGCCTATGCGGCTCGTTATCTCGCCAAGAACGTCGTCAAGGCGGGCCTGGCGGACCGTTGCACGCTGCAATTGTCCTACGCGATCGGCGTCCCCGAGCCCCTGTCCATCTATGCCGACCTTCACGGGACCGGCCATGTCGACCCGAGCAAGCTGGAGGACGTTCTGATGAGCGTCATGAAGCTGTCGCCGCGTGGCATCCGCGAACACCTGCGGCTCAACAGGCCGATCTACGCCCGCACCTCGGCCTACGGCCACTTCGGTCGGACCCCGGATGGCGATGGTGGCTTCTCCTGGGAGAACACCGATCTCGCCGAAACCATCGCGGCGCATTTCAACTAACGTCTTGGACGACCCCCAACGAGACAGCCCGGCCGGGGTGGAGCGCGCGCTCCAGCCCGGCAGGCATTTGTCGGGCATCTTGCATGGCCGCCGCCAGGGACGCCGGCTGCGCGGCACGCCCACGGGCCTCCTGGAACGCCTGCTCCCGCGCTGCGCGATAGACCTTTCCGCGCCCCTCGAGCTGGACCTGCTGTTTGGCCCCAAGGTCGAGGCCTTGCGGCTGGAGATCGGATTCGGGGGCGGCGAGCATCTTCACGCCCAAGCCGGGCAGAATCCCCAAGTCGGCTTCATCGGCTGCGAACCTTTCCGCAACGGGGTCGCGAGCCTCATGCAGCACCTCGACGGCGCCTGGCGTCCCAACCTCAGGGTGCATGTGGGCGATGCCGGCGAGATCGTCGACCGCCTCGCGCCCGGCGTCCTGTCGCGCGTGGACCTGCTCTATCCGGATCCGTGGCCTAAGCGGCGGCAGCGCAAGCGGCGGTTCGTGTCCGATGCGATGTTGGAGCGCCTCGCCCGTGTCATGCGCCCCGGCGCCGAATTCCGCTTCGCGAGCGATATCGACGACTATGCCGGCTGGACGCTGGCCCACGCGCTCAGAAGCCCCGACTTCGTCTGGCGAGCCGAGGCCGCGCGGGATTGGCGCGAGCCCTGGGCCGACTGGGTTCCGACCCGCTACGAGGCCAAGGCCAAGCGCGAGGGGCGACGCCCCGTCTATCTCACGTTCGTGCGCCGCTGAGGCACCAAGGCCGCGCCTCAACCGTATTTGTGGAGGCCCGGCCCATATTGTCTCAGCCAAGCTTCGGCAAATTCGAGATCGGGGGCGAGCCGTCTCGCTACGCCCCAGTAGGCGGGCGAGTGATTCATATGGATCAAATGGGCCACCTCATGGGCCGCGAGATAGTCCAGCACATGGGGCGGCGCCATGATGAGGCGCCAGGAAAAATTCAGCGCGCCACGCGCCGTGCAGGACCCCCAGCGACTGCGGGTGTCCCGCAAGCTGATGGGCGCCATGCCTCGGCCGATGGCGCGCGTATGCCGCCTGACCGCCTCGTCGAGGTCGCGGCGCGCTTCCCGGCGCAGGAAATCGAGGATGCGGCGCCGCTGCTGGTCGGGATTGCCCGTGACGTGGATGACGGTCTTGGTCGTCCCGTCCGGGCCCATGACGGTGTCCAGCCAGGCGGCGGCGCGCAACCCGCGACAATGCACGATTGAAACGTCGACCCCGCGAAAGGGAATGGTCGATCCAGCCAAGAAGGGAATTTTTTGCGGCAGCCGGTCGATGCGGTCGCCGATCCATTCGGCGTTGCGCTCGACGAAGCTGCGGGCCGCCCGCAGCGATCCGCCGGCCGGCATGGTGAGCACGGCATCCAGCGTCGCGGCCCGAACCCGTAGGGTGAAGCGTCGCGCACGACCGACCCGCTTGACCGCGACCCGATAGGACTGCCCGGCATGGGCGACCTCGACGAAGGACGGCTGCGGGATCGGCGCCGGACGGGATCGAAACAACCGAAGCATGCGACGCTAACTTGCTTTCGGCAGCAGAAGATCGGGGAACCCCGGTCCGCGGCCGCCTAGAGAACACGGCGTGCCACAACACCCATGACCAGCCGATTGCTATGATCCCCGGCCCGGCGAGAACTTACAACCTGAAATCGCGCCGTGTCCTCAGTTATTCGCCGGCAGGGTTTCCGCATCCGCAACTTGGCGCGTGAACGCCACGATCCGAGGCGCGATTTCGGCTCGGAACCGCGATCCGTTGAACACCCCGTAGTGGCCGACGCCGGTCTGCAGATAATGGGTCTTCATATGGTCCGGTATGCCGATGCACAGTTCCTGCGCCGCATAGGTCTGCCCGACCCCGGAGATATCGTCCTTCTCGCCTTCGACCGTCATCAGCGCGGTCCTGGTGATGGCCGCGAGGTCGATCCGCCGATTGCGGGACACCATCTCGCCCTTAGGCAGGGCCTGGCGCACGAACACCGTCTCGATGGTCTGCATGTAATATTCGGCCGCCAGATCCATCACGGCGAGATATTCGTCGTAGAAGTCGCGGTGCTTTTCGGCCGCGTCGCCGTCGCCCTTCACGAGATGGTGGAACATGTCCTGATGGGCATTCATGTGCCGATCCATGTTCATGGCCATGAATCCGGAAAGCTGCAGGAAACCGGGGTAAACGCGCCGGCCGGCCCCAAGGTATGGAAACGGCACGGTCTCCAGGCAATTGGCGCGGAACCACTCGGTGCCACGATCCTGCGCCAGCTTGTTCACCGCCGTCGGGCTGCGCCGGGTGTCGATCGGACCGCCCATCAGTGTCATGGAGGCGGGCGCCAGGGGATCATTCTCGGCCGCCATGATGGCGGCAGCCGCCATCAAGGGAACGGCGGGCTGACACACGCCGAGCGTATGCAGCCTGGAGCCGACCGAGGCGCCGCCAAGAAAGCGGCACATGTCGATCAGGTGGTCGATGTAATCGTCGAGATCGAACGGGCCCAGCGCGACCGGCACCATGCGGGCGTCGGTCCAGTCGGTGATATGGACGTCGAAACTCGGCAGGAAGGCATCGACGGTGCCGCGCAGCAGGGTCGCGTAATGCCCCGACAGGGGCGCCACGATCAGCAGCTTGGGCTGGCCCGCCACAGCCGCAACATCGTCTCGCGCAAAGCGGATCACGCGGCAGAACGGACGCTCCCAGACGACCTCCTCGGTGATGGCCACGCTCTGTCCGTCAACCGTCGTGTGGTCTAGGCCGAAATGCGGTTTGCCGTAGCGCCGCGTCATGCGTTCGAACATCTCGGCGGAAGCCGCGACGTTGCGCCCGAGTTCGGTGTAGGTGAAGGGGTTGAACGGGTTCTTGAACCAAAGCCGTGTGGCATCGGAGACGGCACGCGCGGGGGCCATCGAGAGATGGGCCATTTCATACATGTTGTAGGAGAGTTTCATCGGCACCGTCATGCTTGCACGGCATCTGGCCGGCCCCTCGCAGGGCCGCCAACCATCGGCTTCATCCGCAACACGTCAAGGGATTGTTGCGCCGCGGCACATAATCATGAGCGAAGCAGCGAGGCAAACGCCTGGTCGAGCAGCGCCCCGTCACTCCCCCATCTGCAGCAGCGTGCCGGCGCGCCGGGAGGCGCGCAGCAGCGCCAGGAAGGCCAGAATGCCGAGGCCGAACAGCACCACATTGATGGCGAAAGCCTCCGCCATGAGGTCGCGGCGGAACACGTGCTCGGTCAACAAGGCCCGCATGCCTTCGAACACATAGGTGGGCGGCAGCGCCCAGGCGAGCGGCTGCAGCCATAAGGGCAGCACCGCGACCGGATAGTACACGCAGGCGAGCGGCAGCATCACGAACATGAAGGTCCAGGCCAAGGCTTCGGCCCCGAGGCCATTGCGCAGCAGCAGCCCGCAGACGAGAAGCCCGACACTCCAACTGGTCAGCAGCAGGTTGGCGAAGAAGGCGCCCAGCGCCAGCCCCAATCCCCACAGGTTGAAGCCGAAGAACAGGATGGCCAGCATGGTCACGGGAATGACACCGAGCGCCAGCCTGATGACGCTCATCACCATCAGGGCCGCCACGAATTCGAGCGGCCGCAACGGGCTCATCATCAGGTTGCCGATGTTGCGCGACCACATTTCTTCGAGGAACGAGGCCGAAAAACCGAGCTGGCCCCGGAACAGAATGTCCCACAGCAGCATGGCGCCGATCAGGGTTCCAGCCGCGACCGCGGCCGGCCCGTTCGCGCCGTCCGCCTGGCCGACATGCGACACATAGCTCTGGATGAAGCCCCAGGTGACCATCTGGACGGTCGGCCAATAGATGAGGTCGAGCACCCGCGGCCAGGACGAACGGAGCAGGTAGGTGTAGCGCATCACGAGCGCCGCCACCCGGGCCACCGAAAAGCCCCCCGAGAGGTCCGCGGCCATGCTCATGCCCGTACGCTCCTGGCATCCTGATCGACCGCCGCCAGTGCCGCCCCTTCGCCGCGCTCGCGGGCGACGTCGAGGAAAACCTCTTCGAGCGTGGCCCTGCCGAACCGGGCCAACAGGTCGGGCAGCGAACTCTGCGCCACGATCTCGCCCTTGCGCATGATGATGATCTCGTCGCAGAGCCGCTCGACCTCGGCCATGTTATGCGAGGCCAGCAGGATGGTGGCCCGGTTCGCGTGCTTGTAGTGGTCGAGCTTGGACCTGATCCAGTCGGCCGTGTCGGGATCGAGCGAAGCCGTCGGCTCATCGAGCAGCAAGACCTCGGGCTCATTGATCAACGCTTTGGCGAGCGCCACGCGGGTTTTCTGCCCGGCCGACAATTGCCCGGCCGGCCGGTCGAGGAAGTCCCCCAGCGCCAGACTATCGGCAAGGTCCTCGATCCGCTGCTCGCAGCGTGGCACGGCGTAGAGCTTGGCGAAGACACGCAGGTTCTGCCGCACGGTCAGGCGATGCGGCATGTCGACGTAGGGGCTTTCGAAATTCATGCGGCCCAGGACGCGTTGCCGCTCACGCGCCATGTCGGCGCCGAGCACACGGACCGTACCGGAGGTGGGCGAGATCAACCCCATCACCATGCCGATGGTGGTGGTTTTGCCCGCCCCATTGCCGCCAAGCAGCGCCGTCACGGTGCCGGCCCGGACCGTGAAGGACACGCCGCGTACGGCTTGCGTCCCCTTGTAGGATTTACTGACCCTGTCGAGGACGATCACGGGCGCGCGGTGGTCGGCACGAGGGTTGTGGCGGCTTTCTTGGATCACAATGGACTTGAATGGAGTATGGGCTTCTGCGGGGACATAATGTCGAGAGCTATGCCATGCCTGACGTGAGACCGATCGACCTGGGGCGCCCGGCCCGGCGGCTGCGCGTCGATACGCTCGTTCGGCTGCGCTGGCTCGCGGTCGCGGGACAGGGCGTCACGCTGCTTTTCGTTCATTACGGTCTCGGCTTTCCGCTGCCATGCCTCAAGGCGCTCCTGGTGATCGCCGCGTCCGGTGCATTGAACATCTTTTTGCGTTTCCGGTTCGGCATTACCCACAGGCTCGACGACCAGCACGCCATGGCACTGCTGGCCTATGACGTGCTGCAGTTGTCGGTTCTCCTGTATTTCACCGGTGGGCTGGAAAATCCATTTTCCATGCTGTTTCTCGCCCCGGTCATGATCTCGGCCGCCTCGCTGTCACCCTACCGCACGCTGCTGCTCGGTGTGCTCACCGGCGTGTCGGCCACGATCCTGGTGTTCCTGCACTTACCCCTGCCTTGGTTCGAGGGGCAAGCCATGACGCTGCCGTTCTTCTACGTCGCCGGAATCTGGGTCGCCATCGTGTCGGGAACCGCCTTCACGGGGATCTATGCCTCGCGAGTTGCGGAAGAGGCACGCCAATTGTCGGACGCGCTCGCCGCGACCGAACTGGTCCTGGCACGCGAGCAACATCTGACCCAGCTCGATGGGATTGCGGCGGCGGCCGCCCACGAACTCGGGACGCCGCTCGCCACCATCACGCTGGTGGTCAAGGAACTCATCCAGCATTTCAACGGGCCCAAGGCCTCCTCGGAGGTCGGCCTTGTCCGGGAGGATCTCGCCCTCCTCGAACAGGAGGTCCGAAGGTGTCGCACCATCCTGGGCAAACTGGCGTCGCTCGACGACAAGGAATCGGGTCCGCTGCAGGACATGACCCTGCCGCACCTGGTCGAGGAAGTAGCCGGCCCCCAACGCGATTTCGGCGTCAATGTCACGGTGACATCGCGCGGCGACTGCCCCGAACCAGTCTGCCTGCGCAATCCGGGGATGCTCTACGGCTTGGGCAACATCGTCGAGAACGCGGTCGATTTCGCGCGCACCGAGGTTCGCATCGCCATGGATTGGAGCCGGGAGCGCGTCTGCGTCGCCATCGAGGACGATGGACCAGGTTTCCCCTCGGACGTCATGGCGCGTCTGGGCGAGCCCTACGTGACGACCCGAGGTCCCGGACGTCGGTCCAAATCGGAAGAGGGATCGGGGCTCGGACTTGGCCTGTTCATCGCCAAGACCCTGATCGAGCGTTCGGGCGCGCGCCTGACGATGCGAAACGCCCATAGCCCCGCCACAGGGGCCGTCGTGACGGTCGAATGGCCAAGAAACGTCTTCGAACATGGGCGGGACCCTCGAAAAACGGAGAAGGTCGGCCTATCTGCTGCTCTGGCACGTTTGCCATAGAATGGTTCCAACGTTCAGAAAGTTGTCCGATGACCTTGGCTCATGAAGTGGCCACCCCCGCGCCGCTCCCCGTTGTGGAGGAAGATCGCTCGCTCCTGATCGTGGATGACGACAAGCCGTTTCTGACCCGTCTCGCCCGCGCGATGGAAGGCCGGGGTTTCGTGGTCGGCACGGCCGAATCCGTCGCGGCGGGCCTTGCCGCCATTGTGGCCAAGCCGCCGGCCTTCGCGGTCATCGATATGCGCCTTGCCGACGGCAATGGACTGGATGTCATTTCGGAGTTGAAGGCCCGGCGCCCTGACGCCCGCGGCATCATTCTGACGGGATACGGCAATATCGTCACCGCGGTGACGGCCGTGAAGCTCGGAGCCTTCGACTACATCGCCAAGCCGGCCGACGCGGACGAGATCTATAGCGCCCTGATGGCGACCCAGCACGACAAGGCCGAATTGCCGGAAAACCCGATGTCGGCCGACCGCGTGCGCTGGGAGCACATCCAGCGCATTTACGAGCTGTGCGGGCGGAACGTGTCGGAAACCGCCCGTCGCCTCAACATGCATCGCCGCACTTTGCAGCGCATCCTCGCCAAGCGCGCGCCCCGCTAACCGTCGAGCTGCCGCAGGCCCGCCGCAAACCGCCTCCAGTTCTCGACATAGCTTTGCGCCGACACCCGCAGGCCCGCCACTGCGGCGTCGTCGAGCGTACGCAGTGCGCGCGCCGGCGATCCCAAGATCAGCGAACGGTCGGGGAATTGCTTGCCCTCGGTGACGAGCGCGCCCGCGCCCACGACCGAGTTCGATCCGATCACGGCCCCGTTCATCACCGTCGCGCCCATGCCGATCAGGACGTTGTGCCCAATCGTGCAGCCGTGGACGATGGCGTGGTGGCCGACCGTGCAGCCGCTCCCGATCGTCAAGGGAAAGCCCGGATCGGCATGCAGCATCGCGCCGTCCTGAATATTGGTACCCGCCCCGACCGCGATGGCCTCGCGATCGGCCCGGATCACCGCCCCGAACCATACGCTGACCGCCTCGCCGAGCGTCGCCTGGCCAATGACGTGAGCGCCGGGCGCGATCCAATAATGCCCCGCCTCCGGCAAATGCGGCGCGTGTTCGCCCAAAGCGTAGATCGGCATTGCTGGTTCCATCTTAGCCGCGCCATGGCGGCCGGCCCGGGAAGGCCTTAGCGTAGCGGGATGGGCGCCATCTGTCAGCCGCGCCTGGGTGGAGACTGCCATGCTGGTGGATGGACGATGGTCGCAGGAGTGGACGCCGACCGATGGAGACGGCCAGGGCGCGTTCAAGCGCAAGCCGTCGAGCTTTCGAGATTGGATCACGCCGGGCGGCGAGCCAGGACCAACCGGGCAAGGCGGATTTCCGGCCGAGGCGGGGCGTTATCACCTGTATGCGGCGCTGATCTGCCCCTGGGCCTGCCGCACCCTGATGGTGCGCAACCTCAAGAAGCTCGATGGGTTGATCACCGCCTCCATCATCGAACCCAGGATGACCGACCAGGGCTGGCGATTCGGCGGCCGCCCACACGCCTTTGCGGGCTCGACCGATGATCCGCTGTTCGGCAGCACCTACATGCATGAACTTTACAGCCGAGCCGACCCGCACTTCACCGGAAGAGCCACGGTTCCGGTGCTTTGGGACAAGAAGCGGAACACGATCGTCAACAACGAATCCTCGGACATCATCCGCATGTTCAATTCGGCCTTCGCGGCGGTCACGCCAGCGACGCCAGACCTCTACCCGGCCGATCTCAGACCCGAGATCGACGCCCTCAACGAGGCCATGTACGGCAGCCTGAACAATGGCGTCTACCGGGCGGGATTCGCCACCAAGCAAGAGGTTTACGAGGGCGCGGTCCGCGATGTCTTCGGGATGTTGGACGAGATGGAGGAGCGGCTGCGCGGCAGCAGCTTTCTGTTGGGGACGCGTCTGACCGAGTCGGATATCCGCCTGTTCGTGACCCTGATCCGCTTCGACGCCGCCTATCACGGCAACTTCAAGTGCAACCTGCGTCGCATCGTCGACTACCCTCGACTGCATGGCTTTTTGGCCCGCATGCTCGAAGTCCCCGGCATCGCCGAGACGGTCAGCATCGCGCACATCAAGGCGGGTTACTACTCCCTAAAGGCCGTCAACCCGACCGGCATCGTGCCGCTTGGGCCGCTGCTGGACTTGCCGAATATATGAGGCCGGACCGGCGTGGCGCAGGCTGAGGGCGTCCACGGCCTCTGGGACGCGAGGGCAGCCAGCCCCGCAACTCGGTCATTCAATGGGCTCCTCGCGCTGCCGCGGGCGGCCCAGCACCACGATCGGGCCGCCGTTGTAGGTGGAGCGGATGACCTCGGCGAAGCCAAGCTTGCCGGCAACGTGCAGCGAGGCCGTGTTCTCCGGATGGATGATGCAGCTGATCTTGGACCCCGTGCCATGCTGGTCGGACCAAGCCAGGGCCGCCCGCATGGCCTCCTCGGCAAGGCCTCGACCCTGCATGGCGCCCACCAGGCCCCAGCCAGCCTCCATGGTGCCCTCGAGCGAGGGCTTCAGATTACGGCGGAGGTCGTGAAAGCCCGCTTCGCCGATGAAGATCCCCGTGGCGCTGTCCTCGATGGCGAAGAAGCCGAAGCCGAGATAGTGCCACAAGCCAATCTGGCGCAAAAAGCGGATCCAGGCCGCTTCGCGCGACAGCGGCGAGCCGCCGATCAAGCGCACCACGGCCGGCTCCGCCCACATGGCCGCGTACGGCTCGAAATCATCCAGGTGGTAGGCCCGCAAGCGAAGCCGCGGGGTGTAAAGACGCGGAATGGCAACCATGGTCCTCAGCCCCGGGAGGTGGCCCCAATGTCATGGGTTGGGCGCGATCCGGATGCAAGTCGGACAGCCGCTCTCCAAGCAATGCGACTATTCGAGCTCGTCCCACCGATCTTGTTCCCAGCCGCTGATTCCCTTTCGGTCGCGCCTGCTCTAAAGCCCAACCATGACCACGTTGACCGAAGCCAACCGCGACGCAACCTGGCGCGAACGCGCCGCAACCGTCGCGATCTTTCTCGCGCTCGGCCTCGGCGTGGGCGCCTGGGCCGCGGCTTTGCCGAGCCTCAAGGTCGCGCTCAGCCTCAGTGATCGCGACCTCAGCGTCGCGCTGCTCGGCCTCTCGGTCGGGTCTGTGCTCTCCACCATCGCCACAGGCGCGATCGCGCCCCGTTTCGGGACCGGTCGATCGACGGGAATCGCAGCCTTCGCGGCCGTGATCGCATTCGCGCTACCGGCGCTGGCAGGCAATCTCGGACAGCTCGTCGGCTGCGGGGTCCTGATCGGATTGGCTTGCGGGGCGCTCGACATCTCGGTCAACGGCCATGCCAGCGACATCGAAAGCCGCTGGAATTCGCCCATCATGTCCTCCTTCCACGCGGCTTTCAGCGCCGGTGGCCTGGTCGGGGCGGCCCTCGGCGGCCTGCTGGTTTCGGGCGGCTGGGGCATCGAGGGTCAATTGTGGATCCCGCTTGCGGCCGCGGGGCTGTTGGTGGCGGGCGCCATTCCCTGGTTGGGCGCCGGCGCCCGCAATGCCGAAACCCACGGCACGGGCCTCGCCTGGCCGGAACGGGCCGCCATGGGGCTGTGCGCCATCGCGCTGTTCTGCTTTCTGATCGAGGGGGCCGTCGCGGATTGGAGCGGCGTCTATCTTGCCACGGTGACTGGGGCGGGGGTCGGCATGGCGGCCGCGGGCTATGCGGCCTTTTCGCTCGCCATGGTGGGTGGTCGGCTCGTCGGCGACGGTGTGGTTCAGGCGCTCGGGCCGAGGCGGGTCGTGGTCTACGGCGGCGGGCTGGCGGCCGCCGGCATGGCATTGGCGATCCTGGTCCCGCAACCGGTGCCCGCCGCACTGGGCTTCGCGCTGGTGGGGATCGGCGCCGCCAACATCGTCCCGGTGGTGTTCAGCGCTGCCGGGCGATTCGGGTCCTCGCCTTCGGCCGGGGTCGCCATGGTGGCGACCTTCGGTTACGGAGGCTTTCTGGGCGGGCCGCCGCTGATCGGCGCGATTGCGACCTGGGCCGGGCTGCGGGCCGGCCTGGCGCTGCTGTTTTTGGCCGCCGTCTGCGTGGCGCTTGGCGGCCTCAGCGTCGAAGGCCGCGCGCGCCGGTAAACCTATCGCTCCAGGCGCCGCAGCCTGACATAGAGGGCGCCAAGTCCGCCATGCGGCAGACCTGCCTCCTCGAAGCCCAACACCACGTTGCGCAATTCGGGGGCGCGCAACCACTGCGGCACCGCGCGGCGGAGAACGCCCGCTTCCCTCTCGGGATGCACGGCCGCAAAACCCATGCGCGCGCGGCCTTTTCCGGTCACGACGAGCACCAGGCGCGCGCCGCCCTGCTGGGCGGAACGCAGGAAGCCGCGCAAGGCGTCATGGGCCTCACCCTGGGTCAGTCCGTGCAGGTCCATCACACCCTCGATCTCGACCCGGCCACGCGTGACTTTCTGCCTGTAGCGCTTCTCGAAAGGGGCGAGCGGCGCCTCCTTGGGCTTGGCAGGCTGCGGCGGCGTATAACCCGGCATCGCGGAGCGCTGGCGCTTTAGGGGTTCGGCGACAGCCACGGCCTGCGCCGCCACGGCTTCGGCAACGGGCGCGGCCTTGCGCCGCGGCAGGACGGCGCCGGGGCGCGGCGTCACCGACTGGGCGATCTTGAGCCAGATCTCGATTTCGACGTCCGACAGCAGGCGCCGGCTCTTGGGCGGGTTCACGCGAGAGACTCGGCCGAAGGGTTCGGCCGCAATATCACCAGGCCGCCATGGTGTCGGATATCGCCCGCGCGGCGTCCGGCGGCCTCGCCCGACCCGAAGAAGATGTCGGCGCGGGCCGCCCCTAGAACGGCCGATCCCGTGTCCTGCGCCACCATCAACCGGCGAAACGGCTCCGCCCCCGCGCTCCGCCAGGGCAGATCGGCATCGATCCAAAAAGGCAGGCCGTAGCTCCAGAGGCCGCGATCGACCGCGATCGAGCGCAGCGGCGTGAGAGCGATCCCCTGCCCTCCGATGGGGCCACCTTGGCCCGCCTCGGCTGAGGCCTCGAAAAAAATGTAAGAGGCATTGCGCTGCATCACCGCGCGTCCGCGTTGGCCCGGCGCCTGGCCGCTCGCCCGCAGCCAATCCTTCAGCCGATCGAGCGACATGGCGCCCGGCGCCACGGCGCCCTGCTCGGCCAAAATCTTGCCGATCGAGGTGTAGGGATGCCCGTTGCGGCCCGCATAAGTCAGACGCAACCTGCGACCATCCGGCAGACGAACCCGCGCCGACCCTTGCACCTGGATCAGGAAGACCTCGACCCAGTCGCGCAGCCACACTACCGGCCGGTATTCGCCGAGAAGCGCAGCGGCCTCGATGGCGGCCCGATCGGGATAGGGCGAGAGCGCGCCGTCCGGGCCGATGCGGGCCGCCGCGAACCCGGCGAGCGCGGCTGGCCGCGCTTCGTCGGCCGCGAACGTCTTGAGATCATCGGGACGGGCGAGAAGCGGAGCCGTGAAGCTGGCGCTTGGCTCCAGGACTCCTTCCACCTCGGGCTCGTAATAGCCGGTGAAGAAGGCGTCCGCCTTTCCCGCCACGAGGACGGGCGTGAAGCAGCGTTCGAAGAAGCGGCGTGCCGCATGCCTCGTTGGAGAAGGCGGCAGCGCCAATGCGGCACGAGCGATCCTCAGAAGTGCGGGACAGTCCGGCAGAGCCGGCCTGAGCGCCGGGCACCCTGCCGACAAGGATTCAGCCGAGATCCTGAAGCAGGCAAAAGCCTCGGCGTGGTCGTCCTCAGCCCAGCCGGTAAGATCGTCGAAGGACAGTGCCGCAGTCGCGCGGGCCCCGGCAGGCTGGGGAATCATGTATCCCCCTCATCATGCGGCCGAGAAGCGTCGAGGGCTCACTGACCGGATTCCGTCGCGACGAGCTTCCAGTTCGGATCCCGTGCCGTGATGTCGCGCGCGAAGGTCCAAAGATCGATGACGTCGGAAACCCGGTCGGGGCTGCCGTCCACCACCGCACCATCCTTGTCGCGCGTGATGGTGATGAGCTTGGTGTTGAAGCGCACTACGATCTGTTCGGTCTTGCCCCTCAACTGGGCATCTTCCATGGTGGCCTTGTCGGTCCCCACGAACGTGGTTTCCACGGTCTCGCCGCGCGCCTCGCGCGCCGTCACGGCCGAGGAGAATCCCTCGAATACATCCTTGGCTAGAAGCGGCTCGAGGGTGGCGCGGTCGCCGCGCGCGAAGGCCAGGATGATGGTCTCGTAGGCCGCCTGGGCGCCATCGAGAAACGGCCGCGGTGCGAAACTCGGGTCCGCCTGACTGATCTGGTCCAACCCGGCCGCCAAAGCCGACCCCGGCTCCGCGAAGCCTTGCCAGCGATCCTGCTCGTCGGCGGCGGAAACCGGGGTGCGCTCGGCCGCGCCCGGCAAGGGAATGACGTTGCCGCGATCCAGGGTCGTCTGCGCGGGTCCCGTTGTGGGATCGGCGGGATTGCGGCGGGCGAATGGGTTGACGGGCGGCCGCTCGGTTCCAGTGCGCGTCCCCAGCACGGATCGCAGCTTCCAGATCACGAAAACGGCCAGAATGGCGAAGACAACTATCGAGGATGTATCCATGGACCCGTTCATCGGCAGCTCAATCGTGATGCGCACGGGGACGTGCGTTGCAAAAACGGCGCCTGACACTCATCTCATGGACAGGGCATCGGCGTCGATGTGATCCATATGTGGTGAATGTCCGGTCAACATCCACTGCTGCCGCCTTGGTTTCGGCCGTTCGAGGTTCAGGCTCGTGATTTACGTCCAACGCATCCCCTTCGCGGTCCGCTTGCCCGGCGGTGTGAAATGGTTTCTGCTGGCCTGGCTGATCGCTGAAATCGCGGCCTTCGCGCTCGTGGTCCACCTGCTCGGGTTGGGGGGCGCCATCCTGCTCGGCCTCGCCACCACCGTGCTCGGCATCGTGATGCTGCGGCGGGTCGGGCTCGATGCCGCGCGGGGCCTGCGCCGCACCCTGGACGGCGTCGAACCGCCCACCGGCGCGCTGCTCGACGGCATGTTGAGCGCGCTCGGCGCCATCTTGCTGATCATCCCGGGGTTCGTGGCTAACCTCGCGGGATGCGCGCTGGCCGCGCCCTCCATCCGGCGGTGGGCCGCCGCGCGCTTCGACGGACGTTCCGTGCCGCCCATGGCCGGGCCTCGCGTGAGCCGGCGGAGGCCCGAGGACGTCATCGATCTCGCGCCGGAGGACTGGCGAATCGTCGACCGGCGTTGAACAGCGCCGCCTTGTTCGGCAAAATCATCCATGCTAACCGGCGCGCGGGCGATCGCCGCCGAAGAGCCGGCTGACGCGTCACCACGGGAGAGTTTTATGGCCGATGCCACTGGCAACGGAAACGGCAACGGCGCTGCCGGCGACACCCAGCCGCAGTTGAACGCCCTCGTTCAATATATCAAGGACCTCTCGTTCGAGAACCCGAACGCGCCGCGGTCGCTGGGTCCGCAAGAGCGCGGCCCGAACATCTCCATCCAGGTCAACGTCAACGCCAAACAGTTGAGCGAGACCGACTTCGAGGTCGAACTCAAGCTCGAGGGATCCGCGGGCGAGAACCAGGACACGTTGTTCAAGTTCGAACTGACCTATGCGGGCGTTTTCCGCGTCCGCAACATCCCGGCCGATCAGACGCATGCGGTGGTCATGATCGAATGCCCACGCCTGCTGTTCCCGTTCGCGCGCCAGATCGTGGCGGACGCGGTGCGCAACGGCGGCTTCCCGCCGCTCTACATCGACCCGATCGATTTTGCCGGCCTGTATCGCCAGAAGATGCAGGACAACCCGGCCAATCAGCCCGGCGTGCCGGTCGGCTAAAACGTCGGGGCGCACCGCCCCGCGAAGGGACCTTGTGACAGACTACGTCCGGAAGATCCTCGACGCGCGCGTCTACGACGTCGCGGTCGAGACGCCGCTCGACCCGATGCGACGGCTCGGCGGACGCCTGTCCTGTTCGGTTTTGTTGAAACGCGAAGATCTCCAGCCGGTCTTCTCGTTCAAGATCCGCGGTGCCTATAACCGTATCGTCCAGCTCTCGGCCGCCCAGAGGGCGATCGGCGTGATCTGCGCCTCGGCGGGCAACCACGCCCAAGGGGTGGCGCTTTCGGCGCAGCGCCTCAACATCGCGGCCACCATCGTGATGCCGGTCACGACGCCCCCCATCAAGATCGAGGCCGTCCGGTCCTTCGGCGGCACCGTCGTGCTGCACGGCGACACTTTCGACGACGCCTATGAACATGCCCGCGGACTGGAGCGGCAGCACGGATTGACCTTCGTGCATCCTTATGACGATCCCGAGGTGATCGCGGGCCAGGGCACGGTCGGCATGGAGATCCTGCGCCAGCATCCCGATCCCATCGAGGCGGTCTTCGTCCCCGTGGGCGGCGGGGGCCTCGCGGCCGGGGTGGCGTCCTACGTCAAGTTCCTGCGTCCGGACACGAAGGTGATCGGCGTCGAACCCGCCGATGCGGCCTCGATGACGGCCGCCATCGCGGGCGGAAGCCGCGTCGTGCTCGACCGGGTCGGCCTGTTCGCGGATGGCGTGGCGGTGCGTCAGGCGGGGCTCGAGACCTTCCGGATCTGCAAGGACCTGCTCGACGAAATGGTGACGGCCGACACGGACGAGATGTGCGCCGCCGTGAAGGATATTTTCGAGGATACCCGCGTCTTGGCCGAACCCGCCGGGGCCCTGGCCCTGGCGGGGCTGAAGAGCTATGTGGCCCGCAACCCGAACCGGACCGGCGCCCTGGTGGCGATCAACAGCGGCGCCAACATGAATTTCGACCGCCTGCGCCACATCGCCGAGCGGGCGGAGGTCGGCGAGGCGCGCGAAATCCTGCTCGGGGTGACGATTCCCGAACAGCAGGGAAGCTATCGGCATTTCATCCAGGTGCTCGGCAACCGGACCGTTACCGAGTTCAACTATCGGCATGCCGGGGGTGCCGACGCCCATGTGTTCGTGGGCCTGAGGCTCGGCAATGCGAGCCGGGAGAAGGCCGAAATCGTGGCGCGGCTCACCGGCCTCGGCTACGGGGTGCTCGACATCAGCGCCAACGAGGCCGCCAAGCTCCACATCCGCTACATGGTGGGCGGGCGGGCACCCGCGCTCGGCGACGAGGTGATCCTCCGCTTCGAATTCCCCGAACGGCCCGGCGCGCTGATGAAATTCCTCGACGGCGTCGGATCGGAGTGGAACATCACTTTGTTCCACTACCGCAACCATGGCGCCGATTATGGCCGGGTGTTGGCCGGCCTCCAGGTGCCGCTCGCCGACCGGGCGCGGTTCAACGCGCGGCTGGACTCGCTTGGTTACCCCTACGAGGACGAGACCGGCAATCCGGCCTACGGCATGTTTCTGGGCAACTGAGGCGGGTGCCGAGCATGCCCTTGAACCAGCCCCGGTGTTACATCTCGCCTTGCGCCGATTGCTCGATAAGCGATCGATAGTGCCGCGCCCGAGCCTCGTGCCTTGACAGCAACGCTCGCGCCGCGGGTGGAACGACCGACGCCTCCCAGTCCGACCCCGCGAAGGCAATGACGGCGTCCTGCGAGACAAACCGCATGATGGTCAGGAACTCGATTTCCTCATCGGCATCCAGCCTGTGCAGTTCCAACCGTTGCAGCCCCTTGATGCCGCGTCCGAGGATGCCCGGGAAAATCGTCGAGCGGATCAGGTTTTCATAGCGTTCCGCGTTGGCGGGCGTCGTCCATCCTCTCCAAAGTCGCGTGATCATAGCCGGTTCTCCCCTCGAGAAGACGCACTATGCCTTCGATCGGGTAGGCACGTCCTTGCCTATTGTGCCCGCTTGGTCTCGTCTCGTAGCTGATTCTGCTTCCAGAGTCCGACGCTACGAGATAAAGTTGCGCGATGCAGTTTGATGACATTGATCGGCGGATCCTGGCCGCGCTCCAGAGCAATGCCCGTCTCTCCAATGTCGAGTTGGCAGAAGCGGTCGGTCTGTCCGCCTCTCCCTGCCTGCGCCGGGTCAAGCGTCTGGAGAGCGCCGGCATCATCACGGCCTACAGGACCGTCCTGGATCGAGCCGCGGTCGGATTGGGGCTGACGGTCTTTGTCGAATTGAAGGTGGGCCGGCACTCGCACGAAAACGCCGCGGCGCTTCAGGCGGAGCTTGAATCGGCGCCCGAGGTCGTGGCCTGTCACATGGTCTCGGGGTCCGCCGATTTCCTGATCGAAGTGGTGGCCGAAGACGTCGTGGCCTATGAGCGCTTCCTCAGCGGTTCTCTGCTCAAGCTGCCCATGATCACTGACGTCCGGTCGAATTTCTCGCTCCGGCGCATCAAGTCGGATGGTCCGCTTCCCTTGCCAAAGCGGTAGATCGCCGAGGGTTCAGTGTGCCATGAAGACCGGCAGATCCGAATGCGCCAGGATGTGGCTGGTGGCGCCGCCAAAGATCATCTGGCGCAGGCGGCTTTGCGTGTAGCCGCCCTTGATGACGAGATCCGCGCCGATCTCTTTCGCCTTGGCCAGGATGGCTGGCCCCTCGTTGTTCGACTTGCCCTCGATCCGGTAGGTCTCCGCCTCGATCCCGTCCCGCCGCAACGCAGCCGCAAGCAGCGTTCCCGACGGCCCAGGCACGCTGTTGATCTCGATGGTCAGGATCACGATCCTTTTGGCCCGGCGCAGGATCGGCATCGCGAAAGCGACTGTCCTCGCCGTCTCCGAACTCCGGTTCCAGGCGATCAGGACGGTGTCGCCCAGGCGCTGGGGCGCCGCCGGGGGGGCGATCAGGACCGGACGGCCGCCCTCGAAGAGGACCGACTCGAAGGTGGCCTGACGCGGGTCGTGGCCGCCTGAGCCGGGTTTGCCCAGGATGGTGAGATCGTAGACGCGGGCGAGCGAGCCGAGCGCCCCGTCGCTCGTCATGGTGTTGGTCCAGACCGCGACCGCGCCGTCGGGACCCGCCGTGCGTGGATAACCCGCTTTGTCGATTTCGACGTTGAAATGGCGCGCCGCCCGGTCGGTGAGCACCTGCCGGGTCCGCGCATCGAACACCGTTGTGCCGATCGAGATATCGGCCACGACAATGTCCGAAATGTCTGGCGCGATCGGGATGCCTTCGACGAAGCTGCCGAACTCACGACCCAGCAGGACCGCGGTTGCCAGGACCGAACCGATGCAGGAATGGTCCTCGACGAGCACGAGAAGGTTTTTCATCACCGTTTCTCCGTCTGTGCGCGGCAGTCTCATGCGGGAACCATGCAAAAAGCAAGCGCCGCTTTTTCGCGCTTGCTTGCATGAGCTTGTCCGCCGGGATGGTGAGGGATGCCGAAGGCCTGGGTTCCGGCCCCGCCTGCGGCGTTCCGGAATGACAGCGCATAGTGGAACGCACGACGCGCCGTCATTCCGGTCGGCGCGCAGCGCCGGGCCGGAACCCAGACCTCAAAACCCCGACGCGCCACCATCGGAACGCGGATCATGGGCGGCCTCGATCTCGCCGCGCGGCAGCCGGATCAACGCTCCCGCATGGCCGAGCCGGTCCGAGTAGGCCTGGTCGACCACGATGTCGTGGCCGGCGCGTTCCAGCGCACGGAGGAGATCGGGGTCGAAGCGGCTCTCAACGCGGAGGGCCTGGCTGTCGTCGCCCCAACTGCGGCCGTAGATGAAGCGCGGCGCGTCCATGGCGGCCGCGGGCTTCATCCCAAAGCCCATGCGGGTGAAAATCTGCGCCTGGAACTGCGGCTGTCCATCGCCTCCCATGGCCCCATAGGACATGAGGCGCCCATCGTCGAACAGGGCGAGCGGCGGGTTGAGGGTGTGGAACGGGCGCCGGCCGGGCCGCAGATAATTCAGCGCCTTCGGGTCGAGCGAGAAGGACAGCCCCCGGTTCTGCATCAGCACACCGGTGCGCGGCAGCACGCAGCCCGAGCCGTAATCCCAATAGATCGACTGGATGAACGACACCATCAGCCCATCGGCATCGATGGCGCCCATCCAAACCGTGCCGCCATCGGCGGGCAGCAGGCTGGGCGCCGAGGCATGTTTCATGTCAATGGTGGCGGCGAGATTTTGCAGGTAGGCGGGCGTCAGATAATCGGTCGGATCCTCCAGAAGGTGATCGAAATCCGTGCATACCCGGTCGCGGATCATCAGTCCCTTCTTGGAGGACTCGATGAGCCCATGGATATGCGCGAAGCTCTCGCCTTCCTTGACGCCGAGCCGGGCGAACAGCCCGAGGATGGCGAGCGAGGCTAGGCCTTGCGTCGGGGGCGGTGAATTGTAGACGGTCGAGCCCGGCAGACGCACGCTCAGCGGCTTGCGCCAGCGCGCTTCGTAGCGGGCCAAATCCTCGCGGGTGACGGGCGAACCAATCCGTTCGAGATCGGCCGCGATCTCACGCGCCACATCCCCTTTGTAGAAGTCGCGCAAACCGGCATGACCGAGCCGCTCCAGTGTCGCGGCCAGCGCCGGCACCTTGCGAAGCTCACCCACGGCCGGGACCTTGCCCTCGACCGTATAGGTGTCGAGGAAGCCGGGCGCCTCGCGCAGGGCCGGCAGTTCGACCGGCTCGTAGACCGACTCGGATTTCGAGACAGGATAGCCATCACGCGCGAGTTTGACGGCGGGTTCGAGCAGGCGCGCGGCCGGAAACTTGCTGCCGCGCGAGGCCGAAAGGTCCAGGGCGGCCCGCCAGCCGTCTACCGTGCCGGGCACCGTGAGGGCGGCATCGGGGCCGCGCGGCGGCAGGCGATCGTAGCCCTTGGCCCGATAGGCCTCGGCGGTGGCGCCCGCGCCGGCAAAGCCGCAAGCCTCGATGTACCGCACGCTGGGTTCGGCCGTTGAGCGGCGCGGCTCGGCGATGAGCCAGAAGGCGTCGCCCCCTATGCTGTTCATATGCGGGTAGACGACCGCGATCACGGCCGCCATGGCCACCATGGCGTCGATGGCATTGCCGCCCTCGATCAGCACGTCCCGGCCCGCGTCGGCCGCAAGCTGGTGGGGGGCGGCCGTTGCGGCACGGGTGAAGACGGGGGTTTCGATCACGGGCAGGTCCAGGTGAATGTTCGGCGAGCCACCACAACCGTCGCTCTGGGCTCGCGACCGCGCCATTGTGGCGCTCAGGCCCTTCTACCCTGCACTTGAGCTAGATTGCGAGCCGATCCTTGCGCATGCGCAGGGTCACGACCAATCCACTCGGCTGCCAGTCATAGCTTATCGCACCGGCAAGTTGGCGCGAGATCATCTTGCTGCCGAAGCCGAGCATTTCTGCCGGCTTTTCGACGACTGGTCCGCCTGTTTCGGCCCACACCAGACAAAGGCTGCTCTCGTCGGCAGTGCTTGAAATGTCGAGCGTTCCGGCCCGTACCGACAAGGCACCATGTTTGACTGAATTTGTCGCAAGCTCATGCACCACCATGGCTAGTGTGGTGGCTGTCGACTCGCCGACCCCCATGCGCGGCACGGCGACGCGAATGCGTCCGGAAAACGCGCAAGGATCGTCGTAAGGTCTCAGAAGGACTGACAACAGATCGCCAAGCAGGGCGGCCCTGCCTTGCCCGCCCGGCAGTGGCCTGACCAAATCGTGCGCACGCCCCAATGCCGTCAGGCGCTGGATCAGCTCCTGCGCCATACCGGGAACCGTCACGGCCGATCGGGAAGTGATCTCGGTCAGACCGCTCGCGACGGCCAGCAGATTTTTGACCCTATGGCTCATTTCGCCGGCGAGAAGTTCATGGCCTTCTTCGGCCTGCTTTCGGCCGGTGACATCGAGAAAGATGCCGAACATGACGCGGTCGACGATGCCAGCATCCGCTCCCTGGCCGCGTGCCGAAATCCAACGAACGTCGTCGGCCAGCATGATACGAAAATCGATCTCGTAGGAGCCAGCGACCGACCGCGTGGCCGAAAAGGCGGCACGAACTCGGTCACGGTCGGCGGGATGAATCCGCATGGACAGCTCGTCGAAATCGACCTCATCGGCCCAAGGCAGACCCCACAACTCGAAGGACCGCTCGTCCATAACGAGGCGGTCGGTGTCGACGTTCCACGACCACAGCGCAACGCAAGCCGCGTCAATGGCAAGTCGAAGATGGTCGGCGCTCCAAACCTGCGGCGCCGTTTGCTGCTGTGCGCACACCTTTGCGAGCCCTCAACACGGGAAGTCTATCGGACGATATCAGTCGCACGGTTCCGCGCCGGAACACACCACCGATCTACCTATTGCAAAATGAGGATGCAACGCTGTCTAGCCGCGGCTTGGGATCGCTGACATGGAAGTCGATTTAGCACGAGGAGCCGCACTCATATATGGACCCGGCGACCGGCGGCGTCCGAGCGTGCATCATGCGGATGCCGATTTTCCGCTGTCCAGATCGCGCCTTATCCGCGTCTCCAGCAGAGCCAGCACGGCCGCCTCCTCCGGCCGCAGGTGCGGGAGGTTGTCGCGCAGTTCGGTTTCGATATCCTCTTTGATCTCCAGCATGAGCTCACCCGACATGTAGCAGTTGAGCACTTCCGGGTGCACGTAGCACTTCCGGCAGATCGTTGCGGTGTTGCCGAGGCGCGATGAAACCCGCTCGATCGCGGCGCGGATGTTCTTCTTGGCTTTGGCGGCCGAGTCGATTGCCCCGAATTCGTGCAGCGCCATTGCGGCCAGCACCGTGCCGGCCCAGGTGCGAAAATCCTTGGCCGTGATCTCGCGGCCGCTGATCTCCCGCAGGTAGGCATTCACATCCGCCGAATCGACGCTGTGCCTGGCCCCATCGTGATCGACATACTGGAAGAGATGCTGACCAGGCAGGTCTTCGAGAACCTTCACGATATTGGCGACGCGTTTGTTCTTCACGTCGAGCCGCCACATCTTGTTGCTCTTGCCCTTGAACTCGAAATGCAGACCCGCTCCTTCGACGTCGACGTGCTCGTGCAGCAGCGTGGTCAGCCCGTAAGAATGGTTCTGCTTGGCATAATCCTCGTTGCCGACGCGGATCAGCGTGGTCTCGAGCAGATAGACGATGGTGGCCAGCACTTTTTCGCGCGGCAGGCCCTTGAGTGCCATGTGCCGGCGCACGGTGTCGCGAAGCGCCGGCAGGGCCGCCGCAAAAGCCGTCACATGCTCGTATTTGGCGCTTTCGCGGACCTCACGGAACGCCGAATGATAGCGGTATTGCTTGCGGCTTTTGGCGTCGCGCCCGGTCGCTTGGATGTGCCCGTCAGCGCGATCGCAGATCCACACATCCGTGTAGGCGGGCGGGATCGCCAGCATACGGATGCGCTCCAGAGTTTTCTTGTTGGTGATCTTGGCGCCGCTCGGGTCGCGGTAAAAGAAGCCCTTGCCGGCCCGGTGCCGACTGATGCCGGGCGCGTCGTCGGTCATGTACTTGAGCCCGGCCGATTCCGCAGCGTCGCGCGGGTCGATAACGTCCAAGCCTTCGTGCTCTTCCTGGTCCTCGACCCGTGCCTCGTCCAGCATGATACGCAACTCCGCTCCGTCGCACTCCAATGCGGAGAGCCAAGCGAGGTTCCTCTCCCGACGCTAACGCCGCAGGCCCGCCGCTAGGCGTATTTCGACAGCCACAGCACGAAGCGCCAAACGTCGTGCAAATCATATCCGGCGGCGTAGCAGGCGCAGACCGCGATGGCCAAGGTTTTGCCCAGCGCCGTCACGGCGAAGCGGAGCGGTTGATCGTCGGCGTCATAGTCGTGAAATTCGGCGCTCATCACCCCGCGTTGAAATCCTTGGATCAGCAGAGCCACGGAGACGGCGCCCAGCAGTCCTATCAACACGCGCTCACCCGAAACCATGATATTCTCGTCCGATCGATGTTGCAGTATCGGGCACCGCCGTGAACAAACCGTGCTGGTTCCGAGTCGAGGCCGAGCTATCGGAACTCAACCGCCTTTACGGCACGGCGTGGAGGCGCAGCCTTGCCTCCATCTTGCCGATGCGATACGCCCTGCTTCTTTGAAGCCGTACTCTGGAGACCTCCTTGCCCACCAAGCCGCCGATCCATTGGGCCAATCTGACCACCCTCACCTGCGTGGCAATCCTGGTCGGAACGGAACTGGTCGGGATGTCTTGGGCGGCCGGCTGGGCGTTGGGCGGGCTGTTCCAATTGCCGCCCCTCGTGGCGCGAAGCGTCGAGGTCTTGTTCGGCCTGCTCGGCTTCGTGGCCCTGTTCTATTTCATGCGCGCGGCCGTGAAGGTCGAACCGATCCGGGGCTGACCATGACATCGAGCGTGGATCGCCGTCAGATGCTGAAGGCGCTTGCGGTCGCGAGCGCAGCCGGTCTGCTTCCGGCAAGGTTTTCGCCCGCCCACGCGGCTGCCGGCGTCACGCTAGGCGCGCCGGAAAACTTCTCGTTCGAGGGCCTCAAGGCGGTGGCCGAGGCGCTGGCCGCGAAGCCCTATGCGGCCCCGACCCAACCCAATCCGGCCGTCGTGTCGCAGATCGACTACGAGCGGTGGGGGCAGATCAGCTTCAACACCGAATCGGCGCTGTTCGCCAACGGCCCCGGGCAGTTCCCGGTGACGTTCTTCCACATCGGCAAATTCTTCCCCAAATCGGTCGAGATGTATGTGGTCGAGAATGGGCAGGCCCGTCCGATCATCTACGACCAGGCCATGTTCGACATGCCGGCCAACTCGCCCGCTCGCCAGCTGGAAAAGGGCATCGGCTTTGCGGGCTTGCGCATCCAGGAGCCGCGCAACGGCAAGCTCGACTGGCACAAGAACGACTGGGCGGCCTTTTTGGGCGCCGCCTATTTTCGAGCCATCGGCGAACTCTACCAGTACGGCCTCTCGGCGCGGGGTGTTGCGGTCAACACCGCGGTGGCGGACCGGGACGAGGAGTTCCCCGATTTCACCCGCTTCTATATCGAGGCCCCGAGCAGCGACGATACGATCGTGGTCAACGCTTTGCTGCAGGGTGCCTCGCTCTCCGGCGCCTACCGGTTCACCATGACGCGCGGCAAGGGTGTCACCATGGCGATCGAGCACACGCTCAACCTGCGCCAGGACATCGCCCGGCTCGGCATCGCGCCGCTTACCACCATGTATTGGTTTTCCGAGACCAAGAAGGAGACCGCGATCGACTGGCGGCCCGAGGTGCACGATTCCGACGGCCTGGCCCTGTGGACCGGCACGGGCGAGCGCATCTGGCGCCCGCTCGTCAATCCCGAGCGCACCACGGCTTCGGCTTTTTCCGACCAGTCGCCCAAGGGATACGGGACGCTGCAGCGCGACCGCGTGTTCGATCACTATCTCGACGGTGTCTATTACGATCGACGGCCGAGCCTTTGGGTCGAACCGCAGGGTGACTGGGGCAAAGGCGCCGTTCAACTGATCGAGATCCCGACCGACGACGAGATCCACGACAATGTCGTAGCCACCTGGGTGCCGGCCGAACCCGCTACGGCGGGCAAGAAATATGACTTCAAGTTCAAGCTGTTCTGGCTGGCCGACGAACCCTATCCGTCGCCGCTGGCCCGCTGCGTGGCGACCCGGCTTGGGCGCGGCGGCCAGCCCGGCCTGCCTCGTCCCGCCGGCGTGCGCAAATTCATGGTCGAGTTTTTGGGCGGCCCGCTCGAGCATCTGCCCTTCGGGGTGAAACCGGAGCCCGTGCTGTTCACCTCGCGCGGCCATTTCACCGACTACCTCTACACCGAGGCCGTGCCGGACGGCGTCAACGGCCATTGGCGGGCGCAGTTCGATCTCGTGGTGGACGGCACGGATCCCGTCGAGATGCGTTGCTATCTCAAGACCGGCAACGACGTCCTCTCCGAGACCTGGGCGTATCAGTACCATCCCTTCTGAGCCTCATCGACGCCTGCCTAAATAGCGTTCAATTTAGCCCTGAAGGCGGCATCGGGTTCGGAACCGAAGCGTAGCTGTGGCGTTTCGCTTGCGTCCACTTACGGGAGCTGACAATGGGCCGTTCAATCCTTCTCTGGTTTCTCGGGATCCCGATCCCGATCATCATTCTCATCGCGTTGTTCTCCCACTGACAAACCCAAAGGGCGGATTTCCGCCCTTTTTCATGTCTCAACCAAAAACGAGGTTTGCCATGGCGCTCGCGCCCACTTCATCCACTCTGACGCCCCCCGCCGAGTCGAGCCACTCGGCCGTGTCTTGGGCCGCCATCATCGGCGGCGCAGTCGTCGCCTCCGCGCTATCGCTCATTCTCCTTGCGCTCGGCACCGGCATCGGTCTATCCTCCGTGTCGCCCTACAGCAATTCGGGCGCCTCGGCCTCCACCTTCACGATCTCGGCCGCGATCTGGCTGATCATCGTCCAGATCATCTCGGCCGGCATGGGCGGCTATCTGGCCGGGCGGCTGCGCACCAAGTGGTCCGGGCTGCACACCGACGAGGTGTATTTTCGGGACACGGCGCATGGCTTCATGGTCTGGGCCGTGGGCGCCATCGTCAGCGCCAGCCTGCTGACCTCGGCGGCCGGCTCTCTCGTGGGCGTCGGCGCTCAGGCGACCGGCAGCGTGCTGTCGGGCGTCGGTAGTGCCGTGAGTTCGGCCGCGGGTGCGGCAGGCGGTGCGGCAAGCCAGCAGGCCGCCAACAATCCGGGCGTGCAGGCCTATTTCACCGACATGCTGTTCCGCACCGACAAGCCGGCCGCCGACCCCAACAACCAGGCTCAGGTTGCCGAGGTTGGCCGGATCATGTCCCGCACCCTGACCAGCGGCGACATTTCGCCCGCTGACAAGACCTATGTGGCGCAGGTCATCGTGGCTCGGACCGGCATCAGCCAGGCCGACGCCGAAAAGCGGATCGACGACACGATCGGACAAGCCAAGGCCGCGATCGCAAAGGCCGAACAGGCGGCCCGGGATGCGGCCGATCAGGCTCGCAAGGCCGCCTCCTACCTCGCACTCTGGCTTTTCGTCTCGATGTTGGTCGGTGCATTCTCGGCGAGCTACGCCGCCACCATCGGGGGCAAGGCGCGGGATGGTCTTCCGGCCGTGACGCGATAAACTGAACCAGCCGGACGCGGCTCGGCATTATTGTCGGGCCGCGCTTCCCGCAGGATAGAACGGCCCGTCGGGATCATCCCGCCGGTTTCTCGAGGCGGATCGTTCAATGGCGCGCGTGGTTTCTTCTTTGCAGGCCAACGAACGCGACAGCACCAAAGCTGTGGTGCTGTTCGCCGCCGTCATCGCGGCCCTGTATTTCGGCGCCGAGATCCTGATCCCGATCGCGCTGGCGATCCTCCTGAGCTTCGTGCTGGCCCCCATGGTGCGGGCGCTGCACAAGGTCGGCCTGGGGCGGATCGCGCCGGTCGTCATCACGGTCGTGCTGGCCTTTGCGATCATCGCCAGCCTCGGCAGTCTCATCGCCACCCAGTTGAAAGACCTGGCGTCGGACCTGCCCCGCTACGAAACCACGATCGTTCACAAGATTCAAACCGTGAAGGGCATGTCGAGCGGCGGGGGCTTGCAGCGTGTCCAAGAGGCCATCTCCAAGCTCACCAAAGCGCTGGACCGCTCGCCGCAACCTGCCGTCGCGACGCCCGGCTCGGCGAACCAACCCGGCCCTAACTCCGCCCCAGCCTCCGAGCCTGCCTCCCCGGCCCCGTTGCCGGTGCAGGTCGTGGCCCCGGCCCCAGGCCCGATCGAGACGCTCATGCGGGTCGCGGCGCCGCTGCTGCATCCGCTGGCCACCGCCGGCATCGTTCTGATCTTCGTGGTGTTCATCCTCATGCAGCGCGAGGACCTCCGCAACCGAGCGATCCGCTTGTTCGGGGCCAACGACCTTCAGCGCACCACGGCCGCGATCGACGATGGCGCCAAACGGCTGAGCCGCTATCTGCTGACGCAGTCGATCGTCAATGCCTGCGCGGGCGTAGTGGTTGGCCTCAGTCTCTGGCTGATCGGCGTGCCAAGCCCGATTTTGCTCGGAATTCTCTTCGCGATCTTCCGCTTCATTCCATATGTTGGCGCCGTGCTCGGCGCGATGCTGCCCCTTCTGCTCGCGGCTGGCGTAGACCCCGGATGGTCGATGGCGGTTTGGACCGTCGCGGTTCTGGTGGCGATCGAATCCGTCATCGGGCAGGTGATCGAGCCCCTGGCCTATGGGCACAATACGGGGCTTTCGCCCATCGCGATCGTAATCGCGGCCACCTTCTGGACCGTGCTGTGGGGGCCGGTCGGCCTGTTCCTGTCGACGCCGCTGACGGTCTGCCTCGTGGTGCTCGGCCGTCATGTCGATCAGCTCGAATTTCTCGATGTTCTGCTCGGCGATCAACCACCCCTGTCGCCACCCGAGACCTTCTACCAGCGCATGCTGGCAAAGGACCCGATCGAAGCCTCCGATCAGGCACGCAAGTGTCTGAACGAGATGTCGATCGTCGAATACTACGACAATGTGGCGCTGCCCGGTCTCCTCCTGGCCCAGGACGACGTCGGCCAGGACCGCCTCGACCCCGATCGCCAGCTCGAGATCAAGCTCGCGGCCCTGGAGGTCATGGAGGATCTCGAGCCGGACGAGCACGAAATCGAGCAGGAAGGCGATCAGCCGAAGAAGAAAAAACACTTCTGGAACCGATCGAAGGCCAAGGACGAGGCGCATAAGGAGGCCACTCGGCCTGACGACCTTCTGCCCGACACCGCACCTGAGCAATTCAGGGCGCCCGGGAGTGTGATTTGCATCGGAGCGCGCGGGCCGCTCGACGATGTCGCGGCCGCCATGCTGGCCCAGGTGTTCCAGAGCTTTGACATCGGGGCCCGAGCCGAAAGCTTTACCTCCCTGTCCAAGGTCGAGATCCAGCACCTCGATGTGTCGGGCGTGAAGCTGATCTGTTTTTCGGTGCTGGACGGCGGTAGTCCGGCCTTTCTTCGCTTCGCGCTCCGACGGTTGCGACGGCGCGCCCCGGGCGCCCAAATCCTTCTGGGTGCGTGGTGGCGCAGAAATGGCCTGCGCGACACGGACGATGAGATCGACGAGGCCGTCAAGGAGCCGAAGGTGTCGACCCTGGTGGATGCGCTCCGCTTTTGTCTCAGTCAGACACCCGCGGCTGGCGAAGCCGCCCCGGCGCAGGGCACCATCGAGCCACGCGAGAGCCGCGTGACAGAGGTCGTGCCGGCCGCATGACGGCGCCGATACACGAAAGCAGCCCGACGGGATTTGCCGATTCGGCCGCGACCCTTGCCTTCGAAGACTTTCATGAAGGCGATACCGCGAGCTTCGGCGCCTATCACGTGACGGCCGAGGAGATCGTGGAATTCGCCGCGGCGTTCGACCCGCAGGTTTTTCATCTCGATCCAGAGGCCGCCAAAGACACGCCGCTGCGGGGGCTGGCGGCGTCCGGCTGGCATACGGCCTCGATCGGCATGCGCATGATCTGCGACGGCTTCGTCGGGCGTTCGAGCTGTCTCGGCTCGCCCGGCGTCGAGGAGGTTCGCTGGCTCGCTCCGGTTCGCCCGGACGATCATCTGTGCATGCGAGCGCGCGTGACGGCGGTGCGGGCGTCGCGCTCCAGACCCGATCGGGGGATGGTGACTTTCGCCTTCGCGATCCTCAACCAGGACGACGTCTGCGTGATGACGCAGGACAACACGATCATGTTCGGGCGGCGCCAAGCGGACCCTGCGGCGTGAGCGGCTTTTTCGAGGAGATCGCGATCGGGGCGCATGCGGAGCTCGGGTCCCACGCCTTCACGAGCGACGCGATCCGGGATTTCGCGCGGCGCTACGATCCACAGCGGTTCCACCTCGACGATGAGGCGGCGCGCGCGGGTCCGTTCGGGCGCCTCGCCGCATCGGGCTGGCACACCGCCTCGATCTGGATGAAGCTGAACGTTCTCAGCCGGACGGCCGACGAGGAGGTGGCTCGCGCCTGCCACGAGCCCGTCCCGATCCCCGGCCCTTCGCCAGGCTTCAAGAACCTGAAATGGCTGAAACCCGTGTTCGTGGACGACACCGTCACATTCGCGCGCACCGTGACCAGCAAACGGCCGACTTCCAACCCTGCCTGGGGCCTGATCTTTGCGGCGGGCACGGGACACAACCAGCACGGGGAGCTGGTGTTCAGCCTCGAGGGCTGCGTGATGGTGCAGCGGCGGGTCGTCGTCTCGTCCTGATCAGTGCCCCTCGAACTGCATCAGGCTGCGGACCGGCACGCCCAGGTCACTGATCTTCTTGGCGCCGCCGAGATCGGGAAGATCGATCACGAAACAGGCCGCCACGACATCGGCGCCGATCTTCTGCAGCAGTTTCACAGCGCCTTCGGCCGTGCCGCCTGTGGCGATGAGGTCGTCGATGAGGATGACGCGTTCGCCGGGCGTGACGGCATCCTGGTGCACTTCCATCTCGTCAAGACCGTATTCCAGCGAATAGGCGATGCTGACGACCGAATGGGGCAGCTTGCCCTTCTTGCGGATCGGCACGAAGCCAGCCGAGAGCTGGTGCGCGACCGCGCCCCCCAGGATGAAGCCGCGCGCCTCCATGCCCGCCACCTTGTCGATCTTGGTGCCGGCCCAGGGCTGCACCAGTTCGTCGATGGCGCGCCGGAAGGCACGCGCGTTGCCGAGCAGCGTGGTGATGTCGCGGAACAGGATGCCGGGCTTGGGATAGTCCGGGATGGTGCGGATCGCGGCCTTGAACTCGTCGGAAGTCATGTCTGTCCCGTTGTGCACCAGATGAGGAGGGAGTGAGGACGCCCTTGTAGCACGCGCGCGCCCGGGGGATGCGTCAAGCCGCCCTCAACACCCGCCCCGCCACGGCGTCCAGTTTTTTAAGCAACGCCGGGTCGCGCGCCTCCGGGGCCGTGATGAAAGCGTTGTCGAGCGCGTGGTCGGAGCCGACCGGACAGGCTTCGTGGTTGTCGGGAAAATCGCGGATCAGGCGGCCCAGCAGGGTCGCAGCCGCATGGGCGTTTTCGCGCACCACTTTGATCACGGACGCCACATCGACCGAGCCGTGATCGACGTGCCAGCAATCGTAATCGGTCACCATGGCGATGGTGGCGTAGGAGATTTCCGCCTCCCGGGCGAGTTTGGCCTCCGGCATGGCGGTCATGCCCACCACGTCGTAGCCGAGCCCCTTGTAGGTCATCGATTCGGCCAGCGAGGAGAATTGCGGGCCTTCCATGCAAAGGTATGTGCCGCCCTTCTTGAAGGCGATCTGCTCGGCCGTGGCGGCATCGGCGAGCCGGGCCTGCAGCAGGGGCGCGATCGGATGCGCCATTGAGACGTGGACCACGCAGCCGTCGCCGAAAAACGAGCTGGCCCGGCCTTGCGTGCGGTCGACGAACTGGTCGACCAGCACGAAAAGCCCGGGGTAGAGTTCCGCCCGGTACGAACCGCAGGCCGAAACCGAGACGAGATCGGTGACCCCCGCGCGTTTTAGGGCGTCGATGTTGGCCCGGTAGTTGATGGTCGAGGGCGACAGCCGGTGGCCGCGTCCGTGGCGTGCCAGGAACACGGCATCGCGCCCCGCCAGACGCCCGAACCGCAGTGCGTCCGAGGGTTCGCCCCAAGGGGTGTCGATGCACTCTTCGTGGGTCTGCTCGAGACCGGGCAGGTCGTAGACACCCGAACCGCCGATGATGCCGATAACTGCCTTGCCCATGCGATCCGCCCCATGCTGCGCTGCAGCGCGCACCATCGCGATTGCGGGGGCACGACGCAAGCCAAAGCAGCCGCTTCAAACGGCCGTACGCCGATTTTGCGACGCTTGCGGGTGGAAAAAGCGGCACTTATATCGGCCACGAGCTTGCGGTGGGACGCTCAATTCCCATCTTCAAAATCGTCGGGGACCGGGCGGCACGGGTTTGTCCTGTAAGGCAACCCTCGTCCGCCCACAGTCGAATCGCTTCGGGATTCGGCGGTCTTGCGCACAGAAAGGGTTATGAGACATGGCTAAAGTAATCGGCATCGACCTCGGCACGACCAATTCCTGCGTCGCCGTCATGGAAGGCTCGACGCCCAAGGTCATCGAGAATGCCGAGGGCGCGCGGACCACGCCCTCGATCGTGGCCTTCACGGACGACGGCGAACGCCTCGTGGGACAGCCCGCCAAGCGGCAGGGCGTCACCAATCCGGAGCGGACCTTCTTCGCGATCAAGCGCCTGATCGGTCGCACATTCGAAGACCCGATGACCAAGAAGGACATCGGCCTCGTCCCCTATAAGATCACCCGCGCCTCCAACGGCGATGCCTGGGTGCAGGCAGACGCCAAGCAGTACTCCCCCTCGCAGATTTCTGCCTTCATCCTGCAGAAGATGAAGGAGACGGCCGAGGCCTATCTCGGCCAGACCGTCACTCAGGCCGTCATCACGGTTCCGGCTTATTTCAACGACGCCCAGCGTCAGGCCACCAAGGATGCCGGCAAGATCGCCGGGCTCGAAGTGCTCCGCATCATCAACGAGCCGACCGCTGCTGCCCTGGCCTACGGTCTCGACAAGAAGAGCTCCGGCACCATCGCGGTCTACGACCTCGGCGGCGGCACGTTCGACGTGTCCGTGCTCGAGATCGGCGACGGTGTGTTCGAGGTGAAGTCGACCAATGGCGACACCTTTTTGGGCGGCGAGGATTTCGACAACCGGCTCGTCGAATATCTCGTCGAGGAATTCCGCAAGGAAAACACGGTCGACCTGCGCAAGGACAAGCTGGCCCTGCAGCGCCTCAAGGAAGCGGCTGAAAAGGCCAAGATCGAACTGTCGTCCGCGACCCAGACCGACATCAACCTGCCCTACATCACGGCCGACGCCACCGGTCCGAAACATCTGACCCTCAAGCTGACGCGGGCGAAATACGAGTCGCTCGTCGACGACCTGATCCAGAAGACCGTGGAGCCTTGCCGCAAGGCCCTTAAGGATGCGGGCCTGACGGCTGGCGAAATCGACGAAGTGGTCTTGGTCGGCGGCATGACCCGCATGCCCAAGGTCCAGGAGATCGTGAAGCAGTTCTTCGGCAAGGAGCCCCATAAGGGCGTCAACCCGGACGAAGTGGTGGCCATCGGGGCCGCGGTGCAGGCCGGCGTGCTCCAGGGTGACGTCAAGGACGTGCTGTTGCTCGACGTGACCCCGCTGTCGCTCGGCATCGAAACCTTGGGCGGCGTGTTCACGCGGCTGATCGACCGCAACACCACGATCCCCACCAAGAAGAGCCAGGTGTTCTCGA
>CAXTOT010000014.1:0-82223 GCA_964245915.1 uncultured Lichenihabitans sp. | reverse complement strand
GTCATGCCAAAACTCTCAATTACGCAACGGTCCCCTTGCGGGAGAAGGTGTCGCGAAGCGACGGATGAGGGGTGCGGTGTGGCGAGAAAACCCCTCATCCGCCCTGTCGGGCACCTTCTCCCGCAAGGGGAGAAGGGCACGTTCCACCACGCCTAACCCGCAATTTCAAAAAGGCGACGGAGGTCGAAATACGAGAGCTGGGTGGATTCCAGCCGTCTCCCATTCCATCAAGCCGCGACACCTCACCGCGGCTGGGGCACGATCCTGAGGTAAGGCGCGGGCGAGTCCCAGCCGCCCGGATAGAGCGTCTTGGCCTCTTCGTCCGAAACCGAACCCGCGATGATGACGTCCTCGCCCGGTTTCCAGTCGACCGGGGTCGCGACCTTGTGTTTGGCGGTGAGTTGCAGAGAATCCAGCACCCGCAAAATCTCGTCGAAGTTGCGGCCCGTCGTCATCGGATAAGCGAGCGCCAGCTTGATGCGCTTGTCCGGGCCGATGATGAACACGGTCCGTACCGTTGCATTGGTGGCGGCCGTGCGGCCTTCCGAGGTGCCCGCCGTGTCGGCCGGCAGCATGCCGTAGAGTTTGGCTACGTGTAGGTCGGCGTCGCCGATCATCGGATAGGTCACGGCAAAGCCCTGCGTGCGTTCGATGTCGCCCGCCCAGCGCTCGTGCGCCTCGACGGGATCGACCGAGAGGCCGATCACCTTGGTGTTGCGCGCGGCGAAATCGGGCTGCAGCCGCGCCACCGTGCCGAGCTCGGTGGTGCAGACCGGCGTGAAGGTTTTCGGATGCGAAAACAAGATCGCCCAACCATCGCCGATCCACTCGTGAAACTTGATCGGGCCTTCCGTGGTGTCGGCGGTAAAATCCGGCGCGATCGATCCGATGGGCAGCATGCGAGCCTCCGTGGCGCGCGAGCCGAATTAGCACAGCTCGCCTGTAGACTGTTCGACTCCGATACCAGCATGTCGGCACGGCGTTGCCAAGCCGGCTGATTTCTTCGACAGCTCGGGAATGACCCAGACGCCTGACATACCCGGTTCGGCGGCCACTCCGCCGCAGATCTTCGCCAATCGCGCTCAGGGCGAACTCGGCGCCAGCTTCGCGGTCAATGGATCCGGCCGTACCTATACGGCCCATGTCCACGAGGCGGGCGGCTTGCGGCTGCGTTTTCCCAAGGTGGCTCCGGGGTTGGTCCCCAATCTGGAGGCCGTCTGCATCAACACGGGCGGTGGCATGGTGGGGGGCGATACGGCCCGGCTCGCGTTCACGTTCGGGTCGAGCGCGGCCGCCACGATGACCACCCAGGCGGCCGAAAAAATCTATCGATCTACGGGGGCCACAACCAGTGTCGAGACCCGCTTGCGGCTGGAGGCCGGGGCCCAGGCCGAGTGGCTGCCGCAGGAAACCATCCTGTTCGACGAGGTGCGTTTCGCCCGGCGGCTCGAGGTCGACATGGCGAAGGATGCCAGCCTGCTCCTGGTGGAATCCTTGGTGTTCGGCCGGCTCGCCATGGGCGAATCGGTCCGCACGGGTGAGATCCAAGACCATTGGCGGGTGCGCCGCGACGGCGCGCTCGTGTTCGCCGAGGCGTTACGGCTCGATGGCACGGTGAGCCAGCAACTCGATCGCGCGGCGCTCGGCAATGGCGCGCGGGCTGCCGGCACACTGCTGTTCGTCGCACCCGAGGCCGAGAGCAGGCTCGCGGCGGTGCGGGACGCGCTTGCGCACACCGCCTGTCCGAGCGGCGCCAGCGCCTGGAACGGTCTGCTCACGGTGCGGCTGCTGTCGCGCTCGCCAGAACAGGTTCGCGCCGCTATCGTGGGCATCCTTGTTGCATTGCGGGGCCGTGCCGCACCCCGTGTCTGGCAGTGAACCGGAGCCGAGACCCATGAATCTCACGCCGCGCGAAAAGGATAAGCTCTTGATCGCAATGGCGGCCGAGGTGGCGCGACGGCGGCTCGAACGCGGCGTCAAGTTGAACCACCCGGAGGCCATCGCGCTGATTACGGATTTCGTGGTCGAGGGTGCGCGCGACGGCCGCACGGTCGCCGACCTCATGGAGGCGGGCGCCCATGTGGTGGCGGCCGGTCAGGTCATGGACGGCATCGCGGCCATGATCCACGACGTCCAGGTCGAGGCCACTTTCCCCGACGGCACCAAGCTCGTCACCGTGCATCACCCGATCCGTGGCGCCGAGGACGGGCTCGTGCCGGGCGGGGTCATGGCGGCGCCGGGGGAACTCGTGCTGAACGAGGGCCGCGACACGCTGCGGCTTACCGTCAGCAACACGGGCGACCGCCCCATCCAGGTCGGCTCGCACTACCATTTCTTCGAAACCAATCCGGCCCTGGCGTTCGAGCGCGACAAGGCGCGGGGCTTCCGCCTCGACATCCCGGCCGGCACGGCGGTGCGTTTCGAGCCGGGCCAGACCCGCGAGGTGGCGCTGGTGGCCTTCGCGGGCCAGCGCGAGGTTTACGGGTTCAGACAGCAGGTGATGGGTAAGCTGTAGCGCACTTCGCAGGGCTCGTGGACCTCTCCTGAGCGACGGCCGATGGCGGCGCGGGGCAACGGAGAAGCAAAGCGCGTGAGCGTTTGAGCATCTACGGCTTTCGTAAAGGTGCGTTCCATCGAGCAGGAGCTGGAGGTAGGACTTGCCCGTAACTCTTGACGTCTTCGTGGATAACCCACCCGCTGGGCAACCCCTCGAAGTGGGATTGCGATCCTTCGAATATTTTCCACTAAAGGGGGACAGCATTCACGTGCAGGGAGCAAAAAATCCGCACGGTTATCCGCTCCAAATGGAAGGCATCGTTACCAAGATCCTTCACATGGCGGCCACGAGCGACGATCATGGTGGAGGAGCCCCTGCTTCAACAAGGCTATACTTTACAACGACCTGAGAGGCGTTTCAGCTGTGGGGCCCTCGCCCGGTCGGGCTCTGACCATCAGGACTTCCGGCCGATTTCATCCACCACAATTTTGGTCGCAGACGCCAACACGTCGTCGCGAGCCTTGGCGTCCTTGTCGTGCTGCGTGAAGTAGATGACGAGCACGATCGGCGGCTTTCCAGGCCGCCACACCACGCCCATATCGTTGGTGGTCCCGTAATCGCCAGTGCCCGTCTTGTCGGCGACCGACCATGCGGCAGGCACGCCCGCCCTGATCCTTTTCGCGCCGGTCGTGTTGCCGCGCATCCATTCGACGAGCCTGTCGCGTTCCGGCGGGCCGAGCCGATCGCCGAGCGTGAGGCCTCGGAGCGTCCGCGCCATGGCGGCGGGCGTTGTGGTGTCCCGTGGATCGCCGGGGATCGCGGTGTTGAGTTCCGTTTCCACGCGGTCGAGCCGGAATTGCTCGTCCCCAACCGAGCGCGCGAAGGCGGTCACGCCAGCGGGACCGCCAAGCAGTCCGATCATCAGGTTGCCGGCCGTGTTGTCGCTGTATTGCAGGGCTGCCGCACAGAGTTCGGCAACCGTCATGCCCTCGCCGACATGTTTCCCGGTGATCGGCGAGTAGGGGACGAGCTGGCTCTGCGTATAGGGAATCCGTCGCTGCAGCAGGGTTGCGTCGGTGGCGCCGCGCTTGAGGATCGCGGAGGCCGCAAGGACCTTGAAGGTGCTGCAAAACGGGAAGCGTTCGTCGGCGCGATGGCTCACTTCAGCCCCGTCGGCGGTTTCCAGCGCCATCACACCGAGCCGGCCGCCCACCTCGGATTCGAGCGAAGCCAGCAGGTCTTCCGCCCCCGTTGCGGCACGTGCGCCGCTTCCCCAGGGAATGTCGGCGCCAGCCACGACAACTGAAGCAGCACCCAGCAGAAGCGTGCGGCGGGCTGGCGAATGTCTCATTGGTTTGTCCCAGAGAACGAGGTGAGGGAAATCGGTGCGGGCATTGCGGTCCGGCGAGTCATTGGCGGCAGGAGAAGGGTGGAAAGGTGCTGGCGGTCCCCGCATTCATGGCCAAAACCACCATCACGTTCGCGAGTTTGAGTTCCTCGGTCGACCGGGGACAGACATCGGACGCCTTGGTGCAATCGGAGGCCAGGAAGGCCTCGTGAGAGTCGAGGAAGGCCTTGCCGAGGCCCCGCGTCCCCAGTCGGGCGAGCGCACCGGACCACGCCTTCTGATAGCGGGCGCATTTCACCTCGTGCCAGTTTTGCCCCTGGCGTTCCTGCGCGGCCAGAGAGGGGCCGCGCGCCAACAATACAGTCAGCAGGGTGCCGATCACGGCGCTCACCATGGCGGCTCGAGTCATGCCGACGACCTCGCAACCCGAGGCAGCTCTTGCCAAAACATTTAGGACCCTCCCCGCGCCGTCTTACGCATTTGGGGGTCTCATGCCGCTCAAAAGGCCTGTTGTCCACCCGTCGAAAACTCTTTTAGGCCGCTGTCGAGCAAGAGTTCCCGACACGGGCGGCCGCCCTCGTCGGCTCCCATCTACGTCCACCATTGGCAACGGGGTCGAGGCGGCTTACGAAGTCCGACGACAGGTCACGGGCAAGCTGCAACGGAGCCGGCGATGTCGCAAGCAGGGCTGATCACCATCGCGAGCTCGCATTCGGTCAGGGACACCATCGACCGTCTCGAGGCGACGGTTCTGGCGAAAGGTGCCGTCGTGTTCGCCCGCGTCGACCATGCGGCGGGCGCGCAAGCCGCCGGGATGACGCTGCGGCCGACCGAGCTTCTGATCTTCGGCAGCGCCAAAGCCGGAACGCCACTGATGCAGGCCACCCAAACCGTCGGGATCGACCTGCCCTTGAAGGCGCTGGCCTGGGAGGACGAAAGCGGCGGGGTCTGGCTCTCGGCCAACGATCCCGCCTGGCTGGCCGAGCGGCACGGGCTCGACCCCGCTGCGATTCCGGCCGTCGCGGCGCTCGCGGCCGGCCTCAAATCCTTCATCCAAGCGGCCGCCTCGGCCTGACCACGGACCCTTCATGTATCCAGCCCTCGAACCCTATCAACACGGCTTTTTGGACACCGGCGACGGCCATCGAGTCTACTGGGAACTCTGCGGCAATCCCAAGGGCAAGCCCGCGGTGTTCCTGCATGGCGGGCCGGGCGGCGGATGCTCGCCGGCGCAGCGCCGGTTGTTCGATCCGGCGCTCTACAACGTGCTGCTGTTCGACCAGCGCGGCTGCGGGCGCTCGACCCCGCATGCGAGCCTGGACCACAACACGACCTGGCATCTGGTGGCCGACGTCGAACGGCTGCGCACCATGCTCGGCATCGAGCGTTGGCAGGTGTTCGGCGGCTCCTGGGGCTCGACGCTGGCGCTCGCCTATGCCGAGACCCATCCCGAACGGGTCAGCGAACTGGTCCTGCGTGGCATCTTCACCCTGCGCCGCGCCGAACTGCTCTGGTATTACCAGGAGGGCGCAAGCTGGCTGTTTCCGGACCTCTGGGACGACTATCTCGCCCCGATCCCGCCCGAAGAGCGACACGACATGATCGCGGCCTACCGGAAAAGGCTCGTGTCTGACGACCCTGCCGTGCAGCAGGCCGCGGCGCGGGCCTGGAGCCTGTGGGAGGGCCGCACCCTCACGCTGCTGCCCGACCCGACCCTTGCCGAGGTGTTCGGCGGCGACGCCTACGCGCTCGCCTTCGCGCGAATCGAGAACCACTACTTCGTCCACCAAGGTTTCATGGAGGAAGGCCAGTTGCTGCGCGATGCCCACAAGCTCGCGGGCATCCCGGGCGTCATCATCCAGGGCCGCTACGATGTCGCGACCCCGGCCCGCACCGCCTGGGAGCTCCACAAGGCGTGGCCGCAAGCCGAGTTCCAGCTGATCCTGGACGCCGGCCACGCCTTCAGCGAACCCGGCATCGCCAGGGCGCTGGTGGCCGCCACGGACCGGTTCGCGGGCAAGGCAACCTAGGGCCGCTCGGCCGTGACCCTGGCCGGGTACCCGTCGCGCCAGGGTGGTTTGAACCGGATAACGCGAGTCCATGATGCGGACCACATACCAGTGAGGCGCGGTTACGATCTTGCCATAGTGGGGGCCGGCATCCTCGGGCTCGCCCATGCGCTCGCGGCGGCACGGCGCGGCAAACGCGTGGTGGTGATCGATCGCGACGCCCAGGCCAACGGCGCCTCGATCCGCAATTTCGGCTTCGTGACCGTGACGGGCCAGCAGCGTGGGCAGGTGTGGCGGCGCGCCATGCGCTCGCGCGACGTGTGGGCCGAGGTGGCGCCGCAGGCCGGGATCGCGATCGAGCACCAGGGGCTGGTGCTGCTGGGCCGCCGCCCCGAGACCCGCGCTGTGCTTGAGTCTTTCATGGCCACCGAAATGGGCGAGGGCTGCGCCCTTCTGGAGGCCGCCGAGGCGCGTTCGCGCTACCCCGACCTGCAGCCCGATCAGTTGACCGCCGCCTTGTGGAGCCCGCACGAATTGCGGGTGGAATCGCGCGACGCGATTCCACGCCTCGCGGCCTGGTTGGAGCAGGCTCACGGCGTGACGATCCTGCGCCAGATCGCGGTGCGCGCCGTGGAGCCGCCGTTCGTCGACACCACGGCAGGGCAGATCGAGGCCGAGGCCGTGGTGGTGTGCCCGGGAGATGATTTCCTCACCCTATTCCCCGAGCGGATCGCGGCGCAGGGCGTCACGAAATGCAAGCTGCACATGCTGCGCGTGGCGCCTCCCTCTGCAACTTTTCGGCTGCCCGCCGCCGTCATGACGGACCTCAGCCTGGTGCGCTACGAGGGCTTCGACGCGCTGCCCGAGTCCGCACCCCTGCGGGCCCGGCTTGAGGCCGAGCAACCGGCGCATCGCGCCAACGGCGTCCACCTCATCGCGGTGCAGAGCCGGGACGGCTCGCTGGTGGTGGGGGACAGCCACCACTATGGCGCGACGCCGGACCCCTTCGCGCCCGACGCCGTGGATGCCCTGATCCTCGACGAATACCGCGCCACCGTGACGCCGGAAGCGCCAAACGTGCTGGAACGCTGGACCGGCCTCTATGCCTCTGGCAGACACACCATGTTCATGGACCGGCCGGCCGACCGGATGCGCCTCGTCATGGTGACCAGCGGCACCGGGGCCTCCACGGGCTTTGCGATCGCCGAGGAAACCATCGCGGACCTTTATCAGTGAGGATGCCATGCAGGCTTTGACCGCCGTTGTTTTCGACTGGGCCGGCACGATCGTGGATTTTGGCTCGCGCGCCCCGATGGGCGTCTTCGTGGCCACCTTCGAGCAATTCGGCGTGCCGCTGACGGTGGCGGACGCCCGCAAGCCCATGGGCCTGCCCAAATGGCAGCATGTCGAGGCCCTCATGGCCATGCCGCATGTGGCCGAAGCCTGGACGGCCCGCCACGGCCACACGCCCGGCCCGGCCGACATCGACGAGGTCCATGCTGTCTTCACCCCCATGAACGCCCGCGTGGTGGGCGATTTCGCAGGCCTGGTTCCGGGCGCCCTGGAGACCGTGACGGCGCTGCGGGCGCGTGGGCTGAAGATCGGCTCGACCACCGGCTATACGCGCGACATCATGGAAAAGCTGCTGCCGCTTGCGGCCCGGCAAGGCTACAGCCCCGACAATCTCGTCTGCGCGGGCGATCTTCCTGCCGGACGCCCGACCCCGCTGATGATGTATCGTTGCTTTGCCGACCTCGGCGTGTTCCCGCCCTGGAGCGTGGTCAAGGTGGACGACACCGAACCGGGCATCGCCGAAGGGCGCGCGGCCGGCACCTGGACGGTGGGAGTTTCGGTGTCCGGCAATGCCATGGGGCTCTCCGAGGCCGAGTGGTCCGCGCTCGATGCCGACGAGCGGGCGGCGCGACGCGAGTTGGCGAGCGCCATATTGAAGGATGCCGGGTCCGATTACGTGATCGATTCGGTCGCCGACCTCATGCCGGTGATCGAGGACATCGAGGCGCGCCTCGCACTAGGCGCGCGGCCTGCCCTTGTCTAACCGGCACCCGTCAGCCTCGAGCGCTCAAGCGCCAAGCGAGGGCGACATCAATCTGTCGCCCGAACGGCAGGCCTGGACGGCCCGGCTCGGAGCCGAGACACGCCGGGTGCTCGACGAGGACGCGCGCGTCTTCATGCACCAATCCCTGTCGAGCCCCTGCCTCGACGTTGTGGAGGGGGCCGATGGCTCCATCCTGACCGACCTCGACGGTCGGATATTTTTGGATTTCCACGGCAACAGCGTTCATCAGGTGGGCTACGGCCACCCACGCGTGATCGCGGCCATCAAGGCCGAACTCGACCGCCTGCCCTTCTCGCCGCGGCGATACACCAACACCACAGCCATCGCGTTGGCGCGCAGGCTCGCCGATCTCGCGCCGGGCGATCTGGGCAAGGTTCTGTTCGCACCGGGCGGCACAGCCGCGATCGGAATGGCGCTGAAACTCGCGCGCTATGCCACGGGGCGCCACAAAACGATTTCCATGTGGGACAGTTTTCACGGCGCCAGTCTGGACGCGATTTCGGTCGGCGGCGAGGCCCTGTTCCGCAAGGATGTCGGGCCACTGCTGCCGGGCACCGAACACGTGCCGCCGCTGCATCTGCTGGAGCGCTTCTTCGGCCAGGAGGGGGGTGCTCACGAGCGGCTGGCCGACTATATCGATTACATGTTGGAGGTGCAGGGCGATGTCGCGGCCGTGCTGGCGGAACCCATGCGCTGGACCACGGTGGTGCCGCCCCATCCGGATTTTTGGCCCCGCGTGCGGGCGAGCTGCGAGCGCCATGGCGCCCTGCTGATTTTCGACGAAATCCCGAGCGGGCTCGGCCGCACCGGCACGATGTGGGCCTGCGAGCGGTTCGGTGCCGTGCCCGACATTTTGGTGATCGGCAAGGGTTTGGGCGGCGGGGTGTTTCCGATGGCCGCCATGCTGGCTCATCCCCGGCTCGACATCGGCGGCGCCGTGGCGCTCGGCCATTACACCCATGAGAAGAGCCCCGTCGGGGCCGCGGCCGCGCTCGCCACGCTCGATGTGATCGAGGACGAGAAACTGCTCGAGCGCGCGACGCGCCTGGGCGCCATCGGGCTAGAGCGGCTGCGCGCCATGGCGGCGCGCCACCCCGTAATCGCGGACGTGCGCGGGGTGGGCCTGTATTGGGGCGTCGAGATCGGTGGCAATACCCCGGCCGTCACCGCGGACCGCCTCCTCTATGCCTGCCTGGAGCGCGGGCTGTCGTTCAAGCTCGGCGGCGGCCATGTCGTGACGCTCTGCCCGCCGCTGACGATTGGTGAGGAGGAGCTCGATCGGGCGTTCGCGATTTTGGACGAGGCGCTGCGGGTCGTGGGGGAGCGTCGAGATTGAGCTTTGGCGCAGGTAGCGCCGAGAACCCTAGCCGGCCTTGAACCCGCCCTCGAATGCGAAGGCGGAGACCGGATTGCGGCCGTTCGGCTGTTCGCGCGCCTGCAGGGCTTCGGGCAGGACGGATTTGTCACCCGGCCGCCCCACCGCGATCGCGGCTTCGACGCGATACCCTTCGGGCACGTTGAGCTGTGCAAAGGCGGCTTCCTTGTCGAATCCCACCATGCCGTGCGCCTGCAAGCCCATCTTGCTGGCTTGCAACGCAAGGCTCGCCCAGGCTGCGCCGGTATCGAAGGAATGGCTGTAGGAGGGGACCGGCTTGTCTTGTCCGGGTGGCAGCATCATCGAATTCGAGACCGCGATGATCAGCAGGGAGGCTCGTTCGGCCCAGGACCGGTTGAACGGCACGAGCAGGTTCAAGAAGGTGTCCCACTGCGGGGTGTCGCGCCGGGCATAAAGAAAGCGCCACGGCTGCGAATTATAGGACGAAGGCGCCCAGCGGGCGGCCTCGAACAGGGTGAGGACATCCCCCTCGGAGATGGATTGGCCATCGAAGGCGCGCGGCGACCAGCGTTCGAGGAACATCGGGTCGATCGGGTGATCGGCGGTGCGGGTATTGGCTGATGTCATGGCGGATTTCCGGGGAGCTGTGGTTGCGGCCATCTAAGCCGAGAAGCCACGAAGGTTCAACGGTACGGCAGTCCACCGGAACCCGTGACGGGCGGCCTCCCAATCCCGAAGAAAGACGCTGACGGGCGACGGGCTCACGCCACCCGGTCGGTGACCTCGCGCAATTCGCGCGGCAGCGGGAAGAACATGGTTTCCGTGGTGGTCGACACGGTCTCCACCTCGATCTCGTAGCGTTCCGCGAAGGCGTCGATGATCTCCTCGACCAGCACCTCGGGCGCCGAGGCGCCGGCCGTGATGCCGATCGTGCGGATGGCCCCGAGCGGCGTCCAGTCGATGTCGGAGGCGCGCAGCACGAGTTGGCTGTTGCGGCAGCCGGCGCGTTCGGACACTTCCTTGAGGCGCTGCGAATTCGACGAATTGGCCGAGCCCACCACCAGAAGCGCATCGACCTTGTCGGCGATCTGCTTGACGGCTTCCTGACGGTTGGTGGTGGCGTAGCAGATGTCTTCCTTGTGAGGCCCCACGATGGCGGGGAAGCGCCGCTTCAGCGCCTCGACGATGCCTTGCGTGTCATCCACCGAAAGCGTGGTCTGGGTCACGAAGGCCAGCGGGTTCTTGGTCAGCTCGGGACCCGCCTCGTTGGCCAGGCGGTCGACGTCCGCGATGGTCTCGACCAGGATCACGGCGCCCTGCGGGAGCTGGCCCAAAGTGCCCACCACTTCGGGATGTCCCGCATGGCCCACCAGGATGATGGTGTGGCCACGCCGGAAATGCAGCTCGGCCTCGCGATGCACCTTGGTGACCAGCGGGCACGTGGCGTCGATGGCGAACAGGTTGCGCTCCGAGGCATGCTGCGGCACCGCCTTCGGGACACCATGGGCCGAAAAGATGACCGGCGCATTGGTGGGCGGAATCTCGTCGAGCTCTTCGACGAAGATGGCGCCCTTCTTCTTGAGGCTCTCGACCACGTATTTGTTGTGCACGATCTCGTGCCGCACGTAGACGGGCGCGCCATAGACACGGAGCGCGCGTTCCACGGCGTCGATGGCGCGGATCACGCCGGCACAGAAGCCGCGCGGCGCGCAGAGCAGAATTCGCAGCGGCGGCTTGGTCATTTGGTTCGGTCCGTAAGCTACACCCGCACGGGTTTTGAGCGATGCGGGGTTCAGGGTCAAGGAGATGCTCGGCCCTGCGGGCGCGCGCCCCGGGAGTCGCTCATATGGGATGTCGGGAAGCCCCTGTCAGGAGCGCAGGGCTGAACCAGGCGGTTCACGTTGCCTGGCCGGGATATTCCGGCTCGGTGACGAACGGAAACGGTCCCGGATATCGCTCCACCATGACGACGTGGCTGACGAACCCATTGTCGGCGGACCAGTGGTGCAGCTCGAAGGCGGGCGGTTCGAGCACGAAGGCAGACGGCGCGCCTTGGCGCAGGTCCAGCTCCACTTGATGGGCCACGGAGGGCGCGATCGAGGCGATGGCATGGCCGACCCGGCTCACCACCGGACGGTGATGGTGGCCGCAGACCACACGCTGCACCTGAGGGTGGCGGGCCAGAATCTCCGCGAATGCCTGGCGCGGACGCAGCGCGATACGGTCCATGTGCTCGATCCCGGTCGCGAACGGCGGATGGTGCATGCCGATGAGGGTCGGGCGCGTCGGCGCCGCCGCCAAGGTCCGCTCCAACCAGTCCAGCCGGAGCGGGCACAGTTCCCCATGACCGGCACCGGGCACCACCGTGTCGAGCATCGCCACGCGGACGGGCAAATCCTCGACCACGTATTGCACGAAGCCGTCGTGCTGCCGCGTCTGCGGCAGATGCGCGATCATGACCTCCCGCCGGTCGTGGTTGCCCGGGATGGCGAGCACCGGCGCTGAGACGTTGCGGCGGAGCATGTCGGCCAGCACCGCATATTCCTCGCGCAAGCCGCAATCGGTGAGATCCCCCGTGATCACGACGAGATCCGGGCGGTGCAGCATCACGGCGCGCAGCGCGCGCTCGGTGAGCATGTTGGTCTCCACGACCCGGTAGGCGGGCTTGCCTTCCGGGCGGATATGCAGGTCGGTGATCTGGGCGATCAACATGGTTGCCACCTCAGGCCGGGAGTTGCAGGGCGGTGCGCTCCACATAGGGGCGGAGCAGCGCTTCAGCGTCCTTCTGCGCCTGCGCGGCCGCTGCGGCGGGCTCGATCCGGCCCGAGAGCAGGGCCTGCACTTGATCCTCCATGGCCTTGCGCACGGGGACGGTGCGGTAGGTGGCGAACCAACTGCGGCCAAATTGGTTCAACTGGTCCAAGGCCACCTTGGCATCCGGGTTCTCGGCCAGATAGGCCTTCATTTCGGGCAGGTCGTAAGCGCCGCGATTCGGCGCGAAATAGCCGGTGAAACGGCTCCAGGCGCCGGAAACCGGCGGGCTGGTCAACCAGTCGATCAGCGTCCAGGCCGCGTCCTGGCGCTCTGGGGCGTTGCCTTTCGGGATGATGAGGCTGGCGCCGCCGATCGGCGCGGCGTTCATGACGTTTGCCGGCACAAACGCCGTGCGGAAGGGTTGCTTCATGCTTTCGCGCACGAAGCCCAGCGCGCCCGTGGACAGCAGCATCATGGCGGCGCGGCCGGACGAGAAGGCCGAGGTGACCCCGTTGGCGTCCAGGACGCCGGCCGGCATCACTTTCCATTTCTGCACCAGATCGTGCAGAAAGGTCAGCGCGCCCAGGCTGGGACTGTCGTCGTAATAGACCTGCCCGCCCCACTCTGGATTGTAATACTGGCCGCCATTCGACATCACCAGGCAGGACGTCAACCAGCCGCAGTAATCATAGGTGCCTGGCATCACAAGGCCGTGGCGGCTCCCGTCCGGCTTCGTCAGCTTCCGCATGGCGTCCAGCCATTCCTGCCAGGTCCGAGGGGGGTGGTCTGGATCGAGACCGGCCTCCTGGAACGCGCCGACGCTATAGTAGAGCAGCGGCGTGGAATTGTGGAACGGCACGCCATAGACGCGCCCCTGGTCCATGGCGTTCGGCAGCAGCGCCGGCCAGAACCGGTCCATATAGGCCTTCGGGGTCTCGCCGGATCCTCCGATCAGCGGATCGAGGCAGATCGCGGCGTCGTCGATCATGTATTCCCGGACGAAATTCGCCGACATCAGGGCTACGGCCGGCGGCTTGCCGGCGGCGGCGGCCGCGCGGGTCTTCAGGTTGGTCTCGTCGTAGCTGCCCGTATAGACCGGTGTCACCCGGATCGCCGGATGCTGCTCGTTGAACGTGCCAACGACCCGTTTCATCTCGAGCGCCAGCTTGCCCTGCACCGGCACCGGAAAAAACAGGTCGAGTTCGACCGGGCCGGCGGCGCGCGCGGCGCGCGCGAGGGAAACGGCGGCCGGGATGGCGAGGGCCGCGCCCAGCGCGGTGCGTCGGGTAATCTTCATGGCAGGTCTCCCTTGGAGGTGGCTCGGGTCATTTCAGGCTGGACAGCACGAAGGAGCGAACGAACTGCCGCTGGAACAGGAGGAACAGGAGCAGCAGCGGACCCGCGACCAACACCGTGCCGGCGGCCAGCAGACCCCAATCGCCGCCAGCCTCGGCACCGGACGTGAAGGAGGCCAGCCCGACCGTCAAAACCTGCCGGTCTGGCGACGACACCGCGATCAGGGGCCACAAGAACTCGTTCCAGTGGGCCGTGACCGAGACGATGGCGAAGGCGGCCAGCGCCGGACGGCACATCGGCAGCAGGACATGCCAGATCACCTGCGGCACCGTCGCGCCGTCCAGCAGGGCCGCCTCCTCATAGTCCCGCGGAATGGACCGAAAGGCCTGCCGCATCAGGAACGTGCCGAAGGCCGAGGCGAAATAGGGAGCCATGATGCCGGGTAGATGGTCGTACAGCCCGAGCGCCACGATCGTGGTCAGGTTGGGCACGATCAGCAGGGTCGGAACGAGCAGCAGCTGCAAGAGAAACAGACTGAACAGGAGGTCCTTGCCCGGGAAGCGCAGCCGGGCGAAGGCGTAGCCCGCGGCGGAGGCGGTGACGAGCTGGACGAGCAAAATCCCGCCGCAGACCAGCAAGGTGTTGCCATACCAAAGCGAGAAGCTGCCGCTGCTCCAAGCCTCGCGATATTTCGAAAACCCGAACGGCCCAGCCGGAGCCAGCGATGCGATGTCGGGCGGCAAGCTCGGGCGGAGTGAGGCGACGAGCATCCAGAGGAAGGGCACCGCCCAGACCAGTGCCGCGCCCGCGACCGCCAAGGTGGCCAGCAGCGCCCAGCCCGGCTCGCGGCTACGACTCATAGTGAATCCCTCGCTCCAGCGTCCGGAGGGACAAGAGGGAGAGCGTCAGCAAGGCCACGACGCTCACCACCGTGGCGGCGCTGGCAAGGCCGTTGTCCTGGTTCTGCTCGGCCTGCTGATAGATGTAGTAGAGCAGCAGGTTCGTGGCGTCGGACGGGCCGCCCTGGGTCAGGGTGACGACCTGGTCCACCTGGGTCAGGGCGTTCAGCAGCGCGATTGGAACCACGAAGCCGAAGGTCGGGCCGAGCTGCGGCAGGATGATGTAGCGAACCCGGGTGATGGGCCCCGTGCCGTCAAGCTGCGCGGCTTCCAGGAGACTGTGCGACACGCCCGCGAGACCCGCTAGGAAGAACAGCATGTAATAGCCGGTGTTCTTCCAGATCGTGATGGCGATGACGCAGGGCAGGGCGAGCGTCGGGTCACCGAGCCAGTTCGCGGCGCCGAGGCCCGCCCAGGCGAAATATGTGTCGAGCAGCCCTCCGCCAGGCAGCAGGACGAAGCTGAACAAGGAAGCCGCCGCGACCAGCGGGATCAGCATCGGGAGAACCAGGAGCGTGCGCAGCACGGTGTTGAGGCGGGTGGTCCTCTGTAGAGCCAGCGCGAAGAGCAGCGCCAGCACGACCGATGGAATGATCGTGAAGACGGCATAGAGGGCATTGTTCCAGGCCGCGCGCGCGAAGTGGGGGTCGACGAGCAGGCGGAGATAGTTGCCCCAGCCGGTATGCGCCTGCGCACCGAAATCGGTGACGATGAGGGACCGCCATAGGACCTGAGCCACCGGCCAATAAGTGAAGGTCAGGAGAAGGGCGGCCGAGGGTGCGAGCAAAACGGCCGCTGTGAGCGCCTGTCGTGGCCGTGCCCACTGGCGCAGTCTCGGGGAACGCGACCGTGTAAACGGCTGCATCGCGTTTTCGGTCAAACGGATACTGATCACGGTTGGGCTGTTAGGACGCCCGCGTGACAGGCGAATGACCGGCCAACGCAGCTGCTGATGGCAGCGAGGAACGATGTCGGGCACCGCCTCGCGTCAGGTCACCCCAGCGAACTCCGAACCATTGAGACGCAGCCGGCGTTCCGCTATGCCCATGCCGACACGGCACCGGATCGACGCAGGCCGCTCGGCTGCGGAGTGCACGTGGCCGCGACCAGCAGGTGACTCATCGACACGACAGGTTTTGACCGCGATGCGGCGCCCGACGCACCGGCAACCGCGCATGGTCCCGTCGCGACCGTGACGGCGCCGTATCGCGCCAAATTCACCGAAGGCTCGATCTTGCGTCACGTACTCGTGATGACGGGGACCAGCACGATCGGGGTGCTGGCCATCTTCGTGGTGGATTTCCTGTCGCTGCTTTACGTGTCGCGGCTGCAGCAGACCGACCTCACGGCCTCCGTCGGCTTTGCCACGCAGGTCCTGTTTTATCCGGTGTCGATCAATATCGGCCTGACGATTGCGGTCACGGCGCTCGTGGCTCGGGCGCTCGGGGCCGGCGACCGGGAGAGGGCGCGCCGGCTCGCGGCCTCGGGCCTCCTGCACGCGACCCTGTTCAGCGCCCTGGTTACGGTCTTGGCGCTCGTCTTCGCACGGCCCGCGCTGGTCATGCTGGGCGCCAAAGGCCCCGTGCTCGAGATCGCGGAGAATTTTCTGCACATCACCTTGCCGGCCAACATCCCGTTTGCCGCTGGCATCGTGCTGTCCGGCATTTTGCGGGCCGCCGGAGACGCTCGGCGGGCCATGTACGTCACGCTGGCGGGCGGCGTCGTGACCGGCATCGTCGACCCCATCCTCATCTTCGGCCTGCATTTCGGCGTTTATGGCGCCGCCATCTCGACCGTGATCGCACGCTTCGTGTTCCTGGCCGTGGGCTGGCACGGGGCGGTCACGATCCACGGTCTGGTGGGCCGCCCGGAGAAAACCGCGGCCTTCAGGGATTTCGCTCCGCTGATGGCCATCGCGCTGCCCGCCATCGCGACCAATCTGGCGACCCCGGTGGCCAGCTCCTACGTGCTCCACGTCTTCTCGCGATTCGGCGACGCCGCGATCGCCGCGACCGCCATCACGGACCGGGTGGTACCGGTCGCGTTCGGGGTGATTTTCGCGCTCACCGGCGCGGTCGGGCCGATCCTGGGCCAGAACCTCGGAGCGGGCCAGCTGCAACGGGTGAACGACACGCTGACCAAATCATTTCTTCTCACCGCCACCTATGTGCTGACCATATGGGCCGTGCTGTGGCTGATCTCGCCCCTGATCGTCTATGTCTTCGGGGCCAAACCGGAATCCGCCCGCTACATCGTGTTTTTCTGCACCTATGGCGTATCGGCCTGGTTGTTCGTGGGATTCCTGTTCGTGGCCAATGCCTCGTTCAACAATCTCGGATTCCCGCTCCTCTCGCTGCTGTTCAACTGGGGCCGTGCCACGCTCGGCACCATTCCCTTCGTGACGCTGGGGGCTGCCTATGGCGGCGTCGAGGGCGGGCAACTCGGCATCGCTTTCGGGGCCGCCATCTTCGGGCTGACGGCGCTCGCGACCGCATATCGGGTGACCGGACACCTCGCCAAACGCTTGCCGCGCCTTACCTGAAGGAGCGGGAGCCAGGGGAGCCGCAGAACGCGCGGGACTCGGATCGGTATCCCTCAGGAGGATGCCACGATGAGCCTCAACGACATCATGCAATCCGCGCAAGGCGGCCAGGCGATCGACAATCTTGCGAGCCGTTTCGGGATTTCGCCCCAACAGGCGCAAAGCGCCATCACGGCTTTGTTGCCGGCCTTCCAAATGGGCCTGCAGAACACCGCCCAGAGCGGCGGGGGGTTGCAGACCATCCTGCAGCATCTTGGCAACGGCACCCATCAGGACGCCTATATCAACCCGACCGCCGCCCAGTCGCCGGGGGTCGCGCAACAGGGCGGCGCCGTGCTGGGCGACATTTTCGGCGGCCATCAGGTGAACAGCCAAGTGGCCCAGCAGGCCTCCACCGAATCGGGCGTGCCGGCTTCGGTCATCCAGGCCATGCTGCCGGTGATCGCCTCGATGATCATCGGCGGCCTGTCTCATGCCGCCCAGAATGGCGGCGGGTGGGGTGGCGCCCTGTCGAGCATTATCGGTTCTCTGGAAGGCGGCGCGGGCCTCGGCCAGGCCGGGCGACCCGGAATTCCGTCGCCAACCACACAGGAACCGGGCGACGGCGGGCTGGGTGGCCTTGTCGGAAGCGTGCTGGGCGGCTTGTTTGGGGGCGGCCAGCAGGCGGCACCGGGCCGCGCCGCCCCGTCCGCGCCCTATAGGCCCGCCTCGCAAGGCGGCCCCGACGACGGTGGACAGGGAGGATCCGGAGGATCGGCAGAGTCCGTGCTCAACGATCTCAGCCGCATGTTCCAGGCCGGAACGCCGGCTTCACCTCAGCACGAGGCAAACCTCGCGGACATCCTGGGTCAATCCGGAAACGGACGCTGACCGGCATTGTCGATCGCACAGTCCGTGGGCATGCCGAGTGGCACGATTCGCACTTGGACACTGGTGCAAACGGTGCGGGTACGCAAAGTCACGCCCCGGCATCTCGGCCGGGGCGTGACGTGTGACGGAGCCTGACCGGTAGCGCTCAGGCGGCGCGACGATCCGATCCGAAGGACGCTTTGTCAGCGGAGGCGTTCAGCGTGCGGCTGAAGGCTCGGCTGTCGAGGGCTGCGGCGCGATTAGCCTGCCGCACGTCGCGAGCGCGTTCTGCGAGCTTTTGTGACGGATCGCGGAACATGGGCTCGGCGAGAACGGAGAGTACATCCTGGCGCGTGATGCCAATGTCGCGCAACATGTGGTCGTCGAGCGCGCCCAACTGTCCCACCAGCTGACGGCGCTCCCAAGCCGCGTGCAAAGCGCGCAGCCCTGAGCCTATTCGGGCGAGCACCTGCCCTGACGCGTTGAGCGCAATGTTGTGACGGGTCGCCATGATCTTCTCCAGGCCAAACTTGATGACCCTGAATATAGGTGCGACGCAGTGATAAATAAAACGAATGTTTGTTATGGCACACATTCAGCTTCGTGATACGATGCGGGATGATTAGGGAGACCTGGGATGTCGGCTCTGCTGGATGTGGATCAACTCAAGACTTTCATCGCGATTGCGGACGCGGGATCGTTCACGCGCGCCGGAGAGTCGGTTCACAAGACGCAGTCGGCCGTCTCGATGCAGATGAAGAAGCTGGAGGAGCGTCTCGGCAAGCCGATTTTCGAGCGCGAGGGACGTGCCTCCAAGCTGACCGAAGAGGGTGAACGGCTGCTCGATTATGCGCGCCGCATCATCAAACTCAACATCGAGGCCCTGGCGAGTTTCGCCGACGCGGAGCTGGCCGGGCGCGTCAGACTCGGGCTGCCGGACGACTATGCGGACCGGTATTTGCCTGAAATCCTCGCTCGGTTTTCTCAGTCCAATCCGCGCGTCGAGGTCACGGTGGTGTGTGAGCCGACCCCCATGCTGGTCGAGCGGGTGGCCGGCTCGGATCTCGACCTTGCCATCATCACGCATACCGAAACCCGCGGTACGGCGTCCATCATCCGGCGTGAGCGGCTGTTCTGGGTGACCTCGAGCCGGCATGCGGTGCACGAACTCTCCCCCTTGCCGCTCGCCCTGGGGCGTTCCTTCTGTACCTGGCGGCAGGCCGCCACCATCGGCCTCGAAGGCATAGGACGGCCCTTCCGCGTGCTATATTCGAGCTGGAATTCGACCGCGGTGGGGGCGGCCGTATTAGCCGGGCTCGCAGTGTCGGTGCTGCCCGAGAGCGCGGTCCGCTCCGGCATGCGCATCTTGGGATCGTCCGATGGGTTCCCCTCGCTGCCATCTTGCAAAATCGCGCTGTTGCGCAACAAAAGCGAGCCTTCGGTCCTGGCCGACGCGCTGGCGGGTCACATCGTGACCAGCCTCGACAACCTCTCGGGGATTTCCATGGCCGAGCGGGTCGCCATGGCGGCGGAATGAGCGAGGGTACGCTGGTCTTGAGGGTACGCTGTCCTTTATGACGAACCGGCGACCATCGATCACGAAACGCGATGGGACCTCGCGGTTCCCATTCGTTAACGAGGAGTAAAGCTGTAAATGAAAATGCCCCGGCCCGCGGCGCGGACCAGGGCCCCCGGCCGAAGCCGTTATTGAATCACATGGCCTTCTTCTTCATCATGTGCTTCTTCATCATGTGCTTCTTCTTCATCATGTGCTTTTTCGGCATCATGGTGGCGTCGGCAGCCGGGGCGGCCGCGTCGGCAGCCGGAGCCGCGCCAGCCGCCGGAGCGGCCGCGTTCGGATCGGTCTGCGCCATGGCGACACCGAAGCTCAGCACGGACGCCGCACAGGCCAGGACGATGGATTTCTTGAATGAGGTCATTTTACTCTCCCTTGGAAAGCTGCCTACGAAATTGCGCAACCCTCGGCAGCCCGGTGTCTGGAACGCGCGCGGGATTAAAGTTGTTGCCCAGCGGATGAACGGGAGATGAACTGGTGCGACAGGGGCGCGTGTTGCGTGTTCTCAACTTGCCCCCTAAGACGGGTCGCGTCCGGCCTTTTCGCCGGCGTGCCGAGGCGGTCTTTGCCGCGCCACCTGGTAACATGCGGACCCAATAAGCATGGCGCGTGACGTTACAGATTTGGCTCCGCTCGAGACGCGCGACGCCATGGTGGCGTGGTTCGAACAAGGCTGCAAACCGGCCGCCGCTCACCGGGTCGGGACCGAGCACGAGAAGTTCGTTTTCTATCGCGACGATCTTGCCCCCGTTCCCTACGAGGGCCGATCGGGCCAAGGCGGCATCCGGGCGGTGCTAGACGGGATGGCTCGAGCGCTCGGCTGGACAGCGATCATGGATGGACGATCCATCATCGGGCTGCACGACGAGGTTGGCGGGGGTGCCATCTCGCTCGAACCGGGCGGCCAGTTCGAGCTCTCCGGCGCGCCGCTCGACACGGTCCATCAGACCGCGGCTGAATTTGCGGCCCATATGACGGCCGTCAAGGATGCGGCCGGCGCGTTCGGAATTGGCTTTCTGGGCCTCGGCATGTCGCCGCTCTGGAGTCGTGCGGGAACGCCCATGATGCCGAAGGGCCGCTATCAGATCATGGCCAATTACATGCCGAAGGTGGGCACGCGCGGCCTCGATATGATGTTCCGCACTTGCACCGTGCAGGCCAACCTCGATTTTTCGAGTGAGACCGATATGGTCAAGAAGCTGCGGGTCTCGCTCGCGCTGCAACCGGTCGCGACGGCCCTCTTCGCCAACTCCCCTTTCACCGATGGGCGGCCCAATGGACTGCTCAGCGCCAGATCCGAAATCTGGCGCGACACCGATAATGCGCGAGCCGGCATGATGGCTTTTGCGTTCGAGCCCGGCATGGGATTCGAGCGCTACGTCGATTACGCGCTCGATGTGCCGATGTATTTTGTCAAGCGTGGCGATCGCTACCAGGATGTGGCGGGAGGCAGTTTTCGCGACCTGCTCGTCGGCAAACTGGCGCAAATGCCGGGTGAGCGCGCCACCCTGTCGGACTGGGCCAATCACCTGTCCACCATCTTTCCCGAGGTCAGGCTCAAGCGCTATCTCGAAATGCGTGGGGCCGACATGGGGTCGGGCGACGCCGTTACCGCGCTACCGGCCTTGTTCGTGGGCCTGCTTTATGACGATGTCGCGCTCGATGGGGCCTGGGACCTCGTCAAGCACTGGACGGCTGCCGACCGGCAGCAGTTGCGCGATGCCGTGCCGCGGCTCGGATTTCGCGCCTCGGTGGCGGGACGTTCCGTGCGCAATCTGTCGGTCGATGTGCTGGCGCTCGCGCGGGGCGGGCTCGAACGCCGCGCCAGGAGGGACGCGCTCGGCCGCAACGAGACCATGTTCCTCGACCCGCTCGATCGCCTGGTGGCCGAAGGTCGCACCCAGGCCGAACGGCTGCTCGAACGGTTCTCGGGAGCTTGGGGCGGACGTGTCGAGCCGGTTTTCGAAGAATGCATGCTGTAAAGCGTAGAGTTCGCGCGCTGAACTCAGCCGATCAGCTTGTTATGTGTAGGCGAACGGCAACGGCCCTTGCCAGCCGAGGCGGCAATCCGCGATGGTGGCGCAAATCTTGAGGGAGCGCCCCATGCTGTCCACCGTCGCGGCCTTCGACCGCATCGGCGAGGAAAACGCCTTCGCGGTCCTGGCCCGGGCCACCGAACTCGCCCGGCAGGGGCGCAGCATCGTCAATCTCGGCATCGGCCAGCCCGACTTTCCGACCCCGCCCCATATCGTGGAGGCGGCCGTAAAAGCCTTGCGCGACGGCCATCACGGCTATACGCCCGCGACCGGAATCCTCCCCTTGCGCGAAGCGGTCTCGGCCGATCTCAATCGCCGGCTCGGTGTCGAGGTGTCGCCCGAACGCGTGATGATCGTGCCCGGCGGCAAGGTGACCATGTTCATGGCCATCCTGATGTTCGGCGAGCCCGGCGCCGAGATCCTCTATCCCGACCCGGGATTTCCCATCTACCGGTCGATGATCGAGTTCACGGGCGCCACCCCGGTGCCGGTGCCGGTCCGCGAGGCGAATGGGTTCGCCTTCTCGGCCGAAGAGACGCTCGCACTGATCACGCCCAAGACCCGGCTGCTCATCCTGAACTCGCCCGCCAACCCCACGGGCGGCGTAACCCCGAAAGTCGAGATCGACGCCCTGGTGGCGGGGCTCGAACGCTTTCCCGATGTGGCGGTCATGTCCGACGAAATCTATGGGCAAATGACCTATGATAGGCTGGCCCACCAGAGCCTGCTGGCCTATCCGTCCATCCGGGACCGGCTGATCCTGCTCGATGGCTGGTCAAAGACTTATGCGATGACGGGCTGGCGCCTCGGCTATAGCGTCTGGCCGCAAACGCTCTACGACAAGGCCCGCAAGCTCGTCGTGAACAGCTTCTCCTGCACCAACGCGGCCGCCCAATGGGCCGGGATCGCGGCGCTCGAAGGTCCGCAGGACGCGGTCGGCATGATGGTGGCCGAATTCGATCGGCGCCGGCACGCCATCGTGGCAGGGCTCAACCGCCTGCCCGGTTTTTCGGCCGTGGTGCCGAAGGGCGCCTTCTATGCCTTCCCCAACATCACGGCGACCGGTTGGCGCGCCAAGCCGCTGGCCTCGGCGCTGCTGGAGGAGGCCGGCGTCGCCACCATCGGGGGCCCGGATTTCGGAGTCTTCGGCGAGGGCTACCTGCGCTTCAGCTACGCCAACTCGCTGGACAACATCGGCATCGCGCTGGAGCGGATCGGCGCCTTCCTGCGCGAGGGGAAGGCGCGTTAGCGGCGGCCGCCGACGCTCAACCCACGGTCACACCTTTCCAGAACGCGACCCGCCCCTTGATGTTGGCGGCGGCAGACTTCGGCTCGGCATAATACCAGGCGGCATCCGGGTTCTCGGCGCCATCCACCTTCAGTGTGTAATAATTCGCGGTGCCCTTCCACGGGCAGACGGAGGTCCGCGAACTCGGCCCCAGCAGGGCCTGGTTGACCGAGTCGAGGGGGAAGTAATGGTTGCCCTCGACCACGACCGTGTCGTCAGACTCGGCGACCACGGTGTCCTTCCAGGTGGCTTTGACCATTTCTTCACTCCTTGAATTTCGGGCCGAGAGCAGAATGTGGTGTAGCGGCGGAGCTTTCGTAGGTGACACCCGGTCGCGCTCCACTCATGGCGCCCAGGCCATGGTCAGGGTCGGCAGGCCCGAGCGCGGGTTGATGCCCTCGCCCGTAACCGTAAATCCACATGCTTCATAGAGCCGAGTCGCGCGGGCATTGTCGGTGTTGACATGAAGTCCGAGCCCAAGGGGACAAAGCCGCTTGGCCTCCTCGATCAACGCCCGCGCCAAGCCGCGGCCCTGGTGGGCGGGATCGACCGCCAATTGATCGAGGTAGCGGGTGCTCGGATTGAGCAAAGCGAAACCTAACGGCCGCGCCCCGGCTTCGGCCCGGCAGAGGATCAATTGGCCGCCGTCCCTCAGATGCTCGGCCTGGCGTGCCGCAAGCCATGAGCGGCGGGCCGCAAAATCGATGTCGGGCATGGCCTCGGCCCAGGCCGCCACCCAAAGATCGAGGATCCGCTCGAGGTCGTCCGTCTCGATCCGGTCGGGGTGGTCGAACCTCACCGTTCGGTGAGCTTCAACTCGATGCGGCGGTTGCGCCGGTAGGCATCCTCGCTGTCGCCCGGGTCGATCGGCTGGAATTCCCCAAACCCGGCCGCCAGCAGCCGCGTCGGATCGACTCCCTTGCTGACCAGATATTGCACGACCGCGATGGCGCGCGACGCCGAGAGGTCCCAGTTCGATTTGAACTGCGGGGACGTGATGGGCCGCTTGTCGGTATGACCGTCGACCCGCATGATCCACGGAATTTCCGGTGGGATCTCGCGTTCGAGGTCGATCACGGCAGCGGCCAATTTGTCGAGTTCGGCCTTGCCCTGGTCGGCGACGCTGGCCTGGCCGACGTCGAACAGCACTTCGGACTCGAACACGAAACGGTCGCCCACCACCCGAATGCCGGGCCGGTTGCCGAGGATCTCGCGCAGGCGGCCGAAGAAGTCGGAGCGATAGCGGGAGAGTTCCTGCACCTTCTGGGCCAGCGCCACGTTGAGGCGGGAGCCGAGGTCGGCGATGCGGGTCTGCGAGTCCTTGTCCTTGGTTTCTGACGCGTTCAGCGCATCCTCGATGGCGGCTAGTTGGCGGCGCAGCGCCGCGATCTGCTGATTGAGGATGTCGATCTGGGCGATGGCCCGCGAGGCGGCATCCTTCTGCACTTGGAGGGCTTGACCCATCTGCGCGAGCTTGCTGTCCGCCGTAGCGCCCGTGTTGGTGGCGCTGGCTAACAGGCCCTGCAGTCGGGCTTTTTCCTTGTCGGAGGCGTCGAGCGTCGCGGTAAGCGAGCTGAGCCCCGCCTGGGCATCGGCCTTGCCGGCCCGTTCCAGCGCCAGCAGGGAGGTGAGCTCTTCGATCTGCCGGTTGAGCTTGGTGAGCGCCGAGTCCTTGCTCGTCATCTCGCGGCTCGTGAAATATTGCGACAGCATGAACACGGAGAGCAGGAAGATGATCACCAGCAGCATGGTCGACAGCGCGTCGACGAAGCCCGGCCAGTAGTCGATGCCCCGATGGGCCCGGCGGCTGCGCGCGAGCGCCATCAGCGCAGCTCGCGTTCGGACACGAGCCGCTCGAGCAGGTTGCGGATCTCGACGTCACGTCCGGCTTGAGCCTCGACCCAGTCGCGGATGAGCTGCTGCTCCGAGCGCATGTGCTGGACGAGCCCCTGGATCCCTTCGGCGAGGTTGGCCATGGCGACGGTTGCGGCCCGCGAGGTGGACTGATCGGCCGAAGCTGCGATCTTGTCGAGCGCGGTGCGCAGGTCGGACGGGATGGCGCCGCTCTGCCCGGGCGCCAGGGGGTCGGCCGCGAAATCCGCCGTCGCGGTGCTGGACAGCAGGTCCTCGAGCCCGTTGTAGAAGCGATTTTGGGCTTGCCCGGCCTGCAGGTCGAGAAAGCCGAGGACGAGCGAGCCGGAGAGGCCGAACAGGGACGACGTGAAAGACACGCTCATGCCGGCGATCGGGGCCGATAGGCCGTTCTTCAGATCGTCGAACATGACGCTGGCGTCGCCGCTGCCCGTCATCGACTTGATGACGCCCGAGATCGACGCCACGGTTTCGAGCAAGCCCCAAAACGTGCCGAGCAGGCCGAGAAAAACCAGAAGGCCCGTCAGGTAACGGGCGATCTCGCGCGATTCGTCGAGCCGCGTTCCCACCGAATCGAGCAGCGCCCTCAGGGTCACGGCCGAGATGGACCGCAGCCCCGAGGTCTCGCCGAAGATGGTGGCGAGGGGCGCCAGCAGAACCGGGGCCGTGGCACTCGGCTTGCCTGTTCCGGCGAACGAGTTCACCCAGCGAATCTCGGGGATTAGCCGCGTGACCTGGCGCAGGCCGAGGATGATCCCGATCAGCATCACCCCGATGATCAGGCCGTTCAACCCTGGATTGGCCGTGAAAGCCGTGGCGATCTGCCGGTAGAGAATCAAGGCCACGAATCCGACCAGGATCAGGAAGACCACCATGCGCAGCAGAAACACGCGCGGCGACGACAATTTTAGCGATTGGCTTGCTTGGGCCATTCCGGCAATCCATTGAACCGGCCGCGGCGGCGCCCGCGCAGCATCGGCCCATCCATATCAGAGTTCGCGCCGCCGCTCAGCAAAAACCCGGCTTCGTCAAAGCGCCGCGGGAGCGGGTTTGGTTGCACGCACCCGATCATGCGCCCCGCAACAGGCTCAACAATTGCCGGTGGATGTGTTCGTTGCCGGCGCAAACGCTGCCCGCCGTCAAGATGCCGTCCCCACCGTCGGCGTCGCTGACGAAGCCGCCGGCCTCCCGCACCAGCACGATGCCGGCCGCCACGTCCCAGCTCTTCACGCCGCGCTCCCAGTAGCCATCGAAACGCCCGGCCGCCACATAGGCAAGGTCGAGCGCCGCGGCGCCGAGCCGGCGCAGGTTGCCGACCCGCGCCAGCGTGGTGGCGAGTTCGACCTTGAAGCCGGGATGGGCGGTGGCATTGCCGAGGGGCGGAATCCCGCAAGCCACCAGCGAGTCGGCGAGTTCGCGCCGGGCCGCGACCCGCAGGCGATGGTTGTTGTGGTAGGCACCCTGGCCGCGTTCGGCGAAGAACATGTCGTCCGTGGCCGGATTGTAGACCACGCCCGCCACCATGGCGCCCTCGCGTTCGAGGCCGATCGAGATGGCGAAGATGGGCAGGCCGTGCAGGAAATTGGTTGTGCCGTCGAGCGGGTCGATGTGCCAAGTATGGCTCTTGTCATTGCCCTCGACCACGCCGCCTTCTTCCATCACGAAGCCGTAGCCCGGCCGCGCCTTGGACAGTTCCTCGAACAGCACCTGTTCGGACTTTCTGTCCGCCGCCGTCACGAAATCGCCGGGACCCTTGACCGATACCTGCAGGTTCTCGACCTCGCCGAAATCCCGCTTGAGGCCGCGTCCGGCTTTCAGCGCCGCCGCCGTCATCACGTTCATCAGGGCGGAGCGAATCATCGGGTCATTCCAGGCAGGATGGTCGGGGGGCGCATAGGCCGCCCGAGGTGGGACGTTGGTCTTCTATAGCGCCAGGCACGGCAGGGCCATGCGATTTCCAAGCTGACCCTGCGGGCGGTGCGGTCCGCGCCGTGGCGGCAGTCGATTATTGCCCGACTTGCTTGCGGATCACGTCCTCGACCTTGAGCTTGTCGGCCGGGCTCAGGGCCGCGAGCTGGCCGTCGAGCCAGGCATCGTTGATGCCGGCGGCCCGCGCCATGATGTGCCAATGCGCGGCCTCGATGGGATCGCGTGCGATCCCCCGTCCCGCCGCATAGAGGCGGGCGAGACGATTCTCGGCGATCGGATTGCCCTGGTAGGCCGCCATGCGGAAATATTTGGCGGCCGCGGCCTCGTCCTTGGTGACCCCCACCCCGTTGAACAGCATGATGGCATATTCGACCTGGGCGCCGACATGCTTTTGATCGGCGGCCTGCTTGTAGAGCGCCGCGGCTTTGCTCGAATCCATCGCGACCCCCATGCCGCCCTTGTAGAGGGCCGCAAGGGCGTCGATGGCATCGATGTCGCCGGCCTCGATGGCACGGCGGAAATAGGCGGCCGCGATGCCGAAATCGTGGATCTTGCCGTCGCCCTCGATCGCCATGACGCCAAGGTTATAGAGCGCGCCGGCATGGCCCTGGGCCGCGGCCTTCTCGAACAGGGCCTTCGCCTTGACCTTGTCCTGGGCTACTCCGTCCCCTTTGAGCAGGGCCATCGCGTAGGAGAACGTCGCCTCGCGGTTGCCCTGTTCGCTGGCGAGCCGGTCCCAGTTGGCGGCCTCGGCGAGATTGCGGTTGACCGCAAGGCCCTGGGCGTAGATCTCGCCGACAAGCGCCATGGCGGCGCCGTCGTTCGGATTGACTTTCAGCCGCTTCATGGCCTCGTTCATCGCGGTCGCGAAATAGCCGCGCTGGAAGGCTCCGAAAGCCACGTCGGCACCCGGCCGCGCCGGCTCCTGCGCGTCGATGGTGGGCCGTGTCGCGAGCCCTGTCGTAAACCCGGACGGTAGGGTCGGAATGTCGGGCGGCTGGCCCAAGGCTCCGCCCGGCGCCGTGGCGCCGAGCGCGAACAGGGATCCGCCAAGCCATATCCGCGCGAAGCGGCGTCCCAGCGGAGATCGCAACGCCATTAAGGGCGAGCCTCTTCGAGCGCCGCGGCGGCGACGCGCAGCGACGCCCAGGCGTCCACGACCGCGGCCGCAGGTCCCCGCGGATCCGTCCAGACCGCATCTCCCAGCGCCACGAATTCGGCGCCCGCCCGGGCCAACGGCTCCACGTCGGCCAGGGTTTGCGCGAAACCCACGCAAGGCACGTTGAAGATTTCCGCCCACCATTGCACCCGGGCCAGCGTGTCCTCCCGGGCCGGCAGGCTCCCGTCCGCCCGCGGTTCGCCGAACATCAGGTAGTCGACGTCGGTCTCTCCGGCCAGCATGGCGTCGTCGCGCAGGCCCAGGCCGCCGCAGCCGACGATCCGTTCGGGTTTCAGGCGCTCGAGCGCTTCGGTCAGGTGCTCGCCGACGCCCGCGATATGGACGCCGTCCGCATCGGTGTGGGCGGCCACGCGCGGATCGTTCTCGACCAGCAGGGCGGTGCCGTGCGGATGTGCCACGGCGGCAATCGTCCGGACCAGGGCTTTGGCGTCCCGCTCGTCGCGTGCGGTGTGGCGCACCAGAAGGCATGCGACATCTCCCGCCGCGAACGCGGCGCCAAGCGGTTCGACGAAGCCGCTCGGGTCGGCGAGCGCCGGAGTGATCAGGAACAGGCGGGTTGGGGGTTGGGCCATGGCGCTACGTTAATAGGGTGTTGAGGCGCCTACATCGGCGGAAATTCCGGCGAAACCGCGACGGATCGGATCGGCGATCGTTCAGGAAACCCGGCCTGCTCCTCGGCCGCGGCCTATTCGGCGGCCGCCTGGCCTGGCTCGTGCAAATCGAACTGCATTCGGGCGAGGCGCGCGTAAAGCCCATTCTGCGTCATCAACGCGGCATGGGTTCCTTGCTCGATGATACGCCCCCCGTCCATGACCGCGATGCGGTCCGCCTTGCGGACGGTGGCGAGCCGATGCGCGATCACGATCGTGGTTCGATGACCCATGAGGGCGTCGAGAGCCTTCTGCACGAGCGTCTCGTTCTCCGCATCGAGCGCCGAGGTGGCCTCGTCGAGCAGCAGTACCGGCGCATCCTTGAGAATTGCGCGGGCGATCGCGAGGCGCTGGCGCTGACCGCCCGAGAGCGTCACCCCGCGCTCGCCCACTTGGGTCGCATAGCCGTCCGGCAGGGCCGTGATGAAGCCATGCGCGGCGGCTCTATCGGCCGCGGCCCGGACGGCCTCGTCGGAGGCGTCCGCCCGCCCGTAGCGGATGTTGTCGGCCACGGTTCCCGAAAAAATGACCGGATCCTGGGGCACCAGGGCGAATTGGCGCCTGAGGTCTTCGGGCGCGAGACCATCGATCGGTGTTCCGTCGAGAAGAATGCTGCCACGGGTCGGATCGTAGAACCGCATGAGCAATTGCAGGATCGTGGATTTTCCGGCTCCCGACGGACCAACGATCGCCAGGGTTTCCCCCGGCTCCACTTCGAAATCGAGGCCATGCACGACGGCGTCGCCGGGCCTCGTCGGGTAGTTGAAATCGACGTGGTCGAAACGCACGCGGCCTCGGACCGGGACCTGAAACATCGCGGGGGTGGCCGGGGCCACAATTCCGGTTCTGACCGCGAGAAGCTCGGCGATGCGGCCCGCCGCGCCCGCGGCGGCCGAAATCTCGCTCCAGACTTCGCTCAACTGGCCAAGCGCGCTGGCCCCGAACACGGCGTAGAGAACGAATTGCGACAGCAGGCCAGCCGACATGCGGCCGCTCATCACGTCCGTGGCACCGAGCCACAGCACCCCGACCACGCTCGCGAAGGCGAGGAAGATGGCCACCGTGGTGAGGAGCGCGCGCGCTTGGGTGGCATCGCGGGCGGTTTGGTAGCTGGTTTCCACCGCCGCCGCGAAACGCCCGCGGGTGAGCGCTTCGGCTCCGAAGGCCTGCATGGTGCGCACGGCGCCGAGCGCTTCGGACGCGTAGGCGGTAGCGTCGGCGAGCCTGTCCTGGGCGGCGCGCGACCTTCGTCCGACCGCCCGCCCGGAGAACACGAGAGGCAGCACGATGACCGGGATGACGATCAGCACCAGGGCCGAGAGTTTCGGGCTCGACACCACCATCATGGCGATGGCGCCGATGAAGAGAAACACGTTGCGCAGCGCCACCGAGGCCGAGGAGCCGAAGGTTGCTTTGAGTTGGGTCGTATCGGCGGTCAGCCGGGAAACGAGTTCGCCCGTCTGGGCGGTGTCGAAGAAGCGCGCGTCGAGCCCGCTGAGATGACTGAACAAGGCCGTACGCAGATCCGCCACGATCCGTTCGCCCAGCGTCATCACCAGGTAAAAGCGGGCGCCGGACGCCAGAGCCAGCACACCCACCACGGCCAGCAATCCCAGGAAATAGGCCTCGATCAGACCCGCCTTGTCGGGCCGGAATCCAAAATCGATCATGCGCCGCACGGCTTCGGGCACGGTGAGAGTCGCGGCCGACGCCACCGCCAAGGCCACCAAGGCCAGTATGGCGCGCCCTTTGTAGCGCCGAGCGTAGGGAAGCAGCGGCAAGAGCGAGCGTAGCGACGCGCGCGGCAGGGACGCGCGATTTTCGGTTTTCGACATGAACCCTTGTCCGTGAGGCGAGAGCGCTTTCACCCGCAGGCGAAGTCGCTCCGAACTTGTGATCGCGTGCTGATGGAATCGCGACGCGGATGCAATCCGATCCGATACGTTTAAGCCTGCCGGGCCTGTTCTGGCCGGCAGCTGCCATCTCTACCTTAGAATTGTGGCAACCTGAACGGCTTCGCGTTGTCGTCGAAAGCCGAGTTGCGGAGTTCGCGGCGCCCGCGCAATGGCGGACCCGCTCCCTTTTTGTGATTGTGCCGAGACCGCTCATGCTGTATCAGGCGCGCTTCACGCAAGCTCGACTGTTCTCGTGAGTGCCGTCCGGCCTCCACCATCGCTCGCGATCTTCGAAGGACCGACCATGAAGGCCGACACGCATCCGAACTACCATCTCATCAAGGTCGTCATGACCGACGGCACCGAGTTCATGACCCGCTCGACGCTCGGCAGCAATGGCGACACGCTGAACCTCGACATCGACCCCAAGACGCATCCGGCCTGGACCGGTGGTTCGGCGCAACTGCTCGATCGTGGCGGCCGGTTGTCGCGCTTCAATTCGCGCTTTTCGGGCCTGTCATTCGCCAAGAAGTGAGGGTCCGCGAGCGGACCACCATCGTCGCATCCGCCCGAGCCCCGTGACCTGCGTCGCGGGGTTTTTTACGTCGGACAGCCGGAGGCGGGTCCCGGCAGCCTGCGTCCTCAGCGGGCCGGGCCGAAGACCGAGCGGAGCCGGGCGAATTGCTGATCGAGGCCGGCCCGCGCGAGGCTCGGGTCGTCGTCGCCGCCGCTCACCATACGGTCGAGATGAAGAATACGCGATTGCAGCCGCAGGGAATGATGCGTCAGAAGCTGCAGGCGTTCGGGCAGCCGCGCGAAATCAGTCGGACTGGAGACGATGTCCTGGGCCGACACCCGCACCTTGATGCGTTCCGCGGTTGCCTCCGATTGTGTCATCTCGCCATTGCTCACCGCGCGGCGGATCAGTAGCCACGAGGCGATCTGCATGAGGCGCGTGGTCAAGCGCATGCTTTCAGCCGAATAGGCCTGACCCAAAGACTTCGACAGCGGCCTCGACTCGAGACGGCCCGGTCCGTCGAGATAGGCGGCCGCTTCCTCTACCAGTTGCATGCCCTCGGCAAACAATTCCTTGAACCGTGGTGAGCCGGCCAGGATATTGACGAAGGACACCATATTGTCCTGCCGTGCCGCGCGATGAACCGAAAGCGCCATTCATGAACTCCTCGGCCGCCGGATGTTGGATCCTGGCGAGCCGTTGCGTGTGCCGATCCGGGACGGCGGCCCCGGGGTCAAACGCAGGTCGCAAGTCTAGCGCCAAAAACAACGAGGTTAACGTTTACATTCTATTAACCTTAACGGCCGCGGTATTCGGAAAAAAAGGCCGCCCGGAGGCGGCCATTGAAGTTCGAACAGGGAGGCGTCGGGCAGGGCTGATGGTTGGACGGGGAGTCCTGGGCCACGAGCCACGCCGAACACCATCATTGGTAAATCAGAAAACTTAACGGACCATTAAGCCTAACGGCTGGGCCGCGTGTGGCCTGTTCGTGCCATGGCGCTGGCTTAGGGCCAGTCTTGCCAAGCTCGATTCGGGCCGGTAGACCGACCCCGGCCATGTGGACCGGGCGACCGACCTTCCAGGCTCCTATCTGATCCGACCGCAGCCGGACGTCTTGCGCAAGGCTAATGCTTGCAGGATCGCCCGCCGATGAGGTTCCTCGATGACGACCTACAAGCTCCTCCTTCTCCCCGGCGACGGCATTGGTCCGGAGGTCATGGCCGAGGTCGAGAAGATCGCGGCTTGGTTCGGCGAAGCCGGGCTCGCGCGCTTCGAGATCGAGAAGGGACTGGTCGGGGGCTCTGCCTATGATGCCCATGGGCAGGCGATCAGCGACGGCGACATGGCGCTCGCCAAGGCCGCCGATGCGGTGTTGCTGGGGGCCGTGGGCGGTCCCAAATGGGATGCCGTGCCCTACGAGGCGCGTCCCGAGGCCGGCTTGCTGCGCCTACGCAAGGACATGGAGCTGTTTGCCAACCTCCGTCCGGCGATCTGTTACCCGGCTCTGGCCGATGCGTCATCGCTGAAACGCGAGATCGTCGAGGGCCTCGACCTCATGATCGTCCGCGAACTGACCGGCGGCGTCTACTTCGGCGAGCCCAAGGAGATCCGCGATCTCGGCAACGGGCAGAGACGCGGCATCGACACCCAGGTCTACGACACCTACGAGATCGAGCGCATCGGGAGGGTCGCGTTCGATCTCGCCCGCAAGCGCAGCGGACGGGTCACGTCCTCGGAAAAGCGCAACGTGATGAAATCGGGCGTGCTGTGGCATGAGACCATGAAGGCGCTGCACGCCCGCGAATATCCCGACCTCCAGCTCGATCACCAGCTCGCGGACGCGCTAGGCATGCAACTGGTGCGTTGGCCCAAGCAGTTCGACGTCATCGTGACCGACAATCTTTTCGGCGACATGCTGTCGGACATCGCCTCCATGCTGACCGGCTCTTTGGGGATGCTGCCGTCCGCGTCACTCGGCGCCACGAGTCCCGGCGGCAAGCGCCACGCGCTTTATGAGCCGGTCCATGGCTCCGCGCCCGACATCGCGGGTCGTGGGATCGCCAATCCCATCGCGATGATCGCGTCGTTGGGGATGGCGCTGCGCTATTCCTTCGACATGGCAGAGGCGGCCGATCTCGTGGATCGCGCGATCGCCGCCACACTGGAGGATGGCGTGCGCACGGTCGACATCAAAGGCGGCGCCCGCACCACGGTTTCCACCAGCGAGATGGGCGACGCTATCAAAGAAAAGCTCACCAAGTTGTCAGCTTGATGAGCTTTCGTGTCTTGCGCCGAACCGGTCGGGCTGAGGCTTAGTAGGCGCCACGGCCGACGTCGCCGAAGCGGCCAGGCAATACGCCCTGCCCGAAGGCATCCGGCCGGAAGCTCGAATAGACCGGCAGATAATTGGTCGTCTGGTCGATCACATATTCATGCTCATAGCCGACCGGAGCGTTGGTTCCGCTATCCGTGAAGGGCAGATTCTTGCGCACCGTCAGCGGCGGCGCCTCGCGGGTGGGATCGAAAAATCGCCCGGTCCGGTCCTGCGCGGACGCTATTCCGGACCAGGCCGCGAGGGCCAATGCCGCAGTCGCGACGGTCATGATGATCTTGCGTGCCATTGTGTTCCCCTGGAACGACGCTTCAGGCTTATCAACAGGCGATTCGGGTCAAAGTTCCATCAGCGTGAAGGGTCACCGCAACGGACCCGCGCCGCCGCTCAAATGTCGCAACGGAGGCATCAGCACCTCGCCGTCGAGCCAGGTGTTCCGTGATCCCGCCGCCAGCAGGCGCTGGCTTTTGCAGCCCTGACCGCGCCGGCGTTCCGCGTCCACAAAAAACCGCTGCAGCCGCGCATCCTCGCCGGCCGAGACGAGATCCACGCGGTCCAACAGACACGCCAGGACGTCGCGATCCATCGGCTTGGTGGCGGTGCCGCACGCGAAGCCGGAAATCTCGACCGGGGCCGCCGCCTCGCCCGAAGACTGCAGCCGGAAGCCGAGACAGGCCTGGGCGGTTCCGTCGCGCTGCAGGGTGAGGTCGGCGGCCGCGAAGGCGCCGAAGCGGGTCGCCATCATGGCCGGGTTGCCGCTCCTGACCACCGCGAGGTCATGGTCGGCCGCAAGCCGCGCCATGGCGACGAAGAACGTGGCCGGCTCTGGATCGGTTCCGGTGCGTAGGACCGACAAACTCACATAGGGGGTTTCGCCTCCGAAGCTGCCGTAGGCCAGCAGATCCTGCCTTTCCGCGCCATCGGTCCTTCGTCGCGCGCGATAGGTCAGGGTCAGCCGAGAGAAGGCCGGACCCGCAAGTTCGAACAGCTGGATCGGACGATTGACCTCGATCCAGACGGGTCTTTCGTCCGTGCGCGCCGCGAGCGACGGCGTTTTCACGGCCTCCGCGGCGGGGGGCTCCACGCTGCGCGCGCTGGCGCTCTTCGACAGCAGATCGGCCGCGGCCGCGACCAGCAGCAGGGCTGTGGCGCCTAGGCCGACCCGCACCGCCCAGCCACGACCGGGTCGGCGGCGGCGAACGAGGGGCTCCGGCGCCGAATGCACGGCAAACAGCTCGATGCCGAAGATCGAGCGCCGCGCCGCAACAGTTTCAATCTGCATGGTCGACCGTGGTGTCCCAACCAGTTCCTGGGCACCACTGTCCGGCGTTGCGGTGAGGGTCCGGTTACCGCGCGCGAGCCATCGCGGAACAGCCTGAACGCCGGGTTACCGACCCGAGGCCGCCGCCGCTTGACCTCGGCCACGAGGGGCGGGACATCATGGTCGATTGGCGGGATAGCGGAGGACGGACGTGGCCTATTTCATCGGCGTCGACATCGGCACCTTCGAATCCAAGGGAGTGTTGGTGGCGGCGGACGGCCGCATCCTGGCCCGCGCGGTCCATCCGCACAAAATGATCGTGCCGCATCCGGGCTGGGCCGAACATCGCGCCGAAGAGGACTGGTGGGGCGATTTCGCCTTCATCACCCGAAAGCTTCTGGCCGACAGCGGTGTCGCGGCGAGCGACGTCAAGGCGGTTGCCGCGAGTGCCATCGGGCCGTGCATGCTGCCGCTCGATGCCGAGGGCCGGCCGCTCTGCAACGGCGTGTTGTATGGGGTAGACACCCGCGCGGCCGCCGAGATCGCCGAACTTACCGACCGGATCGGTGCCGACACCTTGCTGAAGCGTTGCGGCAATGCGCTTACGAGCCAGTCGGTCGGCCCGAAAATCCTGTGGCTGAAGAAGCAGCGGCCGGAACTCTACGCCCGAACCCGCATGGTGCTGAGCGCCACGCCTTATCTCGTCTACCGGCTCACCGGCCAGTATGTGATGGACCACTTCACGGCCGCCGGCTTTACGCCGCTCTACGATGCCGCGAGCAACGGCTGGAACCCGGAATTCTGCGAAGGCATCATCGATGTGGCGCATCTGCCGCGCCTGCTTTGGACCAGCGAGATCGCGGGCACCGTGACCGAGCGGGCCGCCGCCGAAACGGGGCTCGCGGCCGGGACGCCGGTTCTTTGCGGCACCATCGACGCGGCCGCCGAGGCGGTCAGCGTCGGGGTGACGGGGGCGGGCGACCTCATGCTGATGTATGGCTCCACCATCTTCGTGATCCTGGTGACGGGCCGCCCGGTGCGCGACCCGCGGCTGTGGTACGCGCCCTGGCTGTTCCCGGGCCTGGAGGCGAGCCAGGCCGGCCTCGCCACGAGCGGAACCCTCACCCGATGGTTCGCGGACCAATTCGCCCGCGAGATCGATCCCGCCACCGTCATGCCGGACTTGGCCCAAGAGGCCGCGACCTCGCCGCCGGGCGCCAACGGCCTCGTGGTTCTGCCCTATTTCTCGGGCGAGCGGACCCCCATCCACGACACCAAGGCCAAAGGCGTGATCTTCGGGCTCGACCTCACCCACACCCGCGCCGACGTTTACCGCGCGGTGCTCGAGGGGATCGGCTTAGCGGTGCGCGACATCGCGGAAACCTTCGAGGCCGTGGGCGAGAGGCCGTGCCGCGTCATCGCGGTCGGAGGCGGCACCAATAACGCGGTCTGGCTCAAGGCGGTGTCGGACGCCAGCGGGCTGACCCAGATCATCCGACATGTCACCACGGGCGCCAGTCTCGGCGACGCCTTCCTGGCCGCGGTCGCGACGGGTCATGCCAATCTGGACGACATCGAACAGTGGAACGCCACCGCACGCCTGCAGGAGCCGGAACCGGCCGTCAAGACCATCTACGACCGACGATTTCCCATCTACAAGGCGCTCTATCGGCAGACCAAGGATTTGATGGCGGCGTTGTCGGACCAGAGGGAGGGCTGAACATCTGACCGCACACGCGTCGGGACTTCTTTCCCCCGTCGCGCGTTGAAGAGCCGCGCGCTTGAACGGGAGAGTGGAATGAAGTGGATTGCAATCGTTGCCATGCTGGGCACGGGCCTCGTGACGACCCAGGCCGAGGCAGCTGGCTGCTTGAGCGGCGCGGCGGTGGGCGGTGTGGCGGGTCATTTCGCCGGGCATCACGGCCTTCTCGGCGCGGCGGCGGGCTGCGCCATCGGGCATCATCGCGCCGTCCAGCAGCGTCGGATGCGTCAGCAACAGCAGCAGGATCAGACGACGCCGACTCCGGCGCAATGAGATCGGCCCGCGCCTGAACTGAACGGAAAAGGCCGGGCGAGAGCCCGGCCTTCATTCTAACGACAAGTGGATCAGGCCGAGGCGGCCGTTGCCGCTTCGGCGGTCTTCTTGGTGATCTCGCGCTTGAGAAGCCGAGCGCCCTGCGAAAGCTCACTCTCGCTGGCCTTGATCAAGAAGGCGTCGATGCCGCCACGATGTTCGACGCTACGCAGCGACGCAGCGGCGACGCGCAGGCGCACGGAGCGCTGCAGCGCGTCCGAGATCAGCGTCACGTTGCAGAGGTTCGGCAGGAAGCGCGTGCGGGTCTTGTGGTTCGAGTGGCTGACGAGGTTGCCGCTTTGCACGGCTTTGCCAGTCAGTTCGCAACGGCGGGCCATTGACCTAATCCTTCGGGCTTGATGCGGCTCGCATGAACGCGAAGGCGCCCGGTGCAACCCGGTCTGCCGTACAGCCACGGTGTTCAAAATGAATAAGCACGGCGCGACGAGCACCATGCTCCAGAGCAGGCGTCTATAGGGGTTCGGCGTTGGAGCGTCAAGCATTTCGCGGCCGGTCCGCGGCGTTGAAAGCGCCATCCGGGATTGCGGCTGGAAAGGCTGCCGCCTAATCTCTCGCACATGTTCAAAGCCCGGTTTCAATCCTTCGACGACAGTGCGGATCCAAGCCAGGGCGGCGGGCGCATCGCGCTACTGCGCGAGGAACTCGCTCGGCGTGGCCTCGACGGCTTCGTGGTGCCCCGTTCCGACGAACATCAGAATGAATACGTGCCGAGAGCGGCCGAACGGCTGGCCTGGCTCACCGGCTTTTCAGGCTCCGCGGGGCTGGCGGTGGTGCTCCGTGACACAGCCGCGATCTTCATTGACGGGCGTTATACGCTGCAAGTGCGCGAGCAGGTCGATACCGCCGTGTTCACCCCGGAATCGCTGGTCGAGCACCCGCCCGAAATCTGGCTCGGCAAGGTACTGAAGCGGGGCGACCGGCTTGGCTACGATCCTTGGCTGCACACGGCGGGTCAAGTGGAGCGCCTCGACAAGGCGGTGAAGGCGGTCGGTGCCACCCTGGTGGCGGTCGACGACAATCCGATCGACGCCGTTTGGACCGACCGCCCCGCCGCGGCGCCCGGTCAAGTCAGCCTCCATCGGGATGCTCTGGCGGGGCGCGATCCCGACGGCAAGCTCGCCGACATCCGGGCGGCCCTGAAGGGCGCCGATGCGCTGGTGGTCAGCGACCCGCATGCGCTTGCCTGGGCGTTCAACATCCGGGGGGCGGACGTCGAACACACACCCCTTCCGCTCGGCTTCGCGCTGATCCCCAAGGCGGGCCGGCCGACGCTCTATCTCGATGGCCGAAAGCTTTCCAACAGTGTTCGCGACGCCATCGAGGCGCGCGCGAGTGTGACCGAGCCGTCCCGGTTGCTCTCCGACCTCCTCGCGCTCGGTGCCGAAGGCGCCAAAGTGCTGTTCGACAGCGCCACGGCACCGGAGAAGCTGAGCGCCACCCTGAAACAGGCCGGCGGCATCGCCGAGGTCGGCACCGATCCGATCGCGCTCATGAAGGCGAGCAAGACCGAGGCCGAGCGACAGGGCTCGCGCGCCGCCCACCTGCGCGACGCCACGGCCTTTGCGCGTTTCCTGCATTGGTTCGCTGAAGCAGCGCCCAAAGGCGGGTTGACCGAGATCACGGCCGTCGAGGCGCTGGAGACCTTTCGTCGCGAAACCGGCGCCCTCAAGGACGTGTCGTTTCCCTCGATCGCGGGGTTCGGGCCGCATGCCGCGATCCCGCATTACCGGGTATCGAACGCCTCGAACCTGCCGATCGGGCCGGGCATTTTCCTGATCGACAGCGGCGCGCAATATGAGGACGGCACCACCGACATCACCCGCACGCTCGTTGTGGGCCCACCCGACGCCGAGATGCGCGACCGTTTCACCCGCGTGCTCAAGGGCCATATCGCGATCGCGCGCGCGGTGTTTCCGCAGGGCGTCTCCGGCGCCCAGCTCGACAGTTTTGCGCGCCAGGCCTTGTGGCAGGCGGGGCTCGACTTCGATCACGGCACGGGACACGGCGTGGGCGCCTATCTATCGGTGCATGAAGGCCCACAGCGGATCGCCAAGACCGGCACGGTGCCGCTCCAGGCCGGCATGATCCTCTCCAACGAGCCGGGCTACTACAAGGCCGGCGCGTGGGGCATCCGCATCGAGAACCTGATCCTGGTCGAGCCGCGCGAGATTTTGGGGGCCGAGCGCCCGATGCTGGGCTTCGAAACGCTGAGTTTCGCGCCGATCGATCTGGCGCTTGTCGAGCCCGCGCTGCTCACCCGCGAGGAGATCGACTGGCTGAATGTCTATCACGCGCGGGTGCGGGAACGCGTGGCGCCGCTCGTCGAGCCGGAGGTGCGGGATTGGCTCAAGCGGGCGACGGTGCCGCTGAACGAAGCATATTAATTGGCGAGTTTGAGACCGCAATGGTTATAGAAGCCGAGCGATCCGGAAATAACACGAGTTCCAACAATCTTACAGCATACACGCTAGTTAGGCGAAGAAAGAAATTTGTTGATGTCAGCGCGATATGGTTCCAGAAATACAGAGTTTGACCGCGATAATCGTGCTAAGATCACTGACCTTATAAGCCGATAACCGGAAAGATACCTTGAAAGCTGCAAAAGAAGATCGCCTTGGCGCATAGGGTACATGTCTATAAACAATCTTACAAGCAAATTTGCAATTTGGGCCTCAAAATTCTGAAAGTCGTTGCGGTCTAGAGTGTTGCGTAGCTTGCGGAGCACACTCGTGGCAAAGCCGGCCCTGTCGCTCTGGTAGCGTTCAAGTATCAAAGTGCCCGCCTGCCGGTCATTCAGTAACTCTCTTAATATTATAGAGATGCGCTCCTCCTGTTTGCGGCTATTGCGAATGTGTGAGAGAGCTGCGCTAACCCTATTTTCTAGAGATGACGAAATATCACTCTGAGGCGTGCTGGCCTGAGATAGCTCTGTCGTCTGGAATTCCGGGTCGAACTGTTCGGTGATTCTAGACGAGACTTGGGCGTCAGTAAGATCACTAAAATCGCTCCGGCTGACCTCGCCAAATTTAATCCTGATAGTGCTGAAACCGTCAACGCTGGCCAAAAGTCGATTTCTCTCCTTCAATATTCTTGCGGCTGCTTGAGCATTAGGTGCCGCAGCTACAAGAATCTGCCATAGTACCACTTGTAAAACAGATCCGTGATAAAACTGCTTAGCAGCATGATGGCCAGTGCTAAGGGAGATAGCGGCCGCCATCTGAGCTCTTGAGTTTCTTTTTTCGCAAGTCGATCCGATTAGCTCATTTATTTGAAGGATAATTCCCAGCCTTTTTGGATGCTTATTCCGGAAATCGAGCAGGATTGGCCTGATGTCGAGAAGCGAGCCTACATGAGGGCATTGGTCGTCAGAGATAAAGGCAAAGACTAAGTCTTCGCCAATCCTAGACCACCCATCACTCTCAACTAAAATTGCAGAGCTAATGTCCGCATCTAGCTCCTTGAAGGAGACGACTGAGTTAGAGGCTTCGTCAACTTCTTGGATCAGAAACTTTCCGCCAATGGTATCCGCTACAAAGATAGGGAGTGCGAACCCAGTCCCGACCTGAAATGGAATGCATCCAATCACACGGAAGCGTGATGCGCGCCTAGATTTCAAGGAAGCCAGCCTCTTTATAATATTCTCGCACAGCCATTTCCACAAGCGTATGGTAATGCTCAGGGTGTCGCCCAGGAACAAACATGTAAGGGAGGATAGTCACTCCGCTGGAAGCCAGCGTTTCAACCCATGGTGCTTTACGTTGTTCTTCCCAATGAGTATGGGGGACAACAACCGCTTTCAGGTTGTCTTTCAATTGGACGGCTTTGTCAAAGATCACTTCGATTGAACATACTCGATCGTCAGGCTCATTCCGGCCCGGGGATGTCAAAAGGTGAAGGTAAGCGCGAGCGTGATATTCCCATGAGTCCGCTCCTTGCTCCGGAGGCGTCACGCGGCGAGTATCACCATCAAAGTATAGCTCCAACGAGCCAAATACAGCTGAGATTAATTTATGTGGCCTAGAAACATCCATATCGAGTAAGAAATCCTCGATGCTCATCTCCTCCATAAGTAAACGATTGTAAAGTCTGTTAGAGAATGCTCCAGTGTCGAAAGCAAAGATAGCTGCAGCTTGCTCAATAACGGACGGATCAAATACAAAACAAAAAGGACAGGCAGCTTCAAATTTGAGCGCACCATCGCCATTTACTCGATAGGCAGGCCTTCCGTAGAATAGGTAGGCGGTGGGTTCATCGAACACGCTGTCTTGAGCTGTATTTATAGACATAGTGCTTATTATGTCTAAGGCGCTAATTCCCTTGCAGATATGCGTCAAAGGCAGCGCCTTCCAGTCGGGGGATGTTTGCTTATCGACCCACTCTCGAAATCCAGGCCTGCCTCCAGAAAGCCTTGCCATTCCATTTTCCAGGTTGACTCGTTGGTCGTTGCGCTTCGCTTCACAACATCCTTGAGGCCACCATTATGACGTCACATGGGCGGGTGCAACTTTGAATCGGCTGCTTAGGGCCGACGCTGTAGTTGTCACCCCGCGTTGAGCAGCCGCCACAGTTTCTGCGGCGTCGCCGGCATATCCACATGCCGGATGCCGTGGCCCGCGAGCGCATCCACGACCGCGTTCATGATGGAGGGCAGGGAGCCCGCGCAACCCGCCTCGCCGCACCCTTTGACGCCGAGCGGATTGCTGGTCGCCCGCACCGGACGGTCGATGAAGACGAATTCCGGCGCCGCATCGGCGCGCGGCACGGCGTAATCCATGAAGGAGCCGGTGAGCAGCTGGCCGTCGTCGTCGTAGACGGTGCGCTCCATCAGGGCCTGCCCGATGCCCTGAACGATGCCGCCGTGAAGCTGGCCCTCGACCAGGAGCGGGTTCACCACCGTGCCGAAATCGTTGACCATCGTGTATTTCACGACCTGGACGCTGCCGGTGTCGGGATCGATCTCGACTTCGGCGACATGGCAGCCGTTCGGGAACGCCGAGGGCGACGCCGCGTGGACATGATCGACATCGAGGGTCGAGGGCACGTCGGGGGGCAGCGGCATGCCCGATTTCAGGCGCCGCGCCAATTCCATGATCCCGATCGAGCGGTCGGTTCCGGCGATGACAAAACGGCCGCGCTCGAATTCGATGTCGGCCACGGCGGCTTCGAGCAGATGCGAGGCCGCGCGCTTGCCCCTCTCGACGACAAGCGCGGCCGATTCGAAAATCGCGGTGCCGCTTGCCATGATGGATTTCGACCCCCCTGTGCCGCCGCCGGCCTGCAGACGATCGCTATCGCCTTGGACCAGGCGGATCGCCTCGAACGGGATACCGAGTTGCTGCACCAGCACTTGCGCAAAGGGCGTCCAATGGCCCTGGCCGTAATCCAGCGTGCCGGTCACGATGGTGACGGTGCCGTCCTCCTCGAAATGGATGTTGCCGGATTCGTTGGTCGGCGGAGCCGTTATCTCGAGATATTGGCCAAGGCCAAGCCCGCGCAGCTTGCCTCTGGCGGCGCTCTCGGCCTTGCGGGCCGCGAACCCGTCCCAATCGGCGCGCGCGAGCGCCTCATCGAGAATGGCGCGGAATTCACCGCTGTCGTAGGTCATGCCGGAGGCGGCCTTGAACGGCATCTCGCCCGGGCCGATGTGGTTCAGCCGGCGGAGCGCGATGCGGTCCAGGCCCATTTCGGCCGCCGCGGTGTCGATCAGCCGCTCCATGAAATAATTGCCTTCGGGACGGCCCGCGCCGCGATAGGCCCCGATCGGCGCCGTGTTGGTGAACACGCAACGCGCCGTCACCTCGATCAGCGGTGTCTTGTAGACGCTGGCGAAGTGCCGCGCGATGTTGGTGGTGGCGATCATGGGCGCGAAGGCCGAGAGGTAGCCCCCCATATTGCCCGCCGTCGTGGCGCGGATCGCTAGGAAACGGCCTTCGGCGTCGAGCGCGAGTTCCGCATCCACGATGTGGTCGCGGCCGTGGGTGTCGGCCACAAAACTCTCCGACCGGCGATCCGTCCATTTCACGGGTATGCCGAGATCGCGAGCCGCGTGGAGCACGCAGACATATTCGGGGAACACGATCGACTTCAGGCCGAACGAGCCGCCGACCTGGCCGCTCAGCACATGCAGGCTGTCGACCGCGATGTTCATCGTCTCTGCCAGCATGGCCCGCAGGCCGAATACGCCCTGGCAGCCGACGTGGAAGGTGTAGCGGCCGCTCGCGATGTCGTAGTCGCCGAGCGCCACGCGGGGCTCCATGGCATTAACCACGATGCGGTTGTTGGTCAGGCGCAGCTTGGTGACATGAGCCGCCGCCGCGAAGGCAGCCATCACCGCGGCCGTGTCGCCGGAATGGAAATCGAGCGCGACATTGCCCGGAGCGACGTCGAACAGCTGGGGCGCACCGGGCGCCATGGCGGCTTCCGGATCGATGACGGCCGGCAGCGGCTCGAGGTCGAGCATCACGGCCTCGGCGGCGTCCTGTGCCTCGGCGGCCGTGCGGGCCACCACGAACGCCACCGTGTCGCCCACGAAACGCACCCGATCGGTCGCCAGGATAGGACGGCCAGGCTTGATCATGGGCGAACCGTCGCGGCTTTGTAGCGGAAGGGGGCTGCTCATGACGCCGTAACCCGACGCCTCGAGGTCGCCAGCGGCATAAACCGCGAGCACGCCCGGCATGGCACGCGCGGCCGCCGTGTCGACGCCGCGCAAAATAGCATGCGCGTGGGGACTGCGCACGAAGGCGGCATAGGCCTGGCCCGGCAGGTCGACATCGTCCGTGTAGCGCCCTTCACCCCGCACCAGCATGGGGTCCTCGGCGCGCGGCACGGGCTGCCCGACGCCGAATTTGGCGAAAGCAAAAGTATCGTCGACGTGGACGTTCATAGCGCGGTTCCGACTTTGGGCCGTATCGAAGCAACAGCTGGGCCACGGGGGCCGGGAAGCAACCCGCAATCATGCAGGGCAGGCCGGCGTCCCGGGCACGGCGGCATCAGGCGGGCTATTCCATCACGGCGCTGTGATCCACCTCGGCCGGCTGCGCGGCCTTGCGCAACAGAAAGACCAGCGGCATCGCGGCCAGACACATCAGCATCATCAGCTTGAAGTCATCCATATAGCTGATTGTGACGGCCTGGACGGTGATCATGGCATCGAGCGCCGCGCGGCCCATCCCCGACAGCGGATTGAGCATGTGCATCACGGCCGGGGCATGGAACATGCGGTTGAAGGGCGTGACATAGGCTGCAAGGTCGGCGTGGTTGATCTGGGTGTTTTCGGTCAACAAGGCCGTCACCACCGAAATCCCGACGCTGGAGCCGATATTGCGCGACAGATTGTAGAGGCCGGTCGCATCGCCCCGGCTCTCGGCCGACAAGGTCGAAAACGTCACGACCGAGAGGGGAACGAACAGGAAGCCGAGGCCGGCACCCTGCACGAAGCCGGTCACGACGATGCGGGTTTGCGAGACGTCCGGGGTCCAGCCCGTCATGTCCCACATGGCCCAGGCGCTAAGGCCAAGGCCGGCCAGCAACAGCCAGCGCGTCTCGACCTTGCCGATCAATTTGCCGACCGCGAACATGCACACCATGGTGCCCAAGCCGCGCGGCCCCATGACGAGGCCCGCAGTCACGATGGGATAGCCCATCAGGGTCTGCAGATAGGGGGTCATCAGGGCCATCGAGGCCAGATAGGTCACCCCGACGATGAAGATGAAGATCATCCCAAGCGCGAAATTGCGGTCGAGGAACAACTTGGGTTTGACGAAAGAATTCTTCGCCGTGAAGGTATGCACGATGAAGATGTAGAAGGCCGAGGCGCAGACGAGCGCCTCGATGATGATCTCCCCCGACGAGAACCAGTCGAGCTGCTCGCCCCGGTCGAGGAAGATCTGCAGCGACGCGATGGCGAGGCTCAACGTGCCAAAACCCATCCAGTCGAGTTTGGCGGTGAGGTTGCGGTTGGTTTCGGTGACGAAGGCGCTGACGCCCGCGAACGCCACGGCCCCGATCCCGACATTGATGTAGAACACCCAGCGCCAGCTGATGTTGTCGGTGAGCCAGCCGCCGATCACCGGGCCAAGCACCGGGCCCACCATGATGGACACGCCGAACACCGCCATCGCGGAACCGCGCTCCTCCGGTGGATAGATATCGAGCAGGATGGATTGGGCCAAGGGCACGAGGGCGGCCCCGAACAGGCCCTGCAGCAGGCGAAACCCGACGATCTGCAGCAGCGATTGCGCGATGCCGCACAGCACGGACGCCACCACGAACCCGGCGATCGCGATGAGCAGGACGCGCTTGCGGCCGAACCGCCCCGCGAAATAGCCCGACGGCGGCGTCATGATGGCGGCCGCTGTGATGTAGGACGTCAACACCCAGTTGATCTGGTCGGCGCTGGCCGAGACGCTGCCCTGAATGTAGGGCAGCGCCACGTTGGCGATCGTGGTGTCGAGCGCCTGCATGATCACGGCCAGAATGATCGAGGCCGTGATCAGGCCGCGGTTCGGGACGACCGTAAAGCCGGAGCCGCCCGGTGCGGCGCTAGACATGGCGGCCCTTGAAACGATCCACCAGTTCCTGAACGAAGGTCGGCAACCCGCGGGCATGGCCCGTGTCAACGCCCACCACCACGCTCATGCCGACGCGCAGCGGCGGCTTGTTAGGGTCGACATCGAGCCGCACCCGCATGGGAATGCGCTGCACTACCTTTACCCAATTACCGGTGGTGTTCTGGGCCGGAAGCAGCGAGAAACTCGAGCCGGAGGCTGGGCTGATGCTTTCGACCGTGCCTTTCCATGTGTCGTCGGGATAGGTGTCGATCGTCACGGTCGCGGTCTGGCCCGGCCGCACATAGGTAAGCTCGGTTTCCTTGGGGCTGGCCTCGACCCACATGTTGGTGTTCGAGATGAGGCTGAACCCGGCCTGGGCGGCCTGCAGATATTGACCCACCTGCAGCGCTTCCACGTTGGTCACGATGCCGTCGAACGGCGCCTTGACCACGGTGTCGTTGAGGTCGCGCTGGGCATTGTCGACGGCGGCCTTGGCCTGCAGATAGAAGGGGTTCTGTTCGACCGGCTGGTTCGCGTCGCCGCCGAGCTGGGCCAGCATGGCCTGCGCCTGAGACTGGGCGACCTGCACCCGCTGCTGCGTCGAGATGAGATCGTGCTGGGCCTGATCGAAGATGGCCTTGGAGGCGACCGCGCTGTTGATCAGGTCCTGCTGCCGCTTGAAGGCGGTCTGGTAGTAGGGGAGGTCCGCCTTGGCCTGCTCGATCTGCGACAAGGATTGCTTATAAGTGGCCTGCAGGGTCAGCACCTGGTTGCGCACGGTGCCGAGCTGCGCCAGGGCGCCATCGAGGGCGATCTGGAACGAATTGGGTCTCAGGCGGAACAGCACCTGGCCCTTTTTGACCAGCTCATTGTCATGAACTTCGATCGCCGCGACGGTGCCCGACACGTCGGTCGAGACGCCAAGCGTCTGGGCCGCCACATAGGCGTTGTCGGTCGACATGACCTGGCCGCCCGTCACGTAGTCATAGCCCCCGATCACGAGCGCCACGGGCAGCAGCGCGAAGAGCAGCGGGCGCATGAGGCCGCGCTTGCGCCGGGCCGGTGGCACGGCCTTCGCGGGCCCTGGCCCGGTCTGCACCGGCTCAGGGGGAATTGCCTGCGGGGGATCGAGAACGGGCAGTTCAGGCTCGGCGCGCCGCCCCGAGGGCGCGGCGTCCGGCGTGGGGGCAGACGTCTCCCGCACGGCTTCCAAGCGGCTCACCCGTTCATCCAGGTCCGCGACGTCGGACCGGCTCTCGTCGGAGAGCCTGTGTGCTCCATCAACCATGACTTGCCTCTTTGTCGTCGACCGGCGCCGCGCAGGCCTCGACCAAATTCGCCTTCAAACGCGTAAGCATCTGGGACAATTGCTCCTGATGCTCGATCGGAATGCCAGCCAGGGCCTCCCCGCGCGTCGTCTCGCCGATGGCGCGGAGAAGGTTGAGGCTGGGGTGCGCCGCGGCGGTCAGGTACAAAAGCCAGACGCGACGGTCCTTAAGGTGCTGGCGGCGCTCGATCAGGCCTCGGGCTTCCAGCTTGTCCAGGATCCGGACGAGCGTGATGGGCTCGACCTCCAAAATGTCGGCGAGGCCAGCCTGATGAATGCCTTCGTTCTTAGACAGGTGGACCAGCACCTGCCATTGCGACCGCGTGAAGCCCAGCGTGCCGGCGCGTTGCTCGAAGCGTTTGCGCCAGAGACGGGCCACGTCGTGAACGAGATAGCCGAGGGTGACATTGTTGAACGGCATAGTGGGTCAGGCCTGGGCCGAGCGGGCGGTTGCTGCAGACGCCAACCGCAAACGTAGCCGTTGCGTATCATGCGTGGCGCGATCATATGTATGCGTATGATATAGAAGTAAACGATCCGCTCACGGATTGCAAGGTTGGGGCCCCATGATGAACCGAACGGCGCTTGGCGCAGCGGCGCTGTTGCTCGGCACAGTCCCAGGGGTAGCGGCGCCCGCGTTCAGCTGCGGCAGTTTCGCCATGATGGGGGGAGCGCAGATGATCTGCAGCCACGTCGATCCACGTGCCCCGATGCAGTTCTGCACCTACAGCTGGGCCCTGGTCACGACCGCCAACGCCCCGACCGTCGTCGAGGGCTCCTTCCTGCTGCCGCCCGGCGTCACCAACGCAACGGTCTACCAGGGCAGCGGCTTTTCGAGCGAAATGTCGAATCCCATCGTGATGTGCCACGGTCAGAAGACCGGGCGATAGCTGGGCCGAGGGTCCATCTATCGCGATGCGTGATGATTCCGGTCACGTCAATTCGTTGTCGAAGCTTCGGTGGAACGCTTAGACTGGGCGCCGTGGCGGCTGTGTGATCGGGAGAATCACCATGACCGGAGTGAGACGACGGGCCCAGCAATTTTGCGAGAAATACGGCCTCGACCTTCCAATCCTGGAAGCCCCGATGGCGGGCGCTTGCCCGGTCGCCCTGGCGGCGGCTGTCGCCAATGCGGGCGGCATGGGCGGGATGGGGGCGCTGCTGACCGCGCCGGCCGGCATCGCCGATTGGGTGGCCAAATTTCGGGCCGAAAGCAGGGGCTGCTTCCAGCTCAATCTCTGGGTGCCCGATCCTTCCCCGGAGCGGGATGAAGCCGCCGAAGCCCGGCTGCGGGCCTTCCTGGCCGAGCACGGGCCGCCGGTCGCGCCGGAGGCTGGCGATAGGAGGCCGCCCGACTTCGAGGCCCAATGCGAAGCCTTTCTCGATGCTCGCCCTCCGGTCGTGTCCTCGATCATGGGCGTGTTTCCCGCGCGCTTCGTGCAACGGCTGAAGGCACGCGGCATCGCGTATTTCGCCTGCGCGACCACGCTCGGCGAGGCCGAGAAGGCGGCCCAAGCGGGCGCCGACGCCATCGTGGCACAGGGCGCGGAGGCCGGCGGCCATCGGGGCGCCTTCGAGGCCGATGCGGCGGAACGACAGCAGGTCGGGCTGTTCGCCCTTCTGCCCCGCCTTGCCGACAAGATCGACCTACCCATCGTCGCGGCAGGAGGCATCGGCGACGGCCGCGGCATTGCGGCGGCCCTGACGCTCGGCGCGAGCGCGGTGCAGATCGGCACCGCGCTGCTGCGATGCCCGGAAGCCGAGCTGCACCCGGGCTGGGCCGGTGCTTTGGCGGATCTCGAGCCGGAGCGGACCACGCTGACGCGGGCCTTCTCGGGACGCCTCGGGCGCTCGGTCGAGACGGCCTATGTTCGCGACGCCGCTCGGCCCGGCGCCCCGCGCCCGGCACCCTATCCGGTGCAGCGCGCCCTCACGGCCGCGATGCGCGAAGCCGCGCAGCGGGAGAGCGACCCCGAGCGGATGCAGATGTGGGCCGGCCAGGCCGCGCATCTGGCCCGACCGGAGCCCGCCGGCGCCTTCGTGTGCCGGATTTGGGAGAAGGCATCGCTTTTGCTGCCTCCGCAGTGATGCACGCGAACCACACCCCCGGTGAAGTTGCGACCGAGGGCTGGCGGCGCCCGAACCTCAACGAATTACGCTGTATTGATTGATCAGGGGACGTCACCTTCCGCACGGAGTTCATTCGATGGTTAACCCGAGCCGCCGGGCCATTTTGGTCGGGGCCGCAAGCTTGATCGGCGCGACCTGGGCGCCGTTGGGCGCTATGGCGCAAGAAGCCTTTGATCCGGATCAAACCTACGCGGCCGTGTCCGGCGAACCCTTTCCGGTTGCGGCCATCGACCTGCGCCGGGTGCGGCCGCAATTCGTGCGCACCGTCGTGCCCTACGAGAGCTCGGAAGCCCCCGGTACGATCATCATCGATCCCGCCAGGCACTTTCTTTACGTCGTGAACGGCGACGGGCGCGCGATCCGCTACGGGGTCGGCGTCGGCCGGCAGGGCTTCTTGTGGTCGGGCGAGGCCCACATCCAGGCCAAGCGCGAGTGGCCGGACTGGTATCCGCCCAAGGAAATGCTGGCGCGCGACCCGCACACCCGGGCCGCGGTGACGACGTTGCAGGGTGGCCTCGGCATGCCGGGCGGCGTCGGCAATCCCCTTGGCGCCCGCGCCATGTATCTCTACCAGGGCGGCAAGGACACCTTGTACCGGATCCATGGCACGATCGAGCCCTACTCGATCGGCTCCAGCGTCTCATCCGGATGCATCCGCATGATGAACCAGGACATCCTGGATCTCTACAGCCGTATCCCGATCGGCACCAAGGTCATCGTGCTGGGGGATGCCCATCCCGACGCACAAATGGCCAAGCGCCAGCGGGTTCCCGACGACGCGAACGACGACGCGACGCAACCCGAACAGGCGCGTGCGCAATATGTAGATCCGGGTCAGGATCGCGCCGGGTATAGCTACGGCTACCAGGATCCCAATCAGGACCAGTAAGAGCCTTCGATTTCAAGATCCTCCTTCCCCGCAACGCGGGGGAGGAATGCCGGGTCCCTGGCTCCGTCTGCGCGTCACCCCGACGCGAGCGCGATCCACTGATCCTCGGTGATCACCTCGATCCCGAATTCCTCGGCCTTGGCGAGTTTCGAGCCCGCGCCGGGGCCCGCCACCACCAGCGTGGTCTTCTTGGATACCGAGCCCGACACCTTGGCGCCGAGCGCCTCGGCGCGCGCTTTGGCCTCTTCTCGGGTCATCTTCTCGAGCCCGCCCGTGAACACGATAGTCTTGCCCGCGACGGGGCTTTGCGTCGCGACCGCCTCCATGGGCTCGGGCGTGACCTCGGCCAGAAGCGCGTCGAGCACGCCCTCATTGTGGGGCTCGGCAAAAAAGTCCACCACGGCCCGCGCCACCACATCGCCCAAGCCGTCGATGCCGCGCAGGTCCGCCCAGGCGTCCGACGCGGGATCGGCCGCGGCGCGGGCCGTCTCGCGCAGCAGCTCGAACGCCCCGTAATGGCGGGCGAGGCGGCGCGCATTGGTCTCGCCGACGTGGCGGATGCCGAGCGCATAGATGAACCGGTTGACCGGCACCCGGCGCCGCGCCTCGATGGCGTCGAACAGGTTTTTCACCGAGGTCTTGCCGAACCCTTCGCGCTCGGCGAGCCGTTTCAGACTCGCCTTGTCGCGCTCGGCGAGGGTGAAAATGTCGGCGGGCGTGTGGATCATTCCCTCGCCATAAAACAGCTCGATCTGCTTGTCGCCGAGGCCCTCGATGTCGAAGGCATTGCGCGAGCAGAAATGCTTCAGCCGCTCGACCGCCTGCGCGGGACAGATCAGGCCGCCGGTACAACGGCGCACCGCGTCCATCTCCCCGCTCTTTTCGTCGACCTCGCGGATCGCGGCCGACCCGCAGGCCGGGCAGACATCGGGAAACCGATAGGGCTCACCGCGGGTCGCGCCCTCGACCAGCACGGGCCCCAAGATCTGCGGGATGACATCCCCGGCCCGCTGCACCGTGACTGTGTCGCCCAGCCGGACGTCCTTACGGGCGATCTCGTCCTCGTTATGCAGGGTGGCATTGACCACGACCACACCGCCGACCGTGACGGGTTGCAGCCGCGCCACGGGGGTGAGGGCGCCGGTGCGGCCGACCTGGACGTCGATGGCTTCCAGCCGCGTCGTCGCGCGTTCGGCCGGGAACTTATGGGCCACGGCCCAGCGCGGTGCGCGGGACACGAAACCGAGCCGGCCTTGCAGCGCGAGATCGTCGACCTTGTAGACGACGCCATCGATGTCATAGGGCAGCGAGGCTCGCTGGGCCTCGATGGCCCGGTAATGGGCGAGCAGGTCCTCGGCCGAGCGGCAGACCGCCATCAGCGGGTTGGTGGGCAGGCCCCAACGCCCGAAGGCCTCGACCATGCCGCTCTGCGTCTCGGCCGCAAGGCCGCTCATCTCGCCCCAGGCATAGGCGAAGAATTTGAGCGGCCGCTCGGCCGTGATTCTTGCATCGAGCTGCCGCAGCGAGCCGGCCGCCGAATTGCGCGGATTGGCGAAAGTGGGCTTGCCGGCCGCGGCCTGCCGGAGGTTCAGCTCCGCGAAATCCGCCTTGGTGAGAAAGATCTCGCCGCGCACCTCGCAGACGGCCGGCACGTCGCGGCCGCGCAAGCGATTGGGGATCGCGGCCATGGTTTTGACATTGGCGGTGACATCCTCCCCCTCGTAGCCGTCGCCGCGCGTCGCCGCGAGCACGAGCCGGCCCTCCTCGTAGCGGATCGAGCAGGACAGGCCATCGATCTTGGGCTCGGCCGTGACCGGCAACGCGACCTCCGCCCCGAGCCCGAGGAAGCGGCGGACGCGGGCCACGAATTCGGCCACATCGCCATCCGCGAACACGTTGCCGAGCGACAGCATCGGCACCCTGTGCCGGACCTTGGCGAATTTTTCCGACGGCACGGCTCCGACGCGTTGATCGAGCGGTGGCTGAAGGCCCGGAAAAGCGGTCTCCAGTGCCACGAGCTGCCGTCGCAGCGCGTCGTAAGCGGCATCCGAAATGGTGGGTGCATCATCGCGATGATAGGCGATGTCATGGGCCGCGAGTTCGGCTGCAAGCCGCGCGTGGGCGGCGGCGGCATCGGCTTCGGTCGCAGGCAAGGGAAGGGCCGTTTCGGTCATGAGGCGCGCAAGGATTGAGACAAGCGCATGAGGGCCTGTCCGGGCAACGATTTCCTTATCACGTCCATGGCGGTGCGGTCAGGGCAAGGCCGCTCTTCGAATCCGTGTCGGTAGGCGTGGCTCGATGGTCCGCCAGAATTGAACGAGCCACGCCGCTACCATCCGGGCCGGGGCGAGGAGCCCCGGGCGGAAGACTGAAGTCCGCCTTAGGCGATGCGGGCCAGGCGCTCCACCCGTCGCCGATCCTGCGCGGGTTGGAAGGCCATGCGGGCGTGGTCCTTGCAATAGGGTCCGACCGCGGTCCGGCACCCGCAATATCGGAAGTCCACGCTCGCGGGGTCACCAAGCGGCCAGCGGCACATGGTTTCCCGCAGCTCCATGATGGTGACCCGATCGGAGAACGGGATGACCACATCATTCGAGACTTGCGCCACCGGCGCCACCGTGATCGCGCTTGGGGGCGCGATCACGGCAGTTGCCGACGGGCTATCTTGAGGTATTCTCGGCGCCGGCTTGGCGCGAAGTCGGTTGGCCGTGACCGCGGGCGCCGCGATCTTGGCCCGACCCGACAAGCCCAGGCGGTGAACCTTGCCGATCACGGCATTGCGTGTGACGCCCTGCCCGAGTTCGGCGGCGATTTGGCTTGCGCTTCGTCCCTCGAGCCATAGTCTGCTCAAAAGGCCGACGCGCTCATCATTCCAGGACATGGCCTCTCCTGTGGCTGATAACGCTGTTGGCGATGGAATCCCGATGAAACGCCGGCTCACACCGGCGGTACGCAACGCAATAAATTCCAGGGTAGACACGTCCGGACCGCGCATCCGGTGTTAAGAATCTATACCCAGCCGCGAATCGGGCGCAAGAGTCGCCGGGCAAACGACAAAGTTTTCCCCAGTCGCCTTGGGCATGAATCGGCGCGAAAATCGTCCCGAGCTTGGATATTGGCAGCCCGAACAAAGGTTTGACTGAACAATCCGAAACCCTTAAATATCGCGGCTAGATGTTTGCCGTCCCATGGGGCGGCAAATTGATTTTTGGGCACCTCGTTTCAGGCCTTGCGCCTGAAAAACGCATTTGGAGGCCGTGCCGTGCAGTCGCCGATACTCCCCACTTACGCCCGGGCTGAGCTGAGTTTCGAACGCGGCGATGGCGTCTGGCTGACCGCCACCAATGGCGAGCGTTATCTCGATTTCGGCGGGGGTGTCGCGGTAGCGTCGCTTGGCTATTCGCACCCTCATCTCGTCGCCGCGCTGGTCGAACAGGGCGGCAAGCTCTGGCACACCTCCAATCTCTATCGCATCCCGGAGGGGGAGCGCCTGGCGCAGCGGCTCGTGGAGGCCACCTTCGCGGACCTCGTCTTCTTCACCAATTCGGGCGCCGAAGCCAACGAGGCCGCCATCAAGATGGCGCGCAAATACCATTCGGCGTCGGGGCATCCCGAGCGCTTCCGCATCATCACCTTCGAGGGGGCGTTTCACGGCCGCACCCTCGCCACGATAGCGGCGGGTGGACAGCAGAAGTATCTGGAAGGCTTCGGCCCCAAGGTGGACGGCTTCGACCAGGTGCCGTTCGGCGACCACGAGGCGGTGCGGGCCGCGATCGGGCCGGAGACGGCTGCCATCATGATCGAGCCCATCCAGGGCGAGGGGGGCATCCGCTCGGTGCCGAGCCAATGCCTGCGAGGGCTCCGCGAGCTATGCGACGAACACGGCCTGCTGCTCATCCTGGACGAGGTCCAGACCGGTGTCGGCCGCACAGGTTTCCTGTTCGCCCACGAGCCGAGCGGCATCACACCCGACATCATGTCGATCGCCAAGGGGATCGGGGGCGGCTTTCCGCTCGGCGCTTGCCTTGCGACCCGGGAGGCCGCCAAGGGCATGACGCTCGGCACCCATGGTTCAACCTATGGCGGCAATCCGCTGGCCATGGCGGTCGGCAATGCGGTGCTCGACGTGGTCCTCGATCCGGCCTTCCTCGATCATGTGAAACATGCCGGTCTCGTGCTCAAGCAGCAGTTGGCCCAACTCGTCGACCAGCATCCCACCATCGTGGCCGAGATCCGAGGTGAGGGCCTGATCATGGGCCTCAAGGTGAAAGTCCCGAACGGAGGTTTCGTGGCGGCGGCGCGCAACCGGCATCTGCTCGTCATCGCGGCCGGCGACAACGTGGTCCGGCTCGTGCCACCGCTCATCGTCAGCGACGCCGAGATCGCCGAAGCGGTGCGCCGCTTGGGCGCGGTCTGCTCGGATCTCGAGGCCGAGGCCGCCGGTCTCCGGCAAGGGGCCGCGTGATGGCGTCTTCAGCCAGTCCGCACCCCGCACGGCATTTCCTCGACCTCAGCGAGATTCCGCCCGCCGAATTGCGTGCGGTGCTCGACTATGCCTCGGCCGTCAAACAGACCCGCATCGACGAACATAGCCGGTTCGCCTCCGCGCGGCCACTCGCCGGCAAGGTGCTGGCCATGATCTTCGACAAGCCCTCGACCCGCACGCGCATCTCCTTCGATGTCGGCATGCGGGAGCTCGGGGGCGAAACCCTGATGCTGACCGGAGCCGAGATGCAGCTCGGTCGCGGCGAGACCATCGCGGACACGGCGCGCGTTCTGTCGCGCTATGTCGATGCCGTGATGATCCGCATCCTCGACGAGGCGGATCTCGTCGAATTCGCGCGTTACGCCACCGTGCCGGTCATCAACGGACTGACCAAGGCGTCGCATCCTTGCCAGGTCATGGCCGACGTCATGACCTTCGAGGAGCATCGCGGCCCCATCAAGGGCCGCACCGTGGCCTGGAGTGGGGACTGCAACAACGTGCTGGCCAGCTGGGTGCATGCAGCCCGGCAGTTCGATTTTTCCATCAATGTCGCGAGCCCGCCCGAACTGCGGCCGTCCGCGGCCCTCTTGGGGTGGGCGCGCCAGACCGGCACCCGGATGACGGTCACCAGCGATCCCTTCGAGGCGGTCAAGGGCGCCGCCGCCGTGATCTCGGATTGCTGGGTGTCGATGGGCGACGAAGACGAAACCCATCGCCACAACCTCCTTGCGCCTTACCAGGTCAATGCCAAATTGATGGGAACTGCCGCCAAGGACGCGATCTTCATGCATTGCCTGCCCGCCCATCGCGGCGAGGAGGTGACCGATGAGGTGATCGACGGCCCGCAATCGGTGGTGTTCGACGAGGCGGAGAACCGCCTTCATGCCCAAAAGGGCGTTTTGGCTTGGTGCCTCGGTGCGATCCCCGGCCACGGTGCCGCGCCGGAGCGCGGAGCCGTTTCCGAATGAGTGACACGACAATGACCCGTCCGGTCTCGGACCGTGGCGGCGACGATCTGGTTTTGCCCTTCGCGGTGGCGCCCCTCGACATCCGTGGGCGCGTGGTGCGCCTGGGCGCCTCGATCGATCACATCTTGAATAAGCATCGTTATCCCGAGCCGGTCGCGCGATTGGTGGGCGAAGCCACGGCACTCACGGCGCTGCTCGGCTCCGCGCTGAAGTCCGAGGGCCGCTTTCAGCTGCAGACCCGCACCGACGGGATCGTGGACATGCTGGTCGTGGATTTCGACGCACCCGACCGGCTGCGGGCCTTCGCGCGGTTCGACGCCGAAAGGCTCAGGCAAGCCGACGTCCGGCTGCCCTCGGCCGAATTGCTCGGCCAGGGCCATCTGGCGCTGACCATCGAACAGGGCGGCGAGCAGAGCCGCTACCAGGGTATCGTGCCGCTCGAAGGCCAGGGGCTCGAGGCCGCGGCCGACCAGTATTTCAAGCAATCGGAACAGATCCCCACCGTGGTCCGGCTTGCGGTAGCCCAAAACGTCACGGGCGAGGGCAGCCTGTGGCGCGCCGGGGGCTTCGTGGTTCAGTTCCTGCCGCAATCCGAGGATCGTCGCCGCCAGGCCGATCTCGACCCAGGCGACGCGCCCCCGAGCGTGATGCCCGAACCGTTGAACGAGGACGATGCCTGGACCGAGGCCAAGGCGCTCGCGGGCACGATCGAGGATCACGAACTCGTCGATCCCACGCTGTCGAGCGAGCGGCTGCTCTATCGATTGTTCCACGAGCGCGGCGTCACGGTGTTCGATCCGCACGACCTGCGCGACGCCTGCCGGTGCTCGCGCCAACGCATAGCCGCCATGCTGACCAGTTTTTCCGCGTCCGAGCGTCACGATATGATTGGAGTGGACGGCCGGATCGGGGTGACGTGCGAATTTTGCGGGACCCATCGCGACTTCGACCCTGCCGATTTCGACCCGCCCTCCTGATCGAGCGCCGCACGCTCTTACGGCCCAGTTCGGGGCCCTGCTAGGTAGCATTTCCCATGTCCTACGATCTTGTCGTCATCGGCACCGGCCCGGGCGGATACGTGTGCGCCATCAGGGCGGCTCAGCTCGGCCTCAAGGTAGCGGTCGTGGAAAAGCAAAAGACCTTTGGCGGCACCTGCCTCAACATCGGCTGCATTCCGTCCAAGGCGCTGCTCTACGCCACCGAAATGTTCGAGGCCGCAGGGCATGAGTTCGCCCCCCTCGGTATCGTGGCGCCGCCGCCCCAGCTCGACTGGAGCGCGATGGGCAAGCACCGCGACGATACGGTGGCGTCGAACGTCAATGGGGTCGCCTATCTGTTCAAGAAGAACAAGGTCGAGGCCTTCCATGGCACCGGCCGCATTAAAAGCGCTGGCGCGGTCGAGGTCACGGCCGACGACGGCTCGACCCAGACGCTCGACACCAAGGCGATCGTGATCGCCACCGGGTCGGAGGTGACCCCCCTGCCGGGGGTGATGATCGATGAGAAGGTCGTGGTGTCGTCGACCGGCGCCTTGGTGCTCGACGGCGTGCCCAAGACCATGATCGTGATCGGGGCGGGGGTGATCGGGCTGGAACTCGGCTCGGTCTGGCGTCGGCTCGGCGCCGAGGTGACGGTGATCGAATATCTCGACCGCATCCTGCCCGGCATGGATGCCGAAGTGGCCAAGCAATTCCAGCGCATCCTCACCAAGCAGGGGATGGCGTTCCATCTCGGCCAGAAGGTCTCGGCCGTCACCGCGAAGCCGGAAGGCTCCAACCAGAAGGGTGCCACCGTGACGTTCGAGCCGGCCGCTGGTGGCGACGCCAAGACCCTCGATGCCGAGGTGGTGCTGGTCGCGATCGGACGCCGGCCGCTCACCGAAGGGCTCGGTTGCGCCGAGGCCGGGATAACGCTCGATCGCGGACGGGTGGCGATCGACGAGCATTTCGCAACCAATGTGCCCGGCATCTACGCCATCGGCGATGTCGTGCGCGGCCCCATGCTGGCCCACAAGGCGGAGGACGAGGGGATCGCGGTGGCGGAAATCATCGCGGGCCAGGCCGGTCACGTGAACTATGCGGCGGTTCCCGCCGTGATCTACACCATGCCGGAGGTGGCCTCCGTGGGGGCCACAGAGGAGGATCTCAAGGCGGCGGGCGTCAGCTACAAGGTGGGAAAATTCCCGTTTACGGCCAACGGACGCGCGCGCGCCACGCGGCATACCGACGGCTTCGTCAAAGTGCTGGCCGATGCCGAGACCGACCGGGTGCTCGGCGTGCATATGATCGGCTCGGTTGCGGGCGAACTGATCCAGCAGGCCGCGGTGCTGATGGAATTCGGCGGCTCGTCGGAAGATCTGGCCCGCACCACGCATGCCCATCCGACCATGTCGGAAGCCGTGAAGGAAGCCGCGATGGCGGTCGAGGGCCGCGCGATTCATATTTGACGGGCCGTGCTCCACTCTCTTCGTCATGCGCGGGCTTGACCCGCGTATCCACGCGGTCGGGTGTCTCACACGGCGATCATTGACGCGCCGGTCGGCGTGGATACGCGGGCCAAGCCCGCGCATGACGGTGATGGGAGTGTAACGGAGATGATCGAGACGCTGCCTATGCGTCGCGCCGGACCCGCAGATGCCGCAGCGGTTCGGACACTCACCCGCGCCGCCTATGCCAAATGGGTGCCGATCCTCGGGCGCGAGCCGCGGCCGATGACGGCCGACTACGAGTGCGCCGTGGTCGAGCACCGGGTCGACCTCATCGAAGGCGGCGGCGATCTGCAAGCTTTGATGGAAACCATCGTACGTCCTGAGGATCTGCTGATCGTCAATGTGGCGGTGGCACCCGCGCACCAGGGCCGGGGTCTCGGGCGGCAGCTCTTGGTCCACGCCGACCGCCTCGCCCATGAGGCGGATCGTGGCCTCGTACGGCTCTATACAAACCAGCGCATGACCGAGAATATCGCGCTCTACACACGCTCCGGCTTTGCCGTCGAGCGCCTCGAGGCCCATGCCGAGTTCGGCACGGTGGTGCACATGATGAGGCTCTTGCCGCGCGAGGCGCCATGACGCTTCCGCAATCCATCGCGGCCTTCCTGGTGGCGGGTGGCCTGCTTACCCTGACGCCCGGGCTCGACACGGCGCTCGTGCTCAGGACGGCGGCCAGCGAGGGGCGACGCTCGGCCTTGCTCGCCATGGCGGGCATTCAGTTCGGCTGTCTTGCCTGGGGGGCCGCGGTGGCGCTCGGCCTCGGGCTGCTGCTTGCGACCTCGCCGGTCGTCTATTCGGCGCTGACCTGGATCGGGGCCGCTTATCTCGCCTGGATCGGCATTGGGCTTCTGGTTCGGCCACGCCGCACCCTCACGGTCGGGGAGGGCGGGCCGACGCCGCCTACACCCACGGTATGGCTGCGGCGCGGCTTTCTCACCAATCTGCTCAACCCCAAGATCGGGGTGTTCTACGTGTCCTTCCTGCCGCAATTCGTGCCGGACCATTATCCGGCCGCACCGGCGGTCTTCGGTTTTGCGGTGCTGCATGTCCTGCTCGCCACCCTGTGGCTGTCCGCCCTGATCGTCGGCATGGGCCGCCTGCGGCCGATCCTGGCGCGGCCCGCCGTGATCGGCTGGCTCGACCGGGCAGCCGGCGTGGTCTTCGTCGGTTTCGGGCTCAGGCTGGCGCTGCATCAGCGGTAGAGTTCGAGGCCATCCATGATCCTAGGTTTGGATGGCTCGCTTCGCTGCGGCCGATCGGGTAGTTTGCCCGCATGACCGACACGCTCACCCGTGCGCCCCAAAAGCCCGCCACGACCCGCCTCACCGCGCGGGCACTGGCGCTGGGAGCCCGCATCGACGCGAGCGGGCTCGAGCGCAGCGACATGCTGTCCTCCAACCCGCTCGCCTTCAGCGTGGGCAGTTCGGGGTTCGCGGCCCTCTATCGGTTTGGGGTCGCGGTCCTGGTCGGCCTGTCGCCCATCGAAGAGGATGATTTTTTGCGGCAGGTGAAGGCGCGGGTCTCGGGGGAGCGCGACCGCGTCGACGACGAGACCGTGATCCTGGAGATCGCGGCCGACGGCGAGGACCGTATCGTCCCGGGCGGCCCCATTCTGATGAAGGATCTGTCGCCACAGCGCCTGCTGGTGATCGCCGATGCGCTGGCGAAAACGGTTTCGCTGGGAAGGGACGAGCGCGAGGTCTCGGCGGTGCTCGACGTGATCGAACCGTTCGCGGCCGGCCTGTCGCGCACCGGCCGCCCGCCCGGCACCCGACGCAATATGCTCAAACTGATCGGCCAGGCGCTGCTGGTGCAGCATCGCGTCTCCGGCCGCGTCGCGGTCGAGGAGAAGCCCGATGTCCTGTGGGACCGGCCCGACCTCGAACGGCTTTACGCGCGGGTCGAGGACGAATACGAGCTGATGGAGCGGACCCACACCCTCAAACGCAAGCTCGACGTGATCGTCGAGACGGCGCGTGCCCTGACCGACATCATCGAGGCCGACCGGGCCACCCGGCTCGAGACCACGGTGGTGCTCTTGATCGTGGCCGAGATCATGCTCACGCTGGTGCAGATGTTCTTCTTCCGGCATTAGCAGGGCGGTCCGATCGGCGAACGAGGGGAACCCATGGCCTCCAGTCTGGAAAACCGGCGCGACCAGCTGTTTCCGCATCTCGAGCCGCACGAGATCGACCGCCTTCGCAGGTTCGCGCAGCCACGCTCCTTCGCGGCAGGCGAGATGCTGTTCGAGGCCGGCAAGGTGGCGGCCGGCATGTTCGTGCTGCTGGTCGGCGATGTGGCCATCACGCGAATCGACCAGCACGGTGACCGGCAAACCGTGGTCGAACATGGTCCGGGCGCCTTCGTGGCCGAACTCGCGCTGCTGGCGAGCCGACCGGCCCTCGTGGATGCGCGCGCCACGAACCCCGTCGAGGCCCTGCTGATCCCACCCGAAAAACTCCGGGCCGTCTTCGTGGCCGAGGCCGAGCTCGGCGAACGGATCATGCGGGCCTTGATCCTGCGCCGCGTGGCGCTTCTGGAGATCGGGGCTGGTGGCCCGATCATCGTGGGAGCCGCCGATCATGGCGACGTGCTTCGCCTGAGCGGCTTTCTCGCCCGCAACGGCCATCCGCATCTTTCGCTGGACCCCGAGACGGACCCCGACGCCCGCGCCATCCTGGAGCGGTTTCATGTCTCCGAGGGCGAACTGCCCATCGTGCTCTGCCCGAGCGGCAGCCTGCTGCGCAATCCGACCGAACGCTCCCTCGCGCGCTGCATCGGGCTCGTCGGCGATGTCGATGCCGATCGCGTCTACGATGTCGCGGTGGTGGGGGCGGGGCCGGCGGGCCTCGCCACGGCGGTCTATGCGGCGTCTGAAGGCCTCTCGGTGCTGGTGCTCGACACCCGTGCCTTTGGCGGACAGGCGGGCGCGTCGGCGCGGATCGAGAATTACCTTGGCTTCCCCACCGGCATTCGCGGCATTGCGCTGATGGCCAGGGCCTATAACCAGGCGCAGAAATTCGGCGTCGATTTCGCGATCCCCGACGAGGTCGTGTCGCTGGCCGACGCGGTCGAGGCCGGGCATGGCCGCTTCCGCCTCGCGCTTGGCTCGGACGAGCATGCCGCCGCCCGATCCGTGGTGATCGCCAGCGGCGCCAAATATCGGCGCCTGGAGGTTGCCAACCTCGACGAGTTCGAGCGATCCAGCGTCCATTACTGGGCTTCGCCCCTCGAACTGAAAGTTTGCGCCGGCCAGGAGGTGGCGCTGGTGGGGGCCGGCAATTCGGCGGGACAAGCCGTGGTGTATCTGGCGAGTCAGGCCGCCAAGGTTTTCCTGATCGTGCGCGGCGCCGACCTGAAATCCAGCATGTCGCGATACCTCGTCGACCGGATCGCGTCGCTGGCCAATGTCGAGGTCGTGACGGGCAGCGAGGTGGTGGGCCTCGAAGGTCACGATGGCGTGCTCGATGCCGTGACCTGGCGGCCACGGTCCGGGGGCACGCCGACGCGACGGGCGATCCGGCACCTGTTCCTGTTCATCGGAGCGGACCCCAACACGGAATGGCTGGCCGGGAGCGGCATCGATCTCGATGCCAAGGGTTTTGTCCGCACGGGGGCCGATCTTGCAGCCGGCAAGCTAGCGCTACAGACCAGCCGCGACGGCGTTTTCGCGATCGGCGATGTTCGAGCCGGCTCGACCAAACGGGTCGCGGCCGCGGTCGGCGAGGGCGCCCAGGTGGTGGCGGCCCTGCATCCCTATCTGCTGGCGTCGGCCGAAATCTCCGCTGGCACACGTCCGGCGTAGAGGGAAGCGCTCCGCGGCCCCAGGGCCTCCTCGATGACGCGCGCGATGGCGGCGGTCGTGGTCGTGTCGTCGCCCGCCATGCCGTCCATGGCGGCCATCCGGCTCACCACCGTGGCGGCGATGCGCTCCTCCACGGTCTCCTCCGCATAGGCGTAATAGATGATGGCGCGTTCGCCATCTCTGTGGCATCGCCCCTCGACCTGCTGGAGCTGGATGGCGCTGTGGCGCATGTCGTGGACGATCAGCGATCGCGGCTTGCCGCCGCCCGGCATTTCGTTGCTGTGGAGCGAGATGGATTCCGTGACCGTGAACACGATGGCGTCCGACACTCCCGTCTGGAACGCCAACCGGGCCGCTTCATTGGCGTCCAGGCCCGCGGTGCCGTTGATCTCCCCGACCGTCCAGCCGCGGCCTCGCAGCTTGTCGGCCAGCATCGCGCCGGTTTCGAGGTAGGCCACCGAGATCGCGACCTGCTGGCCCGAAACCAGCAGATCCTCGGCGAAATCGGCGGTTCCGGCGACGCGGAGCAGGCTGGCCTTTTGTCGGAACCGCAGGTCGGCCGCCCACCCGGCGGGCCGCCGGGTGCTTCCGCCCAAGAGTCCGAATTCCCTGCGGAACTCGCGCCAGGTCGCCTCGTAGAGGCGGCGTTCACTGGGCGCCAGCGTCGTGGCGGCCAGCTCCCGCTGCACCTCGGGCCAGCCCGCGATATCGCTCGGCCGGCGGCGCATTCCGATGGCGCGTGGGCCCTTGTAGAGGAGATCGGCCATGAGCCGGCGATCGCGCTCGTTCGGCTCCCAGCTCCAATTCTTCCAGCGTCCCTTGGCCCGGCCGATCCCCAGCCCCTTCATGAGGAGGCGGAAGTCCGCCAAGGTTTCGGTCGGGCAGTCAGCCGCTTCGCCAAACAGGCGCCCCAGGTAGGAGAGTTCGTGCGGCGATTGGCCCGCGGTCGCGCTCATGTAGATCGCGAACGCCGCGGCATCCGCCAATCGGCGGCAGGTCAGGCTTTGCTGCGCATAGGGGTTGCGCAGCCGATGGCTCTCGTCGAACACCACGATCGGCCATGTCCGCCTCGGCCGTCCGAGACGCGCGAGCTCGTTGTTCTTGGCCCGCACCGATCGCCGGGTGCTGACCGGCGGGGCCGCCAGCAGCGATTTGGTGCGCTCGTAGTTGATGAGGGTGACGCGTTTGGCCGCAAGGCCGCTGTGCTCCATGGTGCGGCGCCATTGCGGCATGCCGCCTTTCGGGCAGACGATCAGGATGTCGCGCTCGGGCATGGCGGCGAGCGCAGCCCAGACCGAGAGGGTCTTGCCGAGACCGGTAAGATCGCCGAGCAGGAAGCCGGGCCGCCCGGCTTGGCGGGCCGCCAAGATGGCGTCTCGCGCCTCCCTCTGGTGCGGACGCGGCACGAACAGCACGGTGTCGGCCAAGGCGTCGTCGTCAGCCAACCGCGATGACCTCCACTTCGCCGCCGCCCAGCATCGCGGTGTCACCGACGGATTTGCCCAGCAGGACCCTGGCGAGAGGCGAGACATGGGATACGGACCCCTTGGCCGCGTCCGCCTCGTCCTCCCCGACGATGCGAAATGTCTGCCGGCGGCCGTCCTCGCGATCGAAGGTGACGCTGCCGCCGAATTGCACGACACCCGACCTCGGCAGCGGTTCGACCAGTTGGGCGCTGGCGCGCCGCGATGAATAATAGCGCAGATCGCGGGTCGCCTGCGCCATGGCACTGCGGTCGGCCTGCACCGCGCCTGCGGATTGCGCCGCCCGATGGGCCGCGCGGGCGGCCGCGAGAGCCTCGTCCAGGGACGCGAGCCCCTCTTGGGTCACCAGATTGGTGTGGGGCGAAATCGGACGATCGGGCAGGTGGGCCGCGGCCGCCTCGACGTCCTCTTCCCGGGTAAAGGCGACGCTCATAAGATGTCGATCTCCAACCGGCGCTCCGGGCTGGAAACGCCGCCTTGCGGTGTGCTCGGCACGAGAGCGCTTTCGCCTCTGGCGAATTCGCTCCAAATTTGCATCCCGAGCAATTCCATCGGGATGCAATCGCGATGCGATTCCACTGATCCGATATCGCTCTAGGATGGTGAACCGAGGCCGCCCAGGCCGCTCACCATGGCGGGCGGCCTCGTCGCCGGTTCCAAGCAGGTAAGTCCGGCCTGGCTCCTGGACAACTCAGCTCAGAGCGTCGGCCACCAGCAAAGGTGAGGGCTCACGGGCAGGTTGCTGCGCCGAAGCCGCGTCGCCTTCGCGGACGTCCACGTCGACGTTCATGCCCAGAAAATCGTCAGGATCGCCGAAATAGGTGCCGGCCAGCGGTGTGGCCTGTCGCGGGTCGCGCGCTACCGCGACCCGGATGAGATCGCGGTTGCCCACGATACCGTTGGTGGGATCGAACTCCACCCAGCCCGCCCCGGGCAGATAGACCTGGCACCAGGCATGCGTGCTGCCACCACCCACGTAGTCCGCCTGGCTGTTGGCCGGCACGTGCAGGTAACCCGAAACGAAGCGGGCCGCAAAACCCAAGGCCCGCACCGCTTCGATCATCAGCACCGCGAAATCACGACAGGATCCCTTGCCGGCAGCCAGAGTGGTGAGCGGGTCCTGGGTGCCCTGCTCATGCCGCCGCGCATAGGTGAAACTCTCCTTGATGGCGTAGGTCAGGGTCATCAGCAATTTGGTGGTGTCGGTCTCGCGGCCCTGCAGAAGGAAGCGCCGCACCCATTTGTCGAGCGCATGGGTTGGATCGAGATATTGGCGCTCGATTAGCCTGACGAGATCGGGCATTTCCTCCGGCCCGTAGGTGAACGGATAGGTTCGGGCATAGTCTTGGATCGAGAAATCCGGCGTGTTGGAGGGCGTATGGTCGAGCACGATCCGCGATTCGAAGCGCAGGCGTTCCGCGGAATGCGAGAAACTCGCGATCGCGACGCAATTGCCGAACACATCGTGCAGCCAGCGCAGGCGGCGCGGTTGCGGGTCGATCATAAGCTCCGACTTGAGAAGCCGCTGGTCGTAGCTGTCGCGCGGGCGGAACAAGATCCTGTGCTCGCCGAAGCGCACGGGCTTGGCATAGTCGTAGGTGGTGACGTGCTTTACCGAAAGGACGGTCATTGGGTCTCGATGGTTTCGCGTCCGGCATGGCCCCGGTGCGGGACCCTGCCGACGCTTTGAATGTCGAACTCCCTGCTCGAAGGGCAGCCTCCCGTCATGGTGACACGAAACGCGTCGCCGAGCACGCGTCCTGGCCTCATCGACCGAGCTGCGGGCTGCGCGCCTCGCCCTCCGAAGCGCTGCTGATGAAAGGCGCCATCGAGGCCTGCGTCGCGGTCTCGCCCGCAGCGTCCAAAACCTCGTCGGTCAACACGTCGAAACGTCCGAGCCGGGCCGAGCCGAACGCCGTCGAGATCGCCACGTCGGTCGCATCCCGGCCGCGCGCCATGACGACACGGCCGATGCGCGGCTGATTGTGCCGCGCATCGAAGGTGTACCAACGGCCATCCAGATAGACCTCGAACCAGGCGCTGAAATCCATCGGGGCGTCGACGGGCGGGATGCCGATGTCGCCGAGATAGCCGGTGCAGTAGCGCGCCGGGATGTTCATGCAGCGGCAAAGCGTGACCGCAAGATGGGCGAAGTCGCGGCACACCCCGACCTGTTCCTGGTGCCCTTCACTGGCGGTCCGGGTCGGGCGGGCATGATGATAGCCGAAGGTGATCCGCTTATGGGCATAGTCCACGATGGCTTGCACCCGCGCCCAACCGCGCGGGGTGCTGCCGAACAGAGCCCAGGCGAGATCGCTCAGAGCCTCGGTGTCGCAATAGCGGCTGGCCAGAAGAAACACGAGCGTATCGTCGGGCAGTTCTTCCACAGGAATCTCGCGCGCGTCCGGCGCATGATCGTCGGGAAGCCCGCTGTCGCGGATCAAGAAGTCCGCGGAAAAGCGCGTCTCGCCGGGAGGCGCCAGGATTCGGGTGACCCTGTTGCCGAACAGATCCGTATAGGTCCGCGACGGCAGATCCGGCTCGAAACGGATCTGCTGAGGTGTAAGAAGATCGTGCTCACGGGAGGGGTGGACGCTCAAGAGAAGCAGGATCGGTGTGGGGAAGTCACATGTGAAGGAGATATCGAAACCGCAGCGTATCTTCATGTCTTTCCACCATGGGGCCAGCCGCGAGGAAGATGCGGGACGTCGAGAGCCGGCCTGATCTTGCCGACTGAGCACTAATCGCGCCAGAGCCGATCGAGCGGCAATTTTCGCCAACGGCTGCTTGACGATTGTGCAGTCTCCCCCTGGCGGACCGCGATTATGGGCCGCCCTGCGCCAGGCCGTTGCACAGCGCGTCGCGATAACGCTCGACCTGCCGCATCCATCGAACCCGATCGGCCGTGCCGCTCCGACCCGCCGCCAGATCGCAAACCCCAACCTGAAACGCCGCATAGGCGAGTTCGAAGAAGCGCACCAGAGCGGGGGCGGGTTGTCGGCCGGCGGCTTGAGCAACGGCGTCGTGGAGGCGCGTGACCTCGTCCGCCGCCAACCCGAACTCGATCCGCGCGCCGGCCAGATCCCAGGCGATGTCCTGGCAGCCGATGAGGTCGTGTCCGGCGTGATGGTCCACCGCGTCCGTCTTGAGAATCCGCCCGTCGGCCGAGGCCAGCCATTCCCAGGCCTGCAGCCGATTGTCGGTCAGGACGGGATGGACCATTCGCGCCAGGGCCGGAAGAGTTTGCCGCCATGGTTCGATCTCAGCAACCGCCGAAGGGCCGAGCGCCTCTGCGGCATTGACGGTCAGCATTTCGAACAGGGCCTCCAGCGAGGCGCCGCTGCGGCCCTCGGCGGGAAGGTTTTTCGCCCGGAATGCCAGATAGGCGGCAAGCTGACCCACGAGCGCGGATCGATCCACGCACGACATCGAAAGCGGACGCAGATCGGACCGCCAGGGCTCGATCGTGAAGCCATGCCGCCAGTCCGAGGGAGCCGTGGTGAAGCCAGCGGCCGCAAGCCGGCTTTGCAGCGCGTGGCGGTCCAAACCGCTGCGCCCGACCCCGGAGAATTTCAGCAGGAAGCAGCCGCGCTCGCAATCGAGGATGAACTTGCGGCGTTCGCCAGCGGGATCGGCGGGTGGCCATTGCGTCTGGTCGGTACTCTGCAGGGTGCGCCACCCTCCGCCCGAGATATCGCGCGAGGGTGCGAGCGGCTTGCCGGTCAGGTCCTCGACCCAGGCCTCCAAGCGATGGCTCGGGAGTCGCGGATCGAACACGAGATCGTCAAAGGTCACGACCAGCCGTTTGGCCGAGGTCCAGCGGCTCCGGTGCCGCGCGCTCGCCTGCGAACCGGGCTCGTTGCGGTGGCTGGGGAAGAAGACGATCCGCGAGCGGTCGACTTTGCTGCGCTCCAAGGCGTCGGCGACCGCCCCGAAGGAACTGCCCGACAAGCCGGGACCTTCGTCCACGATCGCAAATGCCGTTGCCGCGGGGTCGGCCAGCCGTGCCGCCAAACCGGGGTCGAGATCGAGCCTGCGCTCGAACGGAGGGCCGACCGGGCGAACCGTGAACGGAACCGGCGCTCCCGCCCTCGCGGCCACCATGGCGGCGAGCGACGTGCCGATGCTGCGGATGCCGATCACGCGTGCCTGCGATCCCCCGGGCCAGGCCGCGCCAGCCGTCCAATAAGCCTCGGGATAGAGCGTATAGTGGGTGTAGCCTTCGGGCTCACGCAGGGTCAGAACGCGATCTTCGACGAGCGCGGCCGACAATCCGAAGCGCTCGTCGGGTTCCATCTCCGTCGCGGGCTCGAAGCCGCTCGACCATGATCGACCCACGATACCAGCCAATCGAACCGTCAAACCCATGGCGTCCTGGGCAGGGTTTTGGCGGTCGCGGCCGGCGTGGCTGAAATCCTCGTCCAGGAGCGCTTGCGCCAACTGGCCTGCCTCGATCAAAGCCGCCACGAGCCAGCCGTGCGCCTCGATACCTCCAAGCGAGCCCCGGCGAAGGGCGGACGAAAGGCTGGCGAGCACGTCCTGCGGTTTAGTGTGCCGGCCTTGATCCCCGTAAACGATCATCGGCGCGGCGCAGGGTTGCGGGCCAAAGTCCGGCTGACCGTGGTTTCCCGGCGCGCGCGAAACAGCCCGCGAAGCAAGCAGAATGCAATTTTTTCGATCGTGAGGCCTTAATTTTGTTCCTCGCCGACTTGCCCTTTTAACCAACTTTGGCCAAAGTACGGCGTCGACAAAAAAAGGACCGCATCAAGCGGTCCAAGTCTAGGGAGGAAACGCCCAAGGTGGGCATGCGACGATCGATGTCGCATGCCCACCATATGGTGCGTCGCCGCAAAAGCAAGAGAATTGGTCAATTCCGTCGGCGTGCGCACTTCGGTGTTGCATTCCTGCAACGGCGCATTGGCCACGACTCTCGAAGCCTCGTCCCCTACGAGCCCTTGGACGTCCCTCTACGAGCCCTTGGGCATTGTCACGCAACCATTGCAAAGCCCAGCCGATGCCCTAAGTACCTTTGAGGGGCCGAATTGGATCGTGCATTTGGGACAGCGTAAGCTTCGTTGCGGAATCATTGGGGTTGGCAATTGTGCCTCCTCCTTTGTTCAGGGCTTGAACTACTACCGCGGATCGCCCACCAACGAACCGGTGCCAGGATTGATGCACGCCAGCGTCGGTCCTTACGAGGTCGGCGATATCGAGATCGCGGCGGCTTTCGACGTCTGCACCGGCAAGGTCGGGCGTGAACTCTCCGAGGCCTTGCGGTCGGAACCCAACAACACCCAGCAGTTCGCGGCCGTGCCCCCGAACGGCATCACGGTCCAGCGTGGCCCGACCCTCGATGGGCTGGGCCGCTACGTGCGCGAGGTGGTGACCGAGTCGGAGGAGCCGCCCGTCAATGTGGCCCGCGCGCTCCGGGACTCGGGCGCCGATGTGCTGGTGTCCTACCTTCCTGTCGGCTCGCAGCGGGCCGCCGAATACTATGCCGAGCAGGCGCTGGAGGCGGGCTGCGCCTTCGTCAACTGCATGCCGGTCTTCATCGCCTCCAATCCCTCCTGGGAGAAGCGCTTCGCTGAACGCAATCTCCCCATCATCGGGGACGACATCAAGAGCCAGGTGGGGGCCACGATCCTGCACCGGACGCTCGTCAATCTGTTCAAGGATCGGGGCGTTCGGCTCGATCGGACCTATCAGCTCAATTTCGGCGGCAATGCCGATTTTCAGAACATGCTGGAGCGGGATCGTCTTGAATCGAAGAAGATTTCCAAGACCCAGTCGGTCACGAGCCAATTCGATCTGCCGCTGGAACCCGGCAACGTCCATGTGGGGCCGAGCGATTACGTGCCCTGGCTCACCGACCGCAAGTGGGCCCATATCCGCATGGAAGGCACCGCTTTCGGCGGCGTGCCGCTCAATCTCGAGGTCAAGCTCGAAGTCTGGGATTCGCCCAACTCCGCCGGTATCGTGATCGATGCCGTGCGTTGCGCCCGTCTGGCGCTCGACCGCGGCATCGGTGGAGCTCTGATCGGCCCCTCGAGCTACTTCATGAAATCGCCGCCGCAGCAATTCACGGACGAGGAGGCGCGCCGGCGGACCGAAAGCTTCATCGCGGGTCTCGACTGAACCGGGAGGTCTGCCGTGACGATCCTGTTCCTGGTCCGGCACGCCGTTCACGACCTCGTGGGCAAAGCGCTCGTGGGCCGCGCGCCGGGAGTGCCGCTCAGCCCCGAGGGTGTGCGTCAGGCCGAAGGATTGCGGCACCGGTTTGCCCGCGAGCCGATCGTGCGCCTGCTGTCGAGCCCGATCCAGCGCTGCCTGGAGACCGCCGCGATCCTGGCTGGGGCTCACGATTGCGTGGTCGAGCCCGTGGACGACCTCCTCGAAATTGATTGCGGCGAGTGGACGGGGTCGAGTTTCGACAGCCTCGCCCAGGACCCGCGCTGGCACGCCTGGAACGACGAACGTCACCAGACCGCCATTCCTGGCGGCGAGACCATGAGGGCCGTCTCGATGCGCGTGTCCCGCCTGCTCGATCTTTTGACCGATCAGTCCGGGCCTGTTGTCCTGGTGACCCATGCCGACGTGATCAAGGCGGCAATCGCGGGCCTCATCGACATGCCGCTCAAGCTGCATCACCGGCTCTTGATCGATCCGGCTTCCATCACGACCATCGAGATGTGGGAACCCGGTGCCGGCCAGATCGTCCGTATGAACGAGACAGTCAAACCGTGAAGATCGTCATCTTCGGCCTGACGATTTCGTCGTCCTGGGGCAACGGTCACGCGACCTTGTGGCGAGGCCTCGTCAAGGCGTTAGCGCGCGCCGGCCACCGGACGGTCTTCTTCGAACGCGACGTCCCCTATTACGCCGCCAATCGGGATCTCGTCGAGCTGCCGAACGGCGAACTCGTGCTCTATCCAGATTGGGCCGCCGCGGTCGCTGAGGCGCGCCGGCACTTGCGCGATGCCGATGTCGTCATCGTCACCTCCTATTGCCCGGATGCCCTCGTGGCAGCCGACCTCGTGTTCGAAGCGCCGCGTGCCACCAAGGTCTTCTACGATCTCGACACGCCCGTGACGCTGTCGCGCCTCGGTACGGACAGCAAGCCCGACTATGTCGGTCCGCGCGGTTTTGCAGATTACGACCTCGTCCTGAGCTATACGGGCGGGGACGCGTTGGAAGCGTTGCGCAGCCGTCTCGGCGCCCGCCGGGTGGCGCCGCTCTACGGTCACGCCGACCCCGAAACGCACCGGCCGGTTCCGCGCGACACGCGATTTGCTGCCGATTTCAGCTATCTGGGCACCTATGCGGCGGATCGACAGGCCGCGCTCGAAACCCTTTTCATAGAACCGGCCCGACGCCGGCCCGACGCGCGGTTTCTCATCGGCGGGGCGCAATATCCGGCTGAGTTCCCGTGGGAGAAAAACATCTTCTTCGTTCGCCACCTGCCGCCGCCCGATCATCCCGCCTTCTTCGCTTCGGGGCGTCTCACTCTAAACGTGACCCGTCGGGCCATGGCGGTCATGGGCTGGTGCCCTTCAGGCCGTCTGTTCGAAGCCGCGGCTTGCGGAGCCGCGATCCTCACGGACCGCTGGGAGGGGCTCGAGGCCTTTTTCGAACCCGGTCGCGAATTGCTGGTGGCGGGCAGCGCCGACGACGCCCTGGCGGCTTTCGACCGGTCCGACGCGGCGCTTGCGCGCATCGCCAAAGCCGGGCAGGACCGGTTCTTCGCGGAACACACGTCGGCCCATCGGGTGCGCGACTTCGAAGCCGCAATCGAGACGACACGGCGCTCGCTCGCTCTGGCCCAGGAGGCATAACCCATGTGGGGCATCGTTCCGGCCGCGGGCCGTGGCAGCCGCATTCAGCCTCTGGCTTTCTCCAAGGAACTCCTGCCCGTGGGGAGCCGGCTCGACGGCGGCATCGAACGGCCGTGCGCGGTGAGCGAATATCTGCTGGATCGGATGGTCGCGGGGGGCGCCGACAAGATCTGTTTCGTCATCTCGCCGGGAAAATCCGACATCCTGGCCTATTTCGGGGCCGGCTTCGCCGAAGCCAGCGTGGCCTATGTGGTGCAGCCGCAGCCGAGCGGCCTCTGCGACGCCGTCTTTCGCGCCGCCCCCCTGATCGGCCCGGACGAAGCCGTCATCGTGGGCCTGCCCGACACGGTGTGGTTTCCCGAGGATGGCTTTGCGGCCCTACCGTCGGGTACGCTCTCCTTCCTGCTGTTTCCCGTCGACCGTCCGGAATTTTTCGACGCGGTCGTGTGCGATCCGGATGGGGCCGTCCGGGAGATCCAGGTCAAGCAGCCGCAGCCAGCGACCCATTGGGTGTGGGGCGCCTTCAAAATGCCGGGCCGGATCTTTCATGAACTCCGCGCCCTGTGGCTTGCGCGCGACCGGGCCGACGAATATCTGGGCACGCTGGTCAATGCTTATCTGGCGGCGGGAGGCGGCGCGGTCGGCGTGAAGGCTGGCACCTCCTATGTCGATGTGGGAACCCTGAACGGATATCGCGCCGCTCTTGCCCTGCTGAGCTCCGCCGATCAGCCGCCGAACCGGCGCGGCACCGTGGGCCAACCATCATGACGAGCACGATGACCGCAGACGAGATCGCCGAACGCGCGAGGGCGCTCGGCCCCTGGTTCCACAATATGAACCTCGGGGGGGTGTGGACCGCGCCGGACCATTTTCTGGGCGATTATCCCGGCATCAAATTCCGCGGCTTCGCCCAGGTGATCCCCGAGGACCTGACGGGCAAGAGCGTGCTCGATATCGGCTGTAACGGTGGCTTCTACGCCTTGGAGATGAAGAAGCGTGGCGCCGCCCGCGTGCTCGGCATCGACTCCGACGATGATTACCTCGCCCAGGCCCGCTTCGCCGCGGAGGTCAGCGGACTCGACATCGAATTCCGCCAGCTCTCGGTCTATGATCTGGGAGCACTCGGCGAGAGTTTCGACGTCGTGATTTTCATGGGCGTGCTCTACCACCTGCGCCACCCCTTGCTGGCGCTCGACCTCATTTACGAGACGGTGGCCAAAGACCTCGTGCTGTTCCAATCCTTGCAGCGCGGCTCGGAGACCGAGGAGCCGGTCGCCGAGGATTATGACTTCTGGCAGGTCGACCAGTTCGACAAGCCGGGCTATCCGAAGATGCATTTCATCGAGCATCATTATGCGGGCGATCCCACCAATTGGTGGGCCCCGAACAGAGCCTGCTCGGCCGCCATGCTACGCTCGGCCGGGTTCACCATCCTGGAAAACCCCGACCCCGAGGTGTTCTTGTGCCGCAAAGGCGAACGCGGTGCTTTGGCGGAAGCCGCCTATCCGGTGCGGCGCCAAGGGGTTTGAGGTGAAACACGAGTGACGAATCGTCGAAGCAGTCGTGACATCTGCTCGATGCCGACGTTGGCATCGATCTCGTCCGATGAACTTCTGCAGGATTGAAAGCCCGAAATGATCGAAGCCGCGATGATCTGGAACGAGCCGAACAACAAGTCCCATTGGGACCCGGCGCTCGATCCGGACTGGAGCCGGTTCGCCCAGATGACCAATCTGGCCTGTCAGGCGATCCGGGCCGAGAACTCTTTTCTGCCGCGCGTGCTCGGCGGCATGTCGCCGATCGATCCCACCTTCGTGCAAAACCTCGCCGGCAGAGGCGTGATCGACAATGTCGAGGCCGTGGCGGTGCACGGCTTTCCGCTCGATTGGAATCTGTGGCCACTCAGCGATTGGCCCGCCAAGCTCGACGAAATCCGCGCCGTGACCGACAAGCCGGTCTGGGTCAGCGAGGTCGGCATCTCGACGTTCGGGGCCGAGGAGGTGCAGGATTGGGGACTGCGCCGCACCGCCGACCTGTTGATCGGCAAGGCGCCCCGCATCCATTGGTACAGCCTCTACGATCTGCCGCGCGAGTGGGAAGCCACGACCCGCCACAAGGAGGCCGAGGGCTCCTCTTACTACCGGCATTTCCACATGGGCATCCTGCGCCAGGACGGCACCCCAAAAATTGCGGCCGAACATTTCGCCGAGTTCACGCCCGCGCTCGGCCTCTGCCAGTGGTTCCACTACGAGGATCCCCGGCTCGACGAGGCCGTGGCTTGGATGAAGCGGCTGGGGGTCACCTATCTGCGCACGGGCCTTTCCTGGGCCGACTGGTTCCGACCCGATGCCGAGCGCTGGTTCGACCGGCTCGTGACGAAACTGCGGGACTTCGACACCACGGTCACGTTCTGCTTCACGCCCGAGCACCTCGGCATCGAGCCGCACCACACCAGTCCGCCGCGCGATCCAGAACTGTTCGCCGAATTCTGCGCCACCATGGTGCGGCGCTATGTCGGCACCGGCGCCGTCAGGCCGATCGAGGCGCGAGTGCTTTCTCCAGCACGATGAAATGCAGGTCGGGGCGGAGCGGAATGCCGAACCGCTGGTCGTCGTAGGGGAAGGGTTCGGTGCCGCCGGTGCGGAGGTAGCCGCGCCGCTCGTACCAGGCGATCAAGCTGTCGCGGATCTGGATCACCGTCATCTTGATGCGTGTGGCGCCGCGGGCTTGGGCGAAGGCTTCGCCCTCGGCGAGAAGACGGCGCCCGAGCCCGTCCGCCTGCCGGCGCGGGTCGATGGTCAACATGCTGAGATACCAGGTCGAGCCCTCCGCGGGCTCGACCGATACGCAGCCCGCGAGCGCGCCGCCGGGCTCGTCGCGCATGAGCAGGATCGTGGCGTGGCCCTGGCCGATTGCGTCGCGCAGGGTAGCGGGGTCGGTGCGTTGCCCCTCCAGATAGGCCGTCTCATGGGTCCAGCCAGCCTCTGCCTCCTTGCCGCGATAGGCGCCGTTGACGAGACTAGCAAGGGCGTCGGTGTCGGCGAGGGTGGCGAGCGTGATGTGCATGGGGGAGGATGTGGCGCAACCGGTCGGGCCGGGTCAAGTCGGGTGGGGCATCCCGCAATCATAGCCATCGCCAGATGCCGGCCGCCCAGCCGGAGAGCGGGAGATGCGCCCATGTCGCCGCGAGCCAAATGATCGTGCCGCCAAGCACATCATGCCACGCGAACCCGCGGAAACGGGCCCGGCCCCGGGTGATCGCCGCGAATGGCCAATAGCTCGTCTTCGCCTCCCAGCCGCGCCAGGTGTCGGGCTGGAGAGCCTCTTTCTTGCGATCCTGCAAGGCCGCGCCGACCAGCCCCAGGACCATGACCGCGACCGCGATCACGATGTTGGCGGCGATCGGATAGACCGCGATATGACACACGGCCCAAAGCGCGACAGCCCACATCATCGGGTGCCGAGTGATGGCATAGACACCACGGGCCTCGGCGGGAACCTGGTTCGCCGAGCCGGGACTGGGGAGCGCCGGGTTGCGGACGAGCGACCCCATAAGCAGGATCGACGCCACCAGCATCACCACCGTGACGGCACCCCACAATGCGTCCCCGACCGTCCACAGTGGTACAGTCGCGGGCGCGGCTCGATAGGCGATAACCAGCCAGCCGAGCGTCACGGCCGCGACCGCTGAGTAGAGGCCGAGGAAAGCGCCCTCGCCTAACGCTCGGACGATGGGCCGTCGCAAAGGATGTGACAACAGAAAGTGCGTGCCCACGAAAGCGATCGCGGCCGCTGCAACCGATTCAAAACCCTCCATGCGATCTCCTACGAGGTGGGTTTGGGCAATTTGGCAAGTCATGTCCCGCGTGGCAGATTATCATAGCGGTTCTGCCGCTTGCGTCTTCCCATGCACCTCAACATCTAAAACGACGAAGCCCATCGGCTCGCCTCCGAACTGAGCCGCCGCACGGGTGAGAGCCTTACCGCGGCGGTAACAACTGCCCTTCGCGAGCGTCTCGACCGGGGAGCGCCGCCGTCGCGACCGGGAGAATGTAGCGGCCGGGTTGATGGAGATCGGCCGTCGTTATGCCGCGCTGCCGAAAGGTCACCGCGAGGATCCGAACGACATCCTAGGCTATGACGGGCACGGCCTTCCGACGTGATTTCAATGGCGACGAGAGCGCCCTGCGATTGACCAACCGCGCACCCCATGGTCTCTGCGTTTCCATCATGCCGGCCCGGTTGCTTTGACATTCTCCCTCGATAAGCTGGTTCACGAGCGCTCCGAGTTCGAGGGCCGGATCGTGGTCGTGCTGGCGCATCCGGACGACGAGGTGCTGGGCTGCGGCATCCTGTTGTCGCGCCACCGCGACGCCCTCGTGATCCACGTCACCGACGGCGCGCCGCGCCGGCGCGCCGACGCGGCCCGGCTCGGTTTCGCGTCGCCCGACGCCTATGCGGCGGCTCGCCGGTCGGAACTGGAGGCCGCCATGGCGCTGGCCGGGATCGGCCCCGACCAGCTTCTCGGTCTCGGCATTTTCGACCAGGCCGCATCGCAAGACCTCGTCGCCATCACATATCGCCTGGTGCCGCTGCTGCGCGGGGCCAGCGTCGTGCTCACCCACGCCTATGAGGGCGGCCATCCCGATCACGACGCCACGGCTTTTGCGGTGCATGCGGCGGGGCGGCTGCTCGGCGACGAGGCACCGCAAGTTGTGGAAATGCCATTCTACCGAGCCTCGCCCGACGACTGGCTACGCCAGGATTTCGCCCCGGCGCGGGGCGTGGGCCAAGAGATCACCCTGGTGCTGTCCGAAGAGGAGCGCCGGTTGAAACGGCGCATGTACGAGGCCCATGCCAGCCAGGCCGAGGTGCTGTCCGGCTTTCCGATCGGGGTGGAGCTGTTTCGCCGTGCGCGCCCCTACGATTTTGGCGCGCTGCCGAATGACGGCCTGGTGCTCTACGAACGCTACGGTTGGGGTCTCACGGGCGAGGGGTGGCTGGACCAGGTGGTGGCCGCGCAGGCGGAGCTTGGCGAGGCGCCGGCGGCATGACGCTGACGGTCCTGAGCGTCGCCTATCCGCTCGCCCGCGTGTCGCCCGATTCGACGGGCGGGTCCGAGCAGATCCTGGCGCGGCTGGACCGCGCGCTGGTGGAAGCCGGCCATCGCTCGATCGTGGTGGCGCCCGAGGGCTCGCGGGTCGCGGGAATGCTGCAGGCCGTCCCGGCCGAAATCGGCCCCTTGGATGAAGCCGCCAAGGCCCGGGCCGCCGCCGCCACGGCCACCGCCATCGCGGCCGCCCGGCGACGCTGGCCGATCGACCTCGTCCATTTGCACGGGATTGATTTCCCCGCCTACCTGCCGGAAGCGGGCTTGCCGGTGCTCGCCACCCTGCATCTGCCGCCGGCCTGGTATTCGGCCGAGGCCCTGCGTCCGACGCGCCCCGACACCTGGCTGAATTGCGTGTCGGCCAGCCAGCACGCCGCTTGTCCGCCGACCCCCGCGCTGGTCGACCCCATCGCCAACGGCGTGCCTGTGGAGGCGCTTTCGGCAAAACACGCCAAGCGGAATTTCGCCCTGTTCCTCGGCCGCATCTGCCCCGAAAAAGGCGTGCATCTGGCCATCGAGGCCGCCCAACGAGCCGGCGTGCCGCTGCTGATCGTGGGCGAACTCTACCCCTATGAGGCGCATAAGCGCTATTTCGAACAAGAAGTCCGGCCCCGCCTCGATGCCGCGCGCCGCTTCATTGGCCCCGTCGGCTTCGCCCGCAAACGCCGGCTGCTGACCGCGGCGCGCTGTCTGCTGATCCCCTCGCTGGCGGCCGAAACCTCCTCGCTGGTGGCCCGCGAGGCCGCGGCCTGCGGCACCGCCGTCGTGGCGTTTCCGAATGGGGCGTTGCGCGACACCTTGGAGGAGGGGCGCACCGGGTTTCTGGTCGAGGATGTCGCTGCCATGGCGGCCGCCATCGGGGCTTGCGCGCGGATCGATCCCGCGCTGTGTCGGCAGACCGCGCGTGACCGCTTCTCCGACGCGCGCATGATCGCCGACTATCTGGTGCTCTACGCGCGGTTGGGCCGCCGCGACGTGTCTGCGGGCGCGGCCTGATGGCGCTCGAATGTCGGGCCGTGCGGGACCACGAGGGCCTGAAGGCCCTGGTTCCCGCCTGGTGGGATCTTTGGCGGCGCTCCCCGGCCGCGACCCCGTTCCAGAGTCCGGCCTGGCTGCTGCCCTGGTGGACCTGTTTTCACCCCGGCGAGCTGCGGATCGTGGCCGCCTTCGCGGGCGACAGGCTCGTCGCGCTGGCGCCTCTCTATCTTGAGGACGGCCCGCAGGGGCGACGGCTGTTGCCGCTCGGGATGTCGCTCAGCGACTATCTCGATGTGCTGGTCGACCCCGATCACGCCGATGCGGCCGGCACGATGCTGCTGAAGGCGAGCGGCCCCGATCCCATTCACTGGGAGGAGTTGGCGCCGGACGCGTCGGCGCTTCGGCTCGCCGCCCCGCCGGGCTGGCGCGACAGGGTCGAGGCCCAGAGCGCCTGTCCGGTCCTCGCCTTGCCTGACGGGATCGAGGACCTCTCCGTCGCAATTCCGGCGCGAAAGCTGCGCAAGCTCCGGATGGCGCGCAATCGCGCCGAACGTCGAGCCATCGAGATCGAGGTTGCCACGATTCAAAGCGCGCCCGCGATGATCGACCATTTGTTTCGCCTGCATGGCGAACGCTGGAACAGCCGCGGCGAACCAGGCGTCTTGGCCGAGGCAAGCGTGCGGAAGTTCCACACGCTTGCCTGGCCCGCCCTGCTGGAGGCGGGCCTGCTGCGCCTGAGCACGCTGAGCTTCGACGGAGTCGTGGCGGGCGTCTATTACGGCCTGCGTCGCGGAAACTATGCCTACGCTTATCTGGGTGGGTTCGACCCGATCTTTTCGTTCGAGAGCCCGGGCACCATTCTCGTCGGTGACGCCATCGAGGCGGCGGTGCGGGACGGCGCCAAAACGTTCCATTTCCTGCGCGGGCAGGAGGCTTACAAATATGAGTGGGGCGCGGTGGACCGGTGGAACAGCCGGCGCGTGATGGAGCCGCGATCGTGAACCCGCCCGGTGGTCCGGCCGCCCGTGTCAGGGCCGCGCTCGACCAGGGTGCGGCCGGCGCCGTGCCGGCCAATATCGCGCTGATGCATGCCCTGATGGAGGCGCCCTCGACCGAGGCCTTCAATAGCGCTCTGAACGGCGCGCTCCTGGACCATGCTGCCGAGGCCGAGGTTCGGGCGCGGCTGGACGACATTCTTCGGCTATGGCGCCATCACCCGCAGGCTTGGAGCCTCGTGCATCATGTCCTGGCGAGTGCCGACCATGATGCGCCGAAAGGCGCGACCGAGCAGGCCGTGGCGCATTGGGCCGCGGCTTTCGATCGGGTCGGCCGCCTGTCTCCGGATGCCGGGTCCGCGCTCTATGCGCTTGGCGACGCGGACCTGCTGGCCAGAGCCACAGGTGAGATCGTGGAAAAACTCGACGCCTGGGGTCTGCTCGGCCTCGAATCCGATGCACTGGAGATCGGCTGCGGCAGCGGCCGCTTCTTGGAAGCGCTCGCGCCCCAGCTCCGCTCGATCGTGGGACTCGACATTTCAAGCGCCATGGTGGCCGAGGCGCGCCGCCGCTGCGCCGGCCTCGCCAACGTCCGCATCGAACACACGGAGGGGCGCGACCTCGCGCTGTTGGCCGAAGGCTTCGTCGACCTGATCCTTGCGGTCGATGTCTTTCCCTATCTCGGCGACGCCGGCGCCGACCTCGTGGCCGATCACATCCGCGAGTCGGCGCGCGTGCTGCGCCCGGGCGGCGCCCTCGTGGTGCTCAACTATTCCTACCGCAACGATCCGGACCTCGACCGTGCCGACGCCACCCGGCTTGCGGGCCAGCATGGCTTTCAGGTCGAGCGCTTCGCCGCCGGGGATTTCGCGCTATGGGACGGCGCCACCTTCCAGTTCAGGAGGGGCTGAACCTCGGGTCGGACCTCTATCAGCCTGCCGCGCCCAGGTCCGGTTTGGGGGCAATCCGAAAGGCGGATGCGCGGGAACGAGCCACGGCTCGGTGGTTTTTGGTTCAGGCGGCGGTGGCCTCCAGCACGAGACCGCGCAGCCAGCGATGGCCCGCGTCGGCGTCCAGGCGCGGGTGCCACATCTGCGAAACCGTGATCCCATCCACGGCCAGCGGCAGGTCAAACATCTCGAACGCGTCCTCGCGGCCGGGAGCCCGCATGCGGGCGGCGACGAACGACTGCGGCAGAAGCGCCACCAGGTCGGAGTTCGTGGCCATGGAAAGAGCCGCCGCGAAGCTCGGGACCACGACGATCACCTCGCGGGAAAGCTCGAGCGCCGCGAGCGCGCGATCGACCGGACCTGTCTTCACACCCCGCCGCGAGGCGGCGACGTGCTCGCACGCAGCATAGCGTCGCGGCGTTATCGCAGCGTCGAGCAGCGGATGGCCTTTGCGGGCGACGCCAACGAACCTGTCGCGGAACACGGTTTGGATGCGGATCTCCGGGCCGCTGTCGCCAAGCACGCCGATCTCGAGATCCACGGCGCCTTCCCGCAGCGCCCGCACATCCTTGTCGGGCTTGGGTGCAAAGCGGAGCCGCACGCCCGGCGCCACGGCCCGGGCGGCCGCGACGAGCTTTGCGCCGACCGCTTCCACAAAGCCGTCGTTGGCTCTGATCGTGAACGTCCGCTCGAGCAGCCCGGGGTCGAGCACCTCGGCGTCGAGCCGCAGAATCGAGAGCGCGTCATGCGTGACCCGCCGGACGCGATCGCGCAACGCCTCGGCGCGTGGCGTGAGCACCAAGCCGCGGCCCGCGCGCACCAGCAGGGGATCCCCGGTCGTGGCGCGCAGCCGGTCGAGGGTGCGGCTCATCGCTGAGGGGCTGAGGCCCATCTTGCGCGCCGCCCGGACCACACTGGCTTCGGTCAACAGCGCATCGAGGGCCGGAAGCAGGCTCAAGTCGGGCGCGGACATGCGAAGCTCCCCCAAGCCCCTCTTTAGAATGAGGAGTGTGCTGGACGCAACGATGGAGTGCACCCGTTGCGCATTCCGCACGGCCCCTGGGCGGGTTATCTCGGCAGGGACGCCTGACGAGGATGTGGGAGCGCGCAGATGAGGTTGATCGCCGTCGAGGAGCACTTTTTGACCCGCGAGGTGAGGGACGCCTGGGCCGCCGCGGCGGCCGACGATCCGACCTCGGCCTTCGACGGCGGTGCGATCGGGGCGCGCCTGGAGGATCTCGGCGACGGGCGTCTCGCCCTCATGGACGAGGCGGGCGTCGATGTGCAGGTCCTCTCGCTCACGACCCCCGGCCTCCACAACCTCGTGGCCGAGGCGAGCGTGGCGCTCGCCCGACGCACCAACGAGTTCGTCGCCGAGACGGTCGCGAAGCGGCCCGATCGCTTTCAGGGTTTTGCCGCCCTGCCCACGCCAGCGCCCGACCGCGCGCCGCGTGAACTCGAACGCGCGGTCCGGGACCTCGGCCTCAAGGGCGCCATGCTTTCCGGCCGAACCCGGGACAAACACCTCGACCACCCGGACTTCCGGCCATTGTTCGAATGCGCCGCAGAACTCGGCACCCCGATCTTCATCCACCCGCAGATCCCGCTAAGGGCCGTGCGGGACGCCAATTATTCAGGCTTCAACGCCGACATCGACCTTGCACTCGCGGCCTATGGGCTTGGCTGGCACTATGAGGCAGGGCTGCAGTTCGTGCGCCTCGTGCTGGCGGGGACCTTCGACCGTCACCCCGGTCTCCAGATCATCCTCGGCCACTGGGGCGAGGTGATCCTCTTCTACGCGGAGCGCTTGGCGGCGTTCCAGCGAGCCGCCAAGCTCGACCGACCGATCGCCGACTATATGCGCAACAACCTCTACGTCACCGCGAGCGGAATGTTCAGCGTCAACTACCTACAGCGCTGCATCGAGATCGTCGGGATCGAGCGGATTCTGTTCTCGACGGATTTCCCTTACCAATACCGTCCGGGTCACGAGTCGCGGGGCTTCCTCGAAAGCGCGCCGCTCGACGAGGCCGGAAGGTCGATGTTCGCCCACGGAAACTGGGACCGTCTGACCGGCCGGGGCTGACGCAGCAGTCTGCCTTGTTCAATGGCACACGGGAACCGGACACACGCGATGGCTGACAAGGGTGGGGACCCGTCATTGGCTGTCTACGTCGAAAGCCGACGCAGACAGCCAGCGGCTCGGTTCGCTTTTTGGTGTACACTACAGACTCGCGGCACAGGCTTTTCAGAGTGGGAAGCCAACGTTGATGCGCAGCTCAAAAGCGGACATCAATCGTTCCGCCCAACAACGTGCTATCCAGACACGACGTCAGTCCGATCTTCCGGCGAGGGCCTCCCAACTCGGCCGTCCTGTGGGCGCACACTGCGATCGCTTTCGATCGCCGACCAACATCAAGGTGCTTCAGCACGGCAGCCAACTGGGTCGTTCTGCCTCGATGGCAGCCGCGCCCTCGTGGGGCTTACCTTCAGTTCTCACCTTCGGTCGCAGCTGTGAGGATGACGGCGCCGCCGCCCGCGCCCACGATAACAGCCGGCAAGAAGGCGATGCGGACGCCCATTGCAATCCGCTGATCCCGCTCGAGATCCTGGATCAGTATCGGTATGGCCTTGAGAACGTCGCTTTCCGTATAGCCATTTCCGCTGGCGAGAACGATGATGCGCCGCAATTCGATGCTGATTTGCCCGGCGTCGAGAAAGGTGAGGTCTCGATGCAAGGCGACGACCCCGGCCGACGCTTGCGGGACATACGCGCTGGACTGGCACGACACCATGATGCAAATTTTCTTGGCCGTCGCGCAGGACTTCGCCATCGATTTCAACTCCAGCCGCGCCAGCGGTTGCGGCGGCGGCGGGATGATCAAGGCACCACGCTCGTTGTGCCCCGCGACGACGAAGAAATCCGAAGGGGACCGGTCAAGGCGTTGGCGAAACTGCGCCAAGCTCCGTGGAAGGTTACCCGGATCGGTGGTGAGATCGCCCGCCAGGGTGGTTGAGACAAGATTGATCTCTTCTAACTCGCCGTTTTTCGGTGGTCTATTGAAGGTCGTGACGAATGTTTCGTTGTTGTTCGGAAGCACTGCGATGCCGTCTACGGGCCTGCCGATAGGAGGGGTTTTGACGAGCCCGCTGGCATCAGCGACAAATCCATCAAACTGGGGAAATTCTCGGCGATATTCTGGCTTCTTGGCCTCGCCCAGAATCGCCAGTAGCTGCTTGTCGCTGTATCGCCCATTCGAAATCGCGTCGACGACGGCACCTCTGAGTCCAGGCAGATGCATGCCCGGAGACGAGTCTTCGGCGGCCACGCCGCCCCTCGTTGCCGTCTGCTCGATGCTCGCCCGGTCGTTCCAGGCCGCCGCTGAAGTGGCGCGGGCCGCCGGCCCTTCCCAGGTCCGGGGATTATGCTCCAATACCTTGAACAGAAAAACCGGGCAGGCAATAAGCGCGGCTGAGGCGATCTGAATGAGGCGGCTCATGACATGGTCCTCGAAACTGTTATCAATATTGCTTGTCAACAGCTTTCAAACCCTGCCCATACGAAAGCGATGGATCTTCAGGCAAAGGGATCATGCAATCAATGGGAACCTTACCGATTTGGCTTGCTATCATCTCCGTCTCAGCCCTGGCCGCGATATCCCGCCGTCCGCGCGTCATGCTCGGCGTTTCTTCAGATACGGCCCAGACCATCACGCGTATCGCCGTAACATCGATCGTGCTAATCGCCGGGCTTTACGTCATCCTAAATCATAACTATTCGGCAGAGGACAAAAAGTGGGGCTATGGGATTGTGGGCACGGTTGTGGGATTCTGGTTGCGGGCATGACCCCGCCCTATCGCGTGAAGCTTCCAAAGCGAACCAGAACGGGTGAGCACGCTGGGGTGCCCTGAAGCAGACCTTCCCGAGGTCTGCTTTGGGTCTTGGCCGTGTCAAAACACCCCGTCGCGGCGGAAGGCGAGACCGTCGAAC
>CAXTOT010000013.1:0-85981 GCA_964245915.1 uncultured Lichenihabitans sp. | reverse complement strand
GGGCGCGTAGCTCAGCGGGAGAGCACTTCCTTGACATGGAAGGGGTCACAGGTTCGATCCCTGTCGCGCCCACCATTCCCACCTTCACGGTCAGGGTTCGTGCCTGTTAAACGCCGGCGCACCTCGGTCGACTCTCAATGACGTTTTTTCCGTCCCAATGTCGCCTCTAGGGGCTTACATCGTCCCCTGGGGACTCAATGGGAGGAAGGAACCATGCTGGGGAAACATTTTATTGCCGCCGCACTGGTGGTCTCGCTCGGACTTGTATCGCCCGCGGGAGCGCAGCTTCCGCCAGGCGTGTTCGCGGGGCAGCCCGACTATCGGCTCGCTCCCGCAGGCCCATATACGATCGATCCGTCCCATACCGCTGTGATCGCAAAGGTCTCGCACATCGGCTACTCGATGAGCGTATTCAGGTTCGAGAAGGTCTCCGGCACGCTCCGTTGGGATCCGGCCAAGCCCGATGCCTCGGCGTTGGATGTCACGGTCGAAACCGCTTCCATTGCCACACCGGTGCCAGGGTTCGCCAAGCAACTTTCTGGACCAGATTTCCTCAAAAGCGAACGTTTTCCGTCGGCCACGTTCGTTTCGACGGGCTTTCGGCAGACCGACGCTTCACACGGCCGGGTGGATGGTCGCTTCACCCTCATGGGAAAGACCGCGCCAGTCTCGCTCGAGGTCGCGCTTGTTGGCGCGGGCGCCGGGTTCATGGGCCATCCCAGGATCGGCGTGGAAGCCACCGGGCACCTCATGACAAGCGACTTCGGCCTGCCCGCAGTGCTGGGCAAGTCGATCGACCTGGTGATCGACACCGAATTCTCGCACGATTAGGCGCGGGGCCTCGCGAGGGCTGACCGTCAGGACCGATCAGCGCGGCCGTGTCTGGATGCGTGCCGGTCCTGGTTGCAGGTGTCGGCTCTCCGGGATGTTTTACAATTTTGGGTGCGCGGCGCCTTTCTCCGGCGGCTCGGCCGCCGCCACCTCGGTCCCTCGATCAAGGACACGCTTTGAATCACGCGATCATGCGGGGCTGCCTAAGGGACAATGCGCGCTCGGCAACCATCGCAAGATTACATGCGATGTCCTCGACGCGCCCGCGTCACTTTTGCCGTTCGACCTCTATTTGCAGCGGCGCTGAATCGGGGTTAGCCTGATCACGGTGGGGGATTGTACGACGGAGATCATCTCATGCGCTCAAAACTAGTTGGACTGTTCCTTGGCTGCGGCCTCGTCGCCGCAGCGGTCGTTCCGGCCCTCGCATGTTCCTACAACACCCAAGCGTCGTCGGAGAGCCAAGGGCAGCAACAGACCGCGCAGGCCCAGGATCAATCCCAGACCAAGACCCAGTAAGACGTCGTAAGGGGCTCCGACAGTCGTCAGCCGGAGCCCATCAGGCAGGTCGGGCGGTTTCGCTGGCCCCGTTCGGCAGTCGTGACGCGCCTTCAGGCTCAGAGGTGTCTTCGGTCGCCTCGAGGTCATTCCAGACGATGTCGACCACCGTGCCCGGCCCGTCCGCCGCGAAGTCGCTCAGCTTGAGCCCGTGGACCGTGTCGGTCATGGTCAGAGTTCGCGCCCCAGCGCGCGCCAGCAGCACGTTCCCACGCTTGATTCCTGGAACGCGAAGGAATCGGTCGGACGTCGGCTGGTCCGCCAGCACGAAGGACAGCCGATCCGGACCGACGCGCAGGCGGGACAGCCGCCCAAGGAGCGTCGTGGCGAGGATGACGTCGCTGCCCCTTGTGACCGTGAGAACGCCGGCCGAGACCACGAGCCGGATCGTCCCGATCGGGCTTTCCAGCGGCCCCAAGCTTGCGTCCTGCCCCGTATTGGTGATCTCCCAGCCGGCCCAGGGCGAAACGTCCATGATCTCGCCCACCGCCACAAGCGGCATCAGGGCGCCCCAGCCGTAAAAACCCTCGGTGTCGGGTTGGTCGAGCGGCTCGCCCGTGACCGCATTGTAGTTTTCCGGACAGAGCCGCCGGGCCCAGGCGGCGCTGAACAATGCGAAACTCTGCTCGGCCAGCCCGGAGGCTTCCGCGTGACGTCGCATCCGCCGAAGCCCCTGCCAGACCCAGAAATTGAGTGGCGGCCAGATGCGTCCGCGCCAATAGGTGTTGTCCGGGAAGGCCGGGTCGTCGCGCGTCACCCCAGGGATCACGAACGGGCCGCCAAACGTCTCCGGATCGGCAAGATGGCCTACCAGCCGCTCGACCTGGTCGGGCGTCGGCACGCCCGCCACCAGCGGGTAGAAACTCGTCGGCCCGAGGCTCTTGACGAAGGCCCCCGACCATAGGCGGTTGGCGAAGATGCCTCGGCTCTCGTCCCAGAGTTCGCTGCGTATTTTTTCGCGCGTGGCTTCGGCGCGCTGCCGATATCCTACGGCCGCGACCTCGTCGCCGAGCTCGGCCGCGATCAGGGCCAGCATCTCGGCATCGAGCGCCAAGAGGCTGTTGAGCCCGACATCCAGGCAGTCGAGCGTCCGGGTGGCCGGATCGTAGCGCGCCTCGTCGTGGATGGGCGCATTATCCATCGAGGATTCGTTGCGGGCGCCGAATGAGGTGCCCTTATACATCCCCTCGCCGACATCCGAGGTGCCGTAGGAGACGAGCCCCCGGCCACCGGGATCGCGGTTGGACCACCACCAGGCGTGGTTGCGCTGAAGGCTGTCGACCATCAGGCTCAGCAAAGGCCGCGCGCCGCTGCGCAGATACATGAGCCAAACCAGGAAGGAAGCGACCGGCAATTGCGTGCGGTCCACCCAGGCGTCGTTGGCGGTAAGCAAACAGGCGAAATTGCCCTGCGGGGTGGCGCTGGCCAGCGTCGCGGCGAGGTTTTCCCGCCCGACCTCCGGGTCCAGCATGGCGGTCATCAGCGCGGCATAATGCTGGTCGTTGAGCCAGACCCCAAAGCCGCCGAACTTCGACTGGTTCCAGTTGCGGCTGATCGAGGTATATGGCCGCGTGTTGACCTCGTCCCACACCGTATTCCAGGCCATCACGTCGCGAATGGCGTCCAGCGCTCCGGCGAAGCGCCCGGTTTGTGCCGGGGCGCGGGTCACCTCATCGGCCGACCCGCTCAGCAATGCCCGGGCGCGCTCGACCGCGAGATCCTGCCGGTCCGCGACCGCAACCGCGAAAAGGCCGTCGCGGGTCATCTCCAGGTTGAAGCGCAGCGCCAACACGGGCGCCGTGGTGGCGCGCGAGCCAAGGTGGAAGTAGCCATGCGTCTCGTAGTCGCTCGCTACCGCCTCGATGCTCGCGTGCCCGGTGACCTGCACGGGCGCTTCGGCGCAGACCAGCGCCACGAAGCGGGTGCCGACCTTGACCACCGTGCTTCCGGTCGCGGTGTCGAACGCGACCGCGCTGCCGTCCTCGGCCGAGAGGCAGAGATTGATCCAGAAGCGAAGGCCCCATTCGCCGAGCTTGTTGGTGCGCCAGCGCCCGACGAACGCGAAAGGATCGGCCTTGACATAGGACCAGTGCAGCGCCGTGCCGGCATGTTCGAGGTCCAGCCCAACCGTGCCGGCCTCGAGATCGTGAATGCCGAAGCGCACGCCCGGGCCAGGCGGGAACGCGGTGGCTTTGTTGCAGCTGCCCGCATAGGCGACTGGCGTCACCCGGACCCCCAGCGGCAAGAACACCATCTCGGCCGGACGGGCCGACCACGTGTACCAGGCGCGGTTCGGTGGAATGGTGACGTGACGCAGCATGATGGTCTCAGGGCCTATGAGGAATGATCGCGAACGGCATGAGCATTCGCCTTGCACGCTCTGGAGCCGTCATTGCGAGCCGCAGGCGAAGCAATCCAGCCGGCGTGTGCTCACCCCTGGATTGCTTCGTCGCCGCGCTCCTCGCAATGACGGCTTCGGATTTGGCGGGGAAGCCATCGCTCAACCCTCCAGAACGACAGTATGGCGGGGCGACCAGGCCAGCACGACGCGCGAGCCTGGCTGCGGCTGCAGCGGGTCCCGGTTTTGGTTGAACACCGTGAGCTCGGCGCCGTCCGGCCCGGTCAGCAGGAAGGTCGAGGTGGCGCCGGCGTAGACGACCTCGCGGACCGTCGCTTCGAGCCTGTTGCCGTCCGGCAGTGCCGAACCCTCCTGCAGGACGGTGATCTTTTCCGGCCTCACCGCCACGGTTGCGATCGTGCCAACGACCGGCAGGGGATCGTCGGTACGGATGAGGCCACCTACCGTAGCAATGCCGCCCTCGCGGACAGGGCCGGTAAAAATGTTGGCGTCCCCCAGGAAGGAGGCGGCGAACAAGGATTTGGGCCGTTCGTAGATGTCGGCCGGAACGCCCTCCTGCACGATGCGCCCTTTGTCGAGGATGGCGACGCGGTCAGAAAGGGTCAGCGCCTCTTCCTGGTCGTGGGTGACGAAGATCGTGGTCAGCCCGCTCTCGCGCTGGATGCGGCGCAATTCGATCTGCATCTCCTGACGCAGCCGCCGGTCGAGGGCGGAGAGCGGTTCGTCGAGGAGCAACACGCGCGGTTTGGTCACGATGGCCCGGGCCAGCGCCACCCGCTGCTGCTGTCCGCCCGACAACTGCTTGGGCCGTCGCGCGTCGAAGCCGGTGAGGTGCACGAGGTCGAGCGCGCGGGCCACTTCGGTGCGGGCCGCCGTGCCTCGGATGCCGCGCCGGTTGAGGCCATAGGCCACGTTTTCGGCCACGCTCATGTGCGGGAACAAGGCATAGGATTGGAACACCATGCCGATGTTGCGCCGCCATAGCGCTTCGCCGGTCACATCCGTGCCGCCGATCACCACCCGTCCCGCATCGGGGGCCACGAAGCCCCCGATGATCCGCAAAAGCGTGGTCTTGCCCGAGCCGGACGGCCCGAGCAGGCTGGTAAATCGTCCGGCCTCGAAGCGGGTTGCGATGTCGTCCAGCACGGTCACGGCGCCATAGATCTTGCGAATACCCAAAACTTCAACTTCGCTCATTCTCGCCTCCCATTCTGGTCAGCACGGCGAAGACGAGGAACAGCGCGGCCGAGGCGCTGAGCAGGATGGTCGAGACGGCATTGATCTCGGGCGTGAACCCCTGGCGGATCGACGAATAGATCTGGACCGGCAGGGTGGAGACGCCGGGCGTGGCCAGAAAGTAGGAGATCACGAACTGGTCGAGCGAGACCGCGAAGGCGAACAGCGCGGCCGCGATCAGGCTGGGGGCGAGCAGCGGCAGCGTGATGGCCAGGAAGGCATGGATCGGCGTCGACCCCAGACTCATGGCGGCTTCCTCGAGATCGGCCCGCAGCGTTTTCAGGCCCGTGCCCACCACAAGCACCACATAGGGGATGGCTAGCGCCACATGGCCGATGATCATGGCATGCAGGCCGCGCCCGATGCCGGTCCAGAAGAAGAAGACCAGCATGGCGGTGCCGGTGATCAGCCAGGGAATCGCGATCGGGGGCAGCAGCAGGAGTTGCAGCAGCGTCCGGCCCCGGAAGGCTCGGCGCGACAGGGCGAGCGCCGCGAGCGTTCCGACCACGGTAGCCACGACGGCGGTCACGATGGCGATCAGCACGCTATTGCGGCTGGCGTCGAGCAGTTTCTCGTTGCTGGAGAGCGCCACGAACCAGCGCAGGCTCGGCTGAAACGGCAAGGCGTAAAGGTCCGACGCATTGAACGCCATGACGATCATGACCAGGATGGGGGCGTAGAGGAACACCAGCACCAAGGCCAGAAAGGCGCGTCCCATTTGGCTCATTGCGGCGCCAGACGCTTGCGCAGCACACTGGAGAAGAGTGCGAAGATGACCAGCACCACCGCCAGCATGGTGAAGGACAGGGCGGCGCCGAGCGGCCAATTATAAGCCTGGGTGAACTGGTCCTCGATCACGGTGCCCATGGTGACCCCGATGCGGCCCCCCAAGATGCGCGGCTCCATGAAGCTGCCGATCACCGGCACGAAGATCAGGATCGAGCCCGACACGAGACCCGGCAACGCCAAGGGCAGAATGACGGTAAAGAACACCGCGGGCGCCCGCGCTCCGAGACTGCGGGCCGCGTCGATCAGCCCGTCCTCGATGCTGGCGACCGCGAGATAGCAGGTCAGGATCATGTAGGGCAGGTAGGCGTGGACCAGCCCGATGACGATCGCCGGAAAGCTATAGAGGAGCGACATCGATCCTGCGGCGGGCACGACCAGACGCACGAGATCGTCGAGCAGACCACCCTCGCGCAGCAGCATGGTCCAGGAGAAGACGCGCACGAGGCCATTGGTCCAGAACGGCAGGATGGTGAGCAGGAACAGGGTCTGCCGAACCCGGCCCCGGGTGGCGCGGGCAAGCGCTAGCGCGGCTGGCAGTCCGATCGCGGCGCAGATCCCGGTGGTCCAAAAACCAAGGCTAAGGGACGTCCAGGCGACGTTCCACAGATAGGGCCTGCTGACGAAGGCGAGATAGTTTTGGGTGGTGAAGATCAGCGGCTTGCTGCTGCCGAAGGGCGTCGTCTTCAGAAAGCTGAACACCAGCATGGCGCCGAGCGGCAGGAAGACGGCCAGCAGCAGCCAGCCATAGGCGGGCAGCAGCAGGGCCGCCGTGGCCCAGGCGGGGTTCCGCAGCTTCGCCGAAACAGTGATGCCATTTGTCATGGCGGCGTGCCTATCGAGCCGCCCTAGAGCCTGCTTGAAGGACCCATGCTCCTCATGCTGAGCGGACCGCCGAAGCGGTCCTGTCGAAGCACGGCCAATAATGCCGTCCTTCGACTCGGGTCCTTCGGACCCGGCTCAGGATGAGGAGCATGGAGCTTCAAAACAGCCTCTTAGGAGTGGGCGTAGAAGGCTTTGACCTCTTCCCAAAGATCGTTGAAGGCCTGCCGCCGATCGTCCGGCAGCGCGCCCATGAACTGCAGTTTCGAGAGATATTCCGGCTTGTGGATCTGCCGGTTGAGATCGTCGGCGGGCAGCATGTCCATGGCGGCGCTGTTGGCCGAGGCCGGGGCGCCCGAGCCCGTGACCCATTCGACGTAGAATTTGGGGTCGATCATGTAGTTGATGAAAGCGAGGCCGGCCTCCTTCTTGGTGCTCGACGAGGGAATGCACAGCGAATCGAGCCAGCCGATCGCGCCTTCCTTCGGGATGATGAAGTCGACCGGCAGATTATGCAGATGCCGCGACCGCGCGACGGCGCCCGACCAATAGACCGACACGTCGAAGGCGCCGCCCGCGAAAGCCTTGTTCCACTCGTCCTCGCTCGACCAGATGAGCTTGATGTCCTTCTTGAAGGATTTCAGAACGTCGCCGATCTTCTTCATATCGGTGGGATTGTTGATGTCCTGGCCGGTCATCAAGGCGCCGACCGCGATTTCCGTTACGGCATCGTCGAACAGCGCGCCGCGTCCCGCATAAGACGGATCGGCGAAGACCGCATAGCTGTCGATCCCTGTCTTGCCTTGGCGCACCGCCAAGGCATTCATGCCCCAGACCCACGGAACCCCATAGGTCTTGCCCGCCACGGTGATGTTGGGGTGGGTCTTGAAGGCGGTCGCCAATCCGGCCGCATTGGGGATCTTGGAGAAGTCGACAGGGTCGATCAAGCTGTCGGCCTGAGCCTGGGCGTCGCGCGCCGAATTGATCAGCACGACGTCATAGGCGCCCGGGTTGGTGCGCAGTTTGGTGAGCATCTCCGGCTCGGAGTTGAAATAATCGTGTTTGACCTCGTAGCCGGTGGCGGCCGCAAAGTTTTTCAGCCCGAATTTCTCATCCGTGCCGTAGCCCTGCCAGTTCAGGACCGTGATGGTCTTGGCATCGGCGGCCCTCGCTAATCTCGGCAACACGCCGGTTGCCGCGGCTGACAGTCCAGCCCCCAAAGCGAGTGTGAATTGACGACGATCCAGCTCCGATTTCATCATCCCGCTCCCTCGATCCAGCCCCAACAATCGTTGGTATGCTAACAAATCCTGGATTACCCGAAGCTGTCAAGCTCAAGGCAAAGTGCAGGATAAGCCCTGATTTGAATCTGTACAAAATCGCGCCAGGATAAACATTTTCCGGGTCATTTGCCCTCCTGAGCGACAACCGCGGGCCTTGCCCCGCGGGCCGCGACCCATGCGGCCCCACCGGACCGGTTTGGTGCAAGAATAGCGGCTGGCACACTGCACGGGGAGTCGGGAGAACCTCCTCTTGAAGAGACCGTCGAAACTCATCGTTGCTTGCCAAATGATAAAGCGGGGAGGATCGTGGTTCTGACGTGACCAATCGAGGCTCTGACATGCCGAACCCCGAAACGGACTGGCCGGACCTGTCGACCGTCGACCTGCAGCCCACCATCGGGACTCTGCATCTTTGGAGCCAAATCGTCGGAAAAGTCAGGCTTCGCATGACGCCGTGGGAGAACCATGGCTGGCATGTGCCCTTGTACGTTTCCGCCCGAGGCCTGACGACCGGGTTCATCCCGGCCGGCCGCAAGGCCCTGTCGATCGATTTCGACCTGTTGTCGGATCAATTGCTGTTACGCGACACGGAGGGTGGCGTCGGCCATGTGGGGCTCCATGGTCAGAGCGTCGCGGCCTTCTTCGAGGCGACCATGTCGTCGCTTCGCGCTTTGGGTCTCGAGGTTCGCATCGACCGGATGCCGAACGAGATTGCGGGCGCGGTGCCGTTCCACACCGACCATGGGATGCGGGGCTACGACGGCACGGTGGCTCGCACCTACTGGCGCGCCCTGGTGCAGGTGCAGCGCGTGCTGCAACTCTTCCGCACGCGCTTCCTCGGCAAATGCAGCCCGATCCACCTCTTCTGGGGCAGCTTCGATCTCGCGGTGACCCGCTTCTCGGGTCGTCGAGCCCCACCTCATCCAGGAGGTATGCCGCACTTGGCGGACGCGGTCGCGCGCGAAGCCTACAGCCACGAAGTCTCCAGCGCGGGCTTCTGGCCGGGTGGCGGACCTGTGGGCGAGCCGAGTTTCTACAGCTACGCCTATCCGTCACCGGCCGGCTTCGCCCAGGCGGCCGTCGGCCCCGCGGCCGCTTACTTCGATGCCGCGCTGGGTGAATTCCTGCTTCCGTACCGCGCCGTGCGTGAAAGCCACGATCCGGATGCAGCGCTGCTCGATTTTCTGCAGAGCACCTATGAGGCGGAGGCCAATCTGGCGCATTGGGACCGCGAGGCGCTCGAACTACCGACGGGACTCCTCGGCCATCCGCCTCCGGAGCGCTGAGCGCCCAGCTGTGCTCCTAATAGGCGAACGGCCTCTCGAATGTGCCGCTCGGGCAGACCGTCGTGGTCGAGTGATCCACGAGGCGCCAGGTCGCCAAATCCCCTCCCAAAAACGAAATGTCGTAGCTGCAGAAGTAGTGCTCATCGCCGAACGCGAAATTTGCGTCCGCCTGGGTGGTCCGCCGCAGTTTCCCCTGCAGCTTCCCGCTGTCGGACCAGACTTCCCCGCCTTTCGAGACGAGAATCCGGGTGCCATCGCTGACGCGCAGCCAGCGGCCCACCAGCTTGGAGAGTTCGAGCTCCGCTCCGCTCGGGACACTGACCGGCCCTGGGAGCGGTTCAGACAGAGATTCACCGAAAAGCCGGACGGCGACCTTGCGGACCAGGTCGCCGCCGTCCATCGCGGTCCCCAAGACCGTCACGCAGGCCAGGACGGTCAGAATCATCATCCCGACCTCTTTGAGGCTCGGCGAGGGCTTCCAAGCCGCGGTCCGGATCTGGCGCGCTAGGCAGTTCATGTCGTCGTCCGTGTTCGAGGTCAGGACCGGGGAGGCCCCCGATCGGTTTGGGCGAATGCGGCGACCCAGCGGGGTCGGCGCATGAGCGTCATCCCTCAAGCGTGGCCGCCTTGGGGGGGCGATGCGACGTGTCGCGGGGGCGGTCGCGGCGCATGTTGAGGTCATGGATCGATGGCTCGTGGGACCGACCCGCGTCGTTGAGCGCCGTCGTTCCCTTGAGGTGAACCACGAAGCGGCTGCCGCCATCGCTCGGCGCCTCGCACTCGACGCGCCCGCCATGGCGCAACGCGATCTGCCGGACGAGCGAAAGGCCAAGGCCCCATCCGCCGTCGGCTTCGCTTCGCCCGGCGGGCCTGTAGAACGGCTCGAATACTCTTTCGCGCTCTTCAGGCGCTATTCCGCGTCCCCCATCGGAGACGACGATGCGCGCCTCGCCTCCGTGGCCCGACACCGCGACTTCCACAGGGGGGTGCCCGTGCTTGAGCGCGTTCTCCAAGAGATTGCGCAACAGACGCCGGAGCAAAGTCGCGTTGCCGTCGATCACCATCGGGGTGCCCGCGACCGAAGCGCCGACGCGCGCCGCCTCCTCGGCGGCAAGCCCCAACAGATCCACAACCTCGTTGCGCCCCGTGTAGGCGCTGGCGTGGTCAAGACGGCTGGAGAGCAGAATTTCTTCGACCAATTGATCGACTTCGACGAGATTGCGCACAATCTCGTGGTGCGTCGTGGGCGCGGGCTCCACAAGCCAGAGTTCGATCGCGATGCGAAGACGCGCCAGCGGCGAGCGCAACTCATGGCTCGCATTGGCGAGCAGCGCCCTTTGCGCGGTCAGCAGCCCTTCGAGGCGCGCAGCGGCTTTGTTGAATGTGCGGGCCACCAGCGCCACCTCATCGCTGCCCGTCTCGTCGACGCGCGTCGCCAGTGCTCCCTCGCCCCATTGCTCCATGACGGAGCGCACGCCTTCGAGCTTACGGGTGAGACGCGCCGTCATCGGGAAGGCCGCGAGCCCGACGCCTCCGGCCACGACCAGCATGACTTCGAGGATGTGCCAGCCTGGCTCGCCGGGCGGCAGCCTCAGTCGCGTCAGCACGCTCCGCCCATCGGCAAGGTCGATCCGCATGACGCGGCGCGGTTCGTGGCGACTGTCGGCGTCCGCTGGGAGCGGGATCGGCCGTCCGTGCGCGGCCATCAAGGCTCCACGGCTGTCATAGACCGAAATGTCGGCGTCCATCTGCTCACCCCAAGCCCGGATGGCATCGGCGAGCACGGCAGGCGAGACGTTGGATAGGGGAAGGACCTGGTCCGTGAGGCGGACGTGGAAGGCGCCCCACCGCTCGCGCGGCATGTCGCCGAGGAACCACCACAAGCAGCCCATCAGGACGGCAACCGTGACGAGGCTCGATAGGAGAGTAAGGTACACCTTCCAGAACAGTTGGCGACGGATGACGATCATGGTTCGTAATCCTGCTTCTTGGCGAACACATAACCGCTGCCGCGGACGGTGATGATCCGGCGCGGATGTTTGGGATCGTCCTCGATGGCGCTTCGGATGCGCGAGATGTGCACGTCGATGGAGCGATCGAAGGCTTCGAGTTCCTCGCCTTTAACGAGATCGAGAAGCCGCTCCCGGTTGAGCACCCGACCGGCATTCTCGGCCAGCGCCAGAAGCAGATCGAACTGATATCCGGTGAGAGACCTTTCCGCGCCGTCGACCCGCACGGCGCGCGATCCTTGGTCGATTTGGAGGCGACCGAAGCGAAGGACCGCGTCCTCGACATGGGACGGGCTCCTCTGGCGCCGCAGGATAGCGCGGATGCGCGCCAGCAATTCGCGCGGGTTGAACGGCTTCGACAAGTAGTCGTCGGCTCCGATCTCCAGCCCGACGATCCGGTCGGTATCCTCGCCTCGTGCCGTCAGCATCAGGACGGGGACCTCCGATCGCGTACGGATCTGCCGGCAAACCTCGAATCCGTCGAAGTCCGGCAGCATGACGTCGAGGATGACGGCGTCGAAGGGCGTCCGCTCGAGGGCCTGCAAGCCATCGAGACCGGTGAAGCGTCGCTCGACCACGAAGCCGGCAGCCGACAGATAATCGGACACCATGGCGGCCAACCGCACGTCGTCATCGACAATGAGAAGCCGTTCCGCCATCGAGGTTTTTCTGCCTCAGCCTTTGTCGGGGCGGTTGTCCGGGCCGAAGTCCGGCCCGTCGTCGGAACCGTGCTCTCCGTTCATGAACGGGTGCCGCGACGCGTCTCCCGGACCGCCCCAGCGTCCGCCCATCGGGCCATGCTGCATCATCTCCTCGGCGCGGTCCGCGAGCTTCACCCGCTGCTCGGGCGTCAGTTGGTCGGCCGCCTCAAGGAGCGAACCCACGATGGTCTTCGACATGGCATCGACTTTTGCGACCTGGTCGGCCCGCAGTTTCTCGATGGCGGCTCGATCGACGGTCGGAGCGCGCAACAGTTCGATCACCTGTTTGCGCAGCGCGGCATGCTCGTCGGCCTCGTCTCCCATCTGGGTAACGGTCGTCGCGATGATGTCATGCACCCGGGCTTCTTGGGCCGCCGTCGCTCCGACCGAGTCCAGGGCCGAGAGCACGACATGCTGAACGATCGCCAGCCGCGGACCGTGGCTCCAGCCGAAGTGACCGGGCGCCGTGGCAGCGATCGCCAGCCCTGCCGCACCCGTCGCCATGCCACCGGCCAAGAGGCCGACGATGAAGAGCGAACGCCGCCACGTGAAACCTTGCCGCGGTTTGAGTTTGAAATGGCCCTCGTCGCTGTCGCTCATGGTCTTCTCCTGCGTGGGTGGCGGCTGAGGCCGCCCTTCGAAAAGACCCTAGCGAGGCAACGTTTCGCGCAGAGCGCCTGAATGTAAAGAATGTTAAAGGGATCGGGACCTTTTGATGGCTGAGGCGGCCAGCACTCGGTCGGCCGTCCCCGCAGCGCTGACAGGGATGTCGTCAGGCCACAGAGGCGCATCGTCCGTTCAAGCCGTGACGTATCCGGTCAGAACGGGTTGTTTCGCTTGACCTTGCGCAAGGCTTTGGTGGCCTGGGCCATGAGATGGTCGACATCGGGTGCCGCGTTTGTGATCACCTCCGCCGCAATGTCGGCGCTGTCCTGCGCGGCGCCCGCGAGCCCGACCGAGATCTCATGGCGAAGAAGTTCCCGCCTAGCCTCGTCGTCCTGCAGCTTGCCGAGCGCCGATTGCAGCGTCTCAAGACCGCCCTGGACGGCGCGGAAACATCTTGCTTTGCCGCCGAGCGCCGGTATCGCCTCAACGAATTCGAGCATGTAACGCAGCTTCTTGGCCTCGATGCGGACCTTGTGGCGCTCCGCAGGCTCAAGGTGATCGAGGTGGGCTCCGCGATCGATGAGCCGCCGCAAGCGCTTGCGCAGCCGGGCGCGAACGAAATCCGCGAATGGCTCGGCGGCGGCTCCCCGCTCAATCCAACTGCCGTTCGCCATCCAGGCGATCAGATCGATCAGCGCGGTTCGCCAGCGCCGCGAGGCAAGCCCCTCGGCGAGCGCCACGTGGGCGTCCCGCTGTCTCGCGCGCATGTGCCGGGCGAGGTCCTCGCCCCCGGGAACCGCCCCGCCCTTGGCGGCTGGGTCGAGCACCTCGGTCTGCAGGACATCCAGATCGCGGGCCGACCCAAGCAGGTCGGACATCCATTTTAGGTCGTCGTGCAGGGCCGCAAAGGCGTCGTCGTCGAGCAGAGGCTTGAAGAGTGTGGTCGCGGCCCTCAAGCGCCGCAACGACACCCGGCTCCGGTGAACCGCCTCGATGTCGTCGCTGGCCGTAAAAGCCTCGAGGTTGAGCATCATCTCGTGGATGCAGGCTTCCGCGATCGCCTGAAAGGCTTCGGCGCTTGGCATCTTCGGGTCGAGCACCGCCGCGGGGCCCTTGGTCGGATGTCCCCACGAGCCGTCGAGCAGCCGATAGCCGCGCTCCGCCTTGCTGATGAGGCTTGGAGTGAGCGAGACATCGGCAACGAGTTGCCGCGCCAGGCGGAACAAGTCCTCCGGCTCACCGCGCTTGAGTTCGAGTTCGAACTCTCGGACGGGCAGGCGCCTGCCGCTGCCCTGGATCTCCCCCCGATCGATCGCGGCCTCGATTTCGGCCGTCCCTTGCTTGAGCCGATAGGTCGTGCGCTCGACGTCCACCGTGAAGGACGGCGCGAGATTGTCCCCGACGCGATGGCGAAACGCGCGGTGCAGCGGGGTCGTGGCGATCCATGCCAGCGAAGGGACCGCGTCGTCGGTCTCGGTCTCCCATTCGCCGCGATCGATCACGGATGAGCCGACCTGTTTCAGCGTTTGCTTTTTGCGGCCGTTGGTGTCGCGGACTCGCAGGCTGATGCCCTTGCTCCAGAGTCGCCGCTCGGGTGTATCGAAATAGGTGGCGTTCAGCCGCTCGGGCCCGTTGCCGTTGGCTGCCACGAGCAGGGGATGGTTCACAAGCCTTGCTACCTCGTCGGTCCCGATCGCAAACTTCAGTTCAAATTCTCGGGCCCGCGTCAAAAGCAACTCCACCACAGCGACTTTCGTCGGAACGCGAAGCTTATGTGACAGGATTGTCATATTCAAACACTGGCCGGCCGACTTGCGGTTGTGGGCGCGTGGCTCTTATCTCGGTTGAACAGAATCAGGATCCATGCCCATGAGACCGCCGCGTCGCTCGAAAGACCCGTGGGATGCCGCGGAAGCCGTGTTCAAGCCCGCTCCTCCGCCTCGACCGGAGCCGGCGGCACCCCCGGCCAGCATTCCGGGCGCCAAGGAATTGGTATCCCTCCGGCTCGATCAGGATGTCCTCCAGGCCTATCAGGCGGACGGCCCGGGTTGGCAGGATCGCATCAACGCCGCCCTGCGGCGCGACGCCGGGCTTTAGGGCATCCGCCCAAGCGGAGCGGATCGCCCATAAGCATCATGATCCAACAGCCTCACATCAGCGCGAGTTCGAACGCATTGGTGATGTGGCGCGGCCAGTGGCCGGGCGCCATGAACACGGCGTCGCCACGCAGCACGAACGTGGCGGCCCATGGATTGCGGGCCAGCCAGACCCGCGCCGCGCGGGTGATGCGCCGGTGTTTGGCGGCCGAGATGGCGGTCAGCGCTTCTTCGAGCGTCGGGCGCGCCTTGACCTCCACGAAAATCACGGTATCGCGCCGCCGGGCCACGAGGTCGATCTCGCCGCCGCGGACCACGTAGTTGCGCTCGAGCACCCGATAGCCTTTGGCAAGGAGCATCAGTGTCGCGACCCATTCGGCCCGGCGCCCGAAGGCATTGGCGGCCAGGCGTCCGGCGGAGGCCATCGGGCGCGCGCTGGCGGGCTGGCGGCGCTTCACCCCTCCCGGGCCCGTGCCGCGAGTTCGACCGCGCGGGCATAGATCTGACGGCGGGGAAGGCCGGTTTCAGCCGAGACCACGGCCGCCGCATCCTTGACCGACAGCCGTTCCAGGCAATCGAGCAGCTTGGCGTCGAGGTCGGCTTCGGCGAGCACCGGCGCTCCGCCCTCGGGCGGCGCCACGAGCAGCACGATCTCGCCTTTGGGCGGCTCGGCGGCGCCGAACTGCGCCGCAAGGTCGGCGAGCTTGCCCCGGCGCACGGTCTCGAACCTTTTGGTGAGTTCCCGCGCCACCGCGGCGTCGCGCGGGCCGAGCACGGCCGCCAGATCGTCGAGAGTCTCGGCCACGCGACGCGCGGATTCGAAGAACACTAGGGTACCGGGAATGGCGGCGAGTTCGGCGATCCGGGTCCGACGCGCGGCGCTTCGGTTGGGAAGAAAGCCTTCGAAGAAGAACCGGTCCGTGGGCAGGCCCGCCACCGTCAGGGCCGCCAGCACCGCCGACGCGCCTGGGACCGCCGTGACGGGCAGCCCTTCGGCCACCACATCGGCCACGAGTTTGAAACCAGGGTCGGACACCAGCGGCGTGCCGGCATCGGACACCAGAGCAAGTGCGGCGCCGGCACGCAATCGGGCCAGGAGCTGGGGTCGCATCGCGGCGGCGTTGTGCTCGTGATAGGCGATCAGCGGGGTCGCGATGCCGTAGTGCGCCAGCAAGGTCTTGGTTACGCGCGTGTCCTCCGCCAGCACGGCGTCGGCGGCCGCCAACGTGCGCACGGCTCGGAACGAAATGTCCCCGAGGTTGCCGATCGGCGTCGCTACGATATGCAGGCCCGGATCGATTCGCTCCGCCTCGGCGCGCAGACCCAGGGCCGTGAAGCTGCTGGGCGATTCGCGCATCGCTCCCGAAGACCGCTCCGCGGTCGGGGTCTCACGGTCCCTGCCCCAGGCGCCCTGCTGTTTATTGTCCACCATGGCGTGCCCGATTTTCTTGAGCCGATCGGCCGAACGCGATCTCATTACGCGGCCCACGGCTGGGCAAAAGTTGCCGAAATGCACCAACGCGCCATGCTTTAAACCCAGTTTACCTGTCGTTGTCCAAGCCGTGCTAAAAATCCGTTAGGCACGCTGGTCGAAGGGCTGCCGTTTGGACTGCGATCGGATGGGGCTGGTCGGCAAGGGTCGGAGTGCGCCGTTGACGCTACGCGTAATGTTTCTCGCCGCCACGAGCTTCAGTCTCGCGGCGCTGCTCGCAGCTTGTGGCCAGACCACCAGCGGGAGTGTGCTCGGAGGCGAACCAAATCTGTCGGCCCCCACCTCGCCGGTACAATCGAGCCCATTGGCCGGCAATGCCGCGAGGTCCAGCGCCATCGGCAGCGGACCCGACAAGGTCGCGTTGATCCTGCCGTTGACGCAGAACGGCAACCCGAGTTCGGTCGGCACCTCGCTGCGCAATGCGGCGGAACTCGCTTACGCGGAATCCGGCTCCAACGACCTGACGATCCTGGTGAAAGACGACCGCGGCACGCCCGACGGCGCGCGCGACGCCACCCAGGCCGCCATCGGCGAGGGGGCGGAGATCGTTCTCGGACCGTTGTTCGCCGCCGACGTGCGGGAAGCCGCGCGCGTCGCCAAGGCGGCCAGCCGACCGGTGATCGGCTTTTCGACCGATAGCAGCACGGCCCAGCATGGCGTCTACCTGCTGTCCTTCCTGATCGAGAGCTATGTCGATCGGGTGGTCGATTACGCGGCCCAGCAGGGCAAGAAATCCTTCGCGGCACTGGTGCCGGAGAATGATTACGGCAATGTCGCGCTGGCGGAGTTCCAGCAGGCCGCGGCGCGGCGCAATGTCCGCGTGCAGGCGATCGAGCGCTATTCGCCTGGCACGCTGAACGCAGCGGTGGCCCGGCTCGCCGCGAACCTGACGCAGATCGATGCCTTGTTTATCCCCGATCAGGCCGACGCCATGCCGGGGGTCGCGCAGGCGCTCACCGCCAATGGCATCGACAGCCAAAAGGTGCAGATCCTCGGCACCGGGGTGTGGAACGATGCACGGGTGCTGAAGCTGCCGGCCCTGCAGGGGGCTTGGTTCTCGACCCCGGAAAACACCGGCTTCAACGCGTTTGCGCAGCGTTACCGAGCCAAGTTCGGCAGCGACCCGTCGCGGATCGCGACCTTGTCCTACGATTCGGTGTCGCTGGTGGCGGCGCTGGCGCGCACGCAAGGTTCGCAGCGGTTTGCCGAGTCGACGCTCACCAATGCGTCGGGTTTCAACGGCGCCGATGGCGTGTTCCGCTTCCGGCCGGACGGCCCGAACGATCGGGGTCTCGCGGTACTGCAGATCGGCAATGGCGCCGCCACCACGGTCAGCCCCGCGCCGCGCAGTTTTGGCAACACGTAAGAGCAAACCGCGTTGTAGGAATCGGTTTGGCTCAATCCGCGGGATTGTCCCCGTCTCTCCGGTGGGGAGAAGGTGGCCGACAGGCCGGATGAGGGGTCCTTGCGAACAACCCCTCATCCCCGCTTCGCGGACCTTCTCCCCGCAAGCGGGGTGAAGGGACCAACCTCAAAGATCGAGCGGGACAAGTCCTCATCACTGCAGCTTGGTATAAAGCCGCTCCTACGCGGCCAGATCCGCCACCACGGCGTCGAGCACCGGAAAGCCGTCCTTGGTGACCCGGATGCGGCCCGCGGCGGTGCGCTCCACCATGCCGTCGGCTTCGAGCGAACGGATGCGGCCGGCATCGAGCGGGTGACCTGCCAGCGCCTGAAACCGCGCCGGATCGATGCCCTCGGTGAGGCGCAGGCCCATGAGCAGGAATTCGTCGCCCTGTTCCTCGGCCGACAGGCTTTCCTCCGACACGATGCCGTGGCCCTCCCCCTCAACCACGGTCAGCCACATCTCGGGATGCCGCTCGGTGGATTGCGCCCGCCGGCCGGCCGGGGTGGTGAGCCGCCCGTGCGCACCGGGGCCGACACCCGCATACTCGCCATACCGCCAGTAGACGAGGTTGTGGCGCGATTCGGCGCCCAGCCGCGCGTGGTTGGAAATCTCGTAGGCCGGCAGGCCGCGCTTCTGGGTGGTCTCCTGCGTCACGTCCCACAGGGCGCGCGAGACGTCCTGGTCGGGCATCTGCAGTTTGCCGGCCCGATAGAGCCGTTCGAACATCGTGTCGGGCTCGATCGTGAGCTGGTAGAGCGAGAGGTGTTCGGCCGCCCGGTCGATCGCGCCATCGAGCTCCCGCGCCCAACCGGCCGGCGTCTGGCCCGGCCGCGCATAGATGAGGTCGAAGGAAAACCGCGAGAAGATCGAGGCTGCGGTGGCGACGGCCGCCATGGCTTCCTCGACCGTGTGCAGGCGCCCGAGCGCTTTCAGGTCCGGATCGTTCATGGCCTGCACGCCGAGCGAGACGCGATTGACCCCGGCCGCGCGATAGCCCCGGAAGCGGTTCGCCTCGACGCTGGTGGGGTTGGCCTCCAGCGTCACCTCGACGTTGGGGTCGATGGTCCAATGGCCCGCGATGGCGTCCAGGATGGCCGCGACCGTCTCGGGTTTCATGAGCGAGGGCGTGCCGCCGCCGAAGAAAACCGATTGGACGGTGCGGCCCGGCGCCAACCCGGCCCTGTGCGCCAGTTCGGCCCGGAACGCCACCAGAAAGCGCGCCTCGTCGACGGGCGCCTGGCGCACATGGCTGTTGAAGTCGCAATAGGGGCATTTGGACAGGCAGAACGGCCAGTGGACGTAGATGCCGAAGCCCGAATCACCGGATGGAAGAAGCGCGCTCATGCCGCCTTATGGCATGCGGGGGCGCAGGGTGCATCCCTGGAGGTGGGGTTTGAGGATTCGGAGCGAGCCGTTCGGGCCTCTGGTCAGAGGCTACGGCAGCCGAGCCGGTCCAGGCTCACGCGCTCCCAAACAATCGCCGTCCCATCATCTGAAAGGCCCGTGCCCGGTGTGACAGGGCCTCGGAGCCGTCGGCCGGAATGCCGTGTTTCTGCTCGGCCGTCATCTCGCCGAAGGTCTTTTCGTAGCCGTCCGGGATGAACATCGGGTCGTAGCCGAAGCCGAGCGCGCCGCGCGGCGGGTGGACGAGGGTGCCGAATACCTTGCCCTCGACCGTCTCGCGCGAGCCGTCGGGCCAGACCAGCGAGAGCGCCGCCACGAAATGCGCGCGGCGCTGGTCGGGCGTTGAGGCACCCCGCTCGGTCAGCAGTTTATCGATCCGCGCCATCGCGGCCGCAAAATCCGCCGGCTTGCCGGCCCAGCGAGCCGAATAGATGCCCGGGTCGCCATCCAGCGCGTCGACGCACAGCCCCGAATCGTCGGCGAGCGCCGGAAGCTTGGTGGCGCGCGCCGCAGCCTCGGCCTTCAGCTCCGCATTGGCCACGAAGGTGGTGCCGGTCTCCTCGGGCTCGGGCAGGCCGAGATCGCCCGCCGACACGATGTCGAGGCCGCGCCCGGCGAACAGGTCACGAAACTCGGCCAGCTTGTTGGCATTGTGGGTGGCGAGGACGAGGCGGCTAATGGCAGCGTGCGGCATGCGGATTCCTGGTCGCAACCGTCAGCGCGGTGGCTCGATCCTCTTAGCGACTTCCTCCTTCAATCGCAGCAATTCGTCGTCGACGGCATTGCCGACCCGGAGCGCCGCAATATCCCGTTGGCTGGCGTCGCGACCGTCGAACTGATCGGTGAGGATGCCGCTTTGCATCATGCCCTCCATGGCGTCGGCCCTGTCGCGCATGCCGTGGACCTTGTCCTCAGCCCGACGCAGCGCGTCACCCGTCCCGCTCAGGCGATCGCCGAGCCCGGTGAGGGATTCGGTCACCTTCACCTGGGCCTGGGCGGCCGTGAACGTCGTCTTCATCACGTCTTTCTGGGTGCGGAACTGGTCGATCCGGCTCGCGAGCTTGCGCTCGTACTCGACGAGTTTGTCCACCTGGGGCGTGATGGCAGCCAGGGCGCTGGTCAGCACGCTGCCCTTGTGGATCGCGTCCTGTTTGTGGACCAGCGCCGCGCGGGCGAGATCGTCGCGGCCGGCCTGCACGGCCGTCCGGGCATCGTTCTCGGCCCCGGCAATCTCGGTCTCCACGGCCGTGATCTGCCGCTTGAGGGATTGTTGCTGGGCCACGACATCGGCCAGGTGGCGCTTGGTGTCCTGCAGCCCGACGATCATCTTCTCGTAGGAGAGATCGAGCGTGTCATTGGGGTCTTCCAGGCTGGTGAGCAACTTGTGAGTCTTGGCCTGAAACAGGTCCGCTATGCGTCCTAAAATGCTCATGGATCGATGTCCCTGCTAGGTATTGACCGAAAGAACCAGGATCGGGTCGGGAATCACCGAGGCGTCCCGCTCGGCCGCGATCGGGATCACGGCCGTGCCCACGGCGAAAAACTCGATCACATGAGGCTGCCAGTTGTGCGATCCCTCGTGCAATTCCATACCCACCACGCCTTCCGCGCCGGCCTGCAGAGCCTCGTTCTGCATCCGCTCCATCGCGATTTCCCGCGCGTCATACAGGGCTTGGGAAAAGTTCGTCATTTCGACGTTGCGGCCAACCTGGCCCAACGACTTGAACAGGCCCTGGTGGGCCACGTGGTAGACGCAGCTGCCCATCACCATCTCCAGCGGACGATAGCCGGCTTGCAGCAGCGTCCAAAAATCCTGGCCCGATAGGTCGGACGTGAAGGGCTGCCCCTTGGGGCCCTTGTAGCCCTGATGGCCTGCCGCATGGACCACGCCGGTCCCGATGGCCATAAATTCGAGAATGTTGGCGTCCCATTCCAGGCGCTTGACGGTGAGCCGTACCCCCACGATTCCGTCAGCGCCCATGTCGCGTGCCTCTTCGCGCATGCGCGCCATGGCGAGTTCGCGCGCGTGATACATGGCCTGCGACAACACCGTCATCTCCTGGTTGCTGCCCCAGGAGCTGTATTGGATGCCGAGATGATAGATGCAGGAGCCGACGCAGAGGCCGACCGGCTCGAATCCCGCCTTGCGGACCAGCAAAAATTCATTGACCGAAAAGTCGGAGGTGAAGATGCCGCCCGGATGACCCTGGCCGCGCAAGCCCTTCATCCGTTCGATGGCATGTTTCGGTATCGCGGTGGAATCGCTCATCAGATCGCCCCGTCTTCTTCGCTGTCCAAGGAATAGGCCGTGTGCGCGCGGTCCTTGCGGTTCGACAGCGGCGAGAGGTCGTCGCGCATGTCGATGACGGGCGTGATGTCGTGGGGGACGCCCTCTTTGGGTTCCACCTGAACCACCGTGCCGATGACGATGTGGCGGCCAAGGAACATCGGGGGCTGCTGCTCGCCGCCCTCCTTTTTGATGAGCTGCCCGAAATGCGTATGCGCCAAAACCCCGTTGCCACTTCGCCGCGTATCGGCGCGCAGATCGGCATGGGCTTTCTGGCGGACCTGCTCCCAGAATGCGCTCAGTTCCGGTAAATGCATGTTGCCATTCCAGACATTTCCGGTCGGATTGGCGTAGCGCGACGTCGTCAGCCACTCGTAATGCGCCCCGATCGCGACCCCTGTGGGGATGATCCCGGCTTCCAGAAGGCGCACGAATTCCTGGGTCGACACGGTCGCGATGATTGGGTCCCGGCCATGGGGAAAAACGTCGATGTTGACGGCCGTGCCGATCACCGTGAAATCCATGCTCGCGCCGACCGCGAGCTTGATGGTGCGCATTTGCACGTCGAGAATCGCGTTCGCGCCCGCCGCCGCAGCCTCCTGCTTCATCCTTTCCAATGCGGCATGCCAGCCCTCGGCATGGCCATTGGTCCAGGAATATCCGTAATGATACCAGCAGGTGCCCGACACCGTAGCGATGGGATGAATGCCATGACGGCGCGCCGCCAGGAGTTCGGCCGGCGTCATGGTGGAAAGCCAGGGTGTTCGACCGCTCGCCGCCTCCGCGAGACGATGCTCCACGAAATCAGGCAGCGTCCCCCGATCCAGCGCGACTGCCCATTTCTGTGCCCGGGCCACCGCCTCAGCGCGGGCCGCAGAGTCGGGGGATTGTCCGAACAAGGCCATCGTCGTCCGCCTCGGCTCAGGAGAGAAGAAAGTCGTGCAAGACGTTTCTTGCGGTCTCGGCCTGCTCGCCCGTTTCGCCGATCTCGCGGTTGAGGGTCTCGAGCCAGGCCGGCACCGTGACCTCCTCGGAGCTAATCGTCACCCCACGAACCACCTTGGAGCGTTTGGCGTGAAGCCGGCCGCCCTCAAGGGTCAGGACAAGGATGCAACGGTCCAGTGCCACCATGATCTTGGTCGCATGCGTATCGCTGGAAAAGAGCCCGTTGCGCCGCCGCTCGATCGACACGATGCCGGGGAGCGCACCCTCGAGGCGAACCGCCAGCCCCTCCATAAAAGCCTTGATGTCGCCCTGGGCCTTTCGGATGTAAGCTGCCGAGAGGTCGAACCTGCCCACATCCGCGTTCATCGGCGCACTCCGACAAGGCCCTGCGCGGACCTGTTTCGATCCGACCAGACATCATACACAGCCGTACCGCGCTAGCCATGCGCCAGGTCGCGAAAAATCTTCTCTTCGCAGATTCCAGAGCGATCCGATGACCCGCTCCTCGGCATCCACGACGAGGATCAGGCAGCGCGCCGCGTGGCGCAGCTGGACCGCCTGTTCCAGCGCGTTTCACAGGCAAGCTCAATCTGTGCTTGGGGGTCAGACCTCGATGAGCCTCCCGCGCCCAAGTCTGATTTTGGGTGAGAAGCTGACTCTCGGCAGCGGCGCCGACAGCGTGCCCAGACGGACTATGCGGGCGGCAAATCGAGGCCGTTCGGCAGTGAGATCCAGATGACGGTTTGGGCCTCTGCGGAATGGCGTGACAGATGGCCCTTGCCGTGTGTGTCCTCCACCAACACGAAGCTACCCGCCTGAACGTGGCGCACCTCTCCGTCGCTCGTCTGGTATTCAACCGAGCCATCCAGCCTAACCGTAAGGTTCGGCTTTGGGACCGTATGCCAGGAAACCTCACGCATGCCCGCCGGGATGCGGGTGAGGCGGACGCGGGACGCCGGATAACTGGCGGTAACCTCGAACGGCACGGCATCGGGGTGCACCGACCTCTTCGTCGTCGGCAATTCGACTTCATCGAAGTGAGACTCGCCATCCGGGGTGGCATAGATGCGGAGACACTTCATTGCGGCTGACTCCTTCTGGTTCGCCGCGCCGAAACGAAGCCTGCCTACCATGAAGGAAACGAGGTAACATCGCGTGTCTGGTGCGAGACTCCGGTGTAGGTCGCAAGCTGGGTTCGGCAGCGGCGGACTGATCGAGTTCCGACCCGAGTTAACGGCTAAACGGCCTCCACGCGTCTTCCCGCTCACCCATGCGCCAGGGCGCGAAAAATCTCCTCCTCGCAGACCGATCCGATGACCCGGTGCTCGGCATCCACCACCAGAATGGGGCAGCGGGCCGCGTGACGCAGGTGGACCGCCTGTTTGAGGGGGATGTCGGCTCCGGCCAGGATGACGTGGGTATCCTGGCCGCCAGAGTCGGCAATGTCGCGGGCCGCCGTCATCGTGGCGGCGCCGCCATTCAGGGTGGCGGACGCGGCGCGGCCTTCCGGGTCGAGGGCGATCCGGACCCCGCCTATACCGTCCGGCAGCAGGCCATCGCCATCTCGCGCCATATCGGCGAGCGGCCGCATGAAGGTCGAGGCCCGGAAGGCGTGCAGCGGGTTCATGTGCTGCACGAACTCGCCCACGTAGGGGGTTGCGGGCCGCAGCACGATATCCTGCACGGTTCCGGCCTGGATGATGTGGCCGCCCTCCATGATGACGATGCGGTTGCCGAGTTTGATGGCCTCGTCGAGATCGTGGCTGACGAACAGGATGGTTTTTCTCAGCCGCGCCTGCAGTTCCAGAAGCTCGTCCTGCAGCTTGGTGCGGATCAAGGGATCGAGCGCCGAAAACGGCTCGTCCATGAGCAGGATGTCGGCGTCGGTGGCAAAGGCCCGGGCGAGGCCGACGCGCTGCTGCATGCCGCCCGAGAGTTGGTGGGCATGTTTGTTCGCCCAGGGCGTGAGGCCGACCATGTCGAGCTTTTCCGCCACGATGCGGTCGCGCTCGCGCCGCCCCATGCCGCGCAATTCGAGCCCGATCCCGACATTGTCCTTTACGGTGCGCCAAGGCAGCAGCGCGAATTGCTGGAACACCATGGCGACCCCATGCGAGCGCAACCCGCGCAGGGTGTTGGCATCGCAGGTCGACACGTTCACGGACTCGCCTCCGTGGTGCACCAGCACGTCGCCGCGCACCGGCGCGTTGAGCCGGTTGACGGCGCGCAGCAGGGTCGACTTGCCCGAACCCGACAGGCCCATCAGCACGCAGATCTGACCGGGCTCGACACTGAGCGAGGCGCCCGCCACCCCCACGACATGGCCGGTCGCGGCCAGGATCTCGTCGCGGCTCTTGCCGGCGTCGAGCAGCGCCAGGGCACGTTTGGGCTGCGGTCCGAACACGATGTCGACGTCGCGGAACTCGACCGCGGCCGTCATCGGGCGTGGCCCTGGGCGGCGGGGCGGCGGAATACGCGATCGAGCAGGACCGCCACCAGCACGATGGCGATGCCGGCCTCGAACCCCATGGCGGGTCGCACCTGGTTGAGCGAGCGCAGCACCGGCACGCCCAGCCCGCCGGAGCCCACCATGGTGGCAATGACCGACATGGAGAGCGCCAGCATGATGGATTGGGTCAGCCCCTCCATGATGGCGGGAAGCGCGTGGGGGAGTTCGACCTTGCCGAGCAATTGCCAGCCCGTGGCCCCGAAGGCCTCGCCGGCCTCCCGCAAGGGCAGCGGCACGGAGGCGATGCCGAGTTGCGTCATGCGGATCGGGGCCGGCACGGCGAAAATCACGGTCGCGATGATGCCGGGCACCACGCCAAGCCCGAACAGCGACAGCATGGGGATGAGATAGACGAAGGTCGGCAGCGTCTGCATGAGGTCGAGCATCGGCCGCAGCGCCTTGGCCAGCCAGCCCCGGTGGCCGGCCGCGATGCCGATCGGCACCCCGATCATCATCGAGGCGAGGGTGGCGTAAAACGTGATCACGAGGGTCGTGAGCGTGTCGCGCCAATAGCCCTGGTTGAGGATGAACACGAGCGCCAGGAAGGCGAAAGCCGCCACCCCCCAGGAGCGCCGCAGCGCATAAGCGAAGGCCGCGACCAGGAGGCAGAACAGCAGCGGCGGCACCGAGCCCATGAGCAAGACCGTATGGTCGATCAGGAAGCTCAGCGTATCCGAGATGGTGTCGAACACCGCGCCGGCGCTGTTTTTCAAGGCCTCCATGGCGGCGTTGAGCCAATAGCCGATCGGGATCTTGTGGCCGGTGATGGCTTGGGTGAGCTGATCCATGCAGGTCCACGAGAAAGCGAGAACTTATAGGGCGTTGGGAGCGCGCGGCCTGTGTTGGCCTCATGCCCTTCGCCCCGCCTTGGCGGGGAGAAGGTGGCCGACAGGCCGGATGAGGGGTCCTTGCGAAAAGCCCCTCATCCGCGCTTTGCGCACCTTCTCCCCGCAAGCGGGGCGAAGGGCATTGCGCCGACGAGCCGACAAGACGAGTGCGTTCTCCTGCCAGTTGGCATCGGCCGGCTTCGGACGCTGGGCTATCCTGGGCTGCTCAGGATGCGGGTCGCGAAAAGCGCCTAAAGCCCCAGGCTCTTCTTCACCGCGGCGGCGCCCGGTTGGCCGTCAACCGTGGTCACGCCATCCAGCCAGGTGTCGAGGACGGCCGGATTGGCTTTCAGCCAGTCGGTCGCGGCCTTGTCGGGATCCTGGTTGTCGAACAGGATCGACCCCATCACCTGGTTTTCCATCGGCAGCGTGAAATGCAGGTTGCCGACCAGCTTGCCGAGGTTGGGACAGTCTTTGGCAAGACCGGCCCGCGTATTGGTGTAAACGGTGGCGCCCCCGAAATTCGGGCCGAACACGTCGTCGCCATCGATCAGATAGTCGATCTTGAACTTCGTGTTCATGGGATGCGGCTCCCAACCGAGGAACACGATGGGCTCGTGCCGCTTGGTGGCGCGTTCCACCTGGGCCAGCATGCCTTGCTCGCTGGATTCCACCACATCGAACCCCTTGAGCCCGAACTTGTCGTCCTTGATCATGCCGAGGATGAGCCGGTTGCCGTCGTTGCCCGGCTCGATGCCGTAGATCTTGCCGTCGAGCTTGTCCTTGAACTTGGCGATGTCCTTGAAGGATTTCAGGCCCGCCTCATAGAGGTAGTCCGGCACCGCAAGGGTGTATTTGGCGCCCTCGAGGTTGGCGCGAACGACATCCACCGTCTTGTCGTCGACGTAGGGCTTGCGATCGGCTTCCATGGTCGGCATCCAGTTGCCGAGGAACACGTCGATCTGCTTGTTGTGCAGCGAGGTGTAGGTGACCGGCACCGAGAGCACGTCGATGTGCGGTGTATAACCGAGGCCTTTGAGGATCGCGGCCGTCGTGGCGGTCGTGGCAGTGATGTCGGTCCACCCCACATCCGAAAATTTGACGGTCTTGCAACTGTCGGGATCGGCCGCCAGGGCCTGTCCGCCACACGACAGAAGGGCCATCAAGGCCCAAGCCGCGATCGTCTTGCTGCTCATCTCTTCCTCCTCCGGGAAATGCTCGTCCTTCCTGAACGATGCAATCTTCGTGCGCGTTTGCCAGAGCGCTCATCGCAAACTAGACGATCGGCAAAGGCCAGGCGAGCGAAACCATTATGGACCGAAGACGTTGTCGCGGCTTGATAAATTTGCGTCGCACGGAGGATTTACGCGCCGCTCGGGGGAGGCCCGACCGGCGATGAAACTCCCTTTCCGGGCAATCGCGACGCCGAGGGTGGCCAGCCCGAATGCCGCCGTTCCTGACGCAATGCGCGTCTATGCCATCGGCGACGTCCATGGGCGCGCCGATCTCTTGGGCAGGATGGCCGATCTCATTGGCGACGAGCTTCGCACCAAGCCCGTACGGGAGGCCCTGACCATCTGTCTGGGCGACTATATCGACCGCGGTCCCGCTTCCGCTGAGGTGCTCGACAGACTTGCGCGCGGCGACTTTCCGACCCCACTGGTGACGCTGCGGGGCAACCACGAGAACATTTTTCAGCACGTCCTGCGCGGCTCGATGTCGCTCGAAACCTTCTTCAGCAACGGCGGGGACGCGACGCTGCGCTCCTACGGTCTCGACCCGAGCGCCCTGCTGCGTCGGACCGGCAAGGAGATCGAGGACGCGTTGCGAACCGCTATCCCGCTGGCGCATCGGGCCTTTCTCGATGCGACGCGGCTCAGCGTCTCGATCGGGGATTATTTCTTCTGCCATGCCGGCGCACGGCCCGGCGTGGCGCTCGATCGACAAAGCCCGGAGGACCTGATGTGGATCCGGGAGGAGTTTTTGCGGTCCTCCTTCGATTTCGGCAAGATCATCATCCACGGTCACACGCCCGTGAAAACCCCGCAGGTCAGGGTCAACGGCATCGATATCGACACCAAGGCTTTTGCGAGCGGGGTGCTCACCGCCGTCGTGCTGGAGGGCACCGAACGGCGCTTCCTGCAGGCGACCCCGTGACGCGCCAAGGTCGGGGGTGCCTCTTGTGGGTTCCTGCCGAGCCGGAGCCCGGCAGGTCGACACTTACGGCTTTGGTGCGGTCGCGGCTGGTGAGGTCGCGGTCGACGCTTCGGTCGAAGCCGCCGCCCCCATCACACCCGCCGGATCCTTGAAATACCGGAAGAAGGTGGAGTCCGGGGAAAGGACCAGCCGCGTGGCCCCCGCCTTCAACCCTGCCGTATAGGCCTGCATGGATCGGTAGAAGGCGAAGAAGTCCGGGTCCTTGCCATAGGCCTCGGCAAAGATCTTGTTGCGCTGGGCGTCGCCCTCGCCGCGGGTCGTGTCGGCCGTCCGCTGGGCTTCGGCCTTGAGCACCACGACGTCGCGATCCGCCTTGGCCGTGATGGTCTGGGCCTGTTCCGACCCTTGCGCCCGGAATTCGGCCGCCTCCCTGGCGCGTTCGGACTGCATGCGGCTGTAGACTTTCTCCGAGATCTCGCGCGGCAGATCGGCGCGCCGGATGCGGACATCGTTGACGGCCGCGCCGAGTTTTGCCGCTTCCGCGTTCACCTGGTCGCGGATCTTGACCATCAGGGCCGCGCGTTCGTCCTTGATGATCTGGGGGAAGGTGGCGTCGCCAAGCACCCGGCGGACCGCGGAATTGAGCACCGACCCGAGCTGGTTATTGGCCCGCTCGATGGTGCCGACCGTCTGGTAGAACTTCAATGGATCCGCGATGTGGTAGCGCACGAACGTGTCGACGAGGATGCGCTGGCTGTCCGAAGCCAAAACCTCCTCCTGGGCCCCCTCGAGGTCGAGAATGCGATTGTCGAGATAGACGACCGATTCCAAGAAGGGCTCCTTGAAATGCAGGCCAGGCTCGGTGATGAGCTCCTTGGCCTCGCCGAAGCGAAGCACCAGCGCCTGCTCGGTCTGGCTGACGGTAAAGGCCGCGCTCCCGGCCACGATGAGAACCAGGAGAACGGCCGCCAGGGCCGCGAACATGCCGATCCTCATTGGGCGGCTCCCTTCGCGCCAGCCGCCTGGGGCGCGAAGCCGCCGAGCGGCAGGTAGGGAAGCACACCCTGCTTGCTGTCGAGGATGACCTTGTCGGTGTCGCTCAGAACCTTCTCCATGGTTTCGATGTAGATGCGTTCACGCGTGACCGCGGGGGCGTTCTTGTATTGCGCGTAGACCTGATCGAACCGGGACGCCTGACCTTGCGCCTCCCGCACGGTCTGCTCGCGATAGCCCTGCGCTTCCTGGACGATGCGGGCGGCCGCACCGCGCGCCTCCGGCACCACGCGGTTGGCATAGGACTCGGCTTCGTTGCGCTGACGCTGCAGATCCTGCTGCGCCGCGGTCACGTCACGATAGGCCGAGATGACCTGAGCGGGCGGCCCGACCGACAGAAGCTGTGTGGCCAAAACCAGAACACCGGCCTTGTAGGAGTTGAGCACGCCCTGGATCAAATCCTGCGCGGATTGCTCGATGGTGCTGCGATCCGACGTGAGGATGCCCTGCAGTTGCGAGCGGCCGATCACTTCGCGCATCGCGCTTTCGGCGACCGCTTTGACGGTTTCCTGCGGACTGCGCAGATTGAAGGCGAAATTCTCCGGATGGGCCGGATCGATCTGCCAGATGACTCTGAATTTCACGTCCGCGATGTCCTGATCGCCGGTCAGCATCAGGCTTTCTTCCGGGATGTCGGCGCTGACCGGGAGGCCGGAGCGACGCGATTCCTCCCGTGAAGTCGAGCCGATGTCGATGGCGTTGCGGTCCGTCACTTCGAGCTTGATCACACCGCCGAAGGGATAGGGCCAATTGTAGTTCAACCCGGCCGTGGTCTTGCCGGTATACTTGCCGAACACGAGGTTGATGCCGACCTCGTTGGGCCCGATCGTGTAGAAGCCGCTCGCCATCCACACGAGGATGATGAGCAGCGCGACCGCGGCAAAGCCCAGCCCGCCGAAGCTGCCGCCCGGCACCATGCGGCGCATCCGCTCCTGACTGCGGCGCAGGAAATCCTCGAGATCGGGCGAGGGATTGGTGTTGCCCGGCCCCTGCCCCCATGGCCCCGGATTGCCTGGCTTCCAGGGTCCGCCGCCATTACCGCTTTGATTGGTCCAGGGCATCGAGTTTTCTCTATCGCGCGATCTGAGGTTGCTCCGAGTGAAGCACGCCCGCGATCCTTCTTGGCAGAGCCTTAGCAAGTGGGCGGTGACCCGGCAAATCGCAAAGCGAAAGGGCGTTATGCCGCGTGGGCTCGGGGCGGGTGGTTCGATCCCTCGACGGTCTGCGAGCGGGTGGGCAATTGTGTACTTTACACTGCGGATAACGGGGTAGGCTCCTGGAGTTGGAGCTACCCCGATGTCCGTCCCAAAAGCCGCACGCGACCTTTAGGCCGGATTTGTGTAGCGTTGGCGATGATCGAAAAAATCTCTTCAGACATCAAGCAGTCCGAGCGCTTCAACAAAGCCGCACGCGACCTTAACTGTGATCAATCCAGGGACGCGTTCAGCACGGGCACGGTAGAATGTAGATTGACACGAACTAGTAGGCAACAAAATGATCTTAGCAGAAGTTTTGAGACGCTATGGCCTTCCAGAAGACGAGTGGTCGCATACAGACGCAATTATGATCAACAGCATTTGGCATGTAGCGGTGCACTTTGCTGATCAGGCAAAGCCGCCAGTAAATCTAACCATTGGCAGCGCCGTCAGAATTATTGAGGAGCTCCGAATGGCTGACGAACCGTTGTTGATCGAAAAGCTAGAGCACGGTCTCAATATTGTTCGTGCTGGTCCTGTTTAGACAAACCAGCCGCTCGCCTCTTCAAATCAGCCTCCTTTGCGTCCAACCAAAGGCTGATCAGGCGGGACAACCGCCCAGGCGCCCAGCCGGGTCGGTTTTTTATGAGGTAAAAAATGTTGAGCCCGAACGCGATCGGCATCAGATAAACCCATCGTGTCTTTCCCCTTTGGAACGTCGTGATCCATAGCGACGATCAAAAAACCAATGGCTGCGAGCGAAAGCACAATCAGTAACAACCGGATAAGTGGCATATGGCGCACCTCGCAACATGAGAGTACTTTAGCCACGAATCGTGGTTCAGAGTGGATTTTTTGCCTCCTGCGGACTTGCCGCTTAGGATCTCGCAAGCACGTGATTGGGAACCGAGCGAGGCTGCGCGTTCGCTCTGCGAACGACTCATCTCTGTCACGACGTGACGTAGGATATCCAAGGGTATCGACCGAGCGACCTGCCCCCTTCAGACCCGAGTGACCACAAGGGCCATCCACACGATCGCGATGGGCGGCGGCCCGTCAGCGTCGTTCGTAGGTGACGACCGCGAATTCGGCGTCGTCTTTTTCACCCCGCGGATGATCGGCTCGATGCGTTTCCATCCAGGCCAGCGGATCGATGGCTGGAAACAGGGTGTCGCCTTCGGGTTCGAGGCCGACCTCGGTGATGTAGAGCCGCCGCGCCAGTTCGATCGTGGCCTCGTAGAGGGTGCCGCCTCCGGCCACCATGATCTCTGCCGCGCCTTTATCGCGCCCGATCTCGCCCGCTCTGTCGAGCGCTTCGGGAAGCGTGCGGGCCACCACCACGCCCTCGGGACGAAACGCCGGATCGCTCGACAGAACCACGAGATGGCGGCCCGACAGCGGCCGACCGATCGACTGAAAGGTTCGCCGTCCCATCAGCACCGGCTTGCCCATCGTGGCGGTGCGAAAATGTTTCAGGTCACCAGCCACATGCCAGGGAAGGCCGTTGTCCCTGCCGATCACGCGGTTGCGCGCCACGGCCGCGATGAGCGCGATGGGAAATTCCGTCACAGGCTCGCGCCGCGTTGCCCGAGCGCCGCCAAGGCGTCGCCGCTGACCCGGCACGTAGTCCAGTCATCCAGCAATTGAGCGCCGTGGGCGCGGTAGAAATCGATCGCCGGCGTGTTCCAATCGAGCACCGACCAAGTCAGCCGCCCGAGCTGTTCCGTCACGCAGCGCGCCGCGAGCCGTTGCAGAAGACGCTTGCCGATGGAGCGTCCCCTGAAGGCGGGCCGCACGAACAAGTCTTCGAGATAGATGCCGTGCCGCCCGACGAAGGTCGAAAAATCGTAGAACCACAAGGCGAGCCCTGCCGGCTCGCCGGCCCATTCGGCAATCTCGCAGAACACGCGCGGGTTCGCGGCAAACAAGGCCTCGGCCAACGTGGTCGGTGTGGACTCCATGGCGTGCGCGAGCCGCTCGTATTCCGCGAGGTCCGCGATGAGCGAGAAGATCGTGTCGGCATCGGCCGGCCGGGCGGCCCGGAGGGTCAGGTCAGGCATGATGAAATCCGCTTAAACTGCGAGGAGCGCTCGGTAAACGGCGGCGCTGCCGATGTCGAATCGGGACCCGGAGCACTTTAGTCTCTCGCGATTGCTCAGCAGTCTCTCGCGATTGCTCAGCGCTCAAACCGCCGCGATCAGGTATTTCACCACTTCCTCCAGGTCGCGGATATCGGCCTCGATGCGCCGATCGCCACGGCTTTCGGAGGCATGGAAGATGCCGTCGAGATGCAGGCCGATCACCCGCGCCATTTTGGCAGTGTCGTGCGGGCGGAACATTTTTAGCGCGATGCCACGCTGGAGGGCGTCCTCGAGCAAATCCCGTTCACGCGCGTAAAAGTCCGCCACCAGGGCGTCCACGGCGGAGTCCCGCATTCCGGAGGCGGCGTAATCGGCCATCACCTTGACCATGCGCGTGAGCGTCGGCGTGAGTCTGGTGTGCACGTCGAGCCAGATCATGATGACGGACAGCGGGTCTTCGGCTTCGTGCTGGCGCTCCGCGAAGGCAGTCAACAATTCTCCGATCGCCTGCTCGAGCGCGCAGCGAAACAGGTGATCCTTGGATTCGAAGTAGTGGTAGATCAGAGCGACATTGATGCCGCAGCGCATGGCGATGTCGCGCACGGTCACGATCCCGTAGTGGTGCTCCGTGAAGAGTTGAAGCGCCTCCTCCAGGATCAGCTCGCGCCGCCTCGCAGGGTTCAGGCGTTGACGCGGTAACTTGACGGGCATCCCGGACCTTTCTTGGCGACGCAGCAAACAGACAGATCCCGCTGAATACAGGCTGGGCCGTGACCACCGCATCGCGCCGGACAGTCTGCGCGAAAAATGCGCAGTGTCTATCAATGTTTCAGCATTCCAGTCGAAGCAACCGACGCTGGCGAATGCATTTGCGCATAATTTGGGACTTCGGGAAATTGCGATTGCACCACCTATTAAGTTACCGCTTAATAGCACGCTGAGAACCGTGTCACCGAGGGAGTTTGCGCAATGAACCGTGTCTTTCGAGTTGTGTTCCTGCTCCTCGCCCTTGGAACGGGATTTGTCGACGCGGGGCGACACGCAGCATTGGCGGCGGATAAGAAAGTCTTCAAGGTCGGTTACACCGTGTATGTCGGCTTCATGCCCATGGCCTGGATGCAACAATCTGGGGTCCTGAAGAAATGGGCGGACAAATACGGCATCGAGATCGATATCTTGCAGGTCAATGATTACGTCGGCAGCATCAACCAGTTCATCGCGGGCGATCTCGATGCCGTCGGTGTGGCGGGCATGGATGCTTTGACGATGCCGGCGGCGGGCGGCGTGGATACGTCGCTGTTCCTCATCACGGACTACTCGAACGGCAACGACGTCGTGATGTCGAAGAGCGCGAAAACGGTCGCGGATCTCGCCGCGCAACCGGTCTACCTGCTCCAGTTCAGCGTCTCGCACTACCTGCTCGATCGGGCCCTCGTGCTCAACGGCTTAAAGGGCGCCGCCTCGGTCAAGACGGTCAACATCTCCGATACCGACATCTCAGCCGCCTATCTGACCCGTCCCGACATCCAGAACGCGGTGTCCTGGAAGCCGATGACCATTGACATGTTGAGCGGCTCCAAGACCTCGCAGGTGCTGTTCGACTCCTCGAAGATCCCGGGCGAGATCATGGACAGTTTCATCGCCAAGACCGCGACCATGAAGGACCATCCTGAATTCGCCAAGGCGCTGCTCGGCGCCTGGTATGAAGCCATGCAGGTGATGAACGGCGGCGGCGAGGCCAGGACGCATATGATGGCATGGCCAGCGCGATGGGGACCGACGAGGCCGGCTTCAAATCCCAGGTGGACACCACCCATTTCTTTTCGACCCCCTCCGACGAATACGACTTCATGGCGACCGACAAGACCAAGCAGAGCTGGGACTACATTCGTCACTTCTGCTTCGAGCAGGGTCTGTTCGGTCAGGGTGCGACCAATGTCGATAGTATCGGGATCGCCTTGGCGGACGGTTCGGTCCTCGGCGACAAGACGAACACCAAGCTTCGTGTCGACCCCTCCATCGTCAAGCTGGTCCGCGACAAGCAGCTCTGATCGCGATGTGACCCAAGGGGACCGCTCGTGCGACGCATCATCAACTATCCCGTGGGCGCCGGCTTGAAACTGTGCCTCGGCGCCGTCCCCTTCATCGGCCTATTGCTGGTCTACGTGGCGGCCTCGAACGCTCGGTTGGCGATCGAGCCGCATGACAAACTGATGCCGAGCTTCGCCGCCTTCTCGGCCGCCATGAGCCGGCTCGCGATGACGACCGACCTTGCGAGCGGCCAGGTTCTGCTCTGGTGGGACACGGGCCTCAGCCTCACGCGGCTTGGCGTCGGGCTTGGGCTGTCGGCGCTGATCGGCCTCGTCTGCGGCATCCTGGTGGGTTTCATCCCACAGTTGCGCGCCACCTTCGAGCCGTTCCTGGCCGCCCTGTCGCTGGTGCCTCCGCTGGCGGTCCTGCCCATCCTGTTCATCGTCTTTGGCCTGGGCGAACTGTCCAAGATCGTGCTGATCGTGTTCGGCATCGCGCCCTTCCTGGTCCGGGACGTGGTGTTCCGCGTCATGGAAATCCCGCGCGAGCAGATCATCAAGGCGCAGACGCTCGGCGGCTCGACCTGGCAGATGATCGTCAACGTCGTGCTGCCGCAGGTCCTGCCGCGGCTCATCGAGTCCGTGCGCCTGTCGCTCGGAGCCGCCTGGCTCTTCGTCATCGCGGCGGAGGCGATCACATCCGAAGGCGGCCTGGGTTACCGCATCTTCCTGGTTCGTCGCTATCTCGCGATGGACGTCATCCTGCCCTACGTGGCCTGGATCACCCTGCTGGCCTTCGTGATGGATTGGGGACTGCGGCGCCTGTCGCTGGCGGCCTTTCCCTGGGCCGCCTTGAAGGAGGCGTGAGATGACCGAGATTCGCGTCGAGAACGTCTGGAAGGAATATGGCGACACGATCGTGCTCGAGCGGGTCAATTTTACCCTGCCCGACCATGAGTTCCTGGTGCTGATCGGGCCGAGCGGCGTCGGCAAGACGACCTTGTTGCGCCTCCTGCTCAGCCAGGAGAGCCCGACCCAGGGCCGAATTCTGATCGACGGCGCGCCGATCGCCCTGGAGCCGACGGTCGATCGCGGCGTGGTGTTCCAGCGCTATTCCGTTTTCCCGCATCGCACCGTGCTCGGCAACGTCATGCTGGGCCCCCAATGGGCCGGATCGCGCCTTTTCGGCCGGCTGTTCGGAAAGAAGCGCGACAAGCTCGAGCAACAGGCCATGGGGCTGCTCGATCGGGTGGGGCTCGCGGCCGCGGCCCAAAATTATCCGCAGCAATTGTCGGGCGGCATGCAGCAGAGGCTCGCCATTGCGCAGGCGCTGATCATGCGGCCCAAAGTGCTGCTCCTCGACGAGCCCTTCGGGGCGCTCGATCCGGGCACGCGCAAATCGATGCACGCGCTGGTGCGCGACCTCTGGGAAGAACACGCGATGACGATCATCATGGTGACCCACGACCTGCCGGAGGCCTTTCATCTCGGCACGCGGGTGCTGGCAATCGACAAGCCACGCCTCGATCCGCAGGCGCCGGGCCGGTTCGGCGCCACCATCATGTCCGACTTCGAGGCGAAACCCAGGATCGTGCGCGAGTCGCGCCGCTTCGAGGCGGCCCGCCGGCCCCTGGCGTCGCCTCCGCTCGAAGCGCTCGCCGTGACCTGACGGCCAGCGCCGCCGGACCCTCAATGCCCAGAAACCGGCTCGGACCGCGCGTTCGTGAACCGACAATTCGTAAAAGGATACGATCGATGGCCGACAAACGGTTCCACCTCGCCTGGTTCATGAATTTCACCCCCGACGCGTGGCGCGAGCCGTTCGGCAACGGCGGGCTGCCGTGGGACGGTCAGTTCTATATCGAGATGGCTCGCACGCTCGAGCGCGCCTGCTTCGATTACATCATGATCGAAGACAAGTTGATGGTTCCCGAGACGTTCGGCGGATCGTCGGAACTCGCACTGAAGAACGCCATGATGGCGCCGAAACACGATCCGGCGCCGCTCGCCACCGCGATGGGCATGGCGACGTCGCGCCTGGGTGTCGTGGCCACCCTATCGACCCTCGCCTATCCGCCCTTCCTTCTCGCGCGGCTGTCATCGACGATCGACAGTCTCACGCGCGGCAGATTCGGCTGGAACATCGTGACAAGTGCCGAGGATCTGGCAGCGCAGAATTTTGGTCTCGACAAGTTGCCGGCACGCGAACTGCGCTACGAGATGGCCGAAGAATATATGGAGGTCGTGAGCAAGCTGTTCGGCTCCTGGGAACCCGATGCCGTGGTGCTGGATCGCGAGGCCGGCGTCTATGCGGACCACACCAAGGTCCATACCATCGACCACCAGGGCAAGTTCTTCAAATGCCGTGGCCCGCTCAACACCGTGCCATCGCCGCAGGGGCGGCCCGTCTACGTGCAAGCCGGCGCCTCGCCGAGAGGGCGCGATTTCGCCGCCCGCTATGCCGATTCGATCATCTCGGTCGCGAGCGGTGTCGCGAGCATGAAAGCCTTCCGCGACGATATCCGGGGTCGCGCGGTCGCCGCAGGCCGAAACCCCGACGGCATCAAGATCCTGTTCTGCGTCACCCCGACGCTCGGGGAAACCGAGCAGGACGCCCGGGACAAGCATGCGCGGATGCTGTCATCGCCGCATTTCATCAACGACATCCTGGCCTCGATCTCGGCCATCACCGAGATCGACTTCGCGCAATTCGACCTGGACGCGCCCCTGCCGGGCAGGCTGGTGACCAATGGCGAGCAGGGTTCGCTCGACAAGTTCCAGGAGTTCGGCAGCGGCAAGACGCTGCGCGAGCTGGTGGTGGGGGGCGCGGGCGGCGTCGTGTCGTCCGTGGAACTGATCGGCACGCCCGATCAGGTTGCCGACCGCATGGGCGAGGTCATGGAGGAAGTCGGCGGCGACGGCTTCCTGATATGCACGCCGGTGCTTCGCGTCAGCCGCCGCTATATCGTCGAGATCGCGGACGGCCTGGTTCCCGCCCTACAGCGGCGCGGTCTCACCCGGACCGCCTACGCGCACGAAACGCTGCGGGACAATCTCCAAGATTTCTGACCCACCCTTCAAACCGCCACATCGACCGCGATGGCGGGATGCGGGTCGTAACCGTCGAGCTCGAAATCCTCGATCCGGTAACCATCGATCGAGTCGGGCCTGCGGATGAGCCGCAGGCGCGGGAAGGGGCGAGGGGCGCGCGACAGCTGAAGGCGAGCGGCCTCGATCTGATTGGCGTAGACGTGAATGTCGCCCCCGACCCAGACGAAGTCCCCGAGCTCCATATCGCATTGCTGGGCCAGCATGGTCTGCAGCGCCACGGCCCCGACCCAGTTGAAGGGGCAGCCGAGCACCAGATCCACGCTGCGCTGCGTCAGCATCAAGGAGAGGCGGTTGTCGGTGACGTGGAACTGATACAACAGATGGCAGGGGGGCAGCGCCATCTCGGCAAGTTCACCGACATTCCAGCCGTGGAACAGCATGCGGCGGCTCGCGGGATCAGTCTTCAGCGTGTGAACGAGGGCGGCGATCTGATCGTGTTCGCGCCCGTCCGGTCCCAACCACCGCCGCCACTGCTTGCCGTAGATGGGCCCGAGTTCGCCCCAGCGCGCCGCAAAATCCTCGTCGCCGAGGATTCGCGCCTCGAAGGCCTCCTGGCTCATCGCCTCGCCGGTCTCGCGCCGGTAGCGCGCCAGCGGCCAATCCGTCCAGATCCGCACGTTCTCGCGCAACAGGCTCGCAAGGTCGGTTTGGCCGGTCAGAAACCAGAGCATCTCCTTGACGGCGGTCTTCCAATACACCCGCTTGGTGGAAAGGATTGGGGTCGCCTTGCCGACATCGAAACGGAGCATCGCGCCGAACACGGAGCGCGTGCCGACGCCAGTCCGATCCAGCCGCTCGCTCCCGTGGTCCAGCACGTGGCCGAGAAGGTCGAGATAGGCTTGTTCGGAGGCGGTGCCGGTCATGGAAAGGGCTGTCCTTTTGCGGCATTCCTACCATGCCGAGCCGGTCCCACCAATGCGTCCTCCCCGGGTTCGATCGGCCCGCAGCGCCTCGTTCCGAGCCCTTCCACGTCGAATTTGGCCTTAAAACCTCAAATCGAGCCGAGAAGAATCCGGTAGAAATCGTTGCCGGGCGCCTAGATTCGCGAATTAACGCCTTCGTTCCAAGTTTTTTATCAAATTATTAACTAAACTGGGGACCGTTTTCACTTGCGAATTCCATCGACTAACTTAAGTTGGGATCTTGGCGCGATGTCGAAGCCGTCCGAAGTTGAGCGGGGTCGCATCCGGAACGAGCACCACTGCCAAGCCCGATCCTCCCATTGATTGGGAACGCATCCACGCGGGGACTTGGCAGCAGAACAATGGCTGGAGGTCGCGCGAAGTTTTCGGCGCCAAATGGCACCGAAGGCGGCCCTGATCCCACACGCGGAGGATTGACACCATGGCACAATCAATGCGGTTCGGGCGCCGGCTTGCGCTTCCCTCCACCCGCCAGATTCGCCACGAGTTGATCGTTTTGTTGGCAGAGGAGGCGCGCCTTCTCGAGGGAAAGGCAGACGCGCCCAAGCGGCCCGTCACGGTGCCGGGCGTCCCGTCGTGACCCCCCTTCCAGCCTCGATGCAATCGTCCTGGCCGGTCGGCCAGGTCTCGGTGCCGCAAGACGTCACCCAGGGCGGACCGCTAACCTCCAAGGACGATCACTCTGCGGCCCTGCTCCAGGAGGCGAAGGTCAACGGCGTGTCCCTCCGCCGCCGCCTGCACTGGCCCAAGCGCTGAGGCATAGCGGACAGTCGTGACCCACGCGGCCGATAAGCCGGAACCGGGTGGGTTCCGCAGAGGGAAGGATCGACCCAGTCCCCGTGCCAGCTCGACAGGGCTGGCCCGCTTACCCGTGCGATTGAACGGGTAAACCGCACGGCGCCCTTCCTTCACGGCCCGTCATCCCCTATATTCATCATGCCGTTGCAAAACGGCTATGGCGATAAACGGTCATCGGAATAAACCATTCGGACCCGGGGGCGGTACCCGGCGCCTCCACCCAAACCCGTGCGCTCCACGGGTTTCGGTGGGGGCGAAATAGGATCGACGAGGGTGTAAAGGGTGTGCTTTTGCTCGGCATTGTACCACCGTTATCGGGCTATTCTTATAGTTGCCAATGACAACTATGCTCCGGTGGCCCTCGCTGCGTAATGCGGTGATGGTACTGGGAATCAAGTCCTAGGGGGTTGCACTTCTAGGCGGGGTTCGGAGGCACCTGGCAACAGAAGCCTCCACTCAAACACAAAACCCATTGCGCAAGCCGCCTGTCTGGATCGTCTGAATGGCAACCGATCTCATCCGGTACGACCTCCTCGTTCAGGAAGCCTTGCGCGGCGTCGTGCGCGACGTCCTTGGCGAGGCTGCCCGCAACGGGCTGCAGGGCGACCATCATTTCTTCATCACGTTCAAGACCAATGCGCCTGGCCTGCGCCTCTCCAATCAGATGCGCGAGCGCTATCCCGACGAGATGACCGTCATCCTCCAGCATCAGTTCTGGGAACTCGGCGTAACCCAGCACGCGTTCGAGGTTGGCCTGTCTTTCTCGAACAGACCGGAGCGGCTTCTTGTGCCGTTCGCGGCCATCACCAGCTTCGTCGATCCTTCCGTCCAATTCGGTTTGAAGTTCGACGTGCAGGACGCTGCGCAATCGCCGGCCCCGCCCGCACTCGCGCCTCCCGCCAAAACGCCGGCCGGCGGCGAACCCGCCAAAGGCAAGAGGATGCTGGCCGCCGTGGAAGCGTCTGGCGCCGCCCTCAAGCCGACCGCCGTATCGGCCGAGCCCAGCAAGCGCGCCGAGGGCAAACCCACCAAACCGACGCTTGCGAAGGTTCCAAAGGAGCCGGAGCGCGTCGAAGGTGAGGGTGAGGCCAAGGTGGTCTCGATCGATTCGTTCCGGAAAAAGCCGTGACGTGCCGGTGCCGCGCCCTTGGCTGATATCGTAAACCTACGCGGGTTCAGAAAGGCGCGGGCCAAGTTGACACGCGCCGAAGAGGCGGATCGCAACCGCGTCAAGTTCGGTGTCGGCAAGGCCGCCAAGAGTGCGGCCGGCCTGGAACGCGAACGCGCCGCAAAGGCGCTCGAGGGCGGCCGCTTAGCCGACCGACGCGACGGCGGGACGCGCGGCCCCGCCCCCGATGCCTGACAGGCGGAGAACCGAGACGAGCATCGGCAAACACTCCCTTGCCGTGGCGGGCCATTCCACCAGCATCTCGCTCGAAGACGCCTTCTGGGCCGGGTTGAAGACCCTGGCGGCTCGACGAAACATGACCGTGGCGGCGCTCGTGGCCGAGATCGACCAGACCCGTGGCCATGCCAACCTCTCGTCGGCCATCCGGGTGCATGTCTTGCACGGCTTGCATCGGCCCGGCGCGACCTGAGCGTTGGCTGCCACTACCCCAAGAGCAGCGTGGCCCAGCCTTCGAGATCGATCCGTCGTCGCAATGCGAAGCCCTGCCCCGCATAGCTCGACAGAATGCCCGGCACGTCGCGGTCGAGCAGGCCCGACAGGACGAGATCGCCACCCGTCGCGGCCACGCTCCGGATCGAAGGCGCAAGGAGGCGCAACGGCTTGGCCAGGATGTTGGCGAAGATGAGATCATAAGGGGCGCCGGCCCGAAGGGCCGTGCCACGCAGGCCCGCCGCCACCACGGGCCGGACCCAGGTCGCGGCGCCGTTGAGCTTGGCGTTGCCGGCCGCCGCCGCAACCGCAATGGGGTCGATGTCGCCGGCCGCCACCCTCAGACGAAGGGCTTTGGCGGCCGCGATGGCCAGCACGCCGGTGCCGGTCCCCACATCCAGAATGCGCTGCGGGCGGCGACGCTTGAGGATAGCGTCCAGCATGAGCAGGCAGCCGCGCGTCGTGCCATGATGTCCCGTCCCGAAGGCCAGCGCGGCCTCGATTTCAAGCGGGATCTGGTTCGAGCGCACGCGGCTTCGATCGTGGTGGCCATGCACCAGGAAACGGCCAGCCCGCACGGCGCTCAGCCCATGCAGCGAGGCGGCGACCCAGTCCTGCTCGGCCACCCGTCCGAAGGTCAACGCGGCGGCCGCGTCCTTGCCGACGAGGTCCGACACGAGGGCACGCACATTGGCCTCGTCGGGTGCGTGGCCGAAATAAATTTCCACGATCCAGGGTTTTACCCGTGCCGGATCGCTCTCGTCCTCGAAGGCCGCGGCCGCGGTTTCGCTCGGGTCGAACGTTTCGACGATCGCGTCGGCCACGGCCCGCGCGGTAGCCTCGTCGCAGACGAGGCGGAGCATGTGGGCGGCATTGTTGGGCGGCAGGCCTTCGAGCATGGGCCGGGCTTACACGCCGGCCGCCGGGCTGTCACGCGGGGAGCACATTGGCCCGCCACAGGTTCACCCCGGCGGGGAAATGCGCTACAGCCTACCCATGCTGCCTTGTCTCTCACTCCTTTGTTTCATGGTGTTCGGACCGCCCGCCGTGGCGCTCGGAGAAACCGCCGGGGTCGCGACCGCGCCCGCCACTTCGGTGCAGGCTTTTGGCCTCGCTCACCCGCAATGCCTGGCCTGGAGCGATACGTGCGTGACCTGCACGGCCGGGGGAAGCAAGGCCCAATGCTCCACGCCGGGCATCGCCTGCACGCCCGGGCCGGTCAGTTGCCAACAGCCGCGGCCCTGAGGCCAGTCTGGCTTCATAGTCTTGCGGCGAGGCGCGGGGCCTCTTCATCGACCCGACCGGTGCCGGCCATCACGGGTCGCGTTCCGCTACCAATTAGGTCCTTCGGTCACGTGCTGAATCCATGATCTTGCCGAAGCGTAAATTAAAGCGCCCGCAGAAGTGAGCTCTGCGGGCGCATGCCGGGTCGAGTTGACCGGAGTAGTTTAAGGAGCGACCGGCGCCAGCTGGCGCGAGCCTCAGGCCGCCTTGGCAGTCGACAGGTCGTAGGACGCGATCATCGGCGACTTCGCGTTGTTGTTCTCGTCGAACGGGGTGTATTTCACGTCCATCTTGGTGAAGTTGAGCGTGATGGATTCGCTCGGGCGATCGCCGGACGAACCGACCGTGTAACTGGCGATCAGCGTGTTGTAGAGCTTATATTCGATGTAGGTGTCGCCCGGGTTGCCGGTGGTGACCATGTGGATGGTCGCCGTCTTGCCGGAGCGGCCGGTGCAGGCCTCCTGGAACAGCTTCGTGGTGGACGAATCGCTGATCTTGGTCAGCGTGACTTCGCTGATGGCCGGCTCGGACGCCTCCCGATTGGCCGCGGCGCCCGCCAGGGTGTTGACGTTGCGGGCGACATTCCAGTGCATGGACTGGATGTCCATCCATTGCTTGTGGGTCTCATGAGTTGCGTCACCTTGGACACCATCGATCTGAAAGTAAATCGGCATAGCCTCACCTTTCCAAAAGCTCTATTAATGCGTTTGCGCCGGAACGACTTCTGAGATGGTGTGATCGCCTGTGCGATCACGGCCAGCGGCGGCGCCCCGCCGGTAGCTCGCGGTCTCTTCGTCGACGGCCCGAACCTGGAAGCAGTTCTGATCATCGACGAAAATCCGGATCTGGGTGACCGCTGCCTTGCGCACGGCATGGTCCAGAATGAGGTCCGAGATCCGTGGAAGGATCTCGCGTGAAATGATGCCTTCGACCGCGCGGGCCCCGATGTCTCCGGTGAGGCACCGCTCCGCAATCCGATCCTCGACCGTGTCGCCAACCTCGAGGGTGGCTTTGTGAACCGCCCAAAGCCGGTCCCGCACCCTCGCGAGCTGCAGTTGCACGATGCCCCGCAACGTCGCGTCGCTCAGGGGAAGGTAGGGCACGACCGTGACACGACCAAGAAAGGCCGGCTTGAAATGCCGCAGGAGTTCCGGACGCAGCGTGTCGACGAGCCGGTCGCCCTCGGGCATCGTTTCGGGATCGATCGCCAGTGCCGCGAGCGTCTCGGCCCCGGCGTTGGAGGTCAGGATGATGGTCGTGTTGTGGAATTCGATGTCGCGGCCCTCGCCGTCGCGGAGGATCCCCTTGTCGAAGACCTGATAGAAGATGTCCTGAACGCCGGGGTGGGCTTTTTCCACTTCGTCCAGGAGCAGGAGGCCGTACGGACGCCGCCGGACCGCCTCGGTCAACACCCCACCCTCCCCGTAGCCCACGTAGCCGGGCGGCGCACCCACCAGTGACGACACCTTGTGCTCCTCCTTGAACTCGGAGAGGTTGATCACGGACAGGTGCTGAGAGCCGCCATAAAACTGGTCCGCTAGGGCCAGCGCGGTTTCGGTCTTGCCGACGCCGCTCGTGCCCACGAAGAGGAACACAGCGGGCGGCTTGCGGGGGTCGGACAATTGCGCGGCCGCGTTGCGCATCGCGGCCGCCACAATGGCAAGCGCCTGGTCCTGGCCGACCACGCGCTCGCGCAGCCGATCCTCCAGCGACAAGGCCGAGGAGATCGAATCGCGGAGCAAGCGACCGAGCGGGACCCCCGTCCAGCGCGCGATCACGGCCGCCACGGCTTCGCGGTCGACAGCTCGGTAGACCAGGGGTTCGTCGCCCTGAAGGGCCGCCAGTTCCTCGCGAAGCAGGCTTTTGTCCAAGGCGGCTTGGCCCTGGGAACCGTCGATGCGCCCAATCACCTCGCGCTCCTGGCCGAGCCGCGCACGCATCCTTTCGAGTTGGGCGCTCGTCTCGACGAGGCCTTGTTCCACGGCTTCCCGGCGCGGCTCGACCTCGGATTCGTGTTCGCGCTGGAGACGGTCGTGCTCGATCTTTAGGGCGCGGTGCTCCGCCTCGAGCTGCTCGATCGCGGCCGGATCCGTGGATCGGCTCATGGCCACATTCGCGGACGCCGTATCGAGGACGCTGATCGCCTTGTCGGGGAGCTGCCGGTCGGGAAGATAGCGGGCCGACAGGCGAACCGCGTCTCGCAGGGCCTCCTCGTGAATCACCACGCCATGATGGGCTTCGAGGCTGGGCACGAGGCCGCGCAACATACGGACCGCAACCTCGATCTCGGGTTCACCGATCTTGACGACCTGAAACCGCCGCGTCAGTGCGGGGTCGCGTTCGATGTGCCGCTTGTATTCCGACCAGGTGGTGGCCGCGATGGTGCGCAATTCGCCGCGCGCGAGCGCGGGCTTGAGGAGATTGGCGGCATCGCTCGCGCCGGGCTGGTTGCCGGCCCCGATCATCGTATGGGCTTCATCGATAAAAAGGATCACCGGATGGGGCGCCGATTTGATGCCCGCAATGACGCCGGTCAGCCGCCGCTCGAACTCGCCCTTGACCCCTGCCCCCGCTTGCAGAAGCCCTAGATCGAGGCTGCGCAGCACGACCCCGCGCAACTTTTCGGGCACGGTGCCCTCGGCGATGCGCAAGGCGAGCGCTTCGACCACCGCGGTCTTGCCGACGCCGGCCTCGCCGGTGAGGATCGGATTGTTCTGCCGTCGCCGCATCAGGATGTCGACGACTTGGCGAAGTTCGGCTTCACGGCCCACCACCGGATCGAGGCGGCCGGCCCGAGCTTGGGCCGTCACGTCGAGCGTGTAGCGCTCCAGTTCGCTTTGGTCGGCCGAGGCAGCCGGGCGAGCATCCTGGGCGCCCGGAAGGGTCGGCGAAGCCTCTGGTTTGACGGCCGCCGCCAATTCCATGGCCTGGCCTTCTTGGAAGCGGAGCGAGGGTGCGATGTCGCGCACGGCGCGTTGCAGCGTCGAGGATGTAGTCAGCGCGACGAGAAGGTCGGCGGTGGCGATCGAATTGCGGCCGAAGCGCAGCGACGCCGTCAGCCAGGCTTCCTCCACCCACTCGAGCAAACTTCGTGACAGCGCCGGCGCTCCGGCGTGGCCGCCGTCGAGGCGATCGAGCGCGGTCGCCACCTCGTCCGCGACGCGATCGCGTGGCACGTCGAGCGCTGCGAGAAGCCGCGCCGGTGGCGCGTTCGGTTGCAGGAGTTCGGCGAGCCAATGCTCGATTTCCACCAGCCCGTTCGACCGCGACACGGCCCGGGCAACTGCCTGTTCCAACGACGACCGGAGCTCGCCCTCCAATCGCGCCACGACAATGCGAAGGTCGAAGACCGTCATCTAATTGTCAAGACGAAGTCATATTGTCTTTTATCAACAATATGACGACAAGTGTGTGACGTTTGTAGTGTCATAAAACCTTTCCTCAGTTGAAGGCTCGCTAGCTTTTCTCTCAGCGACAACCTATATAAGCAACGCATCTGTGGTCAATGAGGTCCATCTGACTTATGCCGATCGATAGCCTCGCCCTCGCTGAGCCGATCGCCGGAGATGTTCCGGTCGGTGCCGATTTGCGGCAGGAGCCCGGGGTACAATCCGTTTACTTCAAGCTGAAGGACGCTCGGGCACAGGCCAGGACCGCGGAGCGGGCAGCCGAATCGGCCGGCGAGGCCCCGGTCGTCCCCGCCGCCTGGCAGATCGTGAGGGCGCTCTCGGCCGAGTCCCTGCAAAACCGCTCCAAGGATCTCGAAGTCGCGGCGTGGCTGGTCGAATCGCTCGTTCGATTGGACGGATTTGTGGGCCTGGCCGAGGGCTTCGGTCTACTGCAGCTCCTCATCGAGCGGTTCTGGCCGGAGATTCATTCCAACGACGAGGACGACCTTGCGGGCCGCTTGTCGCCGCTGGCGGCCTTGAATGGCGTCGGCAGCGAGGGCGCCCTCATCCAACCGATCCGGATGGTGCCGCTGCTTCCCGGCAGCGCTTTCGGCACCAATGCCCACTGGCATGTGCTACAGCTGGGGCGTGACCCGAGCGGGCAGATCGCGCGGGATTTCAACGATGCCCGCGCGGCTGCGGAGCCGGCCGCCATTCGTGACCGTGCCGCTGAGGCGGAGCGGGCTCGGGACGCCTTTGCGGCATTGAGCGCAGCGCTCGATGAACGATGCGGCGTCGATGCGCCGCCCTCCTCACATATCCGCAACGCGCTCGACGAGGTGCTCGACGCCTATCGCACGGTGCTCGGCATCGGGGCCGGCGAGAGCGCGCCCGTTTCCATGCCACCGCCGGCGCCCTCGCCCGCCGAGATCGCGCCAGCCGCGAGAGCCATGGCCCCGGCGCGGCCCCCGATACCAAGCGGCCCCAAGCCGATCACGACCCGCGACGAGGCCTTCGCCGAGTTGATCCGGATCGCGGACTTCTTCCGCCGGCAAGAGCCTCATTCACCCCTGTCCTACGCCATCGAGGCTTTGGTGGCGCGTGGCCGGATGAATTTTGCGGCCTTGCTGGAGGAGCTGCTGCCGGACCAGAGCAGTCGCAGGCAATTGCTGCAGACGGCCGGCATCCAGATCGACGCGGAAGGCCGTATCCGCTGACCGTGCGCCGGTCGCCAGGTGAGGACGAGAAGCCGAAGAGGTGAAATGTGGCCAGCATTCATGACAAGCTCGAGCGCGTGCGCAAACCTCGCGTGCATATCAAATACGAGGTCGAGACCGAAGGCGCGCTCATCGAAAAGGAATTGCCCTTCGTGGTCGGCGTGCTGGGCGATTTCTCCGGCGACCCCAGCCAGCCGCTCAAGGCGTTTCGCGATCGCAAGTTCACCCAGGTCGATCGCGACAATTTCGACGACGTGATGGCGCGCATGACGCCGGGCTTGTCGCTTCAAGTGAGCAACACTTTGCTCGACGATGGCACCGATATGCTGGTCAATCTCAAATTCGAGAAATTGTCGGATTTCGATCCCGCATCCGTGGTCAATCAGGTGCCGGCCCTCGCGCACCTGCTCGAGACCCGCAATAAGCTGCGCGACCTGCTGGCCAAGGCCGATCGCTCCGACAATCTCGAAGCCATCCTGGAGCGCATTCTCCAGGACAACGCTCAATTGAAGCGTCTCGCGGGCGAACTGGACCGCTCGGCCCCCAAGGGAGAAGTCTGACATGAGCATCGCCAATCAGACGAGCGCGGGCATTGCACGAGCCGACAGCCAGGACACCACGGCAAGCCTGCTCGACAGCGCAATCGCGGCCACCAAGCAGACCGAACCCGACCGCGCCGAAGCGCTCCTGCGGACGCTTACAGAACAAGCCTTCGAGGGCACCGTCACCTTCGACCGCAATCTGTCGGTCTCGATCAACAAAGCGATCGAGGCGATCGACGGCAAGATCTCGCGCCAACTCGCCACCATCATGCACGATCCCAAGTTCCTCAAGCTGGAGGGAACGTGGCGCGGATTGCATTACTTCGTGTTCAGCACGGAAACCAGCGTGAACCTGAAGATCCGCGTGCTGAACGTGAGCAAACGTGAGCTGTGGAAGGATCTTTCGAAGTCGGTCGAATTCGACCAGAGTCACATGTTCAAGGCCATTTACGAGAATGAATTCGGCACCCCAGGCGGCGAGCCTTACGGTGCTTTGATCGGCGACTATGAGTTTTCCAACAGTTTCGAAGATCTCGAGACCCTTCAGGGTGTGGCAGGGGTGTCGGCGGCGGCCTTCGCGCCGTTCATTTCCGCCGCGAGCCCGCGCCTGTTCGGCTTCGAGGATTTCCGCGAGCTCGCCAGGCCGCGCGATCTCGAAAAGATCTTCGACACCATCGAGAGCGCCAAATGGCGCGGCTTCCGCGACAGCCCCGATTCACGTTTCGTGACCCTGACCATGCCGCGCGTTCTGGCGCGCCTGCCTTATGGCAAGACGACCCTGCCGGTGGAAGAGTTCGAATATGAGGAATCGGGCGCGGGCACCGGCGCCGGGCCGCAGACCCGGGCGCACGAGAACTATTGCTGGATGAACGCCGCCTACGTGCTTGGCGCACGCATCACCGATGCCTTCTCCAAAACCAATTGGGCGACCGCTATTCGCGGGGCGGAAAGCGGTGGCAAGGTCGAGGCCCTGCCCATGCATGTCTTCGAGAGCGACGACGGCGATCTCGACCTGAAATGCCCGACCGAGGTGGGGATCACGGACCGGCGCGACTCCGAACTGGGCAAGCTCGGTTTCCTGCCGCTCTGCCACTACAAGAACACCGATTATGCGGTCTTCTTTGGCGCCCAGACGGCCCACAAGCCGGAGAAATACGACCGGCCCGAGGCCACCTCCAATGCGGCGATCTCGGCGCGGCTGCCCTACATGATGGCGACCTCGCGTTTCGCCCACTACCTCAAGGTGATTGGTCGCGACAAGATCGGCTCTTTCATGGAGGCCCCCGATTGCGAGGCTTGGCTCAATCGCTGGATTTCCAATTACGTCAACGCCAATGATGCGGCGGGTCCCGAAATGAAGGCGCGCTATCCGCTGCGCGAGGCCCGCGTCAGCGTGCAGGAGATTCCGGGCCGGCCTGGCTCTTATAACGCGGTCGCCTGGATGCGGCCTTGGCTGCAGATGGAGGAGCTGACGACCTCGCTGCGCATGGTGGCCCGCATCCCACAAAAATCCTGATCCGCCGGACAAACCATGCTCGACCTCGCCCGAGACCAGAAGAGCGCGGTCGGACAGGACGCAATGGCGCCCGAGCCGGAGGTCCGCTACCGAGCCGCCAAGGCCGGTGAGCAGGTCGACCGGCTCGTCGCGCTGATCGATGGCGTGCTCACCCGCCAGGTGAATGCCATCCTGCATCACCCCGCCTTCCAGGCCTTCGAGGCGCGTTGGCGAGGCTTGGCCTATCTCGTCGAACACGCATCCGCGGTCTCCGGCGTGTCCGTCAAGGTACTGTCGGTTTCCTGGCGCGAGCTGTGCCGCGACCTCGATCGATCGGTCGAATTCGACCAGAGTCGCCTGTTCGAACTCGTCTACGGCCAGGAGTTCGGCATGCCGGGTGGCGAACCCTACGGTCTGCTGATCGGCGACTATGCGGTCGGCCACAAGCCGGATGAGATTGAACGGACCGACGATGTCGGCGCATTGCGGACCCTCGCGGGCATCGCGGCGGCGGCTTTCGCGCCGTTCCTGGTCCAGGCGCGTCCCGAACTGCTTGAGCTCGACAGCTTTGCCGATCTCGACCTGCTGCCGGAAATGACCCACGTTTTCGAGGGCGCCGAGTTCATCCGCTGGCAGAGTTTGAGAAGCTGGGAGGATTCGCGCTTTCTCGGCATCGCGGCGCCCCGCGTGCTGATGCGCCCGCCACTAACACCTCATGATCGCCGCAGGATCGATGGTTTCATGTTTGAGGAGACCGTCACGGCGGATGGCCGCGAGCTCTTGTGGGGCAATCCGGTTTTCGTCTTCGCGCGGGTCGTGGTGCGCGCCTTCGCGCAATCGGGCTGGTTCGCGGATTTGCGGGGCGCGCCGCAAGACCAGGATGCCGGGGGCCTGGTGACCGACCTGCCTTCAATATCGTTTTCGACCGACCGAGCCGGACTGGCGGCACAGCCACCGGTCGAGATCAGGCTGACCAGCGCGCAGGAGCGCGCCTTGTCGGAACACGGGCTGGTGCCGATCGGCTGCGCGCCCGGAACCCCCTACCTCGTGCTCAATGCCAATCCCTCGCTCCACCGGCCCGCGCGGTCGCAAAGCCGAATAGCGGATGAGAACGCGCGTCTGGCCGCCATGCTGCAATATGTGCTCTGCGCCTCGCGATTCGCCCATTATCTCAAGGTCATGATGCGTGACCGGGTAGGCAGCGTGGGCAGCGCGGCCGCGATCGAGGAGATGATCTCGACCTGGCTGGCGCGCTATTGCCTGGGCAGCGACGATGCGTCGCCTGACCTCAAAGCGCGCTTTCCGTTGCGCGAGGCCTCGGTGGCGGTTCGTGAAATGCCCGGGCGCCCCGGCGTGCTCGGCTGCGTTTTGCGCCTGCAGCCGCATTTCCAGCTCGATGACGTTTCCGCGAGCTTTCAGCTCGTGGCCGAGGTTTCCACCACAACCCCCGTGTGAGGCGCCCCATGACGGTTTCCAACGACGCCGCAGGTCCCATCGCTGCTCTGCTGGACCAAGGCCAATTGGCAGAGGCCGTGGCGGCCGCAGGCGGCCGGGTCAAGGCGGCCCCGACTTCCGCGCCTGACCGGATCCTGCTCGCGGAACTCTTGGTGCTGGAGGGTGGGCTCGAGCGCGCCGACGCGCAATTGAAGCTCGCAGCCGACCAGGCCCCGGCCGAAGCCCTGGCCATCGCGCAAATGCGCTGGCTGGTGCGCGGCGCGGAATTGCGGCGCGCCTGGTTTGAGGAGGGCGCCGTGCCATCCTTCATCGGCGAGCCGACCGCCGTGCAACAGGATGTCATGCGCCTTGCGCTCGCGGTGCGGGCCGGTCAGGCCGAAGAGGCCCTGCAGTTGCGCGCGAAGCTCGAGGCGCGTGACCTGCCCCTCGCTGCGGTCGACGGCGACGCCATGGCGGACTTCCGCGACGGCTGTGACCTGTCCCAGCACGGCTTCGAAGTGCTGACCCTGGATGGCCGGTACCTTTGGCTTGCCCCCGAGCAAGTCAGCGAGATGGCGTTCCAGCCGATCGGACGGCCGCGCGACCTCGTCTGGCGCCGGGCCGACACCACGCTCAGCGACGGGCGCGACGCGACCTTTTTCGTGCTGGCGCAATATTTCGTGCCCGAAGCCGGCGACGCCTTTCGGCTGGGAAAGGAGACCGATTGGATCCCTGAAGTGGGGGGCGTCATGCGGGGGCGCGGGCAGCGGGTCTTTGTGGCGGGCGATGAGGGCCGCGGCCTCCTCGATATCGAACATATCGCCTTTCAGGTCGCGAGCTGATGCGCCTATCGACTTCACTGCTCGACCGCTTGATGGACGACTCGCCCGACCTGTCGCGCGACCCCCCGCGCACCCGGCCCGATGAGCTCAGGGCCATTCGCGCCGGGTTCCGGCGGGATCTCGAAGCCCTGCTCAACACCCGACGCATCTGCCGTACACCCCCGGCCGCCTTCGCGGAGGTCAAGACCGCGTTGCCAAGCTTCGGGGTCGAGGATTTCGTCGGTGCCCCGATCACCACCCCGGAGCAGAGGCAGGCCCTCGCCAGTTCCATCGAAGATACGATCCGCACCTTCGAGCCGCGATTCACCTCGGTCCAAGTCACGCTGATCGGCATGCGCGATCCTTTCGAGCGCCGCCAGAATATCCGGATCGAGGCCGTGGCGCGGCTCGATCACGGTCCCGAGCCCGTGGTTTTCGAAACCGCGCTCGATCCGACGACCCGCACCTTTCAGGTTGAATGACCCCGTGATGCCCGAACGCTTGTTCGCCTTCTACAACGAAGAACTCGAGTCGCTCCGCCGATTGGGCGGACGCTTCGCGGGCCAGCATCCCAAGGTCGCGGGTCGCCTGCGGCTGTCGTCCGACACGGCGGATGATCCCCACGTGGCGCGGCTCATCGAGAGTTTCGCCTTCATCGCGGCCCGGCTCCGGCTCAAGCTCGACGACGACCTTCCCGAACTCACCGAAACCCTGCTGGAATTTCTCTACCCCCATTATCTCGCGCCCATCCCGAGCTTGGCGGTGGCCAACATCGCGCCCGGCCTCGACCTCACGGGTCAGTTGACGGTCCCGCGCGGAACCGTGGTGGAGAGCGAGCCGATCGAAGGCGACGTGTGCCGTTTTCGTACCACCCAGACCGTCGACCTCTGGCCCATTCGGGTGGCACGCGCCTCCCTGTCGCGGCAACCCTTCGTGGCGCCGGTCGCCAAGGGTCTCGATGCGGTCGCGTGCTTGCACGTGGTGCTCGAATGCCTCGATCCCACGGTGACATTCACGGATCTCGGGCTCGACCGGCTGCGCTTCTATCTTCGCGCCCCCTGGCGCCAGGCGGTCGATCTTTACGAACTGCTGCTCAACAACTGCAGCCGGATCGCGTTGGGCGATCACGCCGAGGATCAGGCGGCCGTGTTCCTGCGGCCCGACGCCCTCTCGGCGGCCGGACTGGGCGCGGATGACGCGGCTCTGCCGGCGGCACCCCGCGGTCATCCGGCCTTCCGCCTGCTCACCGAGTTCTTTGCCTATCCGCAGAAATTCCTGTTCCTGGATCTGGCCAGAATCAGCACGAAGACCCTGCGACAAGCCGGCAACCAGTTGCATGTCTTCTTCTATCTGTCACGCCACAGCCCCGACCTCGAACGGAGCTGCACGGCGGAGACGTTCGCGCTCGGCTGTACGCCCATCATCAACCTGTTCGAACAACGGGCGGAGCCGGTCGTGCTCACGCGCGCGGTCAGCGAATATGCGATTTTGCCCGATGCGCGCCGGCATGCGACGCGGGAGGTGTATTCCGTGGACGAGGTCAGTCTGACCGAAAGGACGGGCCAGAGCCGCGCCGCCACCACGCTGTTCGGCCGCATGGCGGAGGAGGCCGACGCCTCGCTGCATTGGCAGCTCAGGCGTCGACGCCTCATCGACGGCGACCCGGGTACCGACGCGCGCATCGCTCTGGTGGACGCTTCCGCGGGGCCGGCTTCGGTGACCGACGCCGTGCTGACCGTCGAGACGACCTGCCTCAACCGCGACCTGCCGGCGCGATTGCCTTACGGGGGTGGCCATCCGGTGCTTTCGATCGCCCGCGGTGCTGCCGACCTTGGCGGCGTGCATGCCTTGACGCCGTTCACGCCGACCCTGCGGCTCGGCGGGGCGGACCAATTGCTGTGGCGCTTGCTGTCCCACCTCAAGCTCGGTCACCTGTCGATTGCCGACGGCACCGGGGGACCCGAAACCCTTCGCGAGATGATGCGCCTCTACGACTATCGCGATACGCCCGAAACCCACGCCTTGATCGATTCCATCACGGCGGTGGCGCATCGCCGGAGCATCGCCCGTGTCGAGGGTGGGCTGGCGCGCGGGCTCGACATCGACATCGAAATGGACACGCGAGCGATCGAACCTGGTCAGGCCTTTCTGTTCGGCCAGGTGCTGGATCGCTTCTTCGGTCTCTATGTCAATCTGAACAGTTTTACGCGGCTCTCGCTCCGCCTCAAGGGCGCGACTCGACCCCTAAAGACCTGGGCACCCCGTTCGGGTGCGAAGGCGCTGATTTGACCGACGATAAAAGCGCCCCGGACCTCGGCCAGCGACTCGCCCAGAGGGTCGACGGCTTCGCGCCCTTCGAGGCGCTCCGTCTGATCCAAGCCGGCAAGGGTCCCGATGCGCTCCTCCCGGTGCGCGGCAAGGTCACGAACCGTTATAGCGCGACCCCCCTGTCGCAAGCCGGAAAAGGCCAGGAAATCGAGGCCGCTTTCGTCGGGCTCGCGGGCCTGCTCGGGCCGCTGCCCCCGTTCTATACCGAGATGGTCCTGCGCGAAGGCAAGCGTCGGAGCTTCGCGCTGCGCGCTTTCCTCGACATCTTCGTCAACCGGATCGTGGCCCTGTTCGTGCGGGCCGACGAGAAATACCGCCTGCCCGCGCTGGTGGCCCATCATGGGGATACCGGTCTCGACGCCGTCACGGCGGGCCTGTTCAGCCTGGTCGGTCTCGGCCTTCCCTCGCAGCGCAACCGGCTGCTCACGCGGGATGCGCATCTTCTGCCCTATGCCGGCCTTCTCTCCCGCGAAGTTCGCTCGGCCGCGGGCCTCGAGATCATGCTGTCCGACCAGTTCGGGCTTGCGATGCGCGTCGTGCCGTTCCGCAGGCGTTGGCTGCCGATCGCCCCGCTCGAGCAAACGCGGCTCGAGGGGGGCGCGTCCGGGTTTTCCCGCCTGGGCGTCGATGCGGTCGCGGGAGCCCGCACCCAGGACGTGTCGAGCACGTTTCGCGTGGTCGTGGGACCGGTCGGCTATGCCGACTTCCTCGCTCTGGCGCCGCGGAGCGCCAGAATGAACCGCCTCGTCGAACTGGTGCGGCTCTACATGGACCCGGGTCTCGATTTCGACGTCCAGGTCGTGCTGCGCAAGGAAGACGTGCCGCAAAGCCAGCTCGGCGCGACGCCGCCGAGCTTGGGTTGGAACGCTTGGTTACGTCAGAACCCGGCGCTCCGGGATGCCGGAAATTCGGTCTACGCTCCCGATATCGCGGGAGCGTAGTCGTCGACATGGCTCAGATCGTGCCGCCGACCAGCCGCTGCAAAAGCCCGGGCGGCTCGAGTTGCGACACGCAGGCCGAGGCGCTGGGACGATTGGACGGGTTCGGATCAAGCAGGCTTGCGACCAGCATTCGAAACGGCTTCGACAAGGCCGACAGGTCGAACGGCGTCAGGCGCGCCGCGATGGCGCTCTCGACGTCGGTGCCGAGCGCCAGACGCTCACCGGTCGCGGCCGAAAGGAGGAGAAGACCGAGCCCGTAAAGGTCGCAGGCGGGGGTTAGCGGAGCGCCGGCCAGATGCTCGGGGGCGGCGATCGACCATTTGCCGGAAAACGCGATCTCGCCGGAGCCGGCCGCAGCCGCATGCACCAAGCCGAGATCGATCAGCGTCGCACCCTGGACGCTTCCTGCCAGCACGACGTTTTCTGGCGAGAGGTCGCCGTGGATGAAGCCCGCCTCGTGCAGGATCGCCAAGACCGAGGCCAGCCGCACGCCAAGATCGTGCAGATCCTCCGCGCCGAGCGGTCCATCCACGAGGCGATCCGCCAGGGTCGGCCCGCGCACGAGGTCGAGCAACAAGAAGGGCCGGCCGTCCCCATGACGCAGGAAGGCGTGCGCGCGCACGATGCCGTCATGGCGCAGGTCGAGGAGGGCGCGCGCCTCTGCGGCAAAGCAATCCACCACCAGGGCATCCAGCGCGCGATGCGGCTTCAGGATCTTGACCGCGAAGTCGGTGCGTAGATCCCGGTGGCGAACGCGATAGACTTCCGCCATGCCGCCGGTACCGATGAGTTCGCGGATGACGAAACTGTTGGCGAGAATCTCGCCCGGCGCGAGCGAACCCAGCTCGGGATTTGCTTCGACCTCGGCGTCGCCGCTGGCGAGCCGGTCGAGCGCCGCCCGCACGCCGTCGATCAGTCCGCGGCGGACGGCGGGATCGCGCGGGAGCCCCGTCTCGTCGAGAACGATGCTCCGGACGAGCGCGTCCAGCCGGTCCTGGACCAGGACCTTGGCGTCGTCCTCCTCAATCGGGACCAGCTCGATCGCGCTCATGACGCCACCACGTCGACCACGAGGGCCGTGACATTGTCGCGTGCGCCCGCGATCAGGGCGTCGTCGATCAGCATGATGGCGGCCTCGGCCGCAGTTCCCCGACGCGCCGCGGCATCGAGCATCGGCTCGCCAATCGCTTTGACGAGTCCATCGCTGCAAAGCACGAAGCGATCGCCCGGCATGGCGTCGCCGCGCGCAACATCCACCATCAGCATTTCTGTCGCCCCGATCGCCTGCGTGACATAGCGGACATCTTCGGTCACGTGATCCCGGGTGAGTCGCACCAGATCACCATCCCGCAAAAGATAAACGCGGCTATCGCCCGCCCAGATGACGGCGTAGCGGCCCCGGTGAATAAACAGCACCACCACGACGGCTGCGACCATACGCTCGGGCCCGAACTGTCGCCCACGGGCCCGCAGGGCGTCATTGGCTTCGCCGAGCAATTCCTCAATCTCGGTCAACGCGCCGCTGAAGCTCATGGCGGGCATGAACTCGCCAAGCTTTGAGATCACCACCGCGCTGGCATAGGCCGCGGCATCGTGCCCACCCGCCCCATCGGCCACGGCCCAAAGACCACGATCCGGCTGCTCGAGCGCGGCGTCCTCGTTGCGACTGCGGCTGGTACCGCGATGGGTCCGAGCCGCCGAACGCAAACTGCTGGCCGATTTCTGCGCGGCCGGCCGCGCGCTTCGCCTGGGCGTCTGGGCCTCGCTCCAGCCCCAATGGCCCCAGCGTCCGTCCAGCATGGCGGCGAAGCGGTCCGGCGACGGCAAGCCTTGATGCAGCAGCATCGAGGACGCGACCGCTCCGCCCCCGCGCGTCCACCACAGCGACAGCGCGGCCTCGCTTTCGGCCAGGGCCGCTTCGAGAACGCTTTCATAGGCCGTGCCGATCTCGCGACCGTCGTCCAGCGCGAGGCGGCGTGCCTGAACGGGGGCCGCGAGGCTTTCGGAGGGGCCACCCAAAGCCGCCACTCGGACGTCGAACGTCTCGAGATCCGTCGCTTGCGCGCGGGTCGACAAAACGGCCTTTTCAGCCGCATCGAACCAGTCCTCGGCGGTCCGATACAGGCGGAACGGCAAGCTGCCGAGCGTCGTGCCCAGCAGCACCAGGGGAAAATGGCGGCCCGAACTGTCGAGGCTCGCCATCATCACGCCCGCGACCGCCTCGGGCCCCACCACCCCCGCCGCGATGGCAAAGCGCCAGACGGGCGCCGTGAGATAGGCCTGCAACCATTGCTGGCCAAGCACCTGACGGCTGGTCACCACCGAGGCGCTCAGCCACTCGTCCAGGACCGTCCGAGTCGCGGCGTCGATGCGGCGCGACACGAAGTCGCCGCGCATGGCCATCTTGCCGAAAAAGCCGGGCAAGGTTGGATCGAGCTTACCCGTGGGAACGGGGCTGGCTGAGCTGCGCGGCATCAGAATGTCTTTGGGCAGTGGAAATCGTGCAGTGTCGCGAGGTCGAACGGATTGGTGGCCGTATCGGCATGCAGGTCGAACGTGGCTTGCCGGCCGCCGGTCGCGAAAATCACGCGGGCGCGGTCCGAACCCGAGGTCTGTAACTTGCCCGTGTCGAGCACCCGGAACGGGGCCCACAAGCCGTGGTGATCGATGGTCGTGTCGGGTCCGGCCGGTTGAAAGCTGACCGCCGCGCCCGGCGTGGAGGACGGGTTGGGCCACACCAACGCAACCGGCCGGGGCGATCCGTGATCGCCTTTGGAATAGGCGATCTGCTGGCCGTCGACGGTGACGACCACACTGTCGGCGCTACCGTCGAGACCGACGGGAGTCACGTCGAAGGCGACCGAAAGCGACCTGTTCGGTCCGCCGAAGAAAGCGTCCCGAATGGCCGCCGCGCGTTCGAAAGCCTCAAGGCCCGCCTGGGCCGCTCCATTCTGCCGGGCTGTCGTCTTCCACCGCCAAGGCCGTGCCGTTACGTCGGCCAACGGCGCCAGGTTCTCGCGGAAGAATGTATCGAAACGGCCATTGGGCGCGAACAAGGTGGTGAAGTCCTCGGCCGTCACCTCGCTGGCAGCCGCGCGCTGGAAGGGGTAGTGGCCCTCAAGGGCGGTACGGCAGAGCTGCCCGCCGCCGGCGTCCCATTTGGCGAAGCGCTCGCGTGCCTGGGCCGCCATCATGGCGGTGTCGATCGCGGACTGGTCCAGCGCGATCGGAATCAGAGGTTCGGCAAGCAGGGCTTCGATGTGGCGGTTGAGCGCGGCGCGAAGACCGGCTTTGTCGTCGCCGGGCAGGACGCGGTCGAGGTCGGCCGACAGACTCGTGCGCGCGAACGGTTGGTCGACTTTGGAGCGGCCGCCAAGCATGGGATAGAGCCGAATACTGTCGCCGACATAGGCGGCATTGGTGGCCGTGCTCTTCATGTCGGTTTCGACTTGCACGAGTAGGCGTGGCAGGAGGAAGTCGTTCAGGGCACGGCTGTAGAGATCGTGATGGGCCGAGCGCACCTTGTCGCCCTGGTCCGGCAAGGCGAGCGGCAGACGCCGGCCGCCGTCCCAGGAGACCACGATCGCGCGTGCCTGATCGAGCGGAGGCACCACACGGGCGAAGTCCGTATCGTGGATGTCCGTGACCGGGATGTCCCTGGCGGTGGCGCTGTACAGCGCAAGACGGGCTTCGAGATCGGCAAGCCGGCGTTCCTGGTCGAAATAGCTGAAGAGCCAGAACCCGCAACAGACCGCGACGATCACGCCCACCGCGACCGCTCCGGTCCAGCGCACGATCCTTCGCCGCCGTTCCCGAACGGGATCCGTCGACACCAAGCTCGCCTCGCCGAACACGACGTCGCGCAAAAGCCGCGCGAGGAAGAAGCTCTTGGCGCCGCCCTCCGGCGATTCGGCCAGAGGCGGCAGATCCACGCCGAACTGGCCCGATGCGGCCCGCGTGACCAAATCCAAAGAGGCCTGGTCCTGCTGGGCGGATGCCAAATAGATGCCGCGGATGCGCGGCGGCGGATCGAAGCGCGAGGAGGCGCCGATCTCGCCCATGATCTCGTGCAAGGGTTCCGCCAGAAGCGCGATCTGGCTCGGAAAGGCGAAGATCTCGGCGCGCTTCTGCGCATCGGTTTCCGCCTGCAGCCGATCGAGCAACAGGCCGTTCAGCCGCTCCACTAAGGCGTCCAGCCCACGCGAGAACAAATCCGCCAGACTGGTCTTCTCACGTCCGGTGTCGGGGAGCGTCATGCCCCATACCTGTTCACGCGCTGAGCGGTCGAGATTGTCGAAGAAGGCCGTGAACCCGGCCAGGCGGTCGGCCTTGGTGAGCACGATATAGGCGGGCAGACGCAGCCGGAACGCCTCATCGAGTTCGCGAAGCCTTTTGCGGATCACACGCGCCTGACGCAGCCGGTCGGCCGGATCCGCCTTGATGATGTCGTCGAGCCCGATCATCACGATCGCGCCGTTGAGCGGCTGGCGCGGGCGATGTTTCTTGAGAAGGGCTAGAAATCCTTGCCAGCTCGCCCTTTCGACCTCCTGCTCGTTGTTCTGGGTCGTGTAGCGTCCGGCCGTGTCGATCAGGATGCTGTCTTCGGTGAACCACCAGTCGCAATGCCGGGTGCCCGCGACCCCTTGGAGCGGGGCCTGGCCCATGGTTTCGGCAAGCGGAAAATTCAACCCGGAATTGGTCAGCGCTGTGGTCTTGCCGGCTCCCGGCGCACCAATCAGGGCATACCAAGGCAAGGAGTAGACGGAGCCACGCCCAAGCGAGCTGCGCAGCTGTTTGAGGGCGTCACGCAGCCGGGCCCGGAGTTCGGCGACGTCCTCCGCCGCAGCCCGGGCGGGATCGGGCTTGCCGTCTGCGGTGACGGCGTCGATCAGCTTGGCGTCCGTGCGGCGCGCCCTGACGAGCCGCCACAAAAAGATGACCAGCCAGATCGCGACCACGACCCCGATGACGACCAGCCGCGTGTTCCGGGATTCCAGCGGACGCCACGTGCCGAAGGCCAGCGAGTCGCCGTAGAACCAGATCATACCCGCGATGGCGAGCACCCAGATCAGCGAGATCAGCCAGCGAAATTTGATATATTGGCTGTAGGCGTTGATGTAGCTACGGATCTCGTAGAACCAGTTGAGGAGCATCATGGCTGGGGCGCTCCCTTCCGGTCGACGATCGTGATATCGGTCCTGCGGTTCTGCTCCCGCCCCTCCGGGGTGTCGTTGGTGGCGATCGCCTCGGCGGCGCCGCGCCCCTCGGAACGGATGATGGACGCATCGACCTGCTGCGCGAGGAGCTTGGCGACGGCCTCGGCCCGGGCGACCGAAAGATAGTAGTTCGACGGGAAACGCGCCGTGCTGATCGGAACGTTGTCGGTGTAGCCGATGACCACCAGCTGGGCGACTTGCCCTTTCAGGACCCGGCCGATTCGGTCGATCAGCTCGGCGAAACGCGGCGATACGGTCGCGCTGCCGGTGGCAAACAGCCCCTGGTTGCGCAGCCGGATATTGGTGCCGAGGTCCGTCTTGCTGAGACTGAGGAGGCCGTCGCGGATCTCGGCCGTGAAGGCCTGCTGCAACGGGCCCAGCGATGCGTCGCTTGATGGGGCCGTTGCCTGTGCGAGCGCCGGCTTGGGCGATGGGGGGCGCAACAGGGTCGGGCCGCCGTGCGGGGGCGCCGCTACCAAGGCCTCGAGCGTCTGATCGGATCTGCGGTCGAGCGCGGTGGCCAAGCCGAAATAGGCGGCCGTCAAGGTCAGCGCCGCCAGCGCCGCGGCGGTCCATAGAACCAGGGAGGTCGACAAGGGGCGGTGGCGCGCATCGATGCCCCGCCAGTGCGGCGAGAGCTCGCGTTCGCCGTCCTGGCGCAAGGTCCGGTACAGGCCTTCCCGAATGCGCCCGAGTTCCAGATGCCCTTGCGGGTGCACCCGCATGCGGCCCTCGAAGCCGATCGACAGGCACATATACATGAGCAGAAGCACATCTCGGTTCGTGCCCGGATCCTTGTGCAGATGCGCCAAGAGGTCGAAGAAGCGCTCGCCGCCCGTCACGTCCTGATGGAAAGTCGACACCATGCTCTGGCGGGCCCAGACGCTGTAATTGCCCCAAGGCGAATTCAGCACGATGTCGTCCACGGTGGCGCAGATCGCATAATGGGCGGCCCGGCCGCGCTCCGGCGACACCCCCGACCCCAGGGCGCGCTGCTCGAAGAGCTTGACGGCCTGGATCATGCGGGGGCGGAGCGCATCGAGGTCAGGCCCCTCGGCGGCATCGCGAAGCCGGGCCGTGACGTTGAGCAGCGGCAGGGCGGCCGCCACGAGCGGCGGCACGCTCCGCGATCCCGGCGCGCCATGCAGACCGGCTCCAGAGCCGGGATCCGACGGGATCCCGCGCGGCTGGTTGACCCGCAGCACCGGAGCCCTGCGGGGCGCCCCGGCGGGCTTGATGATCGTCGACTCAGTCCCGGGTGGTCGCGCGCTGGCGATCGGCATCGCTTAGCCCCTTATGGCCCAGAGCTCGAGCTCGATATCAGGGAAGCTGCCCGCGACGTGCAGGGCGACGGCCCCGGACCCTTCCAGCTCGCGCCAAAGCACACTCGTGGTATCGAGCTCGAAATAAACCGTGCCGTTGCGATAGGGCAGCTGGCGTGGCGCCACCGACAAGGGCCTCACGGGCACCCCCGGAAGCGCCACATTGACCAGTTGCGCGATCTGCTCGACCGGACCGATCTTGATCTGGTTCGGCAATTGGCGCCGCAGCTGCTCGACCGGCATGTTGGCCCGCACGGCCAGCACGAAGCCGGCCTGCAGAAGCAGGGCGCGGTCCGCGATGGCGCCGACCCGAACGCCGTGGCGGCGCTCCTGCAGCTCGATGAGGACGGCCGTCTGCTCCAGCACCGCGCTGAGCGAGGCGCGCAGATCCGAGAAGACGGCCGCGTAGGTGGCCTTCAAGTCGTCGTGCCGATAGTCAGGAAAGCGCGACGCGCGTTTGGACTCGGCCGTAAAAGTCGCGAGTTCGCCCGCCATGGTGAGGCAGAGCTCGTAGAAGGCTTCGGGGTGGACGCGGCCCGCCTGGCTGGCCACATGCCTGAGCAGCGGTTCATAGCGGTTGAGCGATTGCAGCAGGAGGAAGTCGGCGATTTCGGCCGTGCCCCTGACGGTCGGATCGGCAATCCTGACCGCGATCGCCTCAGCCCTGTGGGACACGAGGCCCTGCAACTCGCCCACGAGCGCATTGAGAGGCGCCTGGGCGGCGCAGTTCAGCACGGGCGCGATGAACTTTTCGTCGAGGATGACGGCGAGATCGGCCCGGACCTCCACCACATGGGCGACCGGCAATTTTTCGAAGCCAGCCAACGGACCGCCCGAGGGCGCGAACGAAAGGCGCAGGCGGCCGACCTCGAGATCGGAATCGATGAAGCTGTCGCTGTTGGAATCAGCGGCGGAATATTCGCTGCGCCGATAGCGCGTGCCGATGTCTTCGGCACGGGCGGCGCCGATTTCTGCAACCCCGGGCTGGCGCGCCGGCAAGGCAAGATGGATCACGATATCGCGCGTACCCTCGACGAGTTCGAGCGGCGGCGGCAGGTCGGCATCACCGGGCGCCTCGAAAACGGTTCCGTCGGCGAAGATGCCGCGCGCATAGGACAGCGCGAATTTGCCGACGCCGAGCGACTCGCGATCGATCGCGCATTCGGCAAAGCCCCAGGGGTAGGGCTGCAATTCGCGCGTCGCGGCCCGGACGACCCGTTCAGTCCATCGGTCGGCCTGTTGGAAATGATGCACCCGGAGGAACATGCCCTCCGACCAGACCACGCGGTTTTCACTCAGCATGACAGCGTCCTATCTGGTCTGAGGTTCGCCACTTCAAAGACCCGACAAACGGCGGTTGAAGGCGGTCCGGAGCAGCCTCATCAAGGGGCGCCCCTGATCGCCATCGGCATCGACCTCAGCCATCTCGGAATGGGCCGCGACGTAACGGGTCCACAAGACCGCCTTGCCGAGCGGTCCCACCGCGAATGGCGGAACGGTGTCGCGCGCGATGCTGTCCGGGCCCAGACGTTCATCCCAGGCGCGGACGGCCTCGACCGTGGCGGCTCCGAGAGCGCGCTGCCGCTCCGCCAATCCGGCGATTCTGCGCGCGAGAGCCTCGGTGGCCTCGGCTTGCGGCTCGGTCAGCAGCTTAAGACAAGGGTCGCGGGTGGAGGTGAGGAAATCGGTCCACAGTCCTGTGTCGTCACTGATCGCCAACCCGCAATCATGTTCGGCGACGGCTTGCGCGGCCTCGATCGCATCGAGACCGTCGACGAGCGCGCGGATGAGTTCGCCGGCGCGCTGGAACAAAGCCCCGTCGGGCATGGTCCCGAGACCGACCTCCGCGACACGCGCACCCTCGGCCAGCTTTCGGCGCGCACTGGTGGGGTCAGGGTTGGGCGGAACTTCCGGGTGGAGCGCGCGGGGACCTTGTCCTGCCTCCCCGTCGCCGTTCCAATCGAGCGGCAGCACCGGACGCGCTCTGGGGGCGATCAGCGATTCGGCTGTTGCGGCGGCGTGTTCGCTGACATTGGCCAGTTCGCTCGAAGGCTGGTCGACGTCCGGCGGCAGGATCGAGGTCTCTGTCGCGGGCGGCGCGGTCCAACCCAGCGGCTGCGCGAGCCCGTCGGTCGCCGCACCGCTCGGCAAGGTTCCGAGCCAGGACTGCGCCTCCCCCGCGATGGCGGCCGATGCGCGAGGCTCTTGTCCTTCCGCCTCGCCACCGAGGATGCCACGGACAGGCTCAAAGGCCGTCAGTGTCGCGGAGGCTAGGACATGATCCTCACCGGACGGGGCCGCCACACCAAACCGGTGCTGGCCGATCGAGAACAGATCGCCAGGGGCGAGCCGATGCCGGCTGCCGCGTCCCAGAGACCGGCCTTCGCGGTCCAGGTGGACGCCGTTGATCGACATGTCGGTCAGCACATAGGCGTCGCCATCGGCATCGATGCGGCAGTGGACCTTGGAGATCTCACGACCCGGGTCGGCCAGAACCCAGTCGTTCTCCGGGCCGCGGCCGATGAAAAAGGGCTTGTCGCTGGAGATCTCACGCTCGCCGCCGTCTGCGTCCAGAGCCTTGAGAACCAGCACCATTGAAACCGTCTCCCGTCCGAAAGGGGATTTGGCGGGCCCCCGGGGCATCGTCGAGCCGTCCGCTTGCAAAAGAAATAGAACAGTCATGCGACAGCTGTGAAACAAGACCCCGGCGGCCGAAGCTTGATCTCAGCAGTATCCGGTGGCGCCAGTCCCTGAAGAGACTGGAGGCTGCGAGCATCGCTTAGTGCCGTGACGCAGCCGCGCGGCGCGGCAGACTACTGAGCTTTCCCGAAGATCACGTCGCGCGGAACCACGACCGGATCCAAGAAAACCACCCCGATCCCCATGCCGGCCGGCCCGGAAATGGTTGGTGGCCGGTTGAACCCTTGAGCGGCGGCGGCCGTGAGCGCCTGTCCCACCGGTAAGGCACCGGCCAGCACGGCCTGGTAGGGCTGCACCCGCTGGGTTGCGGTGATGAGGCCGGTACTGGGGTCCGCCTGCACCTGCTGGTTGTTTTGCAACAGGGTCTGGCCGACCTGGCCGGCCCCTTGGATGAGCGAAGCGAACAGCAACGAGCCGTAGCGTTCGAAGTCGTGCGTGTCGACGTCCTTGGCCACACCGGTCCGGGCGTCGTTTTCCGAGATGGCCATGCCGCGCAACTGGAGCGGCCGCCCGTCCTGGAGATAGGCCTGGTTGAATTGAATCGCGCCCTGCTTGTTGGAATAGGTGATGGCCCCGAGCAGCCGGACGCCGTCCAAAGGACCCCGTCGGCCGCTCCCGTCGACGTCGCGGATGGTGGCGAAAATCGGGGCCTGGGGATCGTCCGAATTGAAGGCCCGGTCGATGGTGGCATAGGTGGTGTCGCCGGGCTTGGCGATCACGTAATTGGCGACCTTTCCGCGACTGTCGCGCGAGGGGCCCGGGGGGCGGGTCGGCTGCATGGTCAGCGCGGCGTTCTGCGGCAGGGGCGCAGGCGCCGGCAAAGGCGCGGGCTTGGCATAATAGGTCATCGCAAAGCCGCCGGAGGGCGGCGCCAGCAGCGCCTCGATCTGCGAATCGATCCGAGCTTGTGCGAGAGCCTCGGGCGACAAAGCGGAGGCGGCCTGGGGGCCACTGGCGGCCGGAGGCGGGGCGGCGGCATTCGCGGACGGGACGGCTTGCGCCACCACCAGCGGAGCCTTGGGCGAGGCGGCCCGGGCCTCGCCCGTCCAGGTCCGGAGGGACAACATATGGGCGCCAGCAAAACCCGTCGCGGCTGCCCCGAGCACCAGAACGATCCTCTTCATCGGCCCTTCCTCAGAATTGCACCGTCAAAGCCCGTTCGGCGCCGCTCTCGTCCACTACATAGACGCGGGGAACGGGCCGGTCGAAACGCCAAACCTTCATGCCGCCGACGCTCTCCGCCTCGGCGTCATGGGCGGGGTTGATCACCGTCACGGGACCGCGCAGGTAAAGATGGCCGTCCAGCATCCAGGCCGTGACTGACGGGTCGTCGACCGATACCCGTTCGGCATTCTTGGGCGTGACGCCGGCCCCAAAGGAATCCAGCATCCGGTCGGGCATCACCCGACCGCGGTCCGTCTCCATACCCTTGCTGTTGTAGCCGGCCCTGTGCACGATCGTGGTCCGGACCGGCGCCGGCACATAGGCGGCGGCCGCCTCGTAGGGCTGGATGGGTGCGCTCGGCGATCGGCCCCGGACCCGGATGGTGACGGGCAGGTCGACGGCCGCATTGCCGCCGCTGCTGCGCGCCATCAGCACTACCGGGAGCGGATAATTTTCCAGCTTGATCGAGATATTGCCCCAGGTGGTTAACCGGCAGGGCATCACGTTGATGGTGGAGGGCCGCTCGCCCGCTCCGACGACGGCGCCACCCTGGCCGGGCGCCCCGCAGCCGGCCCCGTCCTGCGCGAACATCCGTGGGTCGAAGGCGACCGATTCCACTGGCCAGGGACGGCCGCGCTCGTCGAGAAACGTCACGGGCGTCACCACGCCGAGCGCCAGCTGCAGTTCTTGCGGCGTCGCCAGGAGAACCTGCGGATCAATCACCAGCATGCGGGGCCGCGCCCGCGGCGCCGAGGCGGGATAGCCCGACACCAGCGGGCTGCGCTGGGCGTCGAAGACCTTGTTACGGATGGCCTCGGCGTTGCTCGGGGTCAGCACCGCGCCGGTCGCCCGATCCGTCATGAGACTTTGCAGGGCCGTGATCTCTGCCGGCGTGAGCTCGCGCGGGGCCGGCGGATTCGCGGCCGGGAGCCGTTGTGGCGCGGGTTCGAGCGGACTGGCGGTCGGCGCGGTCGGCGAAGGGTCGGCCGGTCCCGCGGCCTGGGACCAGGCGATTCCGGGGTTCATTCCGAGCAGCAATGCCCCCAGCACCACAGCGGCGGAGGACGGCAAGCGCGGGCTTGGCCGCTGCAGAGCAAAAGGCATATCTGCCTGTTTCAACAAAAATTGAATCATGTGGCCATCACGCAACACAGCCCATGTATTTCTCTTTGAAACTGTGCTTGCCATCCGCTCCGCTCCACAACTTGTCAGCATGGAGATAACCTGATGTTGATGCGTTACAGACGAAACAAAGTCAATCGGGCCGGCGAACATCAAAGCGTCATGAAATTATCGTATTTCATGAATCCGAAGGCTTTCTAGTCTCGACCGCTCCCCTGTTTGCTCGCGAACCAGCAACTGGATCGTGTGAATGATGTGCATCCGCATCCTGATTTTGTTGCCGGTCCTGTTCGGTCTGGCGGCTTGCGCCAGCACGGGCGATGGCGCGGGCTCGCTGGCGAGCACGGACGCCTATGTCCACCAGCAGCTCGATCGGCGCGGCCTGTGAAGGGTCGCGTCCTCGCATGGGCGTGCCTGCCGACCGATATGTCGCGGCAAAGCCTTGCGATGGCAGCCATCTCGATCCTGCTGGCCGGCGCGCCCGCCGGGGCGCAGACGCCATTCGGCGCGACCGTGAGCTTCGGCACGCCGCTCTACGGCGGCCTCTACCAACCCAATCCCTATTTCGGCTATCCGGGGGCCGGCTATCAGAACAATCAATCGCTGCAGCCGATCATCAATCCTCCAACCAACTCCAATTCATCCGTCCCGGGCCAAGCCACGACACCGGGACAGACGCAATTGCCCATCACCCAGCAGATTACGGGAGGCTCCCAAGGCGGTGGAGGTGGGGGCGGCGGTGGCGGAGGTGGAGGTGGCGGATCGGCCGGGGGAGGCTCGGCCGGTGGGGGGGCGACGGAAGCCGGCGCCGCCGCCCCGGCGGATGCCAGTTACGAGCTGATGCAAGATCCCAAATCGCCGATTTACAAACGCTACGAGGGCGTGGACCCGTCAAAGGTGGAACTGCGGCCGCAGATCCTGGGCCAGGCGGCGCGCGGCGCGGGAATCCGGCAGGGATTCATCGACGAGGAAGGCCGGCTGACCGCGGTGCTCGACGGCGCCGTCGCGGCAAGGCTCGATGCCCGCTATGATTTCCGGCGGCTGATGATCGGGCCGAACCTCGTTCCGCCCGTCATCGGCGAGGTGAAGGACGTCAAGGAACTCGGCGGCAGCCGTCTTCTCTATCTCACGCTCGGCGCCTATCAAATCGTGGTGCCGGCCCGCCTCGTGCTGTCGCCGCCCAACTGGCGCGACTACGTCGACCTTACGCCGTCCGAGCACCAGGCGGTTCCGCCCGCGTTGAAGCCTCAGGATTCGGGCGAACAGACGCTCTACGACCAAGCCTATGGGGCAGGCGTCCGGATCGGGATCGACGAGGCCCGCGCCTCCTTCGATGACGATATGAACCGCCTGGAACGCGACTATTCGGGCATGGAGCGTTACCACCAACTCGCCCGGCAGGGTGCCTTGAGCGTGCCGGTGGTGGCCAAATCCAGCCGCGCGGTGCGCATCGCCAGGAACGGCCAACGTGCTTTCGTGGGCGAACAGGTGGTCACCTTGCAGGTATCGCCAAAGTTCCAGGCTCGGCGCCCGGGAGCCTACCGATGACGCCGACACGGCGCTCCGCGTGCTTTGGCGCGACCGCGCTGTTGCTGGCCGGCGCAGGAAGATCCGATCGGGCCTTCGCGGCAGACGCCGCCCATGTCGCCGATCATCCCGTGGGGCGCGATCGGCTCTGGCTGAAGCGCACCAACGGCGCCGAAGTGGAGGCGCGGTTTCGCACCGACACGGGTTTCGATCAGGTGCAGATCCTGCGCCTCTCCTGGTTCATGCGCGACGTCAACGATCGCGACAAGGCGGTCTGGATCGAACCGCGCCTGTTCGACCTCCTGGCCGCCGTGCAATCGAGCATGTCGAACATCCATGGCGCCCCCATCCCGCTCATGCTGACCAGCGGCTACCGCACCCCGGAGCATAATTCGAAGATCGAGACCGCAGCGCGCAATTCCATGCATCTCTACGGCTATGCGGCCGACCTTTACGCACCGGGCTACCCCTCCCGCGCGGTCGCGCTCGCGGCCTCTTTCTTCAAGGAGGGCGGCATCGGGCTCTACGACGGTTTTACGCATCTCGACGTGTGGAAATTGCGCGTGTGGGAAGGTCGTAAAAGCGCCTGACCGGGTATCGCCCTGGTCAGCTCGCGACCGCGGCCCGCAAGCCAGTCGAGTCGAAATAAGGCGCAAAGGCCGGATCGAGGCCCTGGTAGGCGTCCAGCATCAGGGCGGTCTTGCCGCGCAGGCGCGGATAGCCGCGGATGAGGATCGCGAAGTCCGGGCCATGACCGAACACCTGCTCGGCGAAGGTATTCCAGTCATCGTCGATGTCGCTGCGGCCGTAGGGCCGCACGAAGCCCGCCTCGTAGAGTGCAGGGTCGCCGCCGGCGTGCTGACCCTCGGCGATCAACCTGCGGTAGGCGGCTTCATCGAGATAGCCGGCGCCCGCCGCATTGAAGCTGGCCCAGCGCGCATCGTCGAGCCGCGCCGCGACCCTGACATGGGAACTCAGTTCGTGGTGGAAGGTGTCGCGGTTGGTCGGATCCACGCTATCCGACCCATCCCCCCCATAGGCGATCGCGATGCCACGATCGAAAAAACAGCCGCCGACGCGCGTCCCGCCCCAGAAGCGGATGTCGCCTGCCAGCACTACCGTGTCCACCAGGCGCTTGATGAAGCCCTTCGGATAAGGATCGAGGGCTGCGGCGAGGCTCTTCAAGGCGCCGATTTGAGCGTCGCCGGACAGATCGACGAACGTAACCGGGCGGTCGGCCTCGGCCACCAAGGGCGCCACACGATCCTGAAGCCGCTCGGTGAGCACGACGAATTCGCCGCGCGCCTCGATGTCGCGTTTTCTCTGCTCGGCGGTCCTGGCCCTAGCTTTGCCCTCGACCATGAACCATGCCGCCGCCAACGCGGCGACGGCCGCACCCCCGAGAGCGACTGTTCGACGGGTCGCCAGCAAGGCTCACATCCCAGCGCCGATCAGGGTTCGCGCCGCGGTGGTGCGGGCCGCCGCGCCGATCAAGGCTCGGGCGCCGAGGGCCGCCCCCTCGATCTCGGCGCTGGCGCCCAGCGTCAGCAACCCCAACACCACCGTGGCGGCGATCTCGTAACGATGCTCCCAGGCGAAATTTTCGATCCGCTTCAAGGTGCTCGGTCCGGCTTCTGGATCGCTGGCCGTCTGGCCGCGGGTCGGCAAACCCGGAACGGGTGGCCGCATGGGCGCAGGAGCAGGCGCCGGCATCGGCATCGGCACGCGGACAGCTTGCGGCTGCGTTTGAGAGGGCGGTTGCGGCCGCAGCTCGACGTCGAAATTGGTGGTCAGGTCCTGCGCCGCGAACAACCAGTCGCCCAGGCGGCCCAGCATCTGGTTGGTGTTCTTGATCTGCGTGCGGTAGGTCAGAAACGGGCTGCTCGACGTCACCGTGAAGCCGGCCGAGATCTTGGTGTCGGGCGACCCATAGGTCGACATGCTCAGCAGGTCCTCGTAGGTCACTCTCCGGTCGAGGCCGATTGACAGCTTGCGGCTTTCAAGCAGGTCGTGCAGCACCGTCGAGGCATGTCGCTTCTCCTGCATTTCGAAACCGCGATTGCCGATCGTGGTGAGCGGGCGCAAGCCGTCGCGCCAAAGGTAAATCTGACCCGTCCAGGAAATCTTCACCGCGCCCTGAGGCACCTCGTATTCGATGGGGGGCAGCAGAGCGAGATCGAATTTGAACGCCACATTGTTCACCTGCGTGTCGCGCAACGGGTCCGAACCGATGGACGGCAAGCCGCTGGGGAAAAGCGACGGCGCTTGCGGGCTGCTGGCTGCGGCATGCGGCTGGAGGGTGGGGGTCGCGGTTTCTTGCAGGTGCGCGATATGGGGCCGCGACTTTTGCAGCGGATGACGGCTCGGCAGGCCATAGCGGTTGCGCGGCGGCATCGCAAAGCGCTGTCCGACGAGGATGTGGTCGGGGTCGCGGATTTGCTGCCGGTTCATCGCGTAGATTTCCGGCCACCGGTGGCCGGCGCCAAGATGACGCTTGGCGATCGTCCACAAATTGTCGCCCGCCGCGACAGCATAATTATCGTGGCTCACTGGAATCTCCTGGTCAGGAGTTGGCTACGGCGCCGGATAGTCAATCATGCTTTGGTGACAGCTTTCAGACGATCTCTGAGCTGAGAGACTACTGCCCACCACGGCAGATTGTCGTTCCCATGTCATCGAAAGCTCGGACAACACGGCTGATCGGGCGGAGCCCACGGCGCTGATCGACCTAGGGAGCGGTCATCATGGGGGAGGTTCCCTACACCCAGGCGGGTCGGAATATCGCGATCGGCACGGTGCTGGGCACCGACGCGCTGTTGCTCGAGCAGTTCGAAATCCTCGAAGGCATGAACGACCTGTTCACCATGCGGGCTTCGGCGCGCGCCCAAAGAGATGAAATCAAAGCCGCCGACCTCATCGGCAGCACCGCCGATCTCACACTGCAGACCGGCGATGGCCAGACCCGGGCCTGGAACGGTTTTGTGACCCACCTGCACGAGGGCCCCGCCACCAGCCGTGGCACCCGCAACTATGCGCTCACCCTGCGGCCCAAGCTCTGGCTTTTGGGCCAGCGCTCCGACTGCCGCATCTTCCTCGACCAGACGAGCCCGCAAATCGTCGAGATGCTGTGCGGCGAGCACGGCATCAGCGCCATCGACCTTCGCGTCACCACCCAGCCCGCGCCGCAGCACTACTCGGTGCAATGGAACGAGACCGATCTCGCCTATCTGACGCGGCGTCTCGAAGAAGACGGGCTTTTCTACTGGTTCGAGCACAAGGAAGGCCAGCACACCCTGGTGGTGGCCGACCATGCCTCGGGCTATTCGGACGGTGTTGGCCAGGTGCGTTACGCGCAAGGCTCGGCCGACCAGGACCACATCAGCGATTGGCGGCGCAGTTTTGCCTTTACGCCCGGCAAACGGGCGGGCCGCGATTGGAATTTCGAGACGCCTTCCAGCGTGCCCTCGAGCTTCCAGGCCTCCTTCGTGTCTTTGCCCGGCAATGCCGACCACGAGCTGTACGAATATCCAGGGCGCTTCCTCGACACCAGTGCGGGCGAGGCCATGCTGGGCCACCGCATGGCCTCGACCGAGGCCGATTACGAGCGGGTCGCGGGGCGCTCCTCCGTGCGTGCGCTGGCGCCGGGGCAGCGTTTCACGCCCCACGATGTGGGGCGTCCGTCGGACAGCTACGACGCCCAAGTGATCGCCCAGATCCGGCACACAGCCACGAACCCGAGCTATGAGACGGGGGCCGGCACACCGAGCTATGACAATGATTTTTCGGTCATGCCGGCGCGGGTGCCCGCTACCCCGCACCGAGAGACCCCACGGCCCAAGATTGTCGGATCCCAGATCGCGCTGATCGCGGGGCCTTCGGGCGAAGAGATCCACACCGACCAATACGGCCGGGTGAAGCTGACGTTCCCTTGGGATCGCAGAGCCAAGGGCGATGGCTCGGACACCTGCTGGGTGCGGGTGGGCCAGCCCTGGGCGGGCGGCACCTGGGGCCATCAGGTGATCCCGCGCGTCGGCATGGAAGCCTTGATTTCCTATCAGGACGGCGATCCCGACCGGCCCTTCGTGCTGGCTTTGGTGCCGGACCCCACCAACAGCGTTCCCTATGGGCTTCCCGACAACAAGACCCGAATGGTGATGCGCTCCAACTCCTACAAGGCGTCCGGCTTCAACGAGATGACCTTCGAGGACAAGGGCGGCCAGGAGAACATGTTCTTCCACGCTCAGAAGGATCACACGCAAAAGATCGAGAACAATCAGACCAACAGCGTGGGGGCCAACCATTCCAATGTCGTGGGCCAGAACCAGGCGCTCACGGTAGGCCAGAACCAGACCCAGGAGATCGGCGGTTCGGCCAACATGACGGTAGGGGCGACCGGCGGGGGCGCGTTGGCCCTGATGGCACCCTTCGCGGGAATGGCGGGGCAGACCGCCGGAATGCTGGGCCAAGCGCTCGGTGCGGCCGGCGGTGGAGGATTGGCGGCACTCGGCAGCATGATGCCGCAACTGGCCTCATCGGTTATCGGCATGCTGGGTCAGGCGGGCCAGCAGGCGCAGAGCAACGTCGGCAACGGCCCCAGCCCGCGGCCCGACGCCGGCACCGCGCTGTCGCAGGCCGGCGGCGCGCTGGGCCAGGCGGCGCAGAGCCTTTTCTCGCTCCCCGGCATGATGAACACGATCGTGGGTTCGATGCGCACGGACCATGTCGGGGTGGCGCATGCCATGCAGATCGGCACCAGCCAAGCGCTCAACATCGGCTCGACCAAGCTGGAGAATGTCGGCAAAGCCAGTGGGTTGTCCGTCGGTGAGCAGTACAACATCGAGGTCGGGAAGACAATGACTATCACCGTGGGGGATACGCTGGTTATTGCAGTTGGCGCCTCCTCTCTGACCATGGACAAAGATGGCAATGTTACGCTGTCCGGCAAGAATTTTACTTATTCTTTCTCAGACCATATTCAGGCATTCTCAAAGTTGATTGATCTCAACTGATGATTGACGTCGTCAATCTTTCGCCTTTCGCCCATCTGACGTTTAGCGCCATCGATAATCTCGACGAGATGGCCGAGGTCGTCGTGGCCAAGGCGAGCTATACGCTTCATCCTGCGTCGCCCTCAGGGGATGGAGATCTCTCCCTGACGCTCGCGGCGGTGGACACCACCCTATTCGTTACGGATGAATGCTTCGGGGCCATCAACAAGAGCAGCGTCCGTACGGAGAGCGATCTCGCTCCTTTCAAGCCTCGGTGCGACGTGATCGTGATCGGGGCTGCACACAGCGCCACCGGGCAGCCGGTGACGCAGATTACGGTCGGTGTCGAGATCGCCCGCAGAGCCAAGCTTATCCATCGCCACAGTCTTCGGGTGCATGGCGAACGCGACCTTGTGCGGCGCGACGCCCTAGATCGGGGTGCAGCGACTCTCGTATGGCTTGCGACCGCCGGATCTGTCGGGGTCCCCGAATGGTATCTGACGGAAGCGAAGCCGTTCTTGACCTGCCCGCTTCGTTACGAGCTAGCGTTTGGGGGGGAGATGAAGGTCTCGGCCGACGAGGCCGGTGCTGACCGGGTCGCACAGGCCGACAGGCTACCCGAAGCCGTCCGAAGCAGCCATCCGGACGGGGACGCGGCTCCTGTCGCGCATAGGGTTTGCCCGATGAACCCGCTAGGCCGCGGTTTCGTGGAGCAATGGCACATCAAAGCCACGCGCTCCGATCGTTACCCGGCCCCGCGGATCGAGACCGCCGCTGCGCCTTTCACACCAGAGTTGTTCGACGAGCTGACACATGGACGCACTCCTTTCGGTTCGCATGCCGGCCTTAGCCCTCAAGGCTTCGGCGTGATCACTAAGGCTTGGCAGCCGCGGCTCAAGCTTGCCGGCACTTACGGCGAGGTCTGGCGAACGACACGTTGGCCCAACCTTCCAAGGGACTTCGACTTGGCCTACTGGAACGGGGCAAACCCGGCCATGCAGTGCGAGCACCTCAAGGGCGGCGAGCGCGTCAAGCTCACGAACCTGCTGCCGCACGGCGCGCCCGGTACCAGGGTGTCAGCACCCGATGCCAACACAGCGGGATTTCAGTTGCCCGCGGTTGAGCTTGCACTCCGGCTCGAACTCGACAGCGGACATATCTCGTATGGCCTCCTGCCGATCGACACCCTCACGGTGGATCTCGACGCCATGGTGGTCCACCTCGTCTGGCGCATGCGGGTTCCCGCGGAATTGCCCGTCCGGCATGCCAGCCTCATGTCGCTCAACGCGCTGCGAGCCGGAGACGGCATGACGGCGGAAAACGCTTGAGCTTAGAGGAGACGCCCATGCCGATCGGTGCCCGCAAAGACGCGATCATCTATACTGTTACGGTGGCGCCCGACGTTTGCTGGACGCCGATCGGGGCTGGCATGGAGCCCGTGCCCTATCAGCTCTACGCCGACCTCAGCGGCAGCATGAAATGCATCGACAGCGTCAGGTTCAACCAGAAGCCCTGCTATGTTTTCGACCATAGCCTGGCGCCGGTTGTCTACGGCGACGAGCCCGGAACTGGCGGCGGCGTGATGTCGGGCGTCAACAAGGGCCGGGTTTGGGCAGACGAGGCCTCCAAGAACGTTCGTGCCGAGCGCTACCTTATTGTGCGCGTCGGTGATTTAAATTGGATGAACGTCCAGGTGGAGTAAGCCGATGGCTGATTCGACCCTTCTCGATCGCCCCCCGACCAAGCCCGAGGTGGCGTCGCCGGAGGCAGGCCGCGCGGACGGCTATCCGAACACGAACGCTCGCGGCCAATTCAGGTCTCCGGTCCACGAACCCGAGGTCCGAGACGCGCTGAGACGAAGGGCGCTCCGGGAAATCGCTGAGGCCGAGGCGCGGGTCGCAGGCGCCACGGCGGCCGAGGAGGCGGATGCCGAGGTGAGCAGCGGCACCGCGGTGGGGATCGACGAAATCCCGATCGCAGGCTGGATTGTTGCGGGAGTCGAGGGCGGCGTCGCGGTCTATGAAGGGGTTCAGCTCTATCGGGCCTTGAGGGACCTCAAGAAAGCCCAGGCCGAGTTGAAGGCCCTCGAGCAAGAAAAAACCGAGGCGGACACCAACGTCAAGGTCAAGGGCAAGCCTTGCCTCGTCGATGAATATCAGAACCTGAAGAAGATATGCGATGGTGAGGCCCACCATATCATGCCCGATATGGTCTATCGCCTGGGAGGACGCCCCTCCAGCGCAGCCGCGATGAGCTCGACCGCCGATCGCATTCCGAACGCACCGACGCTCAATCAAGGCATGGCTATCTGTCTGACGACAGAGCAACATGCCGGTTTACACGGTGGGCTCAGGACCGTTCTGAATGGACTCGGGGCCGCCCAGACACCGAGCGGGACTGCTCCCATGGGTAAGATAACCCTCGCGGCTGACGGCTCTATCCTCGCTATCAAAACATTGCCGGCGGAATGTAAAGCGCTCGCGATCGCCAAGCTTCACGCGCAGCTTGTAAACCAAGGGATCAAACCAGGGCAGCCAGGACGGACGCAAGAGCAGCCTTTACCGAGCGGAGATGCCGAGACGGTTCTTCGGCGAGGCAGCTATTGAAGCTCGCCAGGTCGGCCCCCTTCATCGTGTTCGTAACCGACGTGAGTATTGCACATGAATGATGACACGCCATACGTCCCTCAGATCCTCGCGGCAGAGCTTTTCTCGTCGACCCACTTTGTCGTCGCTCTCGGCGAGCTCGCCTATGACGATCCGTTCTCGATCGTTCTCGAATATGACGCCGCCTTTCCTCAGCCATGGTCGCGCACCAACATCTCGCGCGAAATGACGGCCATTTCGAAGGCGCCAGTCGACCCCCACGAAACCGCAAGGTTCGCGGCTGTGAGCAATGAGGGTGACGTCTACCTCATTGGTGACGAGACGGCCCGGGAGAAGATCACGGGCGCCGGAATCGCCAGCCCGGATTCAAGAGGCCTTGGCGGTATCTATGGCATGGCTTGCATCGCAGGCGGGCTGTACGCCGCCGGCCAGGGTGAGCAACTCTACACACGGACCGATGTTGGACGCTGGGATCACATCGATTTGGGCGCGGTTAAGGACCCCAAGTTCCAGCCGGTTGCCTTCGGCAAGATCGGAGGAAGCTCGGCCAGCGACATCTATGTCCTTGGCGTGGCGGCCCCGGCCCTGCCTAAGCTCGATCAAGCGACAGAACAACAGCTCTTGGCCGGCGATGACTGGGACGCGTGGTTCAAAGCCAACGACGACGTCGCGAGCAAGAGCGGGACCTCTGGTCTTGTCGAAAAGGCCCGCGTTTTCCACTACGACGGCGCTCGGTGGCGCGAACTCGATCTGCCGAATTCGAGTGTGATCAAGGACGTCTATATCGAGACCCCTGACAGGGTATGGCTCGTTGGAACGGGGGGAACGATCCTCGTCGGCAGCGCAAAACTTGGGTTCAAAAGAGCTGGCTCCGCAGACGAGACATTGACGTTCTTGTCCATCACCAAATTCAAGGACGGCTACGTTGTAGCTTCAGACTATGCGCTACACAGTTTCGACGGGCAAACGCTCACGCCTTTGAAGCCGCGCCTGCGAAAAGCCCCACCGACACCGTTCAAGGTTCAGGCTATCGATAACACCTTGTTCTACTTCGACTATAAGCAAGGCATTCATCGATTCGACGGAACAAGCTGGGAGGTTGTCCCCGTCCCGCCTGAACTTCTCCAGCGCAATTTCAAGGGGCTCACGCGGCCTTCGCCCTGAGTGCAGCCCTGATCGATGGGACCCACGGTACGACAGCGTTCAAGGAAGCCGGCGGTACAGGCGGCCTCATCTCGGAGTTCCCCCTGTCCACCATCCATCCCTTGTCCGGTGTCGATCGGTTGAGCTTCGGCATGCCAAAAGCCGACGTCGATCGCTTGTTAGGTCCCGCCACCATGGTGCGCAAGACGCCTCGGGGTGAGGCAAGCGAGTTTCGCGGCCCGACCAAGCCACGGTTGACGCTCGCCGAGGATCGTTTGGTCGAGATGAGTTTCCTGCCTGCCTCCGGCGCGCTGGAGCTAGACGGCTTCGATCTTTTTTCGGGACCAGGTCCAGACACGTTACGGAGGATAGAACAAGCATACGGTCCACTCGCCCAGCACGTCGGCTATGTCGTAAGCCTAGGGGCCGGCCTCGCTATCACCGGCTTCCACGACGGAAACGATGCGCAACGCGCCATCACTGTCTTCCCAAGCGGCCGATGGGATCGCTTCGCGAAGGATCTGCGCCCCATCACTTTCTTATAGCCCGAGGTATGCCAGAGGTCTGCACCGTGCTGTAAGGGACCGCGTGGCGTGCGATCGGCGATGACGACGCCGCTTACGCGATTTACGAAAAGGTTTTTGAGCGCGACGGTCGCAAGGGGTTCGAAGGCGAGAACCTGAGCCATCTCGAATGGTTTCTGAAGGAAAGGGCACGCCGCCGTGGATGACGAACTGCCCGACGCCGTCCATGCGCACATCACGACCTTGTCCGAGCGCGGCAACATCCGCATGGAGGCCGGCTTGTACGACCAGGCCATCGCGGCATGGGAGGAGGCGCTCGCCGTCGTGCCAGAGCCCAAGGCCCTCTGGGACGCATCGCTCTGGCTGAACGCGTCGATCGGGGACGCGCTACGCTCGAAAGGCGACATCCCGGCGGCGCTCGAGCGGTTCGAGATCGCCACCCGATGCGCGGATGGCGCCACCAACCCCTTCGTCCTGTTCAGCCTCGGGGCCTGCCACCTCGACCTCGGACAGAAGGACCAGGCCGTCGACCCGCTGCTCCGCGCCTATATGCTGGAAGGCGACGAGATCTTCGCAGATTAGGATCCCAAATATCTGGCGCTGTTGCGTGAGAGGAAGCTCGTGGACTGACGAGGAGCCGACGTCAGCGACGTCGCGGGCCAAATTGATGCAAGCAAGCTATGGTATTGTGGGAAGATAAGGCGATAGACGGCAATATAACCCAGCTTGCAGAGCTGCTCATTGCTGACACCTACACCGATCCCGGCCACGACATTCATTTTGCAACATGCTGGAAGGCGCCGCCTGGCTGGCGATCGGCGACGATGATGCCGCATACGCGATTTTCGAAAAGGGCACTGGCCCAGCGGAACGAGGTGACGAACCGCAAAGCCAGGATCATGGGATCGCGGAGTAACCTGCTGCGCACTTTGGCCGCGGCTGGCGGCGCAAAATCCGCGGCTGGCGGCGTGCCCAGCTTTGTTCCGATTTGGCGGAGAGGGAGGGATTCGAACCCCCGATAGGCTTGCACCTATGCCGCATTTCGAGTGCGGTGCATTCGACCACTCTGCCACCTCTCCATTCAGGTGCGGGCGGGTATTCCCGGTGGTCGGAGCGCACCTAGCATGGCCCGGGCACCCTCGCAAGCATGACGGCTGACCCGCCTACTCGTCCGAGGGGTGGATCTGCAAAGGCGCACTCAATCTGGCCAGCCGGAACCGTGTCCCGCCGGCGTCCGGCGCCGCGCCGGTCGACCTCAGGATGTCGTCCATGTTTCTCGGCTCCGCGCTGGACGCAACCGCCACGACAGGCGCGCGCCGGGGTGGCGCGACCCGAAGGGGAGCCGGCATGGGCGCCTCCGCAAAGACGGGCTCGGGCTGCTCATACGGCATGCGCGAGGGCGGCGGCTCCGGCTCGGCCCGGTAGGGCGCCGCCTGATCGCCTGCCCTGACCTTTTCGTAGAAGGCATTGCCGCCCGCCACCGTGACGTAATGCATGTTGTGAAAGGGAGGAACCCAGCCCGCGGTGTGGAAGAATTTGGCATCCCCCACCTCAGGGTGGCGGGCTCCCGCCAGCACCTGATCGGCCATCTGTTCGGCCAGCCGGCGGCCCTTGCCGCCCCAGGCATTGCTCAACACGCCGGGCGCATAGGCGCGCGGCTGGCCCACCACCCCGCACACCGTCTTGGGATAGCCGGGCGCCGCCAGCCGGTTCATGACCGTGGTGCCGACCGCCATCATGCCTTCGGGGCTGGACCGGTTCGATTCGAAATACATGGCCCGGGCCAGGCATTCGCGGTCGCCGAGTTCCTCGCCGAAAGGCAAGTGGGCGCAGCCCGCCAGGACGGACAGCAGCAGACCCACAACCAAGCCGAACGCAATTTTACGCTGAACCATGACGCCACGTAACGCTGACAAGTCGTTACAATGCGCGCGACTCCCTAAAGCGATGCTTAAGCTCGATCGGGCACCCGCAGGTCGGCCGAGGGTGGGCTCATAGTTCGCCGGTCAGGAACTGAGCCCGGCCATAGCCACAGCTCCAGTCCTCGTCGGCATTGACCACCATCGCCACCACGACGTCGCTGGGCTCGAGCGCGCGGGCGGCTTTGAGTTTCGCTGTCAGCAGTCGTAGAAATGCTGCTTGTCGGGCTGCGATCGGGGCCGGGTGGTCACCGTTACCAAGACCACCTTGTCGGTGCGGGCAATCGCCAGTCCGGTGTCCTGCACGATGAGCCGCGAAGCCTTGTGTTCGTTGACGATCTGGTAGCGATCGCGGGCCGGGACGTCGAAGGCTTCCACAACGGCTTCGTGGGCCGCATCAAGCAGGGCCTTCAGCTCGTCGTCGGTGCGACCTTCGATGAGGTCGAAGCTCAAAAACGGCATAGGGTGGGCTCCCAGATCCTGAGGCGAGCGGCAAAGCTGTGTCAGACTTCTGCGCGCCCGCGATGACGCTGTCGATGCACGTCGCGCGCATGCCCGGCGTTTGGGGAGATATGCCGCCCGCCATGACGGGCGCGCCAATCTGCTGATCTCCCCGAGCGCTCGTAGGCGCGGTGGGTTGACAATCGGGGCCCTCGCGCTTAGGCAACCTGAGCGTCACTGTGCGGCTCACGCCGCGCTTGCTTTCCGCTTCCCGTTTGGATGTCGTGAAACGAGGCAGGGACGCGAACCATGCTGGTCAACTGCAAAGAAGCCGGTCGCGGGCATTTTGCCCGCAGAATCGGGATTGAACACGAGGACAAACGATGTTCGCAGTCATCAAGACCGGCGGTAAGCAGTATCGCGTTGCCGCCGACGATGAAATTACGGTTATGACCCTCGAAGGCGAGGCAGGCGACGCCGTCACCTTCGACCAAGTCTTGAGCTTTGTCGACGGGTCCGAGATCGAGATCGGGGCTCCGCTCGTGGCGGGTGCCACGGTGTCGGGCGAGATCGTCGATCACGCGCGCGGCCCGAAGGTCATCGCGTTCAAGAAGCGTCGCCGCAAGAATTCGCGCCGGAAGCGCGGCCATCGGCAGGATCTCACGGTGGTTCGCATCACCGATATCCTGGTGAACGGCACCTCGCGGCGCCCGGCGGCCTCGGAGACTCACGTGGCGCCTGCCGCCATGGCAGAGCCGGCTCCCGCCGCCGAGGCGGCTGCGGTCTGATCCATCAGCGCCGCGGCTGGTGCCGCGGCATCGTTTTTGACTTTCGGCGCCGGCCCGGTCCGGGCGCCCCAGGGTTCGGAGCAACATCATGGCTCACAAAAAGGCAGGCGGCTCGTCCCGCAATGGTCGCGACTCGGAAGGCCGTCGTCTCGGCGTGAAGAAGTTCGGCGGCGAAGCCGTCAACAGCGGCAGCATCATCGTGCGTCAACGCGGGACCAAATGGCATCCCGGCGCCAATGTCGGTTGCGGTAAAGACCACACCTTGTTCGCCCTCACGACGGGCAAAGTGGAGTTCCAAACCAAAGCCAACGGCCGAGCTTATGTAGCGGTCATGCCCATGGCGGCCGCAGCGGAATAGGTGGGAGACCTGACGAAGGACCCCCACCGGCACTCAAAACCCCGGTGGACAGGTTCTTCTCAACGTCGAGCGGAACCGCTCGATGGAGCCGCAAGGCTCACCTGATCGAACAGTCCAGGTCGCAATGACCAGCCCGAAAGGGCCCGAAGGGGAGGTGAGTGTCACCTCCCCTTCGTCATTTCCGGGGTGCCGCAATGGGCCCCAACTGGATCTGGGAGATCGGCATGTTTCCCGAAATCGCGCGGGACGATGTTTTCCGGCTTGAAACCCGGCGGCTCTGGCTGCGCTGGCCAGATTGCGCCGACGCCGAAGCCATCACGGCTTTTGCCAGCCAGAAAGCCGTGGCCGAGATGACCACGCGTGTGCCGCATCCCTATCCGAAAGGGGAGGCAGCCCGGCGAATCGATGGCTGGCGGGCCGCCAATGCGAGCGGGCATTCGCTCCACTTCGTGATCACCCTCAAGGGTGCCGACCGGGGTGCGATCGGCTGCATCGCGCTCGAACCCACGCCGGCCTCGGTCTCGCTCGGCCTGCTGCTCTTGCCCGACCACGCCGGGCAAGGGCTTGCGACCGAAGCCGCGCAGACCATGGTGGATCTAGCTTTCGTTCTGGCGGCCGTCCCGCAGATCGAGGCCTCGGCCCGCGTCATCAATCCAGCGTCGCGGCGCGTGTTGGAAAAATGCGGGTTCCGCTACGAGGGCACGGTGCTGCAGGACGCGCCGGCCCGCGGCGGCATGATCTCCTGCGACCGCTTCAGGCTCGATCGCAAGACCTGGGCGAGTCTCAAGCAATGGCGCATGCCGCAACTCACGCCCCGGCTCACGGAGCCGGTTGCGTACCTGCATGCGGATAGTGCCGAGCCTGAGGGATGAGGCGGGCCTGCCCTTGGTTCGGCACTTTCCAGCATCGACGCATCGCGCTAGGTAAGGCCCGTCGTTTTGCGGCTGGGAGCACAAAAATGGGTATCATCTGGACCATCATCATCGGTTTCGTGGCGGGCGTGATCGCCAAATTCCTCATGCCCGGCCCGAACGAGCCGAGCGGCTTCATCCTCACCGCCGTCCTTGGCATCGTGGGGGCCTTCGTAGCCACCTACCTAGGCCAGGCGGTAGGCTGGTATCCGGCCGGTGAAGGCGCGGGCCTCATCGGCGCGGTCGTAGGCGCCGTCATCGTCCTCGCGATCTGGGGCTTCTTCGCCCGTCGCTCGACGGCGATCTAGGTCGGTTCGCAGGTCCAACCGACCAAACCGTCGATCATGAAAGCCGGCGCCATCGTGGCGCCGGCTTTTCTTTTGTACCGTGCCTCAGCTCAGGTTGGCCTTGAGGGGGCAATAGCCGGTCGCGCCGCGATAGGCGAGGTAGGAGCCGATCGCCAGCGCCGCGATGTTGAACAGCGGGTTCGGACGCGGTCGAACCGCAGCCGCGGCCATGACCAGGCCGCCCACGACGGACAGGCTCCGCTCCCCCATGGAGATGTTTTGATGTTCCGGCGAATGAACCGGCAAGTTGGTCGACATCGGTAGACTCCTTCGTTCGGCTTGCTCCGGTCGAGGACGACAGCTCGATCGAGGGACCGAAACCTTGGAAATGCTGTCCCGCTGACCGTGCCCGCCCCTGTAGACCTGGAGCAGATCGGCGGCGATCAGCTCAGGATGCCATATAGGGCGGCCGGTCGGGCAGAGAAACCATCTTATCAGGAGAGTACGATATCGCCGGTCTGCTTGGCCTTGTGTTCGGGCTCCACATGGATGGTCACGACGGCGCCCTCCACCTCTCGGCGCAACGCCCGTTCCAGCCGGTCGCAGATGAGGTGCGAATCCGCGACGCTCATCTGCCCCGAGACCACGAGGTGGAATTCGATGAAGGTCGCTCTCCCAGCCGACCGCGTCTTGAGATCGTGCACCTCGATCACATCGTCCTGGTAGGCCGCAAGCACCGCGCGGATCTGATCGATCCGGTCTGAGGATACCGCCTCGTCCATGAGGCCGGCGACGCTCTCCTTCACGAGCCCCCAGCCCGACCAGACGATGTTCAACGCCACCAGGGCAGCCACGATCGGATCCAGGATGGCGAGCCCCGTGAGCACCACGAGCGCGACCCCGATCATGACGCCGACCGAAGTGAACACGTCGACGAAGAGATGCTTGCCGTCCGCCATCAGGGCCGGAGAGCGCGCGCGCCGGCCGCGTCGCACCAGCAAGAAGCCCCAGGCCGCGTTGATGGCCGTGCCGATCCCGCTGACCAGCAGCCCCTGCAGCGGCGCGTCGATCGCATGCGGCCGCAGCGCCGCGAACCAGGCCTCTCGCAGAATCGAGGCAGCCGCCGCCACGATGCAGATGCCTTCCAGCACGACCGCGAAATATTCCGCCTTGTGATGGCCGTAGGGGTGGTTGCGGTCGGCGGGCTTGGCGCTCAGCCGAATGGCCAGGAAGGCCGCGACCGCGGTCAGGACGTTGATGATGCTCTCGAGCGCATCGGAAAACAACGCCACACTCCCGGTCAGCAGGAATGCCGCATATTTCAACGCGAGAACCAGGACCGCCACCCCGATGCTGCCCGCCGCGACGCCTTCCAATCTGTCCATGCGGCCTTGTCCTCGGGTCGGCACGGGCCGTTGATTGTCGCGATGCCCTCGCACCTTACGTCAACCGGCGGAATCGCAAAACCGCGCCGACCAGTCTCAGCCGCCGAAGAGGCGCTGCAGCAGGTTGCGGTCGTCCGGTGCGCCGTCGGCCTGCTGGGCCGGGATGGAGGCTGGCGGAAGCAAAGCGTTGGGATCGCGATGGGGAACGCCCGCACGCGCGTTGGCGATCACCTGCCCGGCCGGGTTGATGGGCATGGGCGCGCCCGGCGGGAGCGGGGCGCGCTGCGGCGCCGGCGTCACGGTGGCCGGGTTGAAGGCCGACGAGATCAACTGGCCAAGCGTGGTGGGTGGCGCAGCCGCGGCATGTCCGGTGGCCGGGTCGCGCGCCGGCAGACCGGCCATCGCGCCGTCGTCCGGTGCAGGGCTCGGCGGCACGTTGCCGGGCAGCGGCACCGGCGCGGCATTCTTGAGGGCGGCCCGCATGAACCTGCTCCAGATGTCGACCGGCAGATTGCCGCCCGAGGCCTTCTTGGTGGGCGAGCTGTCGTCGTTGCCGAGCCACACGTCGGCCACGAGCGCACCCGTATAGCCGACGAACCAGGCATCGCGCCAATCCTGGCTGGTGCCCGTCTTGCCGGCCGCCTGCCAGCCCGGCAGCTCGGCCTTGCGGGCCGTCCCCGTGAGCAGGGTCTCCTGCATCATGGTGTTCATCATGGTGACATAGGCGGGGTCGATGACGCGGCCGAAGCCCGTCGCCTTGCGCTGGTAGAGCAGCTTGCCGTCGGTCGTCTTCACGCTCGTGATGATGTGGGTCTGCACCCCAAATCCACCATTGGCGAAGGGCGCATAGGCGCCCGCGAGTTCGAGCGGGGAGACTTCCGAGGTCCCGAGCGCGATCGAGGCATTGGACTGCAGGTCCGAGGTTATGCCAAGCCGATGTGCGGTCGCCACGATGGCTTTGGGGCCGACCTCCACGCCCAGCCGCACCGCGACGGTGTTCAACGACAGCGACAACGCCTGGGTGAGCGTCACTGGGCCGAAATATTCATGGCTGTAATTTTCGGGCTGCCAGCCCTTCACGTTGATGGGCGCGTCGTCGCGCACGGTGTCGGGCGTCAGCCCGTGTTCGAGCGCCGTCAGATAGACGAAGGGCTTGAACGAGGAGCCGGGCTGCCGCTTGGCCGCGACCGCTCGGTCAAACTGGCTGTCGGCATAATTGCGCCCGCCCACGAGCGCCTTGATGGCCCCGTTGGGATCGAGCGCCACCAGGGCGCCTTCGCTGACGCCATATCGGCCCCCCTTGGCATTGAGCTCCTCGACGAGCGCCTGCTCGCCGGCCCGCTCCATCACGGGGCTGATCGTGGTGGTGACCACGATATCGCTGTCGATGGCCCCGATCGTGTCGTCGAGCACGTCCATCACGTAATCGGCCGCATAGCCGATGGCACCGCCGTCACGCTCCTTGACGGCCCGCGCCGGACTGGCCAGCGCCTGCTTGGCGGCAGCGTCGGTGACGAATTTTTCGTCCGCCATGGCGGCGATGACTTGGGCGGCGCGATCGGTGGCGCCAACGGGATTGCGGTTGGGGGCGAGCTTGGTGGGGGCCTTCATGAGGCCGGCCAGCATGGCGGCCTCGGCGAGCGTCACCTGGCGGGCGCCCTTGCCGAAATATTTTTGCGCGGCGGCTTCCACCCCGTAGGCCCCCGAGCCGAAATAGACCCGGTTGAGATAGAGTTCGAGGATCTGGTTTTTGGAATATTTATGCTCGAGCCACAGGGCCAGGATGGCCTCCTGGATCTTGCGCGAGACCGTGCGCTCCTGGGTCAGGAACAGGTTTTTGGCGAGCTGCTGGGTCAGGGTCGAGCCGCCCTGCATGCCGCTGCCCCCCACCACGTTGCGGGTCAGGGCCCGGGCGATCCCGAAGGGATCGATGCCGTAATGAGAATAGAAGCGGCGGTCCTCGATGGCGACGAAGGCTTTCGGCAGATAGGGCGGCAGATCGCCGAGCTTCACGGCCGCGCCCCCGGTATCGCCCCGGTTGGCCAAGACGGTGCCGTCCTCGCCCTGGATCGCGATGTTGGGCGGTCGCTTGGGCACCGCCAGTTGATCGATGGGCGGCAGTTCGCGGGCGTAGAAGGCCACGAGGCCCGCCATGGCGACAAGGCCCCAGACACCGAGAACCAGGCACCAGGAGATGGCACGCCCAATCAAGGATCGACGCCGGCGCTTCGGGCGGCTTTTGCGTTCGGGGTCGCGGAAGGCGCGCTTGCGACCGCTCATCGGGCCGTCATCGACGATTTTGGGGGTGATGGAGGCGAAAGCCGGCTCGATCCGCTCGCCGCGCCTGGGTGCGCTTGCCTTGGGGCGCGGTCCCGCGGTGCGGTCTTCCGGGGAAATGTGGATTTCGCCGCGTCGGCCCGTGCCGAGGTCGAACCGCGGCTCACGGCGGCCATCCCGATCGGCATCTCCGCCTGCCCCATGGTTTCGGCCGTTCCGCATCCGCCGTCTTCCGTCCCTCTGGTCGGGACGGTTTTTACGCTAATGCAGGCGGATTAAGGGCCGGTAAAGCTGGGGTGAAACGGGAACGGCAACAAGATCGCGGAGCCTCATACCGAGGTTATCGGTCGTCTTCTCCGAAGCGGGAGACCCACTCGGGGCGGACCACGCGCGAGAAGGCCGCTTCGAACGTCTCGATACTCGGCAGTGGTAGCACGCCAGCGAGCTTCCGGTGAAGGTAGGCCGGGTCTCGCGCAAGGCGCGGATACCATAGGCAGGTAAATGGCACGTCGTGGCGAAGCAAAACTTCCATTAGCCCGGTGAACTTCTGGCGGCATACTGTCGTCTGTTCGCTCGACCGCTGGGTTCGCCAAAGCCCGCCCGGCACCACTGCCGATCCCTCGGCCTTATCATCTCGTCCTGTTCTCTCCCTTTGAACCCGAATGCGGCTTTCGGCTGCGGCCTCGAACAAACGGACCGGGATGATCACGTGCGCGATCGACACCGATGTGTCGGCCAGAGCCTCATCCATGTGGTCGCAATACCAAGGGGTCTTAATGATGTGGGGTGCGGTTGGACTAAGTTTTGTTTCGAGGCCGGCGCGTGCGACCTCGTCAAGCGGAAGGTCATCGTACTGAAAGCCAGTATCAAATTGCAAATAGCTCAGCAATTGGATCAGGAACGACGTGCCGGCGCGACCCGTGCCAGTGATGATGATGTGCTCTCGCATAAGGCTATGTCTTCATTTCGGGGGATCGCAGAGTCTGTTCCAACAATTCGCCGAACGCGACCTAGTGCCATGAGAATGCAGCAAAGTCGGCGTCTGAAGAAACGGCTCTAAGATGCATCGCGCGCCTGAACTCGGAGATCAGGCGCGTCGCTCATTCGCGGCGGACTGCTCTCAATCGGACCCAAGCAAGACCGCTCTAGTCCGAGTGATGCCGCCGCAAAGGCCTGTACTGCCGCTTCGCTCGAAGGCTGGCCAAGGTTGTGAAGCCGTCAGTCTCAAAACCTTTGATGCTCTAGGCCAGCTCTTAACCTCAGATTCCGCTCTGCTGCTCCCTCACATCGTCGGCATGGAAAACTCTGCCCCTTCCTTCACGCCGGACGGCCAACGCGACGTCACCGTTTTGGTCTTGGTGTAGAAGCGGATCGAATCGGGGCCGTGCTGGTTGAGGTCGCCGAACACCGAGCGCTTCCAGCCGCCGAAGGAATAGTAGG
>CAXTOT010000012.1:0-86016 GCA_964245915.1 uncultured Lichenihabitans sp. | reverse complement strand
ACACGCTCATGCAGGCCGTCTTCCCCGACGAGCGGCTGATGCTGAAGGAGCATTTTCGCTGCGTCGAGCCGATCATCCGCTTCTCGATGCAATTCTACCCCGAGACCCTGCTGCCGCTGCGCATCCCATCGGCGGCCGAGCGGCTCGATCCGCCGCTCGTCGACATCTTTGTCCCGCACGGGCAGCGCGAGAAGAACCGCAAGATCAACCGCGCCGAAGCCGACGTGATCGTGGAGGAGATCGCGGCACTGACGGTGCAACCCGGCATGGAGACGCGCTCGATCGGGGTCATCTCGCTGATCGGCGGCGAACAGGCTGAGCTGGTTCGCAGCCTGTTGTCGGAGCGAATCGGCGCCGAACTCATGCAGCGGCACAGGCTCCTGTGCGGCGACAGCGCCACCTTTCAGGGCAACGAGCGCGACATCGTGTTCCTGTCCATGGTGGCGGACCGCAACCGCAGAACCGCGCTCACCATGCGGCGCTACGAGCAACGCTTCAACGTCGCGATGTCGCGCGCCCGCGATCGCGTGGTGCTGGTCCGCTCGGTCGAACGGGCCGACCTCAATCCAGCGGACCTGAAAGCGAAGCTGCTGGCGCATTTCAAGGAGCCCATGCCGCTCGGCGGCCAGCGCCCGAGCGCCAGCGCGCGGCCGATCGGCAACGTGCTGGACCGCTGCGAGTCGGACTTCGAGCGCGACGTGCTGCGCCGGCTACTCGGCCTTGGCTATCACGTCGAGCCGCAGGTGGGGGCGCTCGGCTTCCGCATCGACATGGTGGTGGAGGGCGAGGGCGGCCGCAGGCTCGCGGTGGAATGCGACGGCGACAGTTTTCACGGCCCCGAACTGTGGCGCGACGACATGCGCCGCCAACGCGTGCTGGAACGCGTCGGCTGGCGGTTCTGGCGCTGTTTCGCGTCGAGTTTCTATGCCGACCCAGACGCCACCATGGCGGACCTCGTTACGACGCTGACCCGCTTCGGCGTCGAGCCCTGGCCCGAGGGCGAGCGCCCGCCCGGGCCGAGCCCGTTCGTCGAGCACCGGGTGGCGGCGGCCCCGAAGGTGGACGCTTCCCCCGAGGAGGCAAAACAGCCGGAGGTGGATCCGGCCGCATCTGCCGTTACGGCCACGACGCCCCAAAAAGCAGCCGGGCTGCACGACCGCTTGGTGCTCAGCTTCGCGGAGGGCCAGAAACCCATCTCGGTCATGCTGACCGATGGGGCCGACGACCTCGCTCAAGGGCTCGTGGCGCTCGGCTCACCGCTCGGCCAGGCGCTCGCGGGCCGCGAAGAGGACGAGGAGGTTGAGGTGCCGCTCGACGGGGCGTTGCGCAAAGCGCTGGTGGAGCGCATCGAGCGGACGCCGTAGGTGCCGAGCCCCACCTTCGAGCTCTTCCGGCGAGCCGCAGTTCGGAAACAGAGGCTCTCGTTCGTGTACAAGGGTCTCGTGCGCCAAGCCTGCCCACATGTCGTGGGATGGACCTCCGGACGCGAGCGCGCGCTGGTCTTCCAATTTGCCGGCGAGAGTACCTCGACCTTGCCACCCGGTGGCGAATGGCGCTGCGTCAATCTCGACGAAGTCACGCGGACCGCTTGGGTCGAGGGGCCTTGGATGACCACAGCGCATTCGCAGCCGCAGCATTGTGTGGACAAGGTTGCGGTCGAAGTGAGTTGATTTATATGCTAGACGTATGACGTATTTATTGCCACACTCACTCTCATGATCCTGAGCTACCGGGACAAGAGAACGGAAGCATTCGCGGCTGGTGATTTCATCCGCGAATTTCAGGGATTCGATCGTCAGGGCTGGAAGCGCCTCGATATCCTGGAAGCCGCTACCAGTCTGGCGGATTTACGGGGCCTACCCAGCAACCGCCTCGAGAGCCTGAGAGGAGATCGGGCCAGCCAGTTCAGTATTCGTATCAACACGCAATGGCGGATTTGTTTCGAGTGGCCCGAGAATGCCCGGGCCCTCCAATGTCGAGATCGTCGATTATCACTGAAGGACACACGACCATGACCAGGCCCGCCATCCACCCCGGCGAGATCCTCGGCGAGGAACTCGAGGAGATCGGCATTACTGCGACCGAACTGGCGCGTCAGATCAAGGTGCCGCAGAACCGCATCAGCCAGATCATCCAGGGCAAGCGGGCCATCACGGGGGATACCGCGTTGCGGCTTGGCCATTGGTTCGGCACCAGCGGCCAATTCTGGCTCAATCTGCAGTCAGCCTATGAGCTTCGCTTGGCCCATGTGCAAGTCGGCGCGGAGGTCGCGGGATTGCCGGTACGGCGACAGGACGAAGCAGCCTAATTCCACCCGGCCCAAGGACCGGTCCGGTCCTCACGCGCGCACCAGCGCCGCGAAACGCCCGCCCGCCGCCACCAGGTCGTGGTAGGACCCACTCTCCACCACCCTCCCCCCATCGAACACCAAAATGCGGTCGGCGTTGCGGATCGTGGTCAGGCGATGCGCGATCACGAAGGTAGTGCGCTCGGCGGTCGCGGCCTGCAAGGCCAGCTGCACCTTCCGTTCGGTCTCCGGGTCGAGCGCACTGGTGGCTTCGTCCAGAATCAGGATCGGCGGGTCCTTGAGCAGCGCCCGCGCGATGGCGAGGCGCTGGCGTTCGCCGCCCGAGAGCGAGCGGCCGCGCTCGCCCACCACGGTCTGCAAACCCTCGGGCTGGTGGGCGACGAAATCTTCCGCCTGGGCGCGCTCTAGCGCCGAGGCGATCTCGGCCACGCTGGCGTCCGGCTTGCCGACGCGCAGATTCTCCTCGATCGAGCGGGCGAACAGCATCGGCTCCTGGAACACCACCCCGATATTGCGGCGTAGGCCCAGCAAGGTCATGTCGCGCAAGTCGATGCCGTCGATGGTGACGCGGCCCCGCGCGGGATCGAAAACGCGATGCAGCAGGCCGAGCGTGGTGGTCTTGCCCGACCCTGTCGCACCCACGAGCGCGATGGTTTCCCCGGGGTTGGCGCTGAACCTCAGGTCGGAAACGGCCTCGCGTTTGCCGTCATAGGAAAAGCCGACACCCTCGAACGCCACATGGCCCGTGAGCCGCCCGGGATCGCGCGCCGCTAACCCGTCGCGGACGGCGGGTTCGGTGTCCAATATGCCGAAGAAATCGCGCAGTTTCGGGGCCTGCAGCACCAGCGCATTGGTGAAGGCCACGGCTTGATCGAGGCGGGCGATCAGCATGGTCGAAAAACTCATGAAGGCCACGATCTGCCCCACCGTGGCCAACCCGCGAAAATGCAGCGAGAGCCCGAGCGCGAAGATCGACAGGATGGTCAGGGTCGCGGCCGCACGTGTCGCCACCGCGGCGAGCGCCCACCAGGACAGGACGGGAAGTTGTGCCGCGAGCAGGCGGCCGATGAGGGCGTTCATGGCGCCCATCTCGGCCTCGACGCGGGCAAAGCTCTGGATCACCGGCACATTGCCCAGGGCATCGGCGGCGCGTTCGGCAAAGGCGGTCTGAAAACTCTCGACGGCGCCCTGCATGGCCTCGGTCCGCCGCAGCACGAAGGCCGTGAGCGCGGCGAAAACCAGCACCAGCAGGACCAGCAGCAAGCCGAGCCGCCAGTTCACCACCAGCGACAGCGGCATGAGCACGAGGAGAGCCACGAAGGCCGCGCAATTCTCGCGGAAGAACGAGAGCCACAAGGCCGCCATGCCGTTTGCACCCTCCAGCATGATCTTGAGCAGCCGCCCCGAATGGACCCCCGAGTGGAAGCCGAGCGGCAGGTGCAGCACGTGGTCGAAGAAGTTCGCCATCACGCCGAGGCGGTTGCGCTGGGCGAGCCGGTCGGCATGCAGCGCCACCACCACGGAGCAGCCGATGACGAACAGCCCGAAACCCGCCCAGGCCAGGCCGAGCGGCGCCACATCCGCCCAGGAGGCGGGGTGGCCTTGGGCGTCGCCTCGCGTCAGCGTGTCGATGATGCGCCCGAACAGGACGGGTTCGGCGAACTGCGCGACCGCCAGCGCCACGTTGGCGAGCACGAGGGTCGCCGCAATCCGCACGTCCGCGCGGAGTGCCCCTAGGGTTCGAAGATAAAGGCGCAGAAACGACATGAGGTCAAAGCGGTAAGAAGCGGGGCTTCTGCTTCGCGGTCGCGGCGCTGAAAAGCAAGCCGAGCGGGTCGGACTCCAAAAGATCAGTCGTAGTGCCGCTTCTCGGCACAATTTCGCGTTTACCGGCAAACCTCCTGAACCGGACACGGCCAAGCGCGTTCCCGGATTCCAGAACGCAGAACGCCTCGACCGACATCGGCTTGGCCGAGGCGCGTGCGAACGGGGTATTGCCGCAGTGTCGCGCGCATTCGATCAAGGGGTTGCAATCACATGGCCGCCAAAGAGAAGACACTGACCGACGCCTTCCACGAGACCTTGAAGGACGTCTACTACGCCGAAAAACAATCGGTGCGCGCGCTGACGAAATCGGCCAAGGCCGCCAAGGCGGCCGAGCTCAAGACGGCGTTCGAAGAGCACCGCGACGAGAGCGCCAAACAGGTCGAGCGGCTGGAACAGGTGTTCGAGCTCATCGGCAAGCCGGCACGTGCCAAGACCTGCGAGGCCATGCAGGGCATCGTGACCGAGATGCAGGAAGATCTCGAGGACTTCGGCGACACCGAAGCCGGGGACGCGGTGCTGATCGGCTGCGCCCAGGCGGTGGAACACTACGAAATCGCCCGCTATGGGATGCTGAAGACCTGGGCGAGGCAACTCGGTATGGCGGATGCCGCCAAGCTCCTGGACGAAACTTTGCAGGAAGAGAAGGCCGCGGACGCAAAGCTCACCAAGATCGCCGAAGCCAGCGCCAATGCCGCGGCCGGACAAGGGGAGCACGAGGACGACCCCGGCGAAGAAGAAGACGAGGACAAGCAAGCCAATCAAAAACTCGCCAAGTCCAAGAGGCAGGCCGCCGCACAACCCGCAAAAGCCGCAAAGCAGGCCGCCAAGTCCAAGTAAAGATCTATGGTACAAGGGCCGCCCGATGCAGTCGGGCGGCCCTTTTTCTGCCGTGGGCGGCACGCGAATCGCGCGTCAGCCTCTCCAGTACCACCGTGCCGGGGCCCAAGCGCCCGCGCTGGGCGATGCGGTATCGTTTTCGCCGATGCCAAACGCGGTGGTGTTGTTCACGATCGCCCCGGGGATACCGGTGCCGCCACCAGGCGCCCCTTCGCCGCCCTGGATGGCGCCGCCGCCGGAGCCGCCGCCGGACAGTGGCGGCTGCCAGGCCGGCAATCCCGTGGACCCCAGTTCGGCCTTGTTGGATCGTTGCGTCGCGTGGATCGCAGCAACGGGATGATCGACAGCAGGATAATGAAACATGTGCGGCCCTTTCGTCGCATTGGGTACGACGATGAGACTTCGGGCCAAGCCTAATTATTCCAGCGCTGTCGTTTTATTATGCGGATTTAATGTGAGGCCAGCAGATTGCCGCGCGTTCGGCGGCTAAACCCCGGGGCAACCTTTCGCACGCATTTGCTTGATGTCGGCCTGTTTGGTCTCCGCAGGGAGATTGGGCGTGGTCAGATAATGAGCGTAAAACGCGCACCACTCCTCTTTCGACATCTTGTCCAAAGGCTTGGGCGCATCGATCGATGTCTCCGTCGACTGGCATCCGGCGAAACCAAGACCGCCGAGTATCAGGGCGCATGCCACCAACTGTCTCATCCAACCGGGTCCTCTCACTGCCGCTCGACATGCGTCGCACGCTTCGTGCCGCCTCGCCCGTCCTTACAGCAATCGACCGCTTCGGGGTAGGCGTCGGCGAAAAAAGCCGGCGCCGGCTCGGCCGATGGGATCGGGGGCGCGGCTTCAGCCCCACCGCCCCCCATGGTATTGCGGAGCGAATGGGGCCAAGCGGAACTCGTGACGGGCTGAGGGCGCGATGAAACGGATTGCAGCAGTGGTGATGGCGGCCTTCCTGCTTGCCGGATGCGCCACCCTCGGCGGCGAGACCCACGATTTTTCGGGGCCGTTCGTGGGCGTGACCGGAGGAAGCCCGAGCGACCCCGTGGCGGCCCATTGACCCGCCCGAGCCCGGGGCCCGCATCGCGCTCGCCTGGGGTACGAGGCGCCCTCGGCGCTATGCTGATCGGGAGCGCGACCGGCGCGGCCCTGATCTGGGCCGCGCTGTTTGCCTCAGATGCCGCTCTCGACCATCGTTTCGATCGGATGTTCCTCGCCGCCTACGAATGCCGATTGACCGGCCTGTCGTTTGAGGATTGCACCCGCGGCGATCCCGGCTCCGCGCTCCACGCGTTGGCGCCGCCCCAAGCGCTGGCCACGGGCCCCTGGCCATGGCGCGTTGCGGCGCCTTGAACGCGCCATGGTGGCGGGGGGTTGAATTCGGGGTCGCGCAGCAATCCCAAAGCGAGGCTGACACAAAAATCCCCGCCGGTTGTGCCGGCGGGGCAAAAAATATCGTCGGCCGCTTCTTCAAGACCGATTCATTTGAGAAAAAAACCAGAAAAGAGGTCCGACGAACCTTTTCGTGACTTCTAGTTCTCTTCCATCATCCGATGCATCATATGACGATGCATGTCGCGGCGCATCTCATGACGCATCATCTCGTGGCGCATCTCATGACGCATCATCTCGTGGCGCATCATCTCGTGACGCATCATGCGATGATGCATCATCGCGCCGTCGCCGTAATCCTGAGCCTGAGCCGACGCAATCGCCAGCGTCGAGAACGCCAGTCCCAGCGCCACAGCCCGGACCTTCATGATGCCCTTATGCATTTCATTCTCCCAAAATGGCGAGAGACGTTGAAGCCTCCGCCCGAACAGTTACGTTGCACCGCCTGAAACGTTCCAGCGGCCCGCGAAGTTTGGCCAACGAGGCCCTAACGACATCGGGGACGATATGGATCGGCCCCCCTCGATTGGGGCGCGATAAACCGAGGAGGGCCTAGCCCGCAGCGCGGTCGGCTGCAGACCAAGAAGGGCATAAAGGGGCGATGATGAACGCCGCATGCAGGGCTGTTGCAGACTTCGTTCATCGGCATGGCCCTGCGACACAAGCCGGAACGTGAACGGGTCGAGGCCGATCCGCTCTACCTTCCAGGAGCGGGCCCATGAACCGGTTCGGCATCGCGAAGCGACCGTGTAGACCGGCGGTGTCCGAGATTTTCAGCCTTCGCGGCCCGCGATCGTCTCGGCCTCAAGCCTTGCCTGATGCAGAAGATCGGCGAGCCTGGATTGCCCCGCCGCGTCGGCTCTGGCGATCAACGGACCGAGTTGATCCGCGATGGCGCGTGCGGCTTCGACGTGATCGGTCGCGGGCTCGCGATAGGCTGAGCGGGCTGCCCGCGGAGCGGAGCGCTCATAGACGTTGGGTCGACGCATGATAGGCCCTCTTCCTCAAAGCGCCGCGACGCGCCTGCGGGCCAAAGGCGAGCCTCTTGATAGAGCACTATGGGATCAGATGGAATCGCTCGGCGCGGCCGCGATCTCGGCCGATGCCAGCGCGTCGACCGTTCGGACATAGGCGTCGGCATCGAATTTCTTCAACGAATTCCGCCCCATCGAGCGCACGGTGCCGAACACCTTCTGCGGACCCCAGGGCCGGTCGTGCAGGCCGTAGATCCAGGCCACGTTGGTGAAGGAGTTGGCGTCGCGGCCATCGAGAAAGTAGCGGTTGTTGAGCCGCAAGGTCGTGTCGAACGCCTCTTCGGGCGAGCGCGACCACTCGAGGATCTTCTTGCCCCAATACATGCGCATATGGTTGTGCATGTAGCCGGTCGTGCGCATCTCCTTCATGGCGGCGTTCCAATAGACGTCGTGCGTCTCGCCGGCCTCGAATTGCGGGCACGTGTAGAGATGCGGCCGCGTCTCACCGCGGGTGCCGTCGAGCGTCTTGCGGGCCCAGGCGGGCACGGTCTCGTAGGTGTCGTAACGTTCGTCGTAGAAGACGTGATTCATGGCGAGTTCGCGGCGGACGATCAGTTCTTCGAGATAGGCGGCCTTGTCGTCGTCCCCGGCGGGCGCCGCACAAACCGCGAGCGCGATCTCGACGGGAGAAATCTGCCCGAAATGCAGATAGGGGCTCATATGCGAAGCCGCGCCCGCCTCCGGCCTGCCGCGCACTGTGGCGTAATGGGCGAAGGGCCCGGCAAGATAGGCCCGCAGCCTTGCCCTGGCGTGCGATGCGCCGCCGCGAAAACGGCGCACCGGGCCGACGCCGTGATCGATCTCGAGCGAGCCGAGCGCGCGCGGCCGATCGGAGAGGTCGATGGTGCTTTCGACCCGCAATCCGGCCGCGCGATGGCGGACGGGTCGCGTCGTCAAGGGGACGATATACTCGTCCCACAGCCGGTTCAGCTTCGGACGCAACGTGCGGGCCGCATATTCATGCTTGGGCGAGGCGGTCTCGACCGGCACCACGACATCGCCCTCGACTTGCACGACCCGGCAGGTAGCCCGCCGGCTCAGAGTCTCGCGCCAGGCCTTCTGCAGCTTGAGGTAGCCGCGGTCGCAGACCACGAGCGCCGCCTTCTCGGCCAACTCCAGCGCGACCTCATCGGGTGCGCCACGCCGAATCACGAAGCCAATGCCGCGCGCCTCGAGTTCGCGCTCGACCTCGGCAAGCCCGTCCAGCATGAAGCCATAGTGACGTGCATTGGCCTCCGGGAAGCCGTCCGTCAGGCCAAAACAGACCAGGACGGGGAGGCCTCGCGCATTCGCTTCGTCCACCGCGATCTCCAGCGCCGGATTGAAGCTGGCCCGCTGCGACTGCTGCATCCAATAGAGCACATAGGCGGCGCCGCGCCGAGGCTCGGCCGCGTTGAGGATCCGGACGCGCGAGGATTGGACCGACATAACAGACTTTCCGGTTGGCCGCCCCAAATGGACCGACCCTGCCCCAGCGGTCCCCTGGACCACAGAGCAAGCAGGTTGCCGGCGACCCGCCAACTCCATAGACGTATCGAGGTAAAGTCACCCGCGGCCTTTTCGCGCCGCGACGTCGGCGATGGGCTGGCGCGGGCGGTCATGGCGTCATCGGGCAACCTTCACGGGCCCTCGAAGTTTGTTGGCCAAGGAGTGTTCAATGCACCGCCTCGTTGTCGCCGCAACCGTCACGACCCTCCTGCTCGCCTCAGCCGCCTCCGGGCAGACCCCGCACGGCACCGCCACGGTGCCTGCTGCCGGCACGGGCATAGCGAGCGCACCGGGAACCACATCGAGCGGAGAGCCCCCGATCCAGTCCCCTCGGGCCCGAAAGGCTGCGATCGCGTCCACGCTCAAGAAGAACCGGCAAGACCGGCTCGACGAGCTGAAGCTGGAACACGACCTGCACATCTGCATCGGCTGCTGACAACGCCGCGCTTCGCGTAGCATTGGGATCGCTCGGGAGCTTGGTGCCCATGACATCCGTGTACAACACGATCGCCGTGATGCTGGTCGCAAGTAGCGGCACCCCCGGGTCGGTCTCGACCCTGCGCCAGCTAGGTCCTGCCTTGACGTCCTGCTTCCATGCCCCGGAGCACTCGGCAGGGTCCGAGATGACGGTGCGGTTCAGCCTGACACGCCAAGGCACCGTGCTTGGAACGCCAAGGATCACCTTCTCGAAGCTGGTGGGCACTCCCATCGACCAGAAATCCTTCGTTGCGGCGGCCCTTGGCGCGCTCGCAAGTTGCACGCCTGTCGCGGTCACGCCGGAACTCGGGGGCGCCATCGCGGGCCGTCCCTTGTCGGTGCATTTCATCGGTGGACCACCGGCCAAGCCGATCTAAGGGGAAACCGTGTCCATCACCTATCATGTCGTGGTGCCGTTCGATCGCGGTGAGGACGGCGATCTCGTGCCCGGAGAAGCCAAGGAGGCGCCGAACCGCGATATCGCGCGGCGACGTGCCGAGGCGCTGGCCGCCACCCACGCGGGCGCGCTCGCCTTCTCGCGAACGGGTGACCCCGACAGCGGGGAGTTTGCGGACGCCGTGGTGACGGCCACGTTCGGCGAAGTCGACGCGGGGACATTGCTCGGATGACGTCGGAGCAAGGCAGGCGGCTCGGCCGCCGGGAGTCCACCTCCGTTTGGGAGATCCGCGCCGCTTAAGCGCAATTCAAGCCGCTTTAGTTACCGGTATTTAACACCGTTCTGATTGGCTTGGCCAAATGATCTGCTTTGGTCGTGACCCCGTGACAAACCATGTTCGATTTAGCGAAAAAGAAACTCTTTTCGGGATGGCCGTCGAAAAAAAGCAAGATCGAAGCGAATTCCGCCATTGCGGCGACGCTTGAACTGCGGATCGCCAAGCTCAACGCCGGCAAACAGCCCCCATCCGAATTCAGCGAGCGGACGATCGAGACCCGAGAGGCGGAACGTTTCCTGCCGCGGCTGACGAGCACCTATCTGACGGCCAAGACCGGCAAGAAATTCGACGCGCGCATCATCAACGTTTCGAGGCTCGGGGTCGCGGTCGACGCCGATTTCTCGCGGGTGGATGCCGATACCATCACCATGGTGGGCACGCGCCGGGTGAACCGGGGTAGGCCCATCATGTCGGGGACGGTGTTCATGTTCGAAGCGCCATTGGACGAGCAATCCTGCGGGCCGCACCTCGTCCTTTAACGAACCTCGGAACGCTTGCATCGAAGGAGGCGCGTCCCGGGCCCCCCTGGATCGTGCTTGGCAGGGTCCAAACGCAAAAAGAGCCCGGCACCCTGTCGGGCACCGGGCGCTGCGTTGAGGGGATTTGCGCCCCGACGTTAAAGGGAAATTGACGATCCTGACTACGCCGTGGCGGCGGCTCATTTCCCTTCAACGTTGATACCGTCATCGTGGCGCAGAAGCTGTTGGTTTCCGGCCGCGCGAATCTGACCCTCAACGCCATGTACAGCAGCACCGACGTGCCGGTCCCAAAGGGCGTCGGCCCCAGCGGGGGAACCATCGTGCTTACGCAGTAGCGGCCTTGTCACGGGGCTGGCCTCGTCACGGGGCCGGCGAGCCGCGCCGCGCCTGACATCCGCAGATCCGCGCACCCGTTCCAGGTAAGATCGAAGGTTGCGCGAAGGCCGGTTCGTAGCCGATTCATGAACGGGGTGCTTCTGGGCAAAATCGACAAGAATTTGTCATGCACTCAAGCAACGCTGAGCGTTAATGTTGCGCGAGACGCCACTGAAGCGTTGCGCTACCCCCGCAACCGGGCGAACAGACGGAGTTTGGATATGCGTGGCGCTCGCTGGACCCTCATCATTGTCCTGCTTTGCCTGCTGGTGCCGATCCTGGCGATCTTCGTCCTCACTCGGCTTCCACCAGAATGGGTTCAGCTCGCGAAAGATTTCCAGACCTTGATCGGAGCGTCCGTGGCACTCGGGGCGGCCATCATCGCCTTTGCCAACGTGCAAGTGCAAATCGCTTCTGCTCGTGACCTCGAGCTCGATAAACAAACCTTCGAGCGGCGGCAGATCGCCAGCGCGTTGATCGGAGAGCTGAGCGCTTTCGTTGCTGTCGCGAATGCACGAGACATGGTGGCTTATTATCAAAAGAACGCCGAGGCTGTAAAGAAATCCGGAACATTCGAGTATTGGTCGCTCGCACTGTCGCCGGCATACGACAAGATGTTTGGAGGTTTGGGGGCGAAAGTCGGCATGCTGGGCAACGATCTACCCGAACAGGTCGTCCGCGTTTATGCCATGATCTCCGGCGTCTTCGATCGCATGGCTGCCGCCGAGAAAGGAACCTATGCTCACCTGACAGGCGATAGCGCGGCCAGGATCATCGAGCTGATCGCCGAAGAGGCCGACGAAGCCATTCGTCAGGCCGGTGCTGCCGCAAATTCCTTGCGTCGCAGCCGTTGAGACTTCCATCGTGGGCGGCCTAATCCGCCCGCTAGTCCCGCCGGCTGCGCTGTTCCTCACGAAGGCGGGCCTGCACCTCCCGCTCCACCTCATCCGCCCGGTCGATGCGTTTCAGGATCTCGTGCATCTCGTCGGTCTTCTGCCGCATCGCGTCGATGTCGCGTTCCATCTCGAACAGCCGGTCGAGCTTCTGCACGGCCAGCCGGATCGGATTCATGTCGGCGAGTTCGGCTGTCTCGAGGACGACGTGCTTGGGCGTCGTCTCCTCCTTCATGCCCTCCTTGATGTAGCGCCAGGCCTGGCCCCCGAGCGTAAGCAGCAGCAGCAGGAAGGCGCCAAACCCTTCGAGCCAGGTCGTGCTGCCCTCGCTCACCGCCTCAGGCCCTCCCATGCCAAAGGCTCCGGTCGGCGCGGCCGGCCTGACCCGCGATGAACACGGCCAGGATCATGTCGACCACGAGCAGTGCGCCATAGGTTTTGGCGCCCGTCGAGGCGGGGTTGGCCAGCACCAGACCGAGCGCTATCGAAAACCAAGCGAAACAACACAGCGTCGCGCTTGCGGCCCGAATGCGGACCGACCAGCGGACGAACCATGGAAAAGTCCCGTTGAGGATCAAGGCCGTGAGGCGGATGGACGCCACCGCCACCAGGACGCGGCCCCAAACATCTTCGGACCCGTAACGGGCCATGACCGAGAAGGACGCATTGTCGAAGGTGTTGCCGGTCTGCAGCGACGTCAGCCCGAAGATCAGCAGGATGATGCTGCAGGCCCATTCGGGCAACCGCATCATGAAGTGGTTCGTGACCCCGGCCACGACGCGCAATGCTATCATGGGCGCCTCACCTCCTGGCCAGCCATGCGGCCGACAGCGCGTTGATGGGCTTTTCGACCAGGGACACCACGAAGAGCGACCCGATGACCATCTGCTCGAAGGTAAAATAGTCGGGTGGCAGCTTCGGGATGCCCAGGCATCCATAGTGATCGCAGCCGATATGGATGGTGGAGTCGAAGAACACCGCCGCGGCATGGATCACGGCGGAAAGTCCAACGATCATGTAAAGGACGCGCGGCCCCCACCAATTGTTGGCCTGCAGCTTGAGTTGCTGGATCGCAACGTCATGATTGAGTGCGGCCTCGTAGGCGGCCGTGTCGAGCCCGGCCGCGGTCTTGAAACCGTCGAGCGTCACGTCTTGCTTCTGGCCGAGGTAGTGGAAGATGGGCCCGACGATGCCGGACGCGAGGCTCGAGATGATTGACGATATCCAGGACAACATTACTGACCTCCAGGTGTCGGCGTTCCCCCCACGGGCACGATCACGGGCTGCGCTTGCGGCACCGTCCGGACATCCTTGAGCTTACCTTTCAGCGTGAGCAAAGCGATACCGAACGTCACGATCGAAGCGGCTTTCAGGGCGGTCTGTTGCGCCACGATCACCTTCCAGAGATCTGGGTCCTGAAAGGGCGCCAGCGCAGCAGGGTCCAGTCCGAGCGCGCTTTGCATCAGGTCCGACGCTGCCGTGAAAAAGGAGACGATCAGCATCAGGATGACCGACTTGAGACCCTCGATCTGCAGCACGAACCACTGCCAGGCCGAGTGCTCGCGCATTGCAAGCTGGGCTGTGATGCCGGCCGTGGCGCGATACTGGGCGAGCGTTGGCTTGATGAAGGTGAACCAGAGCACGACGAGCAGAGCGAGGAAGAATACAACGAAGGCGAGATGCGACGACACGGGGCTCTCCAGGCGTGAAAAAGCCCGCGAGAAGCGGGCGGGTGGACCTCAGGCTTGTTCGGAGGTCCCTATCGGGCGTTCCGAAAGGTCAGCGCCATCCAGGCCCGATCGAGCCAGGACGGTTTTGCGGCGGCCGCGGCGGGGGCGGTGGTCCGCGTCGCAACCGTCGCGCCATGATCGACCTTGCTGTCCGGGGTAAGGAATTGGCTCCGCTCGGCGATCCGCCGGCTCTTGAGTTCCGGCGGCTTGGTCCACATCAGGAAGGCGTCGGCGGCCCCCGAAAGATCGCCCGCGTTGAACCTATGCACCACGGTCGAGCCTAAAAAGCCGCTGGCCCCGATGTTGAACGCGAGACTCACCATGGCGTCGAACTGGTTCTGTGCCATGGCCCGCGTGATGGCCCGGTTGACGGCTGCCTCGAAGGGCAGGAGATCGGCCGCCAGCAGGGCATCCGCCTCCGCCTTCGTGATCGTCATGCCGGGCACGACCTTGGGCGGCGTGGCTCGGCCGGTGTGGCCGACCCCGACGGTCCAGACCCCCACGCTGTCCTGATAGGCGGTGAGGACGCAACCTTCCCGCTGGGTGAGCGTGGCGCGCCCGAGCGCGCTGCTGGTCATCGTCATGGCTTCTCCTCCTTCTTGATTGATCGACGCGGACAGGCCGGAAATCGCGCTGACCCTCGCGGGGGACAGTCGCAACGAAAAGCCGCCTTGCAGGGGCGGCTGGACGGCGGTCTTGGACGAGCGGCTTTGCCTCAGTTGAGGGTCTCGACCACGACCTGAAGGAGTTGGACGGTGTTCGGCCCTGTTCCGGCCGAAGCCCACATGCTCTGAAAATCGAGGACCAATGGGCCGTTTGTTCCGAGCGTCACAGGCTGTGCAATGCCTCCTGTAACGTTGACATTGGTGGCATTGGCATTGCTTGGCGCCGACACAAGCACGGGCGACGCAGCGCTGGGTGCGGCAGTGGCTTGGATCAAATAGCTGAAAGTCAGCGAGCGGTTAGACGTGCTTGCCGCCGTGGGGGCACCGGGATCGTTGAGTTGAACCGTCGTAGCGCCCATGAGGAGTTGGATTTGATAGTCCACGGGAGCGCTACCGGTCGACCAAATCCAGTGTGTCGTAACGCGTAACACACGCCCCGACGCGAGAAAGTTGGCCGGAAGCGTGTAAGTGAGCCCATGACTGTGAAAGGCTCCTGATCCTGCTGCCGAGTTGTTGATGGAGCCGGTGTTGCCGGCATAAAGCAGTTTGGGCGCCGTCGGCACCTGGTCGATCACGGTCCATTTGTTGAAGCCGTTGCTCTCCAGCGCGACATAGCCGAACGCCATGGACAGGCCCGTGCCGGTGCCGCCGTTGATGGTGTCGGCCCCGGCCCGGCTTATCGTGATCGTGTTCGTGGCCGAACAGGACCCGCTCTCGTCGACGATCGTCAGGGTGGCGCCGGCCGGATAGGCGCTGGCGGCCGGCAGCGTCAGGGTTCGGGCGGCCGTGAGCGCCACGATGGCCACGGTGCGATCGGTGGGCAGCACCGTATAGGCGGCGTCATTCACCTGGGTGCGGGCCGTGACGGCCGCGACGGCATTTGCCACGAAAGCCGTGGTGGCCCCCTTGGTGCTGGTGTCGGAGGTGGGAGCCGTCGGGAAGCTCGGCGTGTTCAGCAGGGTGGCGCCGCCGCCTGCCGCGGTGATCACAAGGGCGTCGTAGAAGGTGGCGCCGTCCGGCGACACCTTGAAGTGAAAATTGTCGTCTCCCGCGAGGCCGATCTCGGCCCGTCCCGAGAAATTGTCCTGGAACAGGAAGGAGGCGGTATTGGCGGCCGCCTGCTTGCTGAGCGACACCCGCACGTTGCCGGTGCCGGACGCGGTGGTGGGCAGGGCCGCGAACAGGGCGGAATTGAGCTTGGCCGACAGCGGATTGCCGGGATCGACCGCGGTGCCGATCCCGATGGCGTTGAGCGCGAGGGTCGTGATGGCGCCGAGCAGCGACGTCCAGGAGGTGCCGGTCCACATCACGGCCGCGCCCAGCGTGTCGACATAGGCCACGAACCCCTTGTTGGGCGGATAGAACGACCAGGCGCCGCTCTGCCAGGCCGCGATGTTGAGGTCCTTGCCCACCCAGGCCCCGGTGCCGCCGCTTGCCACGATCCAGCATTGGCCGTCGGCGGGAGAAGTGGGCGGCGCCGCGAGCGCGGCGCTCTGCACGTGGCAATTGACCAGGGCGTCGAGGATCGTCAGCGCCGCATTGTGGGTGACGGTCTTCTGGTTCTGGTTGGCGTCGAGATAGGGCAGCGCGAGGTTGGGCGTGTTGCTCACAGGGTCACCGTTTGGGTTGCGGTCTGGCCCGGCCCGAACAGGGCGCTGACCTGGGCGATGGCGATCGTGTAGGCGGCTTGCGGGGTGCCGAAGTCAGCGGTCTGCTGGGCGGCCGAATAGGTCCAGGTGGGCGTGGTCAGGCCCGTGACGCCGCGCACCACGGCGCCGCCCGGGCCCAGCACCGCGAGCGTATAGAGTTCGGATTCTTCGTTGAGCGGCACCGTGTCGGGGTCCCAAGAATCGCCGGCGAAGCGCGTGCGCCGCGCCCAGGTGACCGTGAGGTCGAAGGCCGGGCGCGCCCGCACGGCCCGGATCTGGCTGACCGACCAGGGCCGCAGCCCCACCCCCTGCAACAGCACGGTCGTTTGCGTGAAGCTCGGGTCCGTGACCTGGCCATTGCCCGGGCCGTAGCGCAGCGTCTGGGCCAGCGCGCGGTTGTCGACGGGCTCGCTCAGCACCGTGAGCGCCGTGGTGTCGAGCACCACCACGCGGCTGCCTGCCGGGATCGGCGACCCGCTCGCGCCCATGGCGCCCTCGGTGCCGAGCTGGCCGCGCAGTAGCCGGGTGAGGGCATAGCTATTGGCGCCCGTAAGGGTGGCGGTGGCGAACTGCACCACCTCCCATTGCCCTGAGGCGGGGTTCTTGACCGCCAGCGCATTGGCGCCGGCAAACACCTGGGTGTCGGCGACCGAGAGCAGGCCGGTCGCCGCGTAAAACCGCACCGACAGCGTATTGCCGCGATCCCAGCGGTCGACCGGCCCGGGGTAGAACGGCGCCGCGAGCTCGCCCATGACGCTCGGGCTCGCGACCGTGGTGACGTAATCGAAGCCGCCGCCGCCATTCTGGCGGTAGACGTCCACCCCGGCCCAGGGGTTCGCATAGGCGGCGAGGCGCGGCGCCCAGGGCTGATCCTCCGACCCCGTCACCAGCGGCAGGTCCATGACCTCGAACACGGGCGGCCCGAAGGCGCCCTGACGGGGCGAGCCGGCGGCCGGATCGGGCGCCATCGCGACCTTGAGCAGGGAGGGATCGAAGCCGATCAGGCTGAGCGCCCGATAGGTCGAGGTGGTGACCTCTTTGACCCGGAACGGCAGCGTCACCCCGTCCACCGTGAGCGTGACGGCGTCGCCGGAATCGAGCGCCACCCAGGAGGGCGGCAGCTTGATGCTGGCGGTCTCGCGCGCCACCCAGGTCTGCTGCAGCAGGCTGGTCGCCACCTGGGCCGCATAGGTTTGATCGAGCGCCGCCCCGCTCGACACGGTGGCGACGTTCTGGCTGTTGCCGGTGGCCTTGCGGGCCTCCACCGAACCTGTCGCATAGTTGCGGAAGGGGTCCACGAAGGACAGCCGCAGCGCGCCCGGCAGATCGGTCTCCGGCGTGCGCACGAAGCTGTAGCCGGGGTCCTGGTCGCCATCGACCACGAGGTCGGCCTCGGTGAGCGCCACCGGGCTGACATTGCCGCGCGCGAAGAACACGACTCTTCCGCCACTCTCGCAGGCATCGAACTGGAAGGCGTCCATGAGGCCCGCGAGGATGTCCCGCGGGGAGGCCAGAGCATTGGTGGAATAGCCGGACACGAGGGTCGAGGCGCCGAGCAGCCGGGGGGTGTCGAACTGCGTCACCCCGACGGCGGCGCAGAGTTCCGCGATGATGGCTTTCAGCGGCACGGCCTCGAGCCGCCCCGTCAGCCAATGACCGAGTTCATAATTGGGCGTGTCGTGCCACACGGCCGTGAGGCCCGGGAAATCGGGATAGGGCCGCGCGTCCCAGGCCCAGGCATACATGTTTTGGGCCTCCACCATGGGGCCGACGTACTGGTTCGATAGCGGGGCGTGATCGCGCCAGTAGCTGAGCGTCACCTCCAGGAAGGCGCGCTGGATGGCATCGTTCTTGGAGCCGAGCGAGAAGTAAGGAAGCGCGGATTCGCTGGACTTGGGGTCGAAGAAGACGTTGGGCTGGTTGGCGCCCTTATCGACCGCCGGGCAGCCGAATTCGGTGAACCAGATCGGCTTCACCATCGCCTGATAGCTCGAATAGGTGGCGTTCCTCACCCCGCCCGGCCGGCTGTAATGCGCGTAGGTCCACCAGCTGCGGATGTCCTTCTGGCGGAACACCCAGTGTTCCGCATGGGCGGTGTCGACGATCGGGGTGCGGGTCTGGCTGACCCGGTCGGCAGCGCTGGCGTAATACCAGTCGTAATATTCGCCGCCCTCCACGTTGGCCGACAGATAGCTCTTGTCGTAGATCGTGGTGGGACCACCCGGCGCCTGGGCGTCGAGATTTTGCGCGCCGTCGCGCCAGTCCGACAGCGGCAGGTAGTTGTCGATTCCGATGAAGTCGATGTGGGGGTCCGACCACAGCGGGTCCAGGTTGAAGATGACATCGCCGCTGCCGTCGGCGGGCCGGTGCGAGTGATATTCCGACCAGTCGGCCGCATAACCCACTTTGCACGAGGCTCCGACGATCGCCTTGACCTGCGCCGCGAGCGTCTTGAGGGCTTGCACGGCCGGATAGGTGCCGTCGCCGGGGCTGGAGCGCACCTGGGTGAGCCCGACCAGTTCCGAGCCGATCACGAAGGCCGCGACCCCGCCCGCACTCACGCAGAGATTGGCGTAATGCAGCACCATGGCGCTGTACTGGGCGAAGAAGGCGTTGATCTGGGCCGTGGCGGCCGCGGTCTTGTCGACGGTGCCGGGGCGGCCGGGCGCGGGCGAGCAGGTCACCCGCCCGCGCCAGGGAAAAGCCGCCTGTTCGGCGCCGCCATAGGGGTCCGGGAGGCCGTTGCCGGCCGGGACGTCCATCATCACGAAGGGGTAGAACATCACCGCGATGCCCTCTCCGTTCATATATTGGATGGCCTGCACCACGGTGGCATCCGACGGCGTCCCCCCGAAGGCCGGAACGGTTCCGCTGGTGCTTGCACCCGTCCCGATCCCGGTCGGATCGAGTGCCGAGGCGCTGATCTGGCTAACGAGGGGCGCCGAGGCGCGGGTATAGCCCGCCACCACCCAATCGGCGGGCTTGACCACCTTGGAGCGGGTTTCGACCTTGGGCACGATCTGGCAGGTCCCGGCCCGCAGATCCGTGCCGAACCATGACACCACGAGCGAGACGGCCTGGCGGCCCGGCAGGGCGGCCGCAAGCTCTGCCATCGAGCCCTCGAAGTCGGTAACGTTGGGCTGCCCCCTCTGGCCGGTATGCTGCTGATGCAGGTTTTCCGGAAACCAGTTCCCAAAACCATCGGAGGATTGATATTCGGTGGTGCCCAGCACGAATTCGCCGGCGCCCGGCAGCAGGCACAGAGATTTCAGCTGATTGGTGAGATCGTCCGGGTCGCCGATGTCGGGCCGCCGAATGATCTCGGCCGTGATCTGTGGCATGCGGCTGCCGAAATTGTCCAGCACCATGTTCTGGAACACGAGGTAGCAGGTGCCGCGATAGGCCGGCACATTGCCGGTGCCCTCGACCGATTCCATAAAACTGTCGGGAAGCTGGTCCTCGGCGCCATCGTAGAACACGAAGGCATATTGGCTGAGGTCGAGCAGGTTGCCGTCGGCCCACACCCGGCCGAGCGAGACGCCCGCGCCACCCTCGCAGAACGCCACCGCAAAACTCAGCGTGCAGTGGGTCGCCGTGGTCTTGGGGGCCAGCAGGCTGCCCTTGCCGGTGCCGGTGGATTGCTTGGTGGCATAGGTCGAGAACTGGGTGCACCAGATGACGTTGCCGCCGAGCCGCATGCGGCCCCAGAGCTTGTGCAGGGTCTGGTTCTCGGCCGAATTGGTGAGCGCCAGCGTGTCGGTCTGCGGGTTGGAGCGCCGCGGCGTCAGCGCATTGACGAGCAGGCTGTCCACCACGGCGCCGCCCAGGGTGCCGAGCGTGCCCCCGATGAAGCCGCCGATCGGGCCGCCGAGCGCCGTGCCGATCGCGGTCCCGGCCGCACGGAGAACCAGGGTGGCCATGAATCGGTGTCCCGTGATGTTTTTTTGAGGGAGTGCGCGCGCGCCGTCGTGCCGCCCGGGACGCCCGTGTTGCGTCGCGGTAAGAGTCTCGAATGGTTCGAAAAACCGCTGTGCTGTTTACCTTAGATTAGTGGCTGGGTGAGAGCTTCCGTAACGTCAGACATCAAGGCTGGCCCGGTATCTCCCCTTCGAGATCGATAATGACCGATGCGCCAGCGTACCGGGTCGAAGAGTTCGACCTGAACACCTCGTTCAAGGAGGTCCGGAACCTCTGCTCCCGATGGAGTGAGGCCCGCAAGTATCACCACCTCCCGCCCTTTGAAGATGTCGCGATCGGCAACCTCGGCCTGATCGTCGATGACCTCACGATCCTACGCTCGATGCCGGATGGCGACTTTGAACTGATCCGCATGGGGTCGATGTTTCGTCGACAGACCAGCATCAGCCAGGATCAGATCCCGCTGCGTGAGCTGACCCCAAACTTCCGGCTCGCCATTACCGAAGCGGTCCGCGCGGCGCTTGCCGAAGGCCGCCCGATCCTCACCACGACCCATGCTCTGCTCGAGCGCAAGCTCAGCACCTGCGAGTTCCTGGCCTTGCCGCTGCGCAGCCGTTGGGGCGAGGACCTTATTCTGGGTTTCCTTCGCCAGCGTCCGGCCACCTACGACCTCGTCGACGCGATCTACGGCGCCACCAGCGACGGTCTCCTGGCGCTCGCGTCGGTCGGAGCGCCCTCGGGAGTGCCCGAATTCCAGATCGTGAGCCTGAATGCCGGGGCGGCGCGGCTCTTCGGTCAGAGCGAGGGCGACCTATGCTGGACCTTGCTGTCCAACGTGTTCCCGCCCAAGGGCGTCACCGACCTACTCCTTGCTCTCGCCGACACGGTGAAGGCCAAGGCGGCTCGAAATTTCGACTACACGTTTGTTCCGGCCCCGGGCGAGGCCATTCATGTCCGCGTTTCGGCCGCGCCCATGGGTGAACTCATCGGTGTCGCGTTCACGAACGTCACCGAAGTCAAACGGCGTGAGGAGTCGGTGCGGCTTCTCTTCGAGCACAACCCGATGCCCTTGCTGGTCTACGATCCGGCGGATTTGCGCCTGCTCGAAGCCAATGACGCTTTCCTGCGCCGCTATGGTTATCGTGGCGATCAACTGCGGTCCATGACTCTGGGCGACCTCTACCCTGCCGAGTTCCGGGAACAAGGCCAACTGAACGAACAGCAGCGCAAGACATCAAGCGACAAGGGATATGAGCAAATTCATGTCACGTCCAAAGGCCAGGTTCGCGAGGTGCTGGTCTATAGCCGCGACCTGCCGTTCGAAGGCCGCAGCTGCGTGTTGGCCTCGATCGTCGATGTGACCGAACAGCGGCATGCCGAAGCGCAGATCGTCTATCTGGCGCATCACGATGCCATCACGGGGCTCGCCAATCGGGTTCTGTTCAAATCGGCGCTGGCATCGAGCTTGGCGCTTCGCGCCCGCGACGGCAGCAAGCTCGTGGTCCACTGCATCGATCTCGATTACTTCAAACAGGTGAACGACACCTTCGGCCACCCGACGGGCGACACGCTCCTGGCCGGGGTCGCGGCCAGGCTGAAAGCCGCTCTTCGGGAAACGGATGTCGTCGCCCGTCTCGGCGGCGACGAATTCGCGATCGTGCAGACCGGGGTGCAGAGCATCGAGGAGGCGAGCAACCTTGCCGGGCGGATCATCGCCCTGCTGAGCGCGCCCTATGAAATCGACAGCCAGCAGATCTCGATCGGGGCGAGCATCGGCATCGCGATCGCGCCCTCGGACGGGACCGACGCGGATCTCCTGCTCAAGAACGCCGACATCGCGCTGTATCGCGCCAAAACCGATGGGCGCGGCACCTACGCTTTCTTCGAGGCCGCCATGCACCAACGGCTGCAGAAACGCCGCTCGCTGGAAGTCGATCTCCGCAAGGCTTTGGTGCGCGGCGAGTTCCATTTGAAATACCAGCCGCTCGTCGAGATCCCGACCGGCCGGATCATCGGTTGCGAAGCGCTGATCCGATGGGTGCAGCCCGAACGCGGCAACGTCTCGCCGCAAGAGTTCATCCCGCTGGCGGAAGAAACCGGCCTGATCGTCCAGATCGGCGATTGGGTTTTGCGCCAGGCCTGCGCCGAAGCATCGGCCTGGCCGTCCGACATCAATATCGCGGTGAACCTTTCCCCGGTGCAATTCAAGTCGCGGAGCCTGGTGACCTCGGTCGCCAGTGCGCTGGCGGCCTCGGGCCTGTCACCGACCCGGCTCGAACTCGAGATCACCGAAACCGTCCTGCTCGCCAACAGCGAGGCCAATCTCGCCACCTTGATGCAGTTGCGCGGCATGGGGGTGAAGATTTCCATGGACGATTTCGGCACCGGCTATTCGAGCCTGAGCTACCTGCGCGCCTTCCCGTTCGACAAGATCAAGATCGACCAGTCGTTCATTACCGACCTGGCCCACAGCGAGGATTGCCAGGCCATCGTCCGAGCCGTGGTGGGCCTGGGCGCCAATCTCGGCATCAAGACCCTGGCCGAGGGCGTCGAAACCGAGGAACAATTGGCCCAGCTCAATCTGGAAGGCTGCACCCAGGTCCAGGGCTATCTGTTCAGCCGCCCCGCGACATCGGAGGACGTGCGCAAGCTGCTGCGACCCAATCAAAAGGCGGACGATCTCGCGGCCTGATCCGGGAAGGCGAAAGCCGCGATCGCGCGCCGGGTCCACCAGGCATTCATGGTGACCTCGCGGACCCGATCGTTCGATTGGGCGTGGATCATGCGGTTCGGCGCGCTGACGATCGCGACATGTTTGGCGACGGCATTCTCCCGCAGCCGGAACACCAGCACGTCCCCGGGCAGAGCCTCGGCGACCGCGGCCCGCGTCATATGCCGGTACGCCGCGTCGAGCAGGTGCTCGACCTGTCCCGTCTCGCCCCAATCGGGCGTATAGGGGGGCGGCGCTTCGGGCTCGGCGCCATAGAGGTCGCGCCAAACCCCGCGCACGAGGCCCAGACAATCGCAGCCCGCGCCCGCGAGCGCGCCCTGATGATGATACGGCGTGCCGACATAGCGGCGCGCCGCCGCGATGATCTCGGGGCGGGTTGGCATGGTGGGGGCTCTTCGCTGAATTCTGGACTGGTCGGAGCCGCCGTGAGATCCGTTCAACTCACCGGACCGGCTTTGACATTTGTCCCGGAGGCTTCGAGTGTAAGGGCGGAACACGCGCCCATCTGGGGGAATCGAATGCCGACGCACCTTGCCGAGTGCCGCTGCGGCCTGGTGACGGCCCGTTGTGAAGGCGAGCCGGTGCGCGTTTCGGTCTGCCATTGTCTGGCTTGCCAACGGCGTTCGGGGAGCGCTTTTTCGGCGCAAGTCCGTTTTGCGACCGAAGCCGTCACGATCACGGGCGAAGTCCGGGTTTTCGAGCGGCGCGCCGACAGCGGCAACATGATCCGGGATCGCTTCTGCCCCGCCTGCGGCTCGACCATCGCCTATCTGCTGGAAGATCAGCCCGAACTCACGGCCGTTCCCCTGGGCGCCTTCGTGGACCCGGCGTTTTCGCGGCAACCGCGCTTTTCCGTCTACGAGCGCCGCAAGCACGCGTGGGTGTCGGTTCTCGGCGAGGCCGTCCAACACATCGAGTGAGGGTTTGGAGCCCGTGGCTCCTGACATCTAGCCGCATTTCGGAGTGGCAGCGGGCGCCACAGCCTCCGACAAACCCTCAGCTTCCCGCGAACAGCGACCCGCCGGTCTGCGCCAGCGCGCCTTGAACCGCATAGCGGGTCACTACGTCTGTGCCGGGGATATGCGGATAGCCGCGAAAGTTCAGCACGTTGTCGAACTTCCCCCGGCACATCGAAAAGCTCTTGCGGCAGCCCGCCGTGACGGTCGCGGCATCGCCGATCGCGACCGGAAAGGCGGTCGGGGTCCAGATCTGCAGGATGTCGATGCCGGACGTGCGCAGATGCGCCTTGATGTCGATCGGCAGGCCCGCATTGGCGCTGCCCGTGAAGGTGAGCGTGCCGAACGTGAACCAATCCGCCGTGTAGGAGGACAGGCCCGTGACCGTGATCTCACTCACGAGGCCAGCCGTTTGCGCGGTGGCGGTGGCCCGATAGGCCGGCTGGGTCAGGTCGATCTTGCAGCGATTGTCGCCCAAGATCGCCGAGCAGAAGCGTTCGCAAGTGGTGCCGATTTTCTGGTTGAGCCGGTTGGCGACCGCGCGGAATTCGGCCGAAAAGGCGAGGCCCGACCGCGTGAGCTCGCCGAGGTTGCCGGCCGCGATGGTGAGGCCCTGGCTCGTGTCGGCCCAATTGACCCAAAACAGCTCGACGGTCGCATCGTCGTAGCGGCCAGCCAGAACATCCGTCTCGGTGATGGTGGCCGACGACAGCGCGCCTGCGGCATTCATATTGTCGATCGACAGGTCCAGCGATTGCTGGATCTGGGAGGCGGTAAATCCGGTCGAAGCCGCGAAGGTGGTGCCGGCATAGACCAGGTCGCGGTCATGCTCGGTAAAACCCAGCACCACCCCGTCGCGCCGCGTCACGCGCCAGCAATAGGCGAGCGTGGTGGCGCCCGAGGCGAGATGGTTGGTGAGCGCGGGGGGAACAGATTTCATGCAGGTCTCGAAGCATTGTGCCCGTCTCCCGCACAGCGGGAGAAGGTGTCGCGGAGCGACGGATGAGGGGAAACACGGATCAGGGTTCCCCTCATCCGACCATCGCTGACGCGATGCCCACCTTCTCCCGCAGAGCGGGAGAAGGGCTCGCATCCCACCCTCTCACACCCGGATCTCCACGATCGGGATGTTGGGGATCTGCCCGGCCTCGAAATGCGACAGGTCGATCTCGAGATAATCCGTGTCGAAGCGGACCGGGACGTCGAAATCGAACCCCGCCGTGATCACCGCGCCGGCGGCCGGCACGTGGCCGGGGAGAAAGGTCAGGAGACCGGTGGTGCTGTCGAGCGTGAACGCCGTTCCGGGCGCGCCCGGCGCGCCATTGACGGCCACAGTCACGGTTCCGGCCACGGGTTTGCGGATCGGCCGCACATAGGGCGTGATGGCGCCGCCATAGGTCTTGGTGAGCTGCCAGGTGGCGGTCGTGCCGTCGCCGGTGCCGAGCGGCTGGTCGCTGGCGGCCGGCGAATTCGGCGAGGCACAGGACCGGTAATCGAAACGGTCCTTCCAACGGAAGCCGTAAAGCCGTCCGCGCTGCGCCTCGAAGAAGGCCAGCACGGCTTCGAGCTGGGCAAAGGATCTGACGCCATAGCCCGCCTGGTATTTGCGCCGGGCATCGGCCCAGATGGCGTTGCGCTGCTCGCCGCCGGAGCGCAGCGTCACGACGTCGGTGCGTCGCTCCGGGCCGCCCTTGGCGCCCAGCGCGATATCGGTCGGGAAACGGATTTCGTTGAACATCACTGGTTCCGCTGGCCGCGCCCGACCGCACGGGAAAGAAGTGCCGCCATCTGATTTTCGGATCGCGCGAAGGAAGGCGCGTCCGGGCTGCTGACATTGAAATTGATGGTCTGGTGCGGGGCGGAGGCGGTCGAGGCGGACCCGGACGCCGCGACCTTGCTCCAGGGCACCACGGTCGCGGGTCCCGCCACCACCTCGGCCCCCTTCTCGCCCACGATACCCCACTGGCCGGAGCCGATGGTGCCGCCGGAAGCATAAAGGCCGGCGAAATTCGGCAGCGCCGTGCTGGCCGAAGAGCCGCCAAGACCGCCCGTGAAGAAGGACTGCAGTGCCCCGAACAAGCCGCCCGTCTGCCCACCCGTGCTTGCCGTGCCGAACAGGCCCGCCAGCGACCCCGAACCCGTCAAGGCGCCTTGCAGACCCTGGCGCGTCAAACTCGTGAGTATCGAGCGCGCGACGTCCTGCAACCCGACGCCGGAAAGCACCACGCTCTGGAGCCCGCGCGACAGCGTCTCGGCGCCAAAGCTCCAGGCGTCGTTGGTGGCGGATTGCTCCGCCTTGAGCGCGGCCTGCGCGGTCTTGGCGGCATCGATCTGGGTGACCAGCGAGGCCACGGCGGCCTTCTGTTCGAGCGTCGCATCGGTGCCGAGCTTGGCCTGTTCGGTCTCGATCTTCATGCGCTCCACGATCGCATCGTGGGCGGCCCCGGTCGTCTTGAGCAGGGCGAGCTGGTTCGCAAGATGCGTCAGTTCCTTGGTGGTCCGCGCGTCGTCGCCGGAGATCGCGGAGGCGGCCGGAGTCCGCAGCGCCTGCGCGGCGCGGCTCATGCCGCCCGTCAATTGCAGCGGGCCGCCGAGCGCGGCTCCAAGGCGCCGGGACGTGGCCGAGGAGGTGTCGTTCGCCCATTGCGCGGCGGTCCGGCTCAGCTCGTCGAGCTTGCGTCCCGCGCCGTCGGCCGCCCGTGTGAAGCCGGAAAAATCGGCCCCGAACGCGAAGGTCAGTTCACCCGCGCTCTCCGCCATGTCGATCTCCCCTCCAAGCGCCGGTCTGTTGCCAGCGCTGTAGCCCTTGCTCGAGCCCGAGCGCTTCCGCCCGGCTCACGTCGCCATCATCTGAGTCGATGCCGAGCACGAAGCGGTGGTGGCCGTTCCAGGCATCCACGAAGCCGAGCCAGGAACAGGCCCAAAGGGCCGCCTCGGGCCATTTCAGGCACCCGAGCGCGAATTCCCGCCAGCGCCGCCATCGCTCGCGCGGTCCAAAGGGTCGTCATCCCGGCCCTCCCGGGGGCCGGATCCAACCGTGAAGCCCAGTGCGAAGACGAGCGCCAGCACGAAGGCTTCCGCCTCGCCGACGGTCGCCTCTGCGGCCAGCGCCTCCGGATCGTCCCGCCAGGGATCGGCAGCTTTCAGCGCGGCCGCGATGAGCGGGATCTGGTCCTTGGCCCGGCGACCCAGAATGATGCCGTTGAGCACCTCCACGATGGCCCGGCCGCCGCACGCCTCCTCGATAGCGGCGATCGTCGACAGCCTGGTGTCGAAGCGGCAGAGTTCGCCCGCAATCATGGCGTCGAACTCGCCCCGGAGCGTGTTGATGGCCGGGCGATGGCCCGTGGTCGCCGAGGCTTGCGCGGTTCTGATCACGATGGCGCCCCCGTGGTCCACACCGGCTGCTGCGAGCTTTCCAGCGTCAGCGCGGACGTGATTTCCTTGTCGAAGGTCGCGCTGTCGTCGAGCTGGGTGATGACGAAATTGCCCTGGTAATAGCCCGAGCCCGGATAGACGATCTGGCACACCAGCATGGTCCCGGCCTCGAAGGCCGTCTTGAAGGCTTGGTAGGCGGTATCGTTCAGCCAAACGAAATCGCTGGCCGAAAACGACAGCGATTGCGCCGCAGCGCCGGGCAGGAGTTCCTGCCAGCGCCCGGTGGAGTCGGCGGTGGTGACGTCGACCTTACTGGTGGCGCGCTTGACCTGTTTGGTGCGCAAGCCTCCGGCCGTGACAAAAGTCGAGCCGGAGGTGTTTACGCGCAGGAGAAGACTTCGGCCTGGCGATGCGGACATGGAAACCTCGCTGGTTGGGGAGAAGGAAGCTCAGTGGTACGCTGTTCGGGTGGCGACCAAGTTGGGCGCGATCCCTTCTCCCCCTGCGGGAGAAGGGCTGCGGCAACCGCTTCACCGGCCCCAATCAGCCCGAGGCCAGTTCGTGGCCGGCCAGAGCCGACACGCTGACGATCCCGTGCAGCGACAGGTTGTCGGGATCGCGGAACGGCCCTTGCGCGCCGGTGCAGCGCAGGATCACGAGCGCGCAGCCCACGACGGGCAGAGCCTGCATGTGCAGGATGCGGCGGATGTGGCCCATGATGGCGCGCGGGCGGGACAGATCCGCCCCGAGCGCGTAGCGGTCCCACACGTCGAGGTCGAAAAGGAGCGTCTGCGCCTCGGTGTCGGCGCTCGATTGGTCGGCCGCGCTGACCAGCTTGATCGTGATCTCCGGGGTCGCGGCACGGCCCGGCGGCGCGTCGTAGACGCGGTTGCCAACGAGCGCGTTCAGCGCGCCATCGCCCCGCAACGACGCCAGAATCGCATCGACGATCGGCTGCTGGCGGTCGAGCGCCGTCATGGCGAATCCCCGAGCGTTTTGGCGGCGCGCGCCAGGGCGGCGCGCAGCCTGGTTCTCGCGCCCACGCTCGTGGCCGCGATCGCGGGACGCAGGAACGGTCGTGCCGCCATGGTTCTGGTTCCATATTCCAGGAAAGCCGCATGCGGGCTGGCGGCCGTGATCGTGACCTGGGGTTCGGCCGTTTCGAGCGCTGCTGACAGCGAAGCCGCGAGCGCGCCGCTTGGATCGGCGGGCGGGCCGCCTGGTGCGGAAGCCTGCCGCTTGCCGAAACCTGACGACTCGCCCCCGCCAAGGGCGCGCCGAGCTTCCTCGATCACGTCGGCCGCGACCTCGCCCAGCGCCTCCGCGACCTCGGCCTTAACGGCCTCGGAAAGGCCGGAGAGGCGCGCCTGCAAGGCCGCGAGTCCAGGCGCCATGCCAGGCGCCATCATGCCGGCACCGCCACGACCGCAAAGGCCGCCCCGGCCGGGTCGGTGTCCACCTTGATGGCCCGGTAGGTGGCGCCGCCAAGCGTGAGTTCATCGTCGAGATCGACCGTGACCGGCAGTCCGGCCCGCAGCACCGTCAGCTTGACGGCACTGTTGGGAATCCCGGAGGCGGCCCGTTCATTGGCCTCGACTGAATCGAGGCACAGCTTGGCCGGATAATCCGTGGCCGTCACGGCAAACCCTCCGGTTCCGCTGCCAACCTGCTGCATCTTGTGGAGCGTGCCATCGGCCAACACGGCCCCGAAGGCCGCGCCGAACACGGCCGCAAGGCCGCCATCGAGCAAACTCATGATCAGTCCCGTTCTTCGAGATGGCTCGCCGTGGCGGCGAATCCTCTGGGTTCCGTTACGGCACCAGGATGGCGGGCGGGTTGGCCCGGAGCAGGGCCGGAAAGCGCCGCCGAGGGGGGTGGTGGCCAAGATCTCGTCGTCGTCGTGCCGCGAAGGCGTGATCCGCGGTGGCGTAGAGGGGCGGATTGAAGACGGCTGACGCTGAGGGCGCCGACGTCGACGTGTGTTTCACGTCGTCGTCAGAGCCGAGGAACGACCCCGGCTCGCACTATCGCAGACTGCACGCCCTCATTCGGGCATGTCGCCTAATCCAGCCAGGAACGAGGCCAGGGATGTCGGCCGCGCCGGCCGCGATCTGCAGAAAGGTGCGCACCATCTCGGGCAGACCCGCGAAATCGACCTTCTGCCGGGCCCAGCTTTCGCCGTCGCCCAAAAGCAGCAGGTTGTTGATTGACTTCATCGCGTTCGCGTAAGCGAAGCGCGCGGAGAGCTGCGCCGTGGTGGCGGCATTCGACAGGTGTTCCGACAGGTTCGGCACCGTGACGATGTCGACATCGAGCCCGTTTCACGGGCTCGTCACTTTGGGCCAGATGCGTTCGGCAACAGCCGAACGCATCTGGCCTCGTGGATGAGGCTGGTGGCGCCCGTCGTGGTCAGGGCTACGCCATGGATGGCGTCGTAGAGCGTCTGCAGCAGGCTGTCGGACCACAGCTGCGCGCCGTAGAGCAGCGGGTCGGGCAAGGGATTGCCCAGAAAGCGGATCACCCGCAAGGGGTGCAGCGCCAGCTCGCCCCGCTCGGGCGAGGTGAGCAGGTAGCGGTCCGGCTCGCCATAATACGGGTCGAGCAGGTCGTGGTTGATGGCCGTGACGGCGAGCTGCCAGCGGCTCACCACATGAAGGAATTTCAGGCCTTTCGGCCGCCTCGATGTGGGCCACATCGTTGCGGTCGCCCGCCCATTCGCACCACGCGCGGACGCAATCGTAGGGCACGATGTCGACAATCTTTCGCGCCGTCGGGCAACGTCAGCTTCGGACGATCCAACCGGTTCGAGAAAGCAACGGGCGCCGTCGCTACGGCACCAGCACAGCGGGCTGGTTCGCCTTCGGCAGGGCCAGGAAGCGCCGGCCGTAGGTGGTTGCAGCGGTGCCGGCCGGGGGGCGGCGCAACTGCGAGGCGTACGACCTGGACCATCGCATGATGCTGGCCCTCAATCGGCGTGATTAGTCAATGCCGCCAAGAACGAGTCCAGGGTGTCTGCAATAAACACGACGCATCGATCCGGATCATTGAAGTAGTCTTGTTGACTGAGGTAAATCGTGCCAAAATCATCATTCCTGGCGCTAAACACGTAACAATTACCACCGTCATCACTCGCGAATGGAACGAAATTGCCCGGAAACTCTGGGGTTAATAAAACCACGCGATATATTTCTTCAAAGCTATTTCCTGCAATTTTCTCGTTCAACGGAAAGAAGTCTTCCACGCAATACCACTCACCGTCTTTCTTGAAGCATCCAGGAGTGGGCCTCCCACCATTATAACGAAGGTAATGTTTGTAGAATTCGTCAGGAAGGCGGAACCCCAGATTGGCTTCCACCTGGGCAATTTCAGCCGATGTCAGACTGTGATGGGTTCCCTTGAAAGTCACCACGGGCGTCACCTCAACTAGTTTCTATATTTCACACCATAGAACTTTTCGTATTGAGCCACCGAGCCACGATGCGAGGCGGCGATATGAACCGTCGTTTCAACCAGCTGGAGACTGCTCGTGCCGCTCTCCGGATCGAAGTCGTCGACGTGATGCCAGGTATAACCATTCGGCTTCTCCTTAAAGCCGCCAAGCTCATTCGCAGCCTTGAAATCGGCACGCCTGCCCCCCGTCAGCTTGATCATGACGATGCTCTGCTGGCCCTTACCAGCGAGATACCAGATAGCGCGTTCCAGCAAAATCAGGGCCTCCGTTGGGCTTTGCGCCGACGCCTGGATATCCTTTTGCGGCCAAGCGGTCCGAGGCAGAAGAGGCTGTGCTCTGTGCCCCTCAAAGCTATGCAAATCGCCTTCACATCGGACGATGTTGTCCAGGTCCGTGAGGCCGGCCGATCTACGGGGTCTCCGAGAACGCTATTCGCGCAGCATTCGGATGAGTGTCAGGAGCGTGCCACGACCTGGGTTGTAAAGCGCAGCCGAAATTCGATATCGTCCGGGAGACAGATCGAACTCGAGACGATCGTCGTCAACCCAACCGAACTGGCACGAGGAGTCGAACACCACCATCCTTTGCCCGGTATGATTTATGCGAAAACCGACGTAATTCTCGAAGCCTGCTCGATCAAAATCGTTTTTTGAGATTTCAGAGTAGGACCACTCTTCTGGCGCATAGTGGGCTTGGCCTAAGTAGGCGGAGCTGCCGTCAGTCGCTACCACGCAGGTCGGCATTGGCTCACCGAAAAGCGCAACGTCAACCTCATTGTTGCTGAACTTTGCGATCAATGGACGGCGGTTGGCTTGATTGTAGAATTGAGCACAACCCGCTTCGTAGTCATGCTCGAATGGCATGTCGTGGCCGGAAAATCGCTTCCCTTCAATGCCGCTCCAACGGTCAGCCTTGTCTTGGCTGATCGCTATGAAAGGCCCTCCTGTGGTTTCGATTACTTTCATTTGATACCCCACAGTTTTTTCAGAGCGCTGACCCATCCACCTTGTTTGTCACTGCACGTTGCACAGTGTGGGTATAGGTACTGGATGAAACCATTAAAATTTAACCCTGATGATGGTTGATGATCTTTTCTATATTCCCCGGTCGTGGTTCCAGGATCTTTAGCTCCGCAGGTGTGGCATCCATCTGCATAGCCATGTTGATTGATGGTTGCTTGCTTCTCGTCAACAGTCAGTGTCCGATCAGGTTCAGCGGGAACACGACCTTTGGCATATTGGCCTGGGCCGATCTTGGACAACAGTTCTGCACTTCGAGCCTCGCGGGATGCCAGGTCCTGCGGATCGACGGGCTGCACCGGTTCTGCGCTGAAACGTCCGGAGGATACAATGGCTGAGCTGCCCGGCCGCGACGAGAAGCCCCAACCTGCAAAGAACGACGAGATCCGATGACGCCCGATCTCTGGAAGGCTCGGCATTGCGGCGCCGAAGGGATCGGGGACCTGCTCCTCCGCTTGCTGTATTTTCCGGAGGTGCTCCTCTTCTTGCTGCGGGGTCGGGTCGAAATATCCGGGATCGATCGGGCCGCCAACTTGATGCAACATCGCGCTGCCTTGCGAGGTTCTTGCGATGGCACCGAGCTTCCCAAATCCGGTTTCTGCGGCTTGGGCCGCTCCGACAGGATTGATGGCCCTGAGCAGCGTATTCAGCCAGGATGCGTGGGTAGCTTCTGAGGGTTGGGACAGGACACCGGTATGCTGCTCGAGACCAGCCGACGTGCCGCTTCCAAGGCTCTCGCCCCCGTTCGTCCATCGCCCATCGGGATCGCGGGGCTGATTGGGATCGTAGTCGAGGGTCGGCTGCCCACCCGCCGCGAACACCCCCTCCGCATTCGGATAAGTGCCATCCTCGGCAAGCTGGCCCTGCACCAGCGCGGCCGTAGTGGCGGCTGGCCACAGTCCCAGCCCGGCATAGATCTGCGTGGTCTGCGCCTTGCTCAGCGCCACGCTCGCTTTCTCGGCGGCATCGAGCTGCCACAGCGGGCGGAATTCGAAGCTCACGCCCGCCGGGTCCACGCCGGCGGAGCGGAGCAGTAGCGCGTCGATCCGCTCCAGCTGCGGGCGCAGGTCGAGTTCCTGGCGGGCGGAAATCATGTCGTAGTAGTTGCGAGTGTCGCTATCGCCGGTGGCGGACAGGCCCGCGGGAGACTGGCCGAGCAGGCGGGTCACCGGGATGTCGGCCGCGGCCGCCGCGATCTGCAGAAAGGTGCGCACCATCTCGGGCAGACCCGCGAAATCGACCTTCTGCCGGGCCCAGGTCTCGCCGTCGCCGAGCAGCAGCAGGTTGTTGATCGACTTCATGGCGGCCGCGTAGGCGAAGCGCGCCGAGAGCTGCGCCGTGGTGGCGGCGTTCGACAGATGTTCCGAGAGGTTCGGCACCGTGACGATGTCGACCTTGGCCTCGTGGATGAGGCTGGTGGCGCCCGTCGTGGTCAGCGCCACCCCGTGAATGGCGTCGTAGAGGGTCTGCAGCAGGCTGTCGGACCACAGCTGCGCGCCGTAGAGCAGCGGGTCGGGCAAGGGATTGCCCAGAAACCGGATCACCCGCGAGGGGTGCAGCGCGAGTTCGCCCCGCTCGGGCGAGGTGAGCCGGTAGCGGTCGGGCTCGCCATAATACGGGTCGAGCGGGTCGTGGTTGATGGCCGTGACGGCGAGCTGCCAGCGGCTCACCACATGCAAAAAGCGCAAAGACCCTGGGCGCATGGTCTCGGGATAGAGCGGGGTCGCGAGCGCCGCGGGATCGGGCTCGTCGGTGCCGATCAGAAGCGCGCCGCCGCCGTAGAGCCGGCCCAAAATCATGGCGCGCTGCAGGGCGCGGCGCAGGTTGAGGCGGCGTTCGGCGGCCTCGATGGCGGCCACGTCTTTGCGGTCGCCCGCCCATTCGCGCCATTCGCGGATGCTATCATAGGGCACGATGTCGACGATTTTTCGGGCCAGCCAATCGCCGCGATACATGGCCTCGATCTGGTCGCGGGCGAGATCCGCCACGAAGAAGGCGTCGTGCGCCGCCTTGTCGCGCCCGGCCCCGAGCGAGGCCGCCAGATTCGACAGGCTGTCGCGCGCCGCAAGGCGCGAGGTCGCGGTTTTGCGGGCCATGGTGGTCCTGGTTTTTTGGGGGAGGGTGGGGACGCCCAGGCGGCCTTGTCGAGCCAGCCGCCAAGCTGGCCGAGTCGAAGGACGGTCACGTCAACTCGTATCGTCGCGATGCCCTTCGCCCCGCTTGCGGGGAGAAGGTGCGCGAAGCGCGGATGAGGGGCTTCTTCGTAAGGACCCCTCATCCGGCCTGTCGGCCACCTTCTCCCCGCTCTCGCGGGGCGAAGGGGAAACCGCAATGAGTGAGCGAGACAAGCCCCGAGCAACGCGACTTGGTCTCAGATCAGCTTGAGCAGCTGGTAGTCGGCGCGGCGGACGCCTTCGAGGGCGTAGCGCAGGGCGTCGATGACGTGGTTCTGGCGGTCTTCGAGCACCGGCAAAATGTCGCCGGTGCGCCGGTCGACCGCATAGGAATAGAGCGTCATCTCGTCGATGGCATGCCGGCAGTCCGGATGCACCACGATGTCGAGCGAGCGCAGGAAGGCGACCCCCTCCTCGACCGAGCCCCGGCCCTTCTTGGCGGGTTTTATGCGAAAGCCCCTGGCCCGCAGATGCGCGATCATCTCGGGCCGCGAACTGTCGGCCGTGATGGGCCAGGGCGCCGGCCCGGCCGCGCCCTCGATCGTGGCGAATAAAGCCGCCGTCTCATCGATGGGGCAGCCGATCCGATAGGCCTCACGGTCGATATAGAGCAGCCGGTCGAGCAGAAAGCAGCGCACCAGCACGGTGGGATCGTGGGAAAAGCCCCAATCGGCGCCAAAATAGGGCCGCGTGCCGGCCGGCATGTCGAGCCGCTCCACCCGCCAATTGCTGAACACGCGGGCTTCCGAATGGCGCCGGTAGGCGCCCTCCCAGATGTGGGCATATTTGTCGGGGTCGCGGGCGAGGTCCCAGAGCCGCTCGGCATCGAGCACGGCCGGAAACCACGGGTTGTCGGCAAAGCTCACCTGGCGGACCAGCGCATCGGGCCGCGCCGGGCCGCTCCGGAACAGGGCGTCGACGGGGTCGGAGGCGTGGCGCGGGTTCCAGGAGAACCAAAGTTCCGAGCCGGGTTTTCTGATGGTCGGCACCAAAATGTCGAGCGAGCGCTGCGAGATGGTGTCGGCTTCCTCGACCCAGGCGATGTCGATCCCCTCCATGGATTTGATCTGGTCTGGGTTGGACCACAGCCCCGCGAAGAGGAAGAGCGAGCCGTTGCGGGCCTTGATGTCCTGTTCGGTGGAGGCGAAGCTGTGGCTCAGGCCAAGCGCCTGGATCTTGTCGTCGAGCAGGCGTTTGGAGGAATCCCGGATCGATTTCCGGATTTCGCGGGCGGCCAGCACCCGCAGCGGTTTTTGCGCCGCGAGCAGCACCAGCGCGGTCGCGATGGAATGCGATTTGCCCGACCCGCGGCCGCCGTAAAAGGCCTTGTAGCGATAGGGGCGGAACAGCTCCCGAAAGGCTTCGGGCAGCTCGATCTCAAGCTCTTTGAGGCGGGGCCACGAAGCGGACCGTGATGCCATGCTGGCCGTCATCCCCGTCCGTCAGGTCTTTTAGACGGCCGTAGCCGCGATCGATCAGCGCGTTGATGGCGGCGACGCGGGCGGTCTCGCTGGAGGCTTCGTGGGCCAGCCGCGCCAGTTCCGCGATGGCGTCCGGCACATGGGCCCGGATGGCGTCGCGAATGAGGGTCGTGGCCTCATCGGCCGGCTGCTGCCGTTTCGGGGAAGCGCGTGCCGGCATGGGGCAATCCGAAGCTGGCCGCTGAAACGACAACGCCCGGCGGCTGAAAGGCCCCGGGCGTCGACCGCATCTCTGCAGTGAACATATCAGGAACATATCATCCGCCCAGTGTCAAGCGGAAAGGTGCACCACTGGTGCACCACCTGCGCATCTGCCCCTCAATCCTTTGGCAGATTCTCCCGCTCCGCCTGGGCGATGTCGTCGAGCGGGGTAGGCCGGGCCGATTCGGCGGAAAACTCGCCCATGTTCGGCACGTCGAGCACCGATCCCTCGCCCTCGTTGGATTCATCGGGCGACACCCCGCCCGCACCGGCCGGCGTCACGCCCCCGACGTCGGTGGCGGCGGGCGTGCGGCGGCTCTCGATGGGTTCGCTCGCGGGATTGCCGGGTTCGGTACCTTTGCTGGCCATGTCGCTGATCCTCCGTTAAGGAGGCAATCCGGCGCCGGACGCCAAGGTTCCGCGCGCCCCCTGGGCGTGCCGCCCCAAGAGGATCACAACACGATGCCCAGCATCCCGGTCATGGCGCTCACCCCCGAAGCCTTCGAGCCTTATGGCGAGGTGTTCGCGCCCGGCAGCGTCGGGGCGCGGGTCGATCAAGTGGCGGTGCTGCAAAACCTCCGGCCCGACGCCAAACCCAACCTGTTTTTAGCGCGCACCGACCTCACCGATCTGCCGTACCGGTTCGAGAAGATGGAAGCGCACCCGCATTCCAGCCAGAGTTTTCTGCCCTTCGGCGAAGCTCCCGTACTGCTCGCGGTGGCACTGCCGGGAACCGACGGCAAGCCGGATCTTGCGACCCTGAAAGCTTTTCGGGGGCGCGGGCTCGGCTTCAGCTATCGGGCCGGCACCTGGCACCTGCCCATCGCCAGCCTCTACGAGAGCGTGCCGATGGCGGGCTTCATGTATGAGGACGGCGGCGCGGAAGATTGCGTCTGGGCCGACATCGAGCCCATGACGCTCGACCGGGCCGAGCCTCAGTCCTTGGCGCGTTCCACGTAGGAGCCGTCTTCGGTCAGGATCACGACGCGCGTGCCGGGCTGGACGTGGGGCGGCACCATGGTGCGGGCGCCGTTCGAGAGCTTTGCCGGCTTGTAGGACGATGAGGCGGTCTGCCCCTTCATGGCCGGTTCGGTTTCCGTGATCTCGAGGGTGACGCGCGGCGGCAGCTGGATGGCGACCGGCAGCTCGTTGAAGATGCTGAGCATCACCTTCATGCCCTCCTGCAAGTAGGCGGCCTGATCGCCGAGCACGTCGTTGGGCACCACGACCTGGTCGAAATTCTCCGAATTCATGAAGGTATAGCCCTCGCCATCCTCGTAGAGGTAGCTGAACTCGCGATCCTCCACGAAGGCGCGCTCGACCTGCTCGGTGGTCTTGTAGCGATCCGTCACCTTCACGCCGTCGCTGATGCGGCGCATGTCGATCTGCGTCGTGGGCGTGCCCTTGCCGGGGTGGAAGCTTTCCGCAGTGAGCACGATGTAGAGCTGGTTGTCCTTCTCGACGACATTGCCCTTGCGGAGTGAGCTGGCGATGACTTTCACGAAATTCGTCCTTGATGCATAGAAGAGTTGGGAACGGCCGAAAGGCGCCCTTGCCGGCGGCCGGGCGCATCTGGCCGGCACCATAGCGATTTTCGCCTCCTTGACCAGTGCGGCGCGGCGTTCACACCGCACCCGGGGACCTTGCTCGTGACCGACGCTTCACCCTGGTGGGACAAAGCCGCCTTTGCGGACAAGCTGCCCTTCCTGCGCCACAGGGCTCGGCTGACTGCCGAGACACGCGCCTGGTTCGACCACCAAGGGTTCGCCGAGGTCGAGACCGCGATCCTGCAGGTCTCGCCCGGCAACGAGACGCATCTACACGCGCTCCCAACCGAGATTCACGGGCAGGATGGAACCGCAAGGCCGCTCTACCTGCACACATCACCCGAATTCGCCATGAAGAAACTGCTGGCCGCCGGCGAGCCGCGACTGTTCACCCTGGCGCATGTGTTCCGCGACCGCGAGCGCGGGCCGCTGCACCATCCCGAATTCACCATGCTGGAATGGTATCGGGCCGAAGTGCCTTACGATCACTTGATGGCCGATTGCGCGGCCCTGCTGGCTCTCGCGGCAGCGACGACCGGCGCCCGGATTTGGCGCTGGCGCGAGCGCGAGGCCGACCCGCGCGCCACGCCGGAGCGCCTCGCCGTGGCGGACGCCTTTGCCCGGCACGCGGGCATCAACTTGTTGCGAAGCTTGCCGGACGGGGTGCCGGACCGCGACGCCCTCGCGGAAGCGGCGCGCCGCCAAGACATCCAGATCGCGGCGGACGACGACTGGTCCGACATCTTCAGCCGCATCCTGGTCGAGCGCGTCGAGCCGCATCTCGGGATCGGGCGGCCCACCATCCTGGACCGTTATCCAGCCGTCGAGGCCGCGCTGGCCCGGCCCTGCGCGGACGACCCGCGTGTTGCGGAACGGTTCGAGCTCTATGTCTGCGGAGTCGAACTCGCCAACGGGTTCGGCGAACTGACCGACCCGGCCGAGCAGCGCCGGCGTTTCGAAGGCGCGATGCGCGAGCGTGAGCGCCGCTATGGCGACCCCTACCCCATCGACGATGATTTTTTGACCGCGCTCGTCCATATGCCGCCCGCGAGCGGCATCGCGCTCGGCTTCGACCGCCTGGTCATGCTGGCCGCGGGCGCGACCCGCATCGAACAGGTGCTCTGGACCCCGGTGGCAGACGCATGACCCCTCCCTTGCCTAACCGGACGATGCGGCACGTGAGCGATCTGGCCGAAGCCGGGCTGGTGGCGCCCGGGCGCGCGAAGGCCCTCACCGTCGTGGCGGACCGCTATGCGGTTGCGCTGACGCCCGCCTTGGCGGCCCTGATCGATCCCCTCGATCCGGCCGACCCGATTGCCCGGCAATTCGTGCCGAGCCTCGCCGAGCTCGAAACGCGGCCGGAGGAGCGTCCAGACCCGATCGGCGACGAGGCCCATAGCCCCGTCCCCGGCATCGTGCACCGCTACCCCGACCGGGTGCTCCTGAAAGTGCTGCATGTCTGCCCGGTCTATTGCCGTTTCTGCTTCCGCCGCGAAGTGGTGGGTCCGGGCGTAGAGGCCATGCTACCGCCCGAGGCGGTCGAACGAGCGCTCGACTATATCGCGTCACGGCCGGAGATTTGGGAGGTCATCCTCACGGGGGGCGATCCCTTCATGTTGTCGCCCCGGCGCCTGGAGGCCATCATGCGACGGCTCGCCGCGATGGAGCATGTGAAAATCGTGCGCCTGCACACGCGCGTTCCGGTCGCCGACCCGGAACGAGTTACGCCTGGCCTGATCGAAGCACTGCGGGCCTCGGGGAAAACCGTCTACGTGGCGCTGCATGCCAATCACCCGCGCGAGCTTACCCCGGCGGCACGAGCGGCCTGCGCGCACCTGATCCACGGCGGCATCGTCATGGTGAGCCAGACGGTCCTGCTCAGAGGCGTCAACGACGATGTTGAAACGCTCGGCAGCCTGATGCGGGCCTTCGTAGAAGCCCGAATAAAACCCTATTACCTGCACCATGGCGATCTGGCGCCGGGGACAAGCCATTTTCGGGTTCCCTTGGCGGAGGGTCAGGCCCTGGTGGCGGCTTTGCGGGGGCGACTGTCCGGGCTCTGCCAACCTACCTATGTGCTCGACTTGCCGGGAGGGCACGGCAAAGTGGTGGCGGCGCGCCCATCCTTCTCGCCCGGCCTGGGCGAGACGGTGGAATTCGAGGATTTTTCCGGCCGCAGGCATGTCTATCCGCCCGCGGCAAGCTGACTGTGCAGAAACGGAGGGGCGCGCGCGCACGCGGTTGCGCGAGTCATCTCCACGAGTAAAGTCTGATTCGAACCGTCGTTCGGAGATCGGCCATGCCCCGCTTATTCACGGGTCTCGAAATCCCCTCCGACCTGGCCGCCGAGCTTTCGACCATGCGGGGCGGCCTGTTCGGCGCTCGATGGATCGACGTCGAGAATTATCACCTGACGCTGCGCTTCATCGGCGACATCGACGATGCGACTGCCGATGACATCGACTATGAACTGGGCAGAATCAGACGAGCACCTTTCCAGGTCACGCTCCAGGGCCTTGGGGTGTTCGGCAGTGACCGGCCGCGAGCCATCGTGGCGAAGGTTCAGCCCTCTGTCACGCTCCTCGAACTCCAAGCCGAGCAGGAACGGCTCCTTCGAAGGATGGGCGTGCCGGCCGAAGCCCGCAAGTTCACCCCGCATGTGACGCTTGCCCGCCTGCGCGGTGCCTCGCCCATGGCGGTGGCGGACTATCTCGGGGCGCGCGGCTTTCTCACCCGAAGGTTCATGGCCGAGCAATTCGTGCTGTTCTCGTCACGTGATTCGGTCGGCGGCGGCCCTTACATGATCGAAGCGGCCTACCCCTTCGGGCAGGCCGCTTCGATTTCGCGTCGTTCGGTCGGGTGAACGCCTTACTGGAAGTGATAGGCGAGGCCGGCCCGGATGATGTTGCCATCGCGCTTCTCTGACAAGGCAACGCCATTCAGATTGACGATGTTGCTTTTCGACTTGAACTCGTAGAGGTCCTCGAGACGCAAAGACACGTGCTGGGTCAGGCGGTAATCGAGACCGGCGCCGAGCGTAAGCGCGTCGGGCGGAACACGGCCGCGCTCGGATCCCGTAACCGTATCGATCTGCTCGCTGCGCGAAAAGCCAACGCCCGCCGCCACGAAGGGCAGGAAATTGCCATAGGCGTAACCGAGGCGGCCGCGGATGTCGGCCTGGATGTAGTTGCGATAGCGGACGTTGTCGCCGCCACCGGGAAGGTTGCCGTGGCCGGTGAAATCCGAAAAGGAGGTTCTGCCGTCCAAACCGACCATGACGTGGCCGAACATGAAGTTGCTACCCGCGTAGATCCCGCCGAGGCCACCGGTGCCCCCAATGTTGCTCCGGGCACCCCCGGGCGCGGTCGTGTGCGCCGTCACATCGCCATAGCCGCCCAGGATACCGCCGTAGCCGCCGGCCCAGTTCACGTCACCTTGGGCATCGGCATAGGGGCGCGGCGCGTAGTCGCCGAACCTGTAGATGATGGCGCCGCGGATGAAGCTGCCGTCCGATTTGGTGCGGTAGGTCTGACCGCCATAGGCATAGGTCTGGCTCGGCAGGCTCTGGTAGAGATATTCGGCGCGCAGGATCAACGGTCCCGCAATCCAGCTCGGAAGGCCGGGGAACAGGGTTTGCGGGAACAGCTTGTATTCGAGACCCGCCCCGACCGTGTAACCGACCGTCTGATGGGTCCGACCGAAGTAATTCGGCACCGGAACGCTGCCGAAGGCGCCGACATTAGAGGTGCCGTACTGATAGCCCTCGTTCAGCACGGCGCCGCCCGCCACGAACGGCATGAAGTTTCCAAACTCGTAGCCGAGGATGCCGCGGAATCGGATGTCGTAGAGCGAATCGTTTTCGGCCGGCACCAGACCGGCATTGCCCGGGTTGATCTTGCGGATGACGTTCAGGTCGATCGAGCCTTCAGCGCCGTAGACGATGTGGCCATATTGGAAGTTATAGCCCACCAAGGCGCCGCCCGTCTGGCCATTGGCATTGCTCGAGCGCGAGAGGGCCTGGCTGTTGCGGAAGGTGTTGAAGCCATACCCGTAGGTGCTGCCGACATAGACGCCTGACCAGTCATCGATATTGATGATGGGCGAGGCGGCGAACACCGGAGGAGCGCTGCGGGACGGAAGATCGGCTGCCTGGGCCGCCACGGAGCACAAGAGGGCGGCGCCGAAAGCGCCCAGACGTTTCTCGATTACATGACGCATTGTGATCCCGGTCCGCCGGTTGAGTTGCCTTCATGGTACACTGCGAGCCGCCGACACAAAAGTTTCGCAGGCCTCGTGCCACCGCTATCGGACGCACTGTGACTTATAGAGCGCAGCGGGCCGGCGGCATTCCCGTACAAAACATCGCTTCGATTACACCCCGGACGCGCCGCACTTGCTGGCGCAAGCGGGCTGGATGTAAGCCGGACGCCTTGGAGAATTCACATGGCTCATGAACTCGTCGGGTCGAGCAACGCCTGCAGCCTGCTGCGCAACAGCGTCATCTACGAGGAGGCTCTCGCCCAGTCCCGGGTCGATCTTGCCGCCTGTTTCCGGATGGCGGCCCGGCTCGGCCTTCAGGAGGGGATCTGCAATCATTTCTCGGCCCTGGTGCCGGGGCGCGACGACCTATTTCTGGTCAATCCCTATGGGCTCGCCTTCGAGGAGATCACCGCCTCCTCCTTGCTGGTCTGCGACTTCGATGGACATGTGGTCTTGGGCCAAGGCAAACCCGAAGCCACGGCCTTCTTCATTCATGCCCGGTTGCACAAGCGTCTGCCCCGCGCCGTCGCGGCCTTCCATACCCATATGCCGAATGCCACTGCGCTCAGCATGGTCGAAGGCGAGCCGCTCGTCTGGTCCGGCCAGACCGCGCTGAAATTCTTCGGCCGCACGGCGGTGGACGAAAACTACAACGGCCTGGCGCTCGACGCGCGCGAGGGCGATCGCATCGCGGCTGCCATGGGTGACGCCGACGTGGTCTTCCTCAAGAACCACGGCGTCATCGTGATTGGGCCCACGATCGCCGAAGCCTGGGACGATCTTTACTACCTCGAGCGGGCCGCCGAGGTGCAGGTCAAGGCGATGAGCACGGGCCGACCGTTGAAGCCCATCGCGCCCGAGGTCGCGCGCAAGGCCTACGCGCAAATGCGGGAAGGCGATCCGGCGAGCGCGGCGCTGCATCTTGAAAGCGTCAAACGCATCCTGATGCGGACCGAGCCGGGGTTTGCGGCGTAAGTCGCCGAAACTTGGCCCCCCGTGTTACGAGCGATAGTCGCCGTTGATCTCGACATAGAGCTTGGTGAGGTCGCAAGTCCACATCGTGGCCCGGCCCGCACCGAGGCCGAGGTCGGCGCGGATCACGATATGCTCCCCGCGCATGTAGTCGGAGACTGCGGCCTCGTCGTAGTCGGGATCGCGCAATCCGCCGACCGCGACCCGACTGTCGCCGAACCAGATGGCCAAAAGATCGCGTTCGGCCCGCTCGCCGGCCTTGCCGACTGCCATCACCACCCGACCCCAATTGGCGTCCTCGCCCGCCACCGCGGTCTTCACCAGCGGCGAGTTGGCGATCGATTTCGCCACGACCTTGGCGGCGGCATCCGAGTCGGCACCCGTGACCGTCACCTCGACGAACTTGCGGGCTCCCTCACCGTCGCGCACCACCTGGTGAGCCAGATCGAGGGTCAGGCGGCCGAGCGCCCGTTTAAAGCTTTCGAGACGCGGATCGTCGGCCTGCGCGATGTCGGGCGCGCCGCGCTCGCGCGCCGCCCCCGTCGCGAAAAGCAGCAGCGTGTCGGACGTCGAGGTGTCGCTGTCCACCGTGATGGCGTTGAAGGATGTGTCGGTCGCTTCCGCCAGCATGGCCTGCAGCGCCGATGCCGCGATCGGTGCATCGGTGAATAGAAAAGACAGCATGGTGGCCATATCGGGCGCGATCATGCCGGCCCCCTTGGCGATGCCGTTGAGCGTCACCGTCACGCTGCCGATCTCGGCCGAAGCGGTCGCGACCTTAGGAAATGTGTCGGTGGTCATGATGGCGCGCGCGGCCGCCACGATGCCGTCCGCGTCGGCTTCGGCAGCGAGACGCTCCAACACGCCCTCGAAGCGCGAGGCGTCGAGGGGTTCGCCGATCACGCCCGTCGAGGCGAGGAAGATCTCCCCTTGCGCAACACTAAAGGCCTTCACGGCGAGATCCGCCGTGGTCTGCACCGCCCGGGCGCCGACCTGCCCGGTAAAGGCATTGGCATTGCCGCTATTGACCACCAGGGCGCGGGCACGACCGCCGGGCAATTTGTCACGGCACCAGTCAACCGGCGCCGAGGGACATTTCGAGCGGGTCAGGACACCCGCCACCGTGGTGCCCTCGTCGAACAGGGCCAGCATGACGTCCGTGCGCCCCTTGTAGCGGATTCCAGCCTCGCCCGTGGCGAAACGCACACCCGGCACGGGGTGCAGGTCGGGCAGGCTTTTGGGCGCCAGGGGAGACACCGGAACGGTGGGGGCCATGAAAACCTCGATGCGGGCAGAAACCCTGCGCGACTCGCTCGCGCAGGGTCGTCGAGAAGAATCAGGGCTTCGGCGCGGACGTCTCGGGCGCGGAACCCGCGGGCGCATTGCCGGCCGGGTCCGCAGGCGCGATCCCCGCAGGGGCCGCGGCACCGGGGGCGGCCGGTTCGGGCTCGGTCCGCTCGATCTTGGCGGCCTGGCGGAGCTTCATGATCTCGTCGCTCTGCGCCTTCTGGATCACGTAGCGGGCCACCTGGTCCTTCACGGCATCGAAGGGCGGGAACGCCTTCTCGCGTTTGTCCTCAAGCTTGATGATGTGCCAGCCGAACTCGCTCTTGACCGGGTCGGAGACCTGCCCCTTGTCGAGCTTGGCGGCGGCCTCGGCGAATTCCGGAACCATCTTGTCCTTGGTGAACCAGCCGAGATCGCCGCCCTGCGAGCCGGGGTCCTTGGAGACCTCGTCAGCCACCTTGGCGAAATCCTCGCCGCCCTTCACCCGGGCGAGCGCGGCCTTCGCTTCGGCTTCCGTGGGCACCAAAATGTGCCGCGCGTGGTATTCCTCTTCGGGCTTCTGCTGCTTGGCGACGTCCTCGTAGACCTTTTTTTCGGCGTCCTCGGTGGCGGCCGTCTTCGACACCCCGCTGAGCACGGTCTCCATCAGGGTCTTGTCCCTGTAATAGGCCATCTGTCGCGCGAACTCGGCGGTATCGGCAGCGCCGTTCTTGGCGCCTTGCGCGGCGGCAAGCTTCAGATCGATCAAGTAATCGAGCACATAGCTGTCGCGCGCCGGGCCCTTGAGCTGCTGCGGCAGCGTGGGACCGAGGTCCTGCGTGGCGAGACGCACGTCATCGTCGGTGATCTCGGCACCGTTGACTTTGGCCAGGACCTTGGCGGACGCGGGAGGCGCCCAAGCCAGGAGCGCGAGGGTCGCGGCCGCAACGAGGGCCGTTTTCGGTGTTCTGAGCATGGATTTGTCTTTCGTCTATCGTAGAAGCGTTTGACAAAGCGCCCGCTTTGCCGGTTGACGTTTGCAATCGGATCAGCCGTCTACCGTTCGGGCGGGCGGCATTACGCTGGACCGAGACCGTGGTGTGACCTGACAAAGACGGCGAGGATCTCCCGGCGAAGACACCCACGCGGTCGTGGCTGCATTGACAAGGTTTCCGGGCGCTCATATCTGCGTTCACAGAATTTTGCCAAGGCTTTCTCGCGGCCACGGCCTTTGGTCATGCTTGGCGAGCCGCTCAACCGACATCGGATCGCAGTGGCCGGTGGAAGAGTGGCGGGCTCGGCGATTCGAGGGTCACGGTCCAATTATGGCAGGTTGCGTTACGGCATGTCGCGGGTTTGCCGCTATGCCATGACATGGGGTCGGCGACGCCTCCGCCGGGTTGTCGCGTTTTGCCCCATCGACTTTGAACACCGCGAGCCGGTCGCGCGGCCACGAAAGGTTTTGATCAAATGCTCGGCTCGCTCGCAAGAAAGATTTTCGGCTCCTCCAACGAGCGCCGGCTGAAGACTTTCACGGCGCGTGTGGCGGCCGTGAATGCGCTGGAGCCGGAGGTTGCGGCGTTGAGCGATGCCGAGCTTTCGGCGCGCACCGCCCAGTTCCGCGAGCAATTGGCGAGCGGCAAGACGCTCGACGATATCCTGGTGCCGGCGTTCGCCACGGTGCGGGAGGCGGCCAAACGGGTGCTCGGGCAAAGGCATTTCGACGTCCAGCTGGTCGGTGGCATGGTGCTGCACGAGGGCGGGATCGCCGAGATGCGGACCGGCGAAGGCAAGACGCTGGTGGCGACGCTCGCCAGCTACCTCAACGCACTGGCGGGCAAGGGCGTTCACGTCATCACCGTGAACGATTACCTGGCCCGCCGCGACGCGGAGTGGATGGGCCGCATCTACACGTTCCTCGGCATGAGCGTCGGCGTCATCGTGCATGGCCTCGACGATACGGAACGCAAAGCCGCCTACGCGGCCGACATCACCTACGGCACCAACAACGAATACGGCTTCGACTATCTTCGCGACAACATGAAATACGAGCTGAGCCAGATGGTGCAGCGCGGCCACACCTTCGGCATCGTGGATGAAGTCGATTCCATCCTGGTCGACGAGGCGCGCACCCCGCTGATCATCTCGGGCCCGTCCGATGATAAGTCCGACCTCTACAATCAGATCGACAAACTGATCCCGCATCTCGTGCGCGAGGATTACGATCTCGACGAGAAACAGCGCACCACCAATCTGACTGAGGCCGGCAACGAGCATATCGAGGCCCTGTTGAGCGAGGCCGGCCTGTTGGAAGGGTCGCTCTACGAGGCCGCTAACGCCACGCTCGTGCACCACGTCCAGCAGGCCTTGCGGGCCAACAAACTGTTCCAGCGCGACAAGGATTACATCGTCCGCAACGACGAGGTCGTGATCATCGACGAATTCTCCGGCCGGATGATGCCCGGCCGCCGCTATTCGGAGGGGCTGCACCAGGCGCTCGAAGCCAAGGAGCATGTGACGGTCCAGCCGGAAAACGTCACGCTGGCCTCGATCACGTTCCAGAACTACTTCCGCCTCTACAAGAAGCTGTCCGGCATGACCGGGACGGCCGCCACCGAGGCCGACGAGTTCGCCGAGATCTACAACCTGGATGTGGTCGAGATTCCGACCAATCAGCCAGTGGCCCGCATCGATGCCGACGACGAGGTCTACCGCACGGGCGAGGAAAAGCTGCGCGCCATCGTGGCCGAGATCGAGGCCGCCAACGCCAAGATGCAGCCCCTCCTCGTGGGGACGACGTCGATCGAGCGCTCGGAGCAACTCGGCGAATTCCTGGCCAAGCAGGGCTACGACCGCATCGATTTTACCGCCCCGAAAGCGCTCGACAAACTCTATGCCGGCGCGCGCAGCGGCAAGCCGTCGAAATGCTTTGCCATCCTGAACGCCCGCTTCCACGAACAGGAAGCCTATATCGTGGCCGAAGCCGGGGTACCCGGCGCCATCACGATCGCCACCAACATGGCGGGGCGCGGCACCGACATCAAACTCGGCGGCAGCGAGGACATGCGGATCGCCACCGATTGCGCCGGGATGCAGCCAGGCCCCGAACGGGACGCCAAGGAGGCCGCGATCCGCGCCGAGATCGCTGATTTCAAGGCCAAGGCCATCGCGGCGGGCGGTCTCTACATCATCGGCACGGAACGCCATGAGAGCCGCCGCATCGACAACCAGTTGCGCGGACGGTCCGGCCGCCAAGGCGATCCGGGCAGTTCGAAATTCTTCCTGTCGTTGCAGGACGACCTCATGCGGATCTTCGGGTCCGAGCGTATGGACATGGTGCTGAAGCGGCTGGGGCTGCAGGAGAACGAGGCGATCGTTCATCCCTGGATCAACAAGGCGCTGGAGAAGGCACAGCAGAAGGTCGAGGCCCGCAACTTCGACATGCGCAAGAACGTGCTCAAATACGACAACGTCATGAACGATCAGCGCAAGGTCGTGTTCGAGCGGCGTCGCGAGATGATGGCGCAGGAGTCGCTCGAGGAGCAGATTGCCGAGATGCGCGATGGCGTGGTCGACGACCTCGTGGGCCGTTTCGTGCCGCATGATTCCTATGCGGAGGCCTGGGATACGGCGGGGCTCAAGCAGGCGGTTCGCGAAGTCCTGAATATGGACGTGCCTGCCGACGAATGGGCCAAGGAAGAGGGGATCGGCGAGGAAGAACTTGCCGAGCGTCTGCACAAGGCTGCCAACGACGCCTACGCGGCGCGGGTCGAGACGAACGGCGCCGAGATGATGCGCTATATCGAAAAGCAGGTGGTGCTGCAGATGCTCGACCATCTGTGGCGCGAACACCTGGTGGTGCTGGACCACCTCCGGCAAGTGATCGGCTGGCGTGGGCTAGCCCAGCGCGATCCCCTGAACGAATATAAGTCGGAGGCTTTCGACCTCTTCAATGGTCTCATCGAGCGCTTGCGCGAGACCACGACCGCCCAGTTGATGCGTGTCGAAGTGGCGTTCGAACCGCCCGCCGCCGAACTGCCGCCGATGTTCGCCTCCCACATCGATCCTCTGACGGGCGATGACGAGATCGCGATCGCCCAAAGCGGTGGCAGGACCGCTCGCGGCGAATTCGCTCTTGCGGCCGGCGGGTCTGCGAGCATGCTGGCGACCGTCGATGATGGGCCGCGCCGCGATCCGCAAAACGCGGAAACATGGGGCAAGGTCGGCCGCAACGAACCCTGCCCGTGCGGTTCGGGACGAAAATACAAGCACTGCCACGGCGCGCTCGTCTGATTTCGCCAACCTGCGGCATGGCCCCGTAATCGTGACGACCGCAAGGGCGTGATCTTATTTTCGGCAAACGCGGCGGTTCGACGCGCGATAGCCGTCATCGGCCCAACGATGTTTCCGCCTTACAGGAGTCTGGGTCGTCGGCTACGGCAATCGAGCCAGGTGGTCCAGCACAGGCCAACATCAGCGTCTCGGGTCGGGAGGAGGCCCATGACCTGGACATCTGGTCTCGGCTGGCGTTTTCCCCTCGCACGCTCGGTGAATGTCTTTGCAGACCGGGCGGGGCTGGACATTCGATTACGGGCAAGTCTAACAAGGCTTATGGTGGCCATCCGGATGTGGCGCCAGGTGCGGCGAATCAAGGTTCACCCAAAGTCGATGTCGGGAGACCGGGGGCGGGACGGGTTGCGGCGCGCTTGGATACCGCGGGTGCCATGCTCGACATGGTCCCGTCGGTGTCGGTAGCACGCCAGGTGGTATGACGTGGGATGGCTGGCGTGATCATGCGGGGTGGCGTTCTAGGACGCTGAGGGTCATTCGATGCCGAGCGGCCTGGGTTTTCCCGAGGCCAGGCCCTACAATTCGCTTCGAGAGCCAGCGAAAGAGGCACATTGGAACAGAAGTCTGAAATAGCGATCGTTGGTAGGGCATGCCGCCTCCCTGGCGCAAACTCGGTGCAGCAGCTTTGGCGGATGCTTCTGGACCGCCGTTGCGCGGTGACCCAGGTGCCGTCAGATCGCTGGTCTCTAGAACGATTTGGGCATCCTCGACACAGCGAGCGTGGGCGTAGCTATACCTGGGCGGCCGGCGTTCTCGACGACATTTATGGCTTCGATCCGGCCGTCTTCGGCATTTCGCCACGCGAGGCCGAGCAGATGGACCCGCAGCAACGTCTGCTGCTGGAGTTGTCGTGGGAGGCGCTCGAAGATGCGGGACTTCCTCCCTCGAGTCTCGCCGGGACCGAAACCGGGGTTTTCGTCGGCGCTTCGACGGTCGACTACGGCAATTCCAAACTGTTCGATCATGCCGCCACGGATGGCTATTTTGCCACCGGCAACGCCGCCTCCATCCTGGCGAACCGGATTTCGTACATCTACGACCTGAACGGTCCGAGTTTTACGGTCGATACCGCTTGTTCGTCGTCGCTCGTCGCCCTCGACGCCGCGGTTCAAGCCCTGCAAAGCGGGCGGATCGAGACCGCGATCGTGGGTGGCGTCAGCATCCTTACGGCGCCGTTCCAATTCGTCAGCTTCTCACAAGCCTCGATGCTTTCGCGCACGGGCCTGTGCCAGGCCTTCTCCTCAAAAGCGGACGGCTATGTGCGTTCGGAGGGCGGTGCCGTCCTGATCCTGCGGGCCCAAGGTCGCTCGACCGCTGCAGCCGAGCGTGTTCATGCCCGCATCGTTGCGACCCGCGTCAATTCGGACGGTCGGACCAACGGGATTGCGCTCCCGTCAAAGAAGCGCCAGGCCCAGCTTCTGGGTCAGATTTATGGAGACGCCGGTCTCGACGCCAGGCACTTGGCCTTCGTCGAAGCCCATGGCACCGGAACGCCCGTCGGTGACCCCATCGAGGCCACGGCACTCGGCGAGACATTAGGGCCGCTGCGAGCAGAGCCGTTGCCGATCGGCTCCATCAAATCCAACATCGGGCATACCGAGGCGGCGGCCGGGGTCGCGGGTCTGCTGAAAGCCATGCTGGCGTTGGAGCACGACCTGCTTCCGGCCTCGCTGCACTGCGACGAGCCCAATCCGAACATCGATTTCGAGCGTCTCAATCTTCGTGTCGCCTCGACCGCCGTGCCCCTCACCCGATCGAAGGCGCCCCGCCTTGCGGGCGTCAGTTCGTACGGCTTCGGCGGCACGAACGCTCACGTGGTTTTGACCGATGCGCGGCCGGTTCGGTCGCGCCCGGCTCGCACGGCGCCTTCGATCCTGATGCTGTCGGCGCATACCCGCCAAGCACTTTCGGATCTGGCGAGCGCTTACGCGGACCGGTTGGAGACGGTGGAGGAGCCGATCGAGCCCCTGGTGGCATCGGCAAATCATGGCCGAGAGATCTTGCCTGAGCGCCTGATCGTCACCTCGACGAATGCTGCCGATGTCGCGGCTTCCTTGCGCTCCTTCGTCGAGAAGGGGCCGGACAGCACCGAGGCGATCGTGGGCACCGCAGTGGCCCGCAGCGCCGGTGTGGCGTTCGTCTATTCGGGGAACGGCAGCCAGTGGGTCGGCATGGGATGCGCCGCCTACCGGGCCAACCCCGTGTTCCGGGCGAGCCTCGATGAGGTCGACGGCTTGTTCCAGCAGCTATCCGGCTGGTCGCTCGTCGCGATGATGAACAGCGATGGCCTGGTCGACCAGCTTGGCAAGACCAGCGTGGCCCAGCCGCTGATCTTTGCCATTCAGGCCGCCACCACCCGGGCGCTGAAACACTTGGGTCTCGTTCCAGGCGTGGTTTTGGGTCACAGCGTGGGTGAGGTCGCGGCCGCCGAAGCCGCCGGCATTCTGGACCTCCTCACCGCCGTTAAGGTCATCTACTACCGAAGCCTGCATCAGGAACTGGTGTCCGGCAAGGGCAGCATGGCGGTGCTGATCGGCACCCAGGAAGCCGCGCAGAAGCTCGCGGCCGAAATACCTGGACTATCCATCGCGGCTTACAACAGCCCCCGCGCCACGACTCTTTCGGGAACGGCAGCGTCCCTGGACGCATTGGCGGGCGCCACGAAGGCGCTTCGCGCCCGCGTCCAAAAACTCGACATCGCCTATCCGTTCCACAGCTCGCTCATCGCGGCGATCGAAAAACCGCTCCGCGCCGATCTGGGCGTTCTCAACACGCGGGAGGGCACGGCGACCTTCGTATCGACCGTGACAGGGTCGGCGCTGGAGGGCCATCATCTCGACGGCGGCTACTGGTGGCGGAACGTCCGCGAGCCGGTGCTGTTTGCGCAAGCCGTCGAGGACGCGGCGCGTTTGGGAGCCCGCATTTTCGTCGAGATCGGGCCGAGCCCGATCCTGATGTCGCATATCAACGATACGCTCGGATCGGTTGACTCCGCCATCGCGGTTCTGTCCGTTCTCGACCGCAAGGACACGGACCGGGATCCGTTCACCCATGCTGTCGCCTCGGCCTTGTCCCGAGGCGCGCAGGTCGAGCGGGAAGTCCTGTTCGGGTCGAACCCCGGGCCGTCGGCACACGCGCCCGCTTACCCCTGGCAAAAGAAACCCTATCGTCTCGCCGAGACGGTCGAGTCTTCGGCCATCCTGACGCCTCGTCCCTGGCATCCACTTGTCGGCGCGCGTTACGCGCTGGATCAGCTCGAGTGGCACAGCCTTCTCGACACCTCCCTCGTGCCCGCCCTGGCTGACCACGTCGTGGATGGACACGTGCTGCTGCCGGGCGCGGCTTTCGCCGAGATGGCCCTCGCGGTCGCGCGGGATTGGCTGGGGAGCGAGACGGCAGCGGTTGCCGATCTAGAGATCCACCAGCCCATGATCTTGGCCGGGGCGGCGTCCCGGGAAGTCCGTTGCCGAATCCAGCCCGTGACGGCAACGCTGGAGATCATGAGTCGGCCGAGGCTCGCACAGGCCGCCTGGCAGGTCCATGCCACCGCCAAAATCCTACGTTTCGCGGCCAGCGCCGAACCGCCGCCGTCTTGGCCCGAAGCGGCCGGTGTTCCTGACATCACGGGGGCGGAACTCTATCCGGCCGCTGCCGCCTCGGGCCTCCAGTATGGTCCGGCCTACCGGTTGCTCGACAAGGCTTACCGGATCGGACCCAATGGCATCGTGGTCGATCTTGTCCGCGGCGACACCGATCCCCGGTATGGATTCGATCCGGCCCATGTCGATGCCTGTTTCCATGGCCTGGTGCTGCTGTTCGCCGAGCTCGCCGTGAAGGGCCGTCTGAAACCTTATGTTCCGGTGGGCGTGTCCGATCTGAAGCTGTTTCGGCCGGGCGTTTCGGTGACCCGAGCCTATATCGAGATTGCCCGAAGCGATGAGCGAACCATCGTGGCGCACTTCACGCTCGTGGACGCCGAGGGTCGTCCGGTCGCGTCCCTGCATGGGACCCGATTCCAGGCCATGAATGCGTTTCGGTCCTCGGATCGTGTCATCGAGTTCATCGCCCAGAAGGCGCTTTTGGCCGCCGAACCTCTCGCGATTCAGGAGGAGCCGTCCATTTCGGCCGCGCAAGTGGTCGAAGCGGCCCTTTCGACCGGGCGCCTGAGCCAGTTCGGCATTGCCCCATCGCCGGACTACATCCTGATGGAGGGCTGGGCCACGGCGACCGCTTTCGGCCTGTTCGAGGTTCTGGCCGACAATGGGATCGTGGATCTCGACGGCCTGGTGGCCAGTGGCCGCGTCGCCGAAAACCTGCAACCCTGGTGCGTTCGCCTGTTGGCAGCGCTCGATCAGAGCGGGCTGGTATCCAAGTCTGAAGCCGGACACTACACCATTCCCACTGGGGCCGACCTGCCCGACCCCCGTGATATCATCAGGGCGCTGGCGAGCGAGCACCCGGAGCGCTCGGCGGAGTTGCTGCTAGCGGCCCGATCGAGCGCTATCGTGGACGCCATTGCGGCTGGCTGTTTCGAAGATTCGACGCCCTTCACCATAACGGCCCTCGATGCCTATGATTATGGCGGGCACGCAGCCGTTGCTTCGGCGGATTTGATCGCCGACGTCCTCGGCCGCCTCGAAGATGTCTGGACGAACGACCGGGCCATGCGGATTCTGCTTGTCGGCGACGGGCCGTTATCGGCCCTCGCGGCGCAGCTCGCAGCCGCCAAAGACGCGGAATTGACGATCTTGGAGCCCGACCGGCGCCGCCTCGAACGGGTAAAGCTCGCCTTGGACAACCGAGAGCGTGTGGCTTTCCAGGGCAGCTTCGAGCAGCTCCCGGCCGCCTCTTTCGATCTCGTGATCGCGTCACAGTCGTTGCACCGGGTTGCGGCCGACCCTGCCCGCTGGGCGAGCCTGGCCGAAGCCATGGCGCCGGGTGCTGTGCTCCTGGCCGTAGAGCCGGAAACTGCCGTCTTCCGCGATTTGGTGTTCGGCTTGCAGGCCGGCGTGAAACCGCCCGATCATGGAACGTCGAACCCTTCTTCCGTCGCCTCCGAGGCGGCGTGGCTTCGCGCCATGCGGGACGTCGATCTCGTGGGGGCATCGGTCTACCGAACCACGGGAACCGATTTCGGGCTGCTTTGCGTGGGGCAGAAGAGCGACGAGCGCATCAACCGCACCGTCAAAGGTGATGCCCTGGTGATCGGTTGCGATCAACCCATCGGCGAGGCCGCGACGGCGCTCGCCACGATGCTCAAGTTTTCTGGCATCAAGGTCTCCAGCGCGCTCGACATCGACCTCGACGGCACGTTGCCTCAGGAGGTGCCGGACACCATCGTCTTTATGGTGCAGGAAGCTGGATCACTTCCGTCAGCCGAGCACATCGCGCGGCGCTGCCTGCGTTTGCGCCAGGTCGCGATGCTGATCGGGACGAAGAAGGCCACGCTGTGGATCGTGTGTCCAGGCGCGACACGGGCCGGACCCGACAAAGCCTACTCGATCGAATCCGCGATCTGGGCCTTCGCACGAAGCCTCGCCAACGAAGCTCCAACCCTGCAGATCAGGCTGGTCGACCTCACGCCGGGTCTGACGGCCGATATTGCGGCACGCCGCTTGAGGGACGTGGTCTTGTCTGACACGGCCGAGACCGAGATCATCGTCGATGCCTCCGGCACGCGGGTGGTCCGCTTCGAACGGTTCGAGATCAAGGAGCCGAGTGCGTTCGGCCCGGACGAAACCGTTCTGAGGCTGGTCAAAGGCGAACATTCGGGCCTCGATCGCATGACGTGGGCCGCGGAAGGCCGGCGGGCACCGGACCCGGCCGAAGTTGAAATCGCGGTTGAGGCGGCCGGCCTGAACTTCCGCGACGTGATGTGGGGCTTGTCGATCCTGCCCGAAGAGATCCTCGAGGACGGCTACGCGGGCGCGACACTCGGGTTGGAATGCGCCGGCACCATCGTGCGGGTCGGGCCCGGCGTCGACCGCTTCAAGGTCGGCGACAAGGTTCTTGCCTTCGCCAAGGCGGCTCTCGCCACCCACGTCACGGTCAACACGAGTGTGGTGGCGTCGATCCCCCAGGGCATGTCCACGATGGCGGCCGCGACGGTACCGGTCGCCTTCCTGACCGCTTACTATGCCCTGATCCGCTGCGCACGGTTGGAAGAAGACGAGTGGGTCCTGATCCATGGCGGCGCCGGCGGCGTCGGGCTCGCGGCCGTGCAAATCGCGCGCTGGCGGGGAGCCCGCATCGTCGCGACCGCGGGCTCGACGGAACGACGCGACTTGCTGACGACGCTCGGCGCAGAGCACGTGTTCGACTCCCGCTCGAACCAATTCGTGGACGACATCCGCCGCGTGACCAAGACCGGCGTCGACGTCGTCCTGAATAGCCTCGCGGGCGAGGCCATGGAACGCAGCATTGCGGTGCTGAAACCGTTCGGCCGTTTCGTAGAGCTCGGCAAGCGCGATTACGTGGCCAATACGCACATTGGGCTAAAGCCGTTCCGCCGCAACCTCTCTTACTTCGGGGTCGATCTCGACCAGTTGATCCTCAAGGGCGAAAGCATCGGCCAGGATCTGTTCGGCGACGTGATGGGACTGTTTGCCGAGGGAGCATTTTCGGCCCTGCCCTATCGTGTCTTTCAGGCCCGCGACGTCGTGGATGCGTTTCGCGTTATGCAGCGCTCGGGGCATATCGGCAAGATCGTGATCCTGCCACCCGCACTGCCTGCCAAATCCGCGACTCCGATCCAGCCCTTTATAGTCGCGCCAGATCGAACCCATATGATCACGGGCGGACTCGGTGGCTTTGGCCTCGAGACGGCGCGCTGGCTCATCGACCGGGGCGCGCGGCATCTGCTGCTGCTTGGTCGAACCGGGGCTTCCAGCGTCGAGGCGCGCGCCGCCCTCGACGCGTTCAGGGATGCCAACGTTCAGGTCGAGGTCGCAAACCTCGATATAACGGACGAGGAGGCCCTGGCGTCGGTGCTGGCGCGGACCGCCCTCAGCATGCCGCCGCTTGGCGGCGTCATCCATGCCGCCACCGTGTTCGATGACGCCATCATTGCGAACCTCACGCGGGCCAAACTGGAGTCCGTGCTCCAGGCCAAGGTGTCGGGTGCGGAAATTCTGGATCGTCAGACCAGGGCGTTTCAGCTCGACTACTTCATTCTTTACTCTTCAGCCACGACATTGATCGGCAATCCAGGTCAGGGCGCCTACGTGGCCGCCAATGCTTTTCTCGAAGGCCTCGCCCGGCGGCGTAGGCATCTGGGGCTGCCGGGGTTCGCCGTAGCTTGGGGGGCGATCGAGGATGTCGGCATCCTGGCGCGATCGGGATCGGCGACAACGAGCCTCCTCGCCCGGTCGGGCGTGCAGGGCATGGTGGCGCGTCAGGCGCTGGACAGACTGGCCGAAGTCCTGCCGCACACTGAGGCCTTGCCGGACCCCTCGGTCCTTGCCATTGCGGCCGTCAACTGGTCGGCGGCCCGCGAGCACCTGCCCGTGCTGCGATCCAAGGCCTTCGCCGAACTCATGCATGGCGTTCAGGCGTCCGACTCGAGCGGTAAGAGCAAGATCGGCGTGCGCGCCCTGGTCGAGCAGGAGGGGATCGAACGCGCCACAAAGAAGATCGCCGAAGCCGTGCAGGAGGAAATCGCTCGCATCCTGCGCCTTCCCCGGGAGGACGTCAGCCGCAACAAGGCTTTGATGGAGATCGGGCTCGATTCGTTGATGGCGGTGGAACTCGGCATGGGTCTCGAGGAACGCTTTGCTCTCGAGGCACCCCTTTCGACCTCGGCCGGGACGATGACGGTGAACGAGCTGGCCGATTACGTGGTCAGCTTGTCTACTCGGGACGCCACCGCCGAAGATCAGACTTCCGAGAATCTGGCGTTTCGACACCTCGATGCGGATCTGCGCAAAGAGGTGGTCGACGCCTTGCCGGGCCTTTCCGGAGGCGCCAGTCCGTCACGGAAGGAGATCGTCTCCTAATCTGGCGCACACGGCGCGCCGGGATGGGATTGCCTTGAGCCTGATCCAACCTCGAGAGAATGTTCCTTCAGCGTGATCCGCGACAGCGGATCTGCTCAGGAGTTCGAAAGCCGAGCACGTTCATGAGTTCAGACCGCGCTCTCACGTCCGTCAGACTCATCCCGCACTGCGTTCCCCTTGTGGCTTCAGAACCAGTGCTAACGGCCGACAGGAAATCGTCGGCCACCAGGGTTTACCGAGCGAGCACGGAGTGACTTCTCTGCCTCGCTAGGCCAGGAGGGTCAGGCGGTTAAGGCCCGACCCCATCTGCTCACGGCACCACGCTCGCGACGCTTGCACCCGTGGCAAGCGGCCCGGAGATCAGATTGAAGATCTGGAAGGCTTTTTGGACTTCGGTGATGGGCGCGTTGGAAACATACAACACGTCCTTCCTGAAGATCGGGAAGCTCTGTGCCAGGAACATGTTCGCCGGATCGCGCAGGTCGAGACGGTAGACGACCGGGACCCACCCGCTGCCGTTGAGCGTGCTGTGGGGTCGCAACGCAAGCGCGATGGCGGGTGGCTCGTAGCGGAAGATGAAGACCCCGGACGGATCCGCCCGGCCGTCCTGGACGCCGCCGACCTTGGCGATGGCTTCCGACAAACTGATCGAATCAGCCTCGAAGGCGATCTTCTGACTGACCCCCGTGGCCCCATAGGCCAGGTAGGTTTCCGGATCACGAACCAGGGTAAGGACATCGCCCGGTCGCATATAGACGTTCTCGCGGGGATTTGAGACCACCCGGGTCATGGGCACCGAAACTGTCGTGTTGCCGCGCGACAAGCGCACCATGGTTTCGTTGACGGGTGCCCGCACGCCGCCTGATTCGGCGACGACATCCAGAATGCGGTCGCCCTTGGCGGTCAGCGGAACCCGAGCCCCCGTGGTAACCTCCCCGGTGACCGTCACGGTATTGCTGATCGGTTTGTCTACGTTAACCAAGACTTGAGGTTGGATCGCCTTGCCCTCGAGCGCGTGCTCGATCTCGGCTTGAACGCTTTCCGTTGTCAAACCCCTGACATTGATGCGTCCGGCATAGGGGACCGTGATGGTTCCATCGCGTCCGACGGCCTGGGGCGGGATGGTGGCGCTCTTGGCGCCGGTCGAGAAGCGATCGGTCGACAAGGGCGCGGAGAACAAGCCGTTCGCCCCCGCTTCCCAGACCGTCACCGAAACATAGTCGCCGACCCCGATGCGCAGATCTGCCGAGGGACGATAGTCGCCAAAACGCTGTGAGAAGCCATCCGGAGCGCGGCGTTTCAACACCGCGACGGTCGCTGGATCGATATCGACGACCTCGTAGCGGCTGGCGCCCGCCGCATCGCCGTTCACTTTGGACTGCTGCATGATATCGCTGGCGCTTGGCCCGTCGCCCGGCAGGCTCGAGCATCCGGCCAGCAGGTAGGTCAGGGCAAGCAATACAATTGGACTGCGAACCATTCAGTCTGCCTCATCTCTCACCCCGCCGAGGGGGCATCTTGGCCCTGTAACAGGTTACAGGGCTCGCATACAAAGCTCCCTAAACCATGAATGTCACCGGAATTAGTCCCCGGGCACGAAGCTGCGCAGTATGTGACTTTAATGTCGCGGCGTCCGGCTCTTGCGATGCGGCAGGGTGGCACCAGGCGGGCGGGTGAAGTACGCTTCGCTGTCGCCAAGGGGATTGTGTAATGGGTCGTAGTAATCAGAGCGCGCTGCCCGTCATGGCCCGAAGGTCCCTGGAACATCTGGTAGCCACTCGTCGAGGCGCGGATGTAATCGAGCCTGAAGTCCCTGCGGTCTCGCGTTTTCAGGCCATGACCGATTTCACCACTCTGCCCGGTTTTCAAGAACTTCGCGTTCAGCGCTCGGCCGCCGACGCCCTCAAGATCGACAACCCCTTCTTTCGCACCCATGCCAAGAAGGCCGGCGCCACCACGGTCATCGACGGCCGCACCTACGACAATTTCTCGTCCTACGATTACCTCGGGCTGAATCAGCATCCCGCGGTATCGGACGCGGCCAAGAAGGCCATCGACCTCTACGGCACATCGCCATCGGCGAGCCGCGTCGTGGCCGGGGAACGGCCTATCCATCACGAGCTCGAGCGCAAGCTGGCGACGCATTACGGCCAGGACGCGGCGGTAGCCTTCGTGGGCGGTCACGCCACGAACGTGTCCACCATCGGGAGCCTTTTGGGGCCGCGCGACCTCGTGCTTCATGACTCGCTCGCCCACAACAGCATCATCATGGGCGCGACGTTGTCGCGTGCCGAACGGCGCTCCTTCCCCCACAACGATCTGCGGGCCCTCGAGGAACTGCTGACGACCCTGCGACCGCAATTCAAGCGCGTGTTGATCGTGGTCGAGGGCCTCTACAGCATGGACGGCGACGTCCCCGATCTGGCGGCCCTGGTGGCCATCAAACAGCGCCATGCGGCCTGGCTGATGGTCGATGACGCGCACGGGCTCGGTGTCCTGGGCGCGACCGGGCGAGGCCTGTTCGAACACGCCAATGTCGATCCGCGCCTGGTCGACATCTGGATGGGAACCATGTCCAAGACGCTGTCGAGCTGCGGCGGCTATATTGCGGGCTGTACGGCCCTGGTCGACTATCTGAAATGCACCTCGGGAGGGTTCGTCTACAGCGTCGGGCTGCCGCCCGCCATGGCGGGCGCCGCGATCGCATCGCTCGACCTGCTGCACGCGGAACCGCAAAGGGTCGCGAAGCTGCGTCGCAACGGTGCGCTGTTCAGCGCCTTGGCGCGCGAGCAGAAGCTCGACATCGGCGAAACGACGGGCCTGGCCGTCATCCCGGTCGTGGTCTACGATTCCCTGGTTGCCGTCGTGTTGAGCCAGAAACTGCTCGAGCGCGGCATCAACGTTCAGCCGATCATCCACCCGGCAGTACCGGAGCGGACGTCCCGGCTGCGTTTCTTCATCACCTCGGAGCATAGCGAAGAGCAGATCCGCCGTACGGTCGCGACCGTGGCAGAGGAATTGCGCGCTGTGGGCGACAGCCGGACCATCCTCAAGCGGCTGAAATGATCCAGGCCAGGCCCTTCTGCTGAATCGACGTACCCCTGAGATCTGGGACGAGATCTGGGTGCTCCAAATCGCGCAGCGAGCCTGAAATTCGCCGCTACAAATGGAAGAGCCGCATCGCGAGCGCGATCAGGGGTTCGGGTACGAACGGCACGAGACGTGACACGGCCGCGAGTTGCCAGGGGAAGGTGATCGTGCGCGCGTCCCTGACCATCCCGCGCTCGATCCGGGCCGCCGCGTCTTCGGCTGTGATCTCGAACGGCTTCCAGCCGCGAAACCTGCCCGACATCGGGGTGGTGACGAATCCGGGCACAACCACATTGACGGCAATGCCGTCGGCCCTGACGAACAAGCGCAACGCCAGGCCAAACGTGAGGATTGCGGCCTTGCTGCCGCTGTAGGCAGCCGCGTCCGGCAGGGGGGCATAAGCGGACAACGAGCTGACGAGGACGATTCGTCCGTGCTTGCGGGGCTGCATCAACGCGAGCGCCGGGACCACGAGGTTGAGGGTGCCCCCGAGATTGACCTCGAAAACGTCGAAAACCTGGTGACCTCGCTCGGGGTGCCCGCCCGGCAGCGATCCAGCGGCAATTCCAGCATTGGCGATCACACAATCGATCGGGTTGGCGGCATCGAAACGCTCGAGCCAGGCCGCCATCCTGTCGCGGTCCCGCGTATCGATGGTCGCGGTTTGCACGCTGGCGCCCGCGCTTCGGCAGGCGGCCGCGACCTCGCCGAGCCGCTCTCGGTCACGACCGATGAGCCCCAGCACGGCCCCAGGCCGGCGCGCCAGGCGCTTGGCCAGCGCGGCCCCGATGCCGCTGGAGGCCCCGGTGATGACAATGATACGGTCGGGAGGCGATTTGCTCATCGGGCAAGCATAGGCAAGCGAACCTTTCCGGCCTATCCCATTGCTTGCGCATCCGTGGCGGCGCACTCACATCTGCAGCGACAACGGCCGCGCAATGGCCGTGCCTGTTCAATGCTTTGGTTTCGCGCCCCGGGTTCTGATCGACTCGGGCTCGCGGCAACCGTCGCCTAGTCGGAGAATCCTGAGTGAAAGCGCTCGTCAAGGCCAAGGCCGAACCGGGGATCTGGCTGAGCGAGGAGCCGGTCCCGGCCATTGGACCGGAGGACGTCCTGGTTCGCGTCAACAAGACCGGGATCTGCGGCACCGACATGCATATCTTCCGCTGGGACGACTGGGCCAGCAAGACGATCCCGGTCCCGATGGTGGTGGGGCACGAGTTCGCCGGCGAGATCGTCGAGATCGGCGCCGCCGTGACGGGCCTCGATATCGGGGCGCGCGTGTCGGGCGAGGGCCATGTCATCGGCCGGCGCAGCCGGGCCAGCCGGGCCGGCAAATTCCACCTCGATCCCGAGACGCGCGGCATCGGGGTCAACATGCCCGGCGCATTCGCCGAATATGTGCGCGTGCCCGCCTTCAACGTGGTGGCGTTGCCGGAGGAGGTCGACGATGAGCTCGGCGCCATTCTCGATCCGCTCGGCAATGCGGTCCACACGGCGCTGAGCTTCGATCTCGTCGGCGAGGACGTGCTGATCACCGGCGCGGGCCCCATCGGCATCATGTCAGCCGCGATCGCGCGGCATGTCGGGGCCCGGCATGTGGTCATCACCGACGTCAATCCGACACGTCTCGAACTCGCGGCCCGCATCGCCGACTGCACGCCTGTGGACGTTTCGAAAGAGGACCTCAAGTCCGTCGTGGGCCGCCTCAAGATGCGCGAGGGTTTTGACGTGGGCTTCGAGATGAGCGGCCAGGAATCCGCCTTCAACCAGATCGTGGCCAACCTGCTCATGGGTGGCAAGATCGCCATGCTGGGCCTGCCCGCAAAGCCGTTTCCGGTCGATTGGGGCAAGCTCGTCTTCAAGATGATCACGATCAAATGCATCTACGGTCGCGAGATGTTCGAGACATGGCACAAGATGCTGGCCATGCTGCAGAGCGGGCTCGACGTGCGTGGCGTCATCACCCACAGGTTCAAGGCGAGCGAGTACGCGAAGGGGTTCGATCTTATGAACCGGGGCGAATGCGGCAAGGTGGTGCTGGACTGGAGCGCCGGGCCGGATTGACGATTGCTGGGTTGACGCGCCCACCCAGGCCATCCTTAACTCGATGTTGATTTGCCGCTTCGGAGCGCCGCTTCGAGCGACAACGACAACATGAAGGCCACACGCGTCGTGCGACTGCAAAATCTCCGCGTGGGCCTGCTTGTGACATGCCTGGTCGATCTGTTCCGCCCCTCGATCGGATTCGCGGCCGTCAAACTGCTCGAGGATGCGGGTTGCGTGGTCGAGGTGCCGAGCCAGACCTGCTGCGGCCAGCCGGCCTATAATTCGGGCGACAGAACCACGGCCCGCGCTCTAGCGAGCCAGATGATCGAGGCCTTTCGCGGCTTCGACTATGTGGTGGTGCCCTCCGGCTCCTGCGGCGGCATGGTGATCAAGCACTACCCGGACCTGTTCGCCGACGACCCCAACATGGTCCCAAGGGCGCGGGCGCTTGCCGACAAGACCCATGAGCTCGTGAGTTTCCTGACCGACGTTCTGGGCGTTACCCGCGTCGAAGCGGTCTTCGACGGCGCCGTCACCTATCACGACGGCTGCTCGGGCCTGCGGGAACTCGGCGTCAAGGCGCAGCCTCGGCGCCTTCTCGCGACGGTGCGCGGGCTCGATCTCGTGGAGCTCAAGGACGCCGACGTGTGCTGCGGGTTTGGCGGAACCTTCGCGGTGAAATACGGCGAGATCTCCAACGCCATCGTGGATCGCAAGGCCGACCGGGTGGTTGAGAGCGGCGCCCCGACTCTGGTGGCGGGCGAGCTCGGCTGCCTCCTTAACATGGCGGGCAAACTGTCCCGGCGCGGCGCCACCATGGAGGTGCGCCACGTGGCGGAAATTCTGGCCGGCATGGTCGACGTCCCGCCGATCGGCGCCCCGAAGGATCACTGATGGCCGCCTGGACCCAGAGCCATCGAGGCCGCCCGTGAGCCTCCACCCGACCTCGCCCCAGTTCAAGCAAAATGCCCACCAGGCGCTCGGCAACCCGCAGCTCCAGACGGCGCTGGAACACGTACGCGGCGCCTTCATCGACAAGCGGACCAGGGCCGTCGAGGCGCTGCCCGAGTTCGAGGCGCTGCGCGACAGCGCGCGGGACATCAAGGCCCATACGCTGCAGCATCTCGATCTTTACATCGAGGCCTTCGAACGGCAGGTCACGGAGGCCGGGGGCCACGTGCATTTCGCGCGAGACGCCGCCGAGGCCACCAAGGTCGTGATCGACATCTGCAAGGCCCGCGGCGCGAAAACCGTCACCAAGGGCAAGTCGATGATCTCGGAGGAGATCGGGCTGAATGCCGCGATCGAGGCGGCCGGCATTCGGCCGATCGAGACCGACCTCGGCGAATATATCGTGCAATTGCGGGGCGAGGTGCCCTCCCACATCATCGCGCCCGCGGTTCACCTGACGCGCGACCAGATCGAGGCCGACTTCCGCCGATATCACACCCACCTAGCGAGCGAGCGCGATCTCGCCACACCGGTCCAGCTGCTGACGGAAGCGCGCGGCATCCTGCGCGAGATGTTCCTGGCGGCCGATGTCGGCATCACCGGGGCCAATTTCCTGGTGGCCGAGACCGGCACCTCGATCATCGTCACCAACGAGGGCAACGGCGATCTGACCCAGCTGCTGCCCAAGGTCCACGTCGTGGTGACCTCGATCGAAAAGCTGGTGCCGACGTTGAACGACGTGGCCCAGCTGATGCGCGTGCTGGCCCGCTCGGCGACCGGCCAGGAGATGTCGGTCTACACCTCGCTGTCCACCGGCCCGCGCCGGCCCGGCGATCTGGACGGGCCGGAAGAATACCATGTGGTGTTGCTCGACAACGGCCGTTCGGCGGTGCTGGGGGGCGAATTCGAAGACATGCTCCGCTGCATCCGTTGCGGGGCCTGCATGAACCATTGCCCGGTCTATCATGCGGTCGGGGGCCATGCTTACGGCTGGATCTACCCCGGCCCGATCGGGGCGGTGCTGACCCCGGCCCTGATCGGCATCGACAAGGCCGGCCATCTGCCCAATGCCTCGACCTTTTGCGGTCGCTGCGAAGCCGTGTGCCCGGTCCGGATTCCGCTTCCCAAGCTGATGCGGCATTGGCGCGAGCGCGAGTTCGAACGCCACCTCTCCCCTGCGTCCGTCCGCGGCGGACTGAAGAGCTGGGGGTTCCTCGCCCGACATCCGGCCCTCTACCGGGCCGTCACGACGCTCGGCATGGGCGCCCTGCATCTGCTCGCACGCGGCAAGGGGCGGTTCCGATGGCTGCCGCTCGCGGGCGGTTGGACGGACTACCGCGACATGCCGGCCCCACAGGGCGGCACCTTCCAGGCGCGTTGGCGGCGCGAGCGGCGCGGGAGAGCGGGGCGATGAGCACGTCGCGGGACGACGTCCTTGCCACCATCCGGCGATCGCTCGGCGTGAGCGGGACCGAGCGGCCACGTGCCCAGGCGGTGGCGGACCGGTTGGCCGGCAAACCCCGTGGGGTCATACCTGCCCGCGGACAGCTGGACACGCTCAGGCGTACGACGCTGTTCAAGGCCATGGCCGAAAAGGCGGCCGCCACCGTGGCGGTGGTGGGCGACGCCGATGCCGTGCCGGCCGAGATCGCGCGCTTTCTGCGCGACAACAACTTGCCCGCAACGCTGCGCCGAGGCGATGATCCGTGGCTCGCCCGCATGCCTTGGGCCAACACGGCGCTCGAGGTTACGATCGGGGTTTCCGCCGGCCTCGACCTCAATGCCGTGTCCCATGCGGCGGGCGGCATCGCCGAAAGCGGGACACTTGCGCTCGTTTCCGGCCCGGACAATCCCACCTCGCTCAACTTCCTGCCCGACAACCACGTCGTCGTGGTCGGAGCGGACGACATCGCGGGTGACTACGAGACGGTTTTCGCCCGCATCCAATCGGGTCCGGGCAGCAAAGGCATGCCGCGTTCGCTGAACCTGATTACCGGCCCGTCGCGGTCCGGCGACATCGAACAGGCTCTGATCCTGGGCGCACATGGGCCGCGCCGGCTTCATGTCGTGATCGTGGCGGGCTGAAGCTCTGCCACTGAATCAGCGCTTGCGCGTTGATGGTGGGACGCGCGAAGAGATGACCACTCGACGGGAGTCATCGAAGCGCCCTTATAAGCTCTGGGCGAAGGGGAATCGCATGATGATGAAATACGGCGCCTGTGTAGTCGCGGCCATGACGATGATGTCGGCCTCGGCTTTCGCCTGTAAGGGCCAAAAGACACTGTTCAGCGACAATTTTCGCGAGGTCGACGCGAGTTGGGGTCTCGATACCCCCGACGTCGCGGTCGAGGACGGCAAGGTCAAGGTCAAAGCCCAGCCAGATATTTCCAACCTGCTGATCTACAAGGGCGTGCTGTTCACGGACGCTGACTACTGTCTAAGCGTGCGCATGCCCAACATCGTGGCCAACTCCGATAACACCATGGCGGGCCAAATCTTCTGGGCCCAGGACTACGACAACTACTACATGTTCATGATCACGCCGAGCGGCTATGCGGAGATCACCCGCAAGGTCAAAGGCAAGTGGATCGATATCATTCCGTGGCGCCAGAACACCAAGATCATGCGCGAGGCCGGCAAGACCAACGTGCTGCAGGTAGAGACCCGGGGCGACACCATCACCACCTACATCAACGACAGCAAATTCGAGGCCGTGAAGGGCCAGGCGCCGGATGGCGGTGGCCAGATCGGGATGCGGGCACAGTCCGAAAAGGATCAGGTCGACACCTGGAAGTTCAGCGCCCTCAAGGTCACCGACCTGCCGGCACCGGACTCCAGTGCTGCCGCGACACCACCCGCGCCCGCCGCCGCTACGACGCCCGCGGCATCCACCACCGCACCGGCTGCAGCCCCCTCCACCACGGCACCGACCTCGACCACGCCTGCTCAATAAGTCACAGCTCTCCGGTTTATTGGTCCGTCACGGAACCACCTTAATGCAATCTTATCCGTGACCGACAAGGCTCGGTATACCACTAGGATGCGGATCCCTTCCGCATCCTGGCTTTAGCCTGCTTTGCACTGTCGATTGCGGACACGAGAGAATGAGAAGTTTCGCGCATCGCTCGAGCGTTTGGTCGGCTTCGGTCGCACTCGCGGCTCTTCTCGGCGGCCTCGGTGGATTCTCCGGGTCGGGTACAAGTTGGGCGCAATCCGCGTCGCCAGCCCCTGTCGTGGCGCCGCCCGCCGCCGCTCCGCCCACCAGTCCTGCCCCCGCCTCACCGCCGGCCGGAGCGAGCGCGACCACGCTGATTCCGCCGCCGGCCCTTCCCGCGCAGCCGACTATTCCGGGTGCCGTCGCGCCGCCGCCCGCCAACTCGGCGCCCGTGACGCCGCCGCTCGCCGCCGCCATCAAACCCCGGCGAAAAGCTCCGCCTGTGCCAGCGTTGGAAACCGCGCTGTCGACCGACCCCACCCCGAGCCTCACGCCGGAGACCTTTTTCGCCACCGCCAAAGCCTCGGAACGCTACGCCGCCATTGCGGATGCCGGCGGTTGGCCCGTCATTGCGGGGCCGCTCTCGCCGCACAGCACTGGACGTCCGGTTGCAACCTTACGTCTGCGGCTCGCTATCGAGGGTGACTTGACCGCCCCTGCCCGCGCCGGAGCCGCGGTGTCGGCGCAGGACACGCCAAGCATGTTCGACACGCGCTGGACCTCCGATCTGACCGAAGCCGTGAAACAGTTCCAGGTCAGGCACGGGCTGAAGCAGACCGGCGTGGTGGCGGGCGCTACCCTGAAGGCCATCAACGTTCCCGCGCGCACCCGATTCACCGAACTCGCGTCCAGCGCCCAAAGGCTCGCCGGCCGCAATTTCGCGTTCGGCGACCGCTATGTGGTGGTCAATTTGCCGTCGGCCTCCGTGGAGGCTGTCGAGAACGGGCAGGTCGTGCATCGCTACGTGGCGATCGTCGGCGGCGCTGAGCATGCCTCCCCCGAGGTCGATGCCAAGGCGGTGGCGGTCAATCTGAACCCGACATGGACGGTTCCAGTCTCGATCATCAAGAACGAAATCATCCCGAAGATGCAGAAGGACCCGAGCTATCTGGCGCGGGAAAAGATCAAGGTGCTCGATAATACCGGAGCCGTGGTCAATCCGGCCTCGATCGACTGGAACAGCCAGAGGGCCGTCAACTACACGCTGCGGCAAGACTCTGGCAAAGCCAATTCGCTCGGTTCGATCCGCATCAACATGCCGAACAAATTCGCGGTCTATATGCATGACACGCCGTCAAAACACCTGTTCGGCGGCGACTACCGCTTCCTTTCGCATGGCTGCGTGCGCGTCCAGGGTGTTTACGATCTCGCGGCCTGGCTGCTGAAGGATAGCCTCGGGGCGCCCGACGGAATGTGGAGCCGCGAGGCCATCGAGGCGAAGATCGCCGAAGGCCAGCACGAGGAAGTTCGTCTCAGCAAACCCGTGCCGGTCGCTTGGGTCTATCTCACCGGATGGGCCAATGGCGATGGCGTCGCGAATTTCCGCGATGACGTGTACAGCATCGACACCGTCGGGGCGCCGGCCGAAGCGCGTGCCGATCCCGCCACCCTGACGCAGAACTAACGGTCAGGCCGCGGGAACCCGCATCGGCTCCCGTTCGGCTCGAAGCAGGATCTCCACGAGGGTTCCCTCGTGCTTTCGGCTCTTGATCGACATGGTGGCCCGGTTGGCCTCGACCAGGGCCTTGGTGATCGGCAGGCCCAGACCATTGCCGGCGCCCGGTTTCGTGGTGGCTATCTGGCGGAATGGTTCCATCGCGGATGCGATCTCCGCGTCCGACATGCCGATTCCCGTGTCGCGCACCCGCACCGCTATGGAACCCGCCTCATTGACGGCCGTCGAGACGATGACCTGACCACCGGGCTCGTTGAACTTGACCGCATTGGATAGGATGTTTGTCATCACCTGCCGAAAGGCACGCTCATCCACCAGAGCCGCGGGGAGGCGCGGCGGCAGGGACATCCGCATGATGACACGTTCGCGGTGCGCCACGGCTTGCAACTGGCTGACGCATTCGCTGACGATGCGATTGGCGTCGACGGCCGCAACGCTCATGTCGAGGCGGCCGGCCTCCATCCTGGACAGGTCGAGGAGGTCGTTTACAAGGGCCAGCACCATCCTTCCCGATTCGTGAATGTCGCGGATGTAGTCCCGATAGCGGTGATTGCCGACCGGGCCGAACCGCTCATCCAGGATCACTTCGGCAAAGCCGAGGATGGCATTGAGAGGCGTCCGGAGCTCGTGGCTCAGCTTGGCCAGGAAATCCGACTTCGCGCCATCGAGCCGGTCGACGTCCTCTCGCGCTCGCGCCAGGTCCTGCCTCAGACCCACGACCTCGCTGCGGTCCGTCCAGGCGACGCAAAGCTTGTCCGGCGTCAAGCGTCGAGCCGACATGCGCAGCGGGATGACGGTCCCATCGGCCTTGCGCCCCATGAGGTCGGCGGCATTCGCCTCGCTATCCTGGCCCGCCTTCGAGCCCGCCACCATGGCCGACGCGATCACCCGGCTTTCGGGAGCAAGGAAGGTCGAAAGGGTTTCACCGACGATATTGTGCTCGGTATAGCCGAACAGCCGCTCGCCAGCTCGGTTGAGCCGAAGCAGTCGCCCGTCCTCATCGAAGATCGCCAGCGCGTCTGCGGCCGCGTTCATCACCTGCCCTTCGTCATCGGAGTCGCGGCGGTCCGCATCCTCCCGGCCGTCCACATGGGACCGGTGCTGTGCTCGCTTCATGGTCAGGAAATCGATCCGGCGCCCATCCACAACCAGCACCGTGCCGCGCCCCTCGACCCAAATCGATTGCCGCGAAGCGTCCAGAATCGAAAAAGCACGGTCTTCCGACCCATCCGAAACAGCTGCAAGGCTCGACCCGCCGAGCAGATGTTCGATCCCCCCTTGCTGGGCCAGCGCCTCCGCCGAGCCATAACCCGTAAGATCCAGGAAGGCGCGATTGGCGCCGCACACTCCACCCTCCTCGCAAAACCAGACCGCAATCGGTAGCCCATCGAGAATCTGGGCTCCAACCACGACCGGATGGGCCGCCGCGACCGGCTGCGCCTCGGTCTGCAGTGGCGATGCCGAACCAGCTGCGGCGTGCTCGGAAGCATCGCCCGGCGGCATCCGCGCCCCGAGCGCGCGCGCGATCTCATGCAAGGCCGAGCGCTCGACCGAGGACAGATCGTGCGGGCCCATCGTGGCCCGAACCTGCCCCGTGGCCTGGCCCAAGGCGCCAGGAGGGGACTGCGGGTAGGGGACGAGCGATTGATAGGGCCTTAGTCGAACGACCTTGGAGGATTGCGGATCCGAGGTCCCGATCGGGCTCGGCTCGGAGGTCTGGCGCTCGGCGGACGCGGCCTGTTCCTGATCCATGCGGAAAGGTGCAGAAACATCGTCCTCCTCGGCCATGGGGCCGCGATCGAGGGGAGGGCTTGGCTCACTGAGGGTTTGAGCCTCGATCGCAGCCGTGGCGGGCGAACTCGCGTGGTCGGTTCGCTCCGGCGATGCAGCCGCGCTTTCGTGATCCAGGCCAGATTGGCTCAGGTCGCCAGCGTACGACGAAATGCTGCGAGAGTCCGGGACAGAACCCGGCGGTGCGGGATCCGGCGCTAGGGCGAGGATCGGCCCTGGCGTGTCGCCCTTTCCGGGAAGGGCTTCAGCAGCCTGGCGCGTGTCGTTGCGGGCGTCTGTTTCCGGCTTGGTATCAGGCTTGGGCGCGGTCGAGGACTTCCGCGCCGGCACAGGCCGGGTGAAATCCGCAACCGCGAACCCGCGGAAGCCCTGAAAGCGCCGCAAGGTATCGAACAGCGGTACGGCTCCCAGCAGGACGGGCGCCACCAAAGCGCTCCCCTCGATCGGCCAAGCGAGGCTCAACCCGCTCCAGGTCCGACGGCCCTCGAAGGCCGGGGTCAGCAGGCCTTCGGGATCGCACCCGCGTTCGGCCAAGAAGTTCGGCAGCGACTGTCCGATCAATGCCCCGTCCGTAATTCCATGCAGATCGGGGTGGCGGCCCGACACCTCCAGCACGTGGTGATGCGCGTCGGTTCGCCACAAAAACCGGCTGGCCGGTGCCTCCCCGCCCTGCGGATCGATCGCCGTCTCCGCACCCTCCAAACTGGGGACGAGGGCCGCTGGATCGAGCGCGCCCACAGCTGGCTCAACCTGCCGGGGGAGATCCGGAGTGGCTGCATTCGGCTCGATGCCACGCTCCTCGCCCGCCTCTTGCAAGGGAACCACGAGCGTGTAGAGAGGACGCCCGGTGGAAAGCCTCGATCGGCCAACCGACACTGTCACCGTGTGGGTTCGAAAACCTCGGACGACGCGCAGGCGCACCAAGCGCCGCGCGCCTTCAAGCGGAAGGTGACGAAGCAAGACGGACGAACCGCCGAAGCGTTCACCGAAGAAGAGCTTCTGCGACAAGGCGGCCGGGTCGGTGGTCCCGAACGCAACAGACGCGGCGTCATTGGCCCAGAACACCCGCAAAGGATCGCCTGCAGCAAGCAGAACGGCGTCCCGCGATGCGGCCTCCTTGACCATCGTCGCGGTCGACACCGCCTCGCAGACTTCCTGCTTGGTCAAATCCGGCTGGATCGGGGTTGAGCTCATCGTACGACAATCCGCTCCTGTCTGCGGCATCCATCCCGCGCAGTGCTGGTCCCACAAGCGACGGGCGCCGCAGCCTCACGCCAAGCCGAACATGCATGCTTAACAAATCCTTAGCCCGATTGGCAACGACCCACCCCTTCCGATATCCCGGCGTGCGCCGGCGGTTCACAGGGGAATTTCTTGCTGCATTGCACAATTGTGTTGCAGTGCAATAAAGGCGTCCCTATATCGCGTGTGCGTCGATGCTATGCTCGTCGCGGGAGAGACCCAGGCACGCCGGACTCTCGGCTGGCCAATCGCACCAACGGAGTAGTGATGACACCCTCGAACTACGAGATCCCCAACGAAATGCGCGATTTCGCTGAAAAGAGCGTCGACCAGGCCCGCAAGGCTTTCGAGGGCTTCGTGGGCGCGGCCCAGAAGGCCGCCGGCCAAGCCGACGAAACCGCGAGCTCGGTCCAGTCGAACGCCAAGGCGGTTGGCACCAAGGCCATCAGCTTCGCGGAAGAAAACATCCGCTCCGCCTTCGACCACGCCCAGCGCCTGGTCCGCGCCAAGGATATCCAGGAGGTTCTTTCGCTGCAGTCCGAATATCTGCGCACTCAGATGACCACCATCCAGGAACAAGCCAAGCAACTCGGCTCGACCATGCAGACGGCGGCTCAGTCCACCGTGCACAGCGCCACTGACGGGCAATAACATTCTATCCTCGGTTGTTTACGCGCGAGCTTGAACGTTCGCCGTCCAAGCCGCCTCATGCCGCCTTCGGGCGGCTTTTTTTTAGCACCGAGCTCGATCCGCAAGCTCAGGATGGCCTTGCACTTGCCGGGGTTTGCTTCTAGATCAGCGGCCTTGGAAGCCGCCATAGCTCAGTTGGTTAGAGCGCTAGATTGTGGATCTAGAGGTCCCCCGTTCGAGCCGGGGTGGTGGTACCATCCTATGCGGTGGCCGGGAGCATGCCCGCTTCGAGGGTACCCGGAGCAGCCTATCCATTGAGCCCGCGTGGGCTTTCACCGTGGCGCCGCGACCGGCAAAAGCCCGGCGATTTATTAAACCTGTTTCACATTTTGGGGGAAACTGACATATCTGACGCGACTAAAGGTTGCTTTAGCTTGCGCGCCAAGTCTAGTCCGCTTATCTCGTCTTTGACACAAGGAGACCGCGATGAGCGAATCAACTGCTAACGCCGACTACATTCAAATCACAGCCGACATCGTGTCGGCTTTCGTGAGCAATAACGCGGTTCGAGCGAGCGAATTGCCCTCGATCATCGAGGCGGTACACACGTCCTTGCTCAAGGCGTCGGAACTGAAGACTGAAGAGCCGGTTTCGGAAAACAAGGTGCCAGCCGTTCCCGTGAAGAAATCCATCACGGACGAATTCATCATCTGCCTGGAAGATGGCAAGAAATTCAAATCGTTGAAGCGGCATCTGAGCACCGCCTACAACATGTCGCCGGACGAGTATCGCGCCAAATGGGGCTTGAACCGGGATTATCCCATGGTGGCTCCCGCCTATGCGTCGGCTCGCTCCAACTTGGCCCGCCAAATGGGCCTGGGTCGCAAACGCGACGAGGCCGCCGAGGATACAGCCCCTTCGCAAGCCGCTAGTGCCCGCAGCGCCGCCCCCGAGACCGCAGCCCCGGCAGAAGCGCCGCGCAAGCGAGGCCGTCCGCGCAGCGTCAAAAACGCGGCCTGACGCCAACGAGGACTTGGCCGACACTGCCGCGTGTGGTCTGGCGCCGCTTAGTTGCACGGATCGACGTCGATCCGTGCACTCCGGGCCGGTCCGCTTAGCCCGGATCGTCGGCTCCGGCCGCTTCCGATCCGGGCTGCGTCCCTTCGGCGGTGAGAATGTCGATCTGGACGAGGAGTCTGGGAAAGTCGATCGGCTTGGGATGGTAATCGTCGCAACCCGCCGCGATCGCCTTCTCCCGGTCCCCCGACATGGCATGTGCGGTCAGCGCGATGATTGGGATATGGGCCGTCGTGGGCGCGGCCTTGATCAAACCCGCGGCCGTCCAGCCATCTATGATGGGCAGATTCATGTCGAGGAGGATGAGGTCGGGGTGTTCGGCTCCAGCCTTGTCGACTCCCTCTTGGCCGTCGACGGCGAGCACCACCTCGAAGCCCCGCCGCTTGAGCCGACGAGACAGGAAGTCCCAAATCTCCTCGTGATCTTCGACGAGCAGAATACGCATTGGCTTCTCCCTGGCCCGTGTCCCGGCTCGAACCGCGGGAATCGAACATTATCACCGTCCCGCCGGGTCGGAATTACGCGTTCTGCTGCCACAGGGTCCGAGCCTGCCGAGCGGAGCTGCCAGCGACGCTGGGCCTGCAGCGAAAGGGGCCTGCGCGAACCTCTGTTTACAACGCGGCACAACGGTTTCGGCTCCAAGCCCTGTGTCACGGCCGGGAAGGTGTTGCAGATGCGGAACACTACACGGCGGGCCGTTTCGACACCATCACGCCAGGACGCACCAGGACGGGCCCGGCTTGACGCAAATTCGAGGCCCGGATGAACCTCGTTCTTTCGGCGGTTCTACCGATCTTTGCCCTTATCCTGTGCGGTTATCTTTGCGGAAGAAGCGGAATCCTGGGATCCGCCGCCACCGACAGCCTCAATATCTTCGTGGTCTGGCTGGCGTTGCCGGCCCTGCTGTTCCAAGCGATGGCGCAAGTTCAGACCGGCTCGCTCGGACCCTCGAGTTTCCTGTTTGCGTTTGGAGGCGGCGCGGCGGTCACTTACCTGCTGTCGTTCCTTCTCGATCGACGAACAGGGCATCGGCTCGCCCACAAGAGCATCGAAGGGCTCGATGCCGCCTACGCCAATACGGGATTTATGGGTATCCCGCTCGCGCTGGCCTTGTTCGGCGATGCTGCATTGCCGATGGTCATCATGGCGACACTGCTCACGGTATGTGCCTTGTTCGCCGTCTCGATCGCGCTGATCGAATTCGATCTGCAGGCCGGCACGGGCTGGCGGCGCGTCGGTGGCAAGGTGGCTCGATCGCTCATCGGCAACCCGATCCTGCTGGCGCCCCTGCTTGGCACCATCTATGCCGCCACGGGCCTGCCTCTGCCGGCGCCAGTGCTGCGCTTCACCACCCTGCTGGGAAGCGCAGCAAGCCCATGCGCCCTGGTGACGATCGGGCTGTTCCTGGCCCAAAAGCCCGAGCGCGGCGACGCCATGACGGTGGTACGCCTCGTCAGCCTGAAACTGCTGGTCCAGCCCGCCGTGACGGCGCTGTTCGCCCTGAAACTGTTCGCCATGCCGGCACTCTGGTCGCATGCGGCCCTGCTGCTCAGCGCCTTGCCGACCGGCACGGGGCCGTTCATGCTCGCAAAGCTCTACAACCTCGAGGCGGCGGACACCTCGCGGACCATTCTGTTCTCGACCGTCCTGTCGCTCGTCACGGTCTCGCTCCTGGTCGCCTGGCTGGAACATCCCTGATACGTCCCGGTGTCATCCTGCCGAAGTCACCCGCACCTAGGCTTGATCGGCATGTTTGTATGGCGCGCCCACGGTGATCGAATCGCCGCACCCGGTCGAAGGACACGTTGATGACGGACTATCTTGACGCCCCTGGCCATCCGGGCAGCCCGCCCCGCTGGACGACCAGCGCCAAGACCGGGGTCGGCAAGGCGCTTCCTGGCCTGAGCCGGATCGCGTTCACGCTCAGCCACGGCATCCTCAACGAGATCTACTTTCCCCGCCATGACGAGGCCTGCCTGCGTGACCTCGGTCTCATCGTCACGGATGGCAAGAGCTATTTTTCGGAGGAAAAGCGCGACACCGACAGCCGCGTGCGGCAGATTTCCGATGGCGTTCCCGGTTACGTGCTCAACAATCGCAGTCGCGACGGTCGCTACGTGATCGAGAAGCGGCTCGTCTCGGACCCGGACCGCGACGTGATGCTGCAGAAGATCCGCTTCCGGGCGCTCGAGGGGACTCGAGCGGACTATCGCGTCTTTGCGCTGGCCGCGCCCCATCTGGTCAACGCGGGTGCGCATAACACGGCGACGATCGAGGTCATCAAGGGTTGGCGCATGCTGGTGGCCCGCGGCAAGGGCCTCACGATGGCGATCGCGGCCTCGGTGCCGTTTCGCTCCACCTCAGTGGGCTTTGTGTCGGCGAGCGACGGCTACACGCTGCTCAAGCGTGATCTCCATCTCAAGGACGGCTTCACGCGCGCAGCCGACGGTAATGTGGCGATGTGCGGCGAACTCGATTTTCGCGACGACGACGAAATCGTGCTGGCCATCGGGTTCGGCCGGGACATGTTCGAGGCTGCGTTCCGGGCGCGCAGTTCGATCATGGACGGCTTCGACGTTGCCGAGGCGGCCTATGTGGCGGGCTGGCGGGAATGGCAAAACACGCTTCTGCCCCTCGATCGTGGGTTGGGGCCCGACGGGGCTCCCGATCCCTATCGGGTCTCGACGGCCGTACTCCGCACCCACGAGGCCAAAGCCTTTCAGGGCGGCATGATCGCCAGCCTTTCGATCCCCTGGGGCTCCAGCAAGGGCGACGGCGATCTCGGGGGCTACCACCTCGTCTGGCCGCGCGATCTCGTCGAATCCGCGACCTCGCTGCTGGCCATGGGGGCGCATGCCGAGGCGCGTCATGTCCTCACCTATCTCCAGACCACCCAGGAGGAGGACGGCCACTGGCCACAGAACATGTGGCTTGACGGCCTACCCTACTGGAACGGCATCCAGATGGACGAGACGGCCTTTCCCATCCTCCTCGTCGAGCAGGCCTTTAGCGAAGGCGCGCTGAGCGACGGCGACATGGCGCGCTTCTGGCCGATGGTGCGCCACGCCGCGCGCTATCTTATCCACAACGGGCCCGCGACCGGTCAGGACCGCTGGGAAGAGGACGGCGGCTACTCGCCCTTCACCCTGGCGGTCGAGATCGCGGCCCTGGTGCTCGCAGCCGAGATCGCGCAACGGCTCGGCCATTCGGAAGATGCGGGCTTTTTGCTGGAAACGGCCGACCTGTGGAACGCCTCGATCGAGCGCTGGACCTACGCCACCGGAACCGAACTTGCGCGTGAGGCCGGGGTTTCGGGCTATTACGTTCGTATAGCGCCATCCGGCACGTCCGAAACGGAGCGGCCCGTCGCGGGCGCGATCGACATCAAGAACGTCGGACCCGACAAGATCCGCCACCTCGCGGCCGAGATCGTCAGTCCAGACGCTCTGGCCCTGGTGCGGTTCGGGCTGCGTTCCCCCCTCGATCCTCGCATCCTGAACACCGTCAGGGTCATCGACCGCCATCTCAAGGTCGAGCTGCCGCAAGGCCCGCTCTGGTACCGCTACAACGAGGATGGCTACGGCGAGCATGCCGATGGCTCGCCCTTCGACGGTACGGGGATCGGCCGGGCCTGGCCCCTGATGACGGGTGAACGAGCCCACTATGAACTGGCGGCGGGTAACGTCGACGAGGCCCGTCGCCTGCTGCACACTCTCGAGAAATCCGCCAATGCCAGCGGCTTCCTTCCCGAACAGATCTGGGAAAGCGACGATATCCCGGAGCGGGAGTTGATCAAGGGAAAGCCATCCGGCTCCGCCATGCCGCTCGTCTGGGCCCATGGCGAGCATATCAAGCTGCTGCGGTCGCTGCGCGACGGCAAGGTCTTCGACACGCCGCCCCAGGTGGCGCGACGCTATCAGGCGGGGCCGCGGGGCTCGGACTTGACGATCTGGCGGTTCAACAGCCGCGCCAGCAAGATCGACGCGGGCCGCAAGCTGCGGGTCGAGCTTCTGGCGCCCGCCCGCGTGCATTGGTCGACCGATGCCTGGGCCAAAAAGCAGGACACCGACACCTGGGCCACGAGCTTCCACATCCACGTCGCGGTTTTGGACGTTTCGGCGCTCCCGATCGGGAGCCAATTGGTGTTCACCATCTTCTGGAGCGACCCGGAACATTGGGAGGGAACCGATTTCAAGGTCGAGATCGTCGAACCCGCGCGGGAGGACTGGTGACCTGAGGCGATCGGCGACCGGGGCTTGTGTTGTTCCGGCCAAGCCGGTAGCCAGCCCACCATGCCCGACAGCCAGAGCCGCATGATGCCCCTTCCCCACGACAAGCGCCGATGGTTCGAAGTCGGGCCAACGGCGCATTTACGGACGGATCGGCGTCACGCGCGAGGGGCTTTGTGAGCCGCGAAGCCATCCTCGTCACCGGGGCGTCGGGTTTCGTCGGCTCGGCGGTTGCTCGAGCCTTGATCGCGGCGGGTCACAGCGTGCGGGCTCTCGTGCGGTCCAGCAGCCCGCGCGGCAATCTCGAGGGGCTTCCGCTCGATCTCATCGAGGGCGACATGCGCGATCCCGCTTCGGTGGCGCGTGCCATGGCGGGGGTCGGCCATCTGTTCCATGTCGCGGCCGATTACCGCCTCTGGGCGCCCGACCCGGAGGATATCGTCCGTGCCAACCTCGAGGGCACGAGGGTCGTGATGGAGGCCGCCCGCAAGGCGGGGCTGGAGCGCATCGTCTATACCAGCAGCGTCGCAACCCTGGCCCTGCGCCATGACGGCCATCCCGTCGACGAGACCGCACCTCAATATCCGGCGCGTGCGATCGGCGCCTATAAGCGATCCAAGACGCTCGCCGAGCGGCTGGTCGAACGCATGGTGGCCGAAAACGATCTGCCGGCCGTGATCGTACTGCCATCGACCCCGATCGGCCCGCGCGACATCAAGCCCACTCCGACGGGGCGAATCATCGTGGAGGCCGCCAGCGGCCGCATGCCCGCCTTCATCGACACCGGCCTGAACCTCGTCCACGTCGATGACGTGGCGTCCGGGCACCTGGCGGCCTGGCGCCGAGGCCGTATCGGCGAACGCTACATTCTCGGCGGCCAGGATGTCGGCCTCGGCACCATGCTGGCCGATATCGCGGCCCTGGTGGGTCGCAAGGCGCCCACCGTCAAGCTGCCACGTCAGGCCATCTTCCCGTTCGCCTATGCGGCCGAGGCCGTGGCCCGCGTGACCAAACGCGAGCCCTTCGCGACGGTGGACGCCTTGCGCATGGCCAAATACAAGATGTTCTTCACCTCCGCCAAGGCGGAAGCCGAACTCGGCTACACGGCGCGGCCCTACCGGGAAGCTCTTGCCGACTCCATCGCCTGGTTCCGGCAGGCGGGCTATCTTCGCTGAGCGGTCGAGGGTAGAAGGGCGCCGTGAGAAACCCTCAGGGAGGGCTGAGCCGCCCCATGCCGACACGCTCATGACCACTTCCGCCGACGTGGCGTCGGGCAAGACCCATACCGACGAGAATTTTCCGGTCGCGTCCCACCTGATCGCGGCCCGGCATCGGCCCGCCATCATGGCGTTCTATGACTTCGTGCGCGCCGCCGACGACGTGGCCGACCATGCGACCCTGCGGCCGGACGAGAAGATCGCGCTGCTCGACTCGCTGGAGGATTCACTGCTCGGCCGTTCTGACCGCGAGGCCGTGGCGCTGCCGCTCCGCGCCGTGCTGGCCGAGCGTGCCCTGTCGCCGAAACACGCGCAGGATCTTTTGGCCGCCTTCCGGCTCGACGTTGTCAAGAACCGCACCGCCGACTGGGGCGAACTCATCCATTACTGCAGCCTGTCCGCCATGCCGGTCGGCCGCTACGTGCTCGACGTCCACGGGCAGAGCGAGACGACCTGGCCGGCCTCGGACGCCATCTGCGCGGCTCTGCAGATCATCAATCACCTGCAAGATTGCGGCAAGGACTACCGCGATCTCGATCGTGTCTATATCCCGCTCGACATGCTTCATCAGGCTGGTCTCGGGGTCGAGGCGCTTGCGATCCCAAAAGCCTCCCCCGCCCTGCAACTTTGCTTGCGCGAGCTTGCGCGGCGCAGCGAGCGCTTGCTCGACGATGGGGCGAGCCTGCCTGGCCAGATCACGGATTTTCGCCTCAGCATGGAGATCGCCAGCATCGCGGCCCTGGCACGACGTTTGACGGCTATTCTGGGGACTCACGATCCGCTGAGCCAGCGCGTCCACCTCAGCAAGCCCGCCATGCTCGGCGTCGCAATCCTGGGCTGCCTGAAGGTCGCGGGCCAGAAGCTCGGATGGGGGTCTTCGGGCGGGACCGCGCGCGCCGGGGCCATGCGGCCGTGAGCGCGATGCCGGACCACAGCCCTCCCGCCGCGGCCCGGGCTTCGGGAAGCAACTTCTACACCGCGATGCGGATCCTGCCGCGTGCCCAGCGCGACGCGATGTTCGAGATCTACGCCTTCTGCCGGGCCGTCGACGACATTGCCGACGAGGGTGGCGCGCGGGACGAGCGATTCGCCGAGCTGGAGGTCTGGCGCCGGGACATTGAGGCGCTTTACGCCACTGGCCGGACGACGAGCCTTACGTCGGCCTTGGCCACCATCGTAAAGCCGTTCGACCTTGCACGCGACGATTTTCTGGCCGTGATCGACGGCATGCAGATGGATGCCGTGGCCGATATCCAGGCACCCGACGAGGCGACGCTCGACCTTTATTGCGACCGCGTCGCCAGCGCGGTCGGACGCTTGTCGGTGCGTATCTTCGGCATGGCGCGGGAGCCCGGCATCGCGCTGTCGCACCATCTCGGACGCGCGCTCCAACTGACCAACATCCTGCGTGACGTGGACGAGGACGCCGGCATGAACCGGCTTTACCTGCCGCGGGAATTGCTGGACGCGGCCGGCATCCATGTCACCGATCCCGTGGCTACGATCGCCGATCCAAGGCTCGGGGCGGTCTGCGCCCCCTTGCTGGCCAGGGCGCGCCAACATTTCGACGCGGCGGATGCCATCATGGCGGCGCAGCCCAGAGCCGCCACCAAGGCGCCACGAATCATGGCTGTGGTCTACCGCATGATCCTCGACAAATTGGAAGCACGCGGCTTTGCGGCGCCTCGGGCAAGGGCTCGGGTGGCGAAACTTCGGCTGGTGCTGACCGTCGCGCGGCACGGACTGTTTTGATGACGCAAGGCACGGTCCACGTGATCGGGGCGGGGTTGTCCGGACTTGCGGCGGCGCTCGCCTTCGAGGTCGGTCGGCGACGCGTTGTGGTCCACGAGGCGGCGCGGCACGCCGGCGGGCGCTGCCGCTCCTACTATGACGCGACCCTCGAGCGAACCATCGACAACGGCAATCACCTCGTCCTGTCCGGCAATACGGCCGTGCACGACCATCTCCGGACGATCGGGGCCGAGGACAAACTGGCGGCGCCCGACAGCGCGGCCTTCGATTTCGTGGACCTCGCCAACGACGAGCGCTGGCAGGTGAGGCCCAACCCGGGGCCGGTGCCCTGGTGGGTCTGCGTGCCGTCCAGGCGGGTTCCGGGCACAAGGTGGACCGATTATCTCGGCCTCGCCAAGCTGATGAACGTCAAGGGTGACGCCACCATCGCCGAGGCAATGCCCTGCAGCGGGCTGCTTTACGACCGCCTGTGGCATCCGTTATTGGTTGCGTCCCTCAACACCGAACCCAAAATCTCCTCCGCGGCGCTCGCCGGGGCCGTTTTTCGCGAGACGCTCGCCAAGGGCGGCGATGCCTGCATCCCGCTGATCGCGGCCGATGGTCTGGGCGAGGCCTTCATCGACCCCGCGCTCGCGACCTTGAAGGCGCGCGGCATCGAGGTCGGTTTCGATCGTCGGCTGCGCGGCCTGGAATTCGCCGAAGGCCGCGTCAGCCACCTCGACCTTGGCGACGACACCATCGAGCTTGGGCCGCAGGATCAGGTCATCCTCGCCGTCACGGCACCAGTCGCGGGCCTGCTGGTTCCCGGCCTGACGGTACCCACCGAATTCCGCTCGATCGCCAATGCCCACTATCTGATCGAGCCGCCCGAGCTTTTGCCCAACATGCTGGGCATGATCAATTCGACGGCCGAATGGCTGTTCCGTTTTCCGGGGCGCCTGTCCGTCACGGTGAGCGACGCCGACCGGCTGCTCGACATGCCGCGCGAAGACTTGGCGCGTTTGTTGTGGCGCGAGGTCGCGCAGGTGACGGGGCTGCCCGAAACCCTGCCGCGCTGGCAGATCATCCGTGAAAAACGGGCCACCTTCGCGGCCACGCCCGAGCAGGACAAATTGCGGCCTGGGCCCGTAACGACGCATGCCAATCTGTTCCTGGCGGGCGACTGGACCGCGACCGGATTGCCCGCCACCATCGAAGGATCGCTGAGATCGGGCAGGACGGCGGCCGAAGCCGCCACCCGCGCCTTCGCGACTCACTGAGGACGCGTCATGCCGGTCGTGATCGAACGGATCGAAACCGCCTACAAGGGTTGGCTGCAGCTCCTCACCGCCCACATGAGGGGCGACGACGGCGCGCGGTTCACACGCCTCATCGAGGACCATGGGCCAGGCTGCGCGGTGCTGCCCTATGATGCCGAGCGCCGGGTCGCTCTGCTGGTCAAATTGCCGCGTGCCCCAGTGATGTATTTGGGCGAACCCGAGATGGTGATCGAGGCGCCGGCCGGCCTCATCGACGCGGGCGAGGCGCCTGACGCCGCGGCCCGGCGCGAGGCCATGGAAGAGGTGGGGGTCGAACTCTCGGGGCTCGACTCGCTCGGCACCATCTGGTCGATGCCGGGCATTTCCACCGAACGGATGTCGCTGTTCCTCGGCGCCTATTCGAGCAAGAACCGCACCGGCCCCGGCGGCGGACTCGCGCACGAGCAGGAGAACATCACCGTGGTCGAGATGCCGCTCGCGGAACTCGCGCGGCTCGCCGACGCCAACCAGCTCACCGACATGCGCACGCTCGCCATGGTGCAGACCTTGCGGCTGCGGCGCCCCGATCTGTTCGGCTGATCCGCACGACGGCGTGGGTACGCGGGACAAGCCCGCGCAAGACGGAGTGTGTTGCTCGGCGTCACCTTGCCGCCGCCAGCAGGGGTCCAAAATCGCCTGCCGGCGTGACCTCCACTCGGTCGAGATCGAGCCAAGCCGCCATCGCGGCGAGTTCCGCCATCAGGACCGGGGCGGTCTCGTCCGGGGCGGCCGGCTCGGCATGGGCGGATAGCACCCTGAGCACGCCCGTTTTACGGTCCGCCTTGAGATCGACGCGCGCCACGACGCGGTCGCCGAGCAGAAAAGGCAGGACGTAGTAGCCATGCACGCGTTTTTCCGCCGGCGTGTAGATCTCGATCCGATACCGGAACCCGAATAGACGCTCGGTCCGCGACCGCTCGAAGATCAGCGAATCGAAGGGCGACAGCAGCGCGCGTGCCGCGATCCGGCGTGGGCGCCATGCGCCAGGGTCGAGATAGGCCGGCTGGGCCCAACCCTCGACCGCGGCCGGAATCAGCTCGCCCGCCTCGACGAGTTCGGAGAGTCTCGGACGCACATCCTCGGGGACAAGCCGGAAGTAGTCGCGGATGTCCGAGGCCGTCGCGACCCCGAGTGCCCGCGCGGCGATCCGAATCAACGCGCGGTGGGCGTCCTCGATCGGTGGCGTCGGCAGCCCCAGGATGGCGGCGGGCAGCACCCGCTCGGGCAGATCGTAGACACGTTCGAACCCTCGGCGGGTCGCGGTCGTGATTCGGCCGGCCCAAAACAGATATTCCAGCGCGCGTTTGGTGTCGCTCCAGCCCCACCATCCGCCGGCCCCGCGCGGGGCGTCGAAGTCCGACGAGGCCAGCGCCCCCTCGGCGACAATGCGGGCGTAGATGGTCTCGATGGCGGCCGGCTGGTCGCGAGCGATCTCGGCCACATGACCATAGACGCCCTGACCCGAGGCTGCACGGTCCATGCGCCAGCGCAGCAGCGGATGCACGGCGACCGGCAGCAGCGAGGCCTCGTGGGCCCAGTATTCAAAAAGGGTCCGGGGCCGGCCCCAGGCGGCGCTTTCGAGGAGCGGACGCGGGTAGGGACCGAGACGGGAGAACAACGGCATGTAATGCGCGCGCACAACCGCGCTGACTGAATCGATCTGCACCAGCCCAAGCTGGCCAAGCACACGATTCATCCGCCGCCTGTCCACCCCGGCGGGGCGTGGCTCGCCAAAGCCCTGAGCCGCCAGCGCGATGCGCCGCGCCGTCACGGCCGATATCTTTTCAATCGTCATAGGCTTCCGTCCCGCAAGGGCTCGGGACAAAGCCTTGGCCTCTTTGGAATGCTCGAATTCGTGTATGGACGGCGTCTACGGTTTGCTTCGTCTCGAAGGGCCGTCCGGACTCGCGACCCTTCACTCATCCAAGGCACCTATGGCTGTCTATACCGAAGTTTCCGCCGAGGCGCTCACGGCCTTTCTGTCCACCTATGATCTGGGTCAGCTGCGCTCGTGCAAGGGCATCGCCGAAGGGGTCGAGAATTCGAACTTCCTGCTGCAGACCACGGCGGGGCGCTACATCCTGACTCTCTACGAGAAACGGGTGAACGTGGCCGACCTGCCGTTCTTCCTGGGGCTGCTCGAACATCTGGCCGCGCGGGGCCTCACCTGCCCGCAGCCCGTGCATAACCGGGACGGCCGCGCCCTGGGAGAACTCGTGGGGCGCCCTGCCGCGATCGTGACCTTTCTCGACGGCGTATGGATGAAATCGCCTGGACCGGAGCACTGCCGCGCTCTCGGCGGCGCGCTCGCGGGTCTGCATAGGGCGGGGGCCGATTTCCCCATGCGGCGCGCCAATGCGCTGTCGCTGACCGCCTGGCCGACGCTGTTCGAGGCGGCACGGAGCCGGGCCGATGACGTGGCGCCGGGCCTCGTCCGCGACACCGAGGCCGAGCTCGCTTTTCTCCATCGCAACTGGCCGGCCGATCTGCCGACCGGCGTCATCCATGCGGATCTGTTTCCCGACAACGTGTTCTTCCTCGAAGGCAGGCTGTCGGGTCTGATCGACTTCTATTTCGCCTGTACCGACGCCTATGCCTACGACCTCGTGATCTGCCTCAATGCCTGGTGCTTCGATACGTCGGGAGATTTCCAGGCCGCGAAGGCCCGGGCGCTGCTGGAGGGCTATCAAAGCGTGCGTGCGTTGGGGCCGCGCGAAATTGAAACCCTGCCGGTGTTGGCGCGCGGCGCGGCCCTGCGTTTCATGCTGACGAGGCTGGTGGACTGGCTCAACGTGCCCCCGGGCGCCATGGTGAAGCCAAAGGACCCGCTTGAATATCGCGCCAAGCTCAAATTCCACCAGGGCGTCCAAGACGCGCACACCTATGGCGCGACCCTGTGAGCGCCCCTGTCACGATCTGGACCGACGGGGCCTGTTCGGGAAATCCCGGTCCCGGAGGGTGGGGCGCCATCTTGCGCTATGGAGGTACCGAAAAGGAGCTGTTCGGCGGCGAGCCGGATACCACCAACAACCGGATGGAGCTGACGGCCGCCATCATGGCGCTCGAAGCGCTGACCCGCCCATGCACCATCGAGGTCCACACCGATTCCCAATACGTCCGGGGCGGCGTGACGGGCTGGATCAACGGCTGGAAGAGGAACGGCTGGAAGACCGCCGACCGCCAGCCGGTCAAGAACGTCGAATTGTGGCAGCGGCTCGAAGCGGCGGCCGAGCGCCACACGGTGGCGTGGCACTGGGTGAAGGGCCATGCCGGCCATGACGAGAATGAACGAGCGGACGAACTCGCCAGGCGTGGCATGGCGCCCTTTCTGACCGCGCGGCGTAACGGATCGGGCTCGAACGCCCGGTAACGGTAAGCGAGCCGCCGCGTGCGCGGGAGGAGGCTTCGCGCCCCGACCGCCGAAACATTGGCGAACGGCTCGAGGCGGATCGTGCTCGTGACGACAGTTAGGTCGCCTCAAGCGACTTGGGCCTCGAGGTCGTGCTGTTGCAGGGTTGAGCGATTTCGTCCCGCGGTCTTCGACGCGTAGAGCGCGGCGTCAGCCGCTGCAATCAGGTCATTGGGCGTGGCGACCCCGCCGGGTACGACGCTTGCGACACCCACGCTGACGCTGAAACGGCCTAAATCTGACCGGGGATGCGCGATGTTCATCTCCAAGACGTCGCGACGGACAGCCTCTGCCACCTCCATGGCGCCGTTTGCGTCCGTGTGAGGCAGAATGATGGCGAACTCTTCGCCGCCATAGCGGGCCGCCAGATCCCCGGGTCGTTGTGCCCTTGCCTTGAGGCAGGCCCCGAGCGCCGCCAGGGCCTGATCGCCCCCGACGTGTCCAAAGCTATCATTGTACAATTTGAACTGATCGGCATCGATCATCAACAACGACAGGGAGGTGCGATGCCGGACGGCTCTGCTCAGTTCCTCGGCAAGAACCTTATCGAAACGGCGCCGGTTCGCGGTACCGGTTAACCCATCCTCTTCGGCAAGAAGCACCAGCGCCGCTTCCGCCACGGCCCGGCGTCGGAGTTCTGCCTTCAAGGCCGCCGTGAGCGCCGCGATCATGGCGCAACAAGCGATGAGAACGGCAGAAATGCCGATCGCCTTGTGCCACCACTCGGCGTAGATGTCGTCGAGTGATAAGCCGACCGTCTGCACCAGGGGAAGCGCTCCGACGCGCTGGTAGTGAAAGAGGCGCTGGACGCCGTCGAAAATCGATTTGGACTGGTACTCGCCCCCCGGTGCGTCATGAAGCAAATCGAACAGCCGGGATTGATGTAGATTTCTGCCGAGGTCCGCCGGATTGAAGGGCTCACGCATCATGATGGTTCCGTCGGTGCGGAACAGTGTCAGCGAACCACTTCGGCCGAGTTTCATCCGCGCAAACAGCTGGTGAACATATTCAAGACGAAGGGTGCCGACCACGACGCCGCCAAAAGTCCCGTCCGGGTTGTTGACGCGCCGGCTGAGGGCCATGATCCATTGACCATCTGTCCGCGATTGCAGGGGCTGGCTGACGTAAAGTCCGATGTCACTCGCCTTGGCATGCGCCTCGAAATAGTCGCGGTCCTTGTAATTTGTCGAGCGTGGTTCGATGGAGGCGGAGTCGAGCACCACATTGCCCGCGGTATCGATCACCAGCATGGCGCCCAGAAACGGGGCGGTTGCGGCGCGATCGAACAGGATCAACTGGCGAAGGTCTTTGGGGGCCGCCATCACGGATGGCCGCGTGACACCCTCGATCACACCTTGGATCGACAAATCATAGAGTTCTATGTTGCGCGCGAGGTCCTGCGTGATGGCGGCGGAGAGATTGGACGCTTCCGTCGAAGCCCGTTGCAACTCGGCGCCGCGAGCCCCGTACAGAAGGACGCCGACGACCCCGCAGATGAGCAACAAGGCGACCGCGAGGACGGCTTTCATCCAGGCGGACGAGACGCCCGCCAAGCCAATGCGACCAGTGGAACCGAATTGCAAACCCATGACGCCACCCGACCTATCGGGCGGTTTTACCGGTCAAACACTCCCGCCCCGTTAAGGGACCCCCTGCATAGACAGCGTCGCGCGTGCAAAGTCGCCGAGAGCCAGCCTCACCGATTGGTCAAGTCGTTTCCGGAAATGCCGTCCGCACCGCCGACACCGGAGCGGCTCATGCGGCCCGACTCGATGAAGTTCGGGCCTACGGAATCCGGCACCATGACGCCGACGTCGGACCGATGAAAACCGGAGCCGCCGGTCACGATCACGTCGCCGAGCCGGTTCGTCTCCAGCCTGCTCCAATGGTGATGGTGGACCCTATGTCTCGCACCATGATGCACCCTATGGGCCGCCGTGGCGGGTCCGACGACGAGGAGGCAGGTCAATGCCGTGGCTGCGAAAGCTGAACCCTTGATCATCACAAAGTCCTATGCGGCGGAAGCCGTCCAGATTGAGTCTGCCCGCACCTTATCCCTGAAGACGGATGCCGTTCCAAGACAGAGTGCAAAATTCCGCCGCTGATCGGGTTGGGCCGCGGATTTCGGTCCTGGCTCAGCTGCCAAGCCTCACCCCGCGACAAATGTCGTTTACGCGTTGTTTATACGCAGACGTGCAACCCGCTATCGACCGTTTACTTGAGTTTGCGGGAAAACACGCGCCTCGGCCATCCCGGCCGCTTGGTGAACGCCCGTGCTCGATCTTGCATTTCTTGTTCTTGGTCTGGCCCTTTTCGGGCTGACGGCGGCCTATGCGGCCGCCTGCGACCGGATGTGAGGGCGCCATGCTGGAGCCCATTGCCGGCCTTGTGGTCGCGGCCGCGCTCGGCCTCTACCTCCTCTACACCCTCATCCATCCCGAACGTTTTTGAAGGCGCGACACCGATAAGGTTCGCGAAGGTGCTGCCATGACCGTTACGGGCTGGCTACAGATCATTGTCGTCCTCGTTGCCGTGGTGGCGGCCGCCGTTCCACTCGGGGCCTATATCGCCCGGGTGATGGGCGGCGAGCGGACGTTCCTGACGCCCGTTCTGGCACCCGTCGAACGCGGCTTCTATGTGCTCTCCGGCGTCGATCCGAAGCGCGAACAGGGTTGGCGCGGTTACACGCTCGCCATGCTGGCGTTCAGCGCCGCCGGCCTGTTCAGCCTTTATGCCCTGCAGCGCCTGCAGGGCTACTTGCCGCTCAACCCTCAGGGGTTCGATGGCGTCGCGCCCGATCTCGCCTTCAATTCGGCCGTCAGCTTCATCACCAACACCAACTGGCAGAACTACGGTGGCGAGACCACGATGAGCCATCTGACCCAGATGGCCGGGCTGACGGTGCACAACTTCGTGTCGGCCGCCACGGGACTTGCCATGGCCTTCGCGCTGGTGCGGGCCTTTACGCGCTCGGAAGCCAAGACGATCGGCAATTTCTGGGTCGATCTCACGCGCGGCG